>CAVOWW010000021.1:122500-172843 GCA_963700255.1 uncultured bacterium | reverse complement strand
GTAAGGGTGAAAAGGTGCGGTAAGAGCGCACCGCGCCCGCGGCAACGCGGGTGGCAGGCAAAACCCCGCACGGAGCAAGACCAAATAGGGAGGCGTTACGAGAGCGGCCCGCTCCAGGCCTCCGGGTCGGTCGCTTGATCCCGCCAGCAATGACGGGACCAGAGGAATGGTCGTCGCCTCGCCGAAGCGCCGCAAGGCGCGAAGGCGGGGACACAGGATTCGGCTTACGGCTGGCTGCGGCGGATCTACGAGGCGCTTTGCGTAAGGGTCGTCTTCTGAGGCAGATGGCACATTACCTGGTGACGGGCGGCGCGGGGTTCATCGGCTCGCATCTTGTCGAAGAATTGGTGCGCCGGGGAGCACGCGTGCGGGTCGTCGACAATTTGGTCACCGGGCATCGGGAGAACCTGGCGACAGTCGCCAGCTGCGTTGAATTCATCGAGGGCGATCTCGCCCGGGCGGAGGTGGCGAACTCGGCGGCCGCGGGCGTCGACTACGTCCTGCACCAGGCGGCCATCCCGTCGGTGCCGCGTTCGGTGACGGAGCCGGTCTTCTGCCATGAGGCCAACGTCAACGCCACGCTCAACCTGCTCGTGGCAGCGCGGGACGCGGGCGTCAAGAGACTGGTCTTCGCCGGGTCTTCGTCGGTGTACGGCAACGTCGCCATGCTGCCGACGCGCGAGGACGCCCCGCTCGATCCGCTGACGCCGTACGCCCTGCAGAAGCTCATCGGCGAACAATACCTCAAGCTCTTCACCGCGCTTTACGGGCTCGAGACGGTCACCACCCGCTACTTCAACGTGTTCGGACCGCGCCAGGACCCCTCGTCACCCTATTCGGGCGTGATCTCACTGTTCATCCGATCGCTGCTCGATGGGCGGGCGCCGACGATCTTCGGCGACGGCGAGCAGACGCGGGATTTCACGTATGTGGCCAACGTGGTGGACGGCGTCCTGAAGGCGTGCCACGCCCCGGGCGTCGCGGGCCAGGTGATCAACGTCGCCACCGGGGGACGGGTGTCGCTGAACACGTTGTTCGGCACACTCCGATCGTTGACGGGCGCTGACGTCGTGGCGGCGTACGGTCCTGGGCGCCGAGGCGACATCCGCGATTCCCAGGCGGACATTGGGCGCGCCCGCGCCCTGCTCGGATACAGCACGACGGTCGAGTTCCCGGACGGCCTGGCCCGCACCCTGGCCTGGGCGCGACAGGCTGGCTCGTAACTCCATGTCTCTCCGGCCCGGCCGGTAACTCCAGTCGACACCAGCTTCACCGCCGCGCTCCTCGCGCGCTACGCTCGACGCGAGGCGCCGGCGCATCTGCGCATCCGCCAAGCAGTTCGGCCGACACCTTTCGCGTTCGGTCCGCTGGCGGCGGTCTTGCGATGGCCGCTGCATTGCCCGGCGCTGCCGACGGCGGCTGCGGTGCCCGACCTCCACCGTGGGCGCCGCCGGAGCGCCCGGGCGCCACGCGGCATCCCGCCGCGTGGAAGGAGAGGAGGATCCCGTGCGTCACCAGTTCGTCACCGCCCTCGTCGCCGCGGCCGCAGCGCTCGCCCTCGCGGTTCCAGGCAGCGCCGCCCCCATCCAGGACAAGGCCGCGCAAGCCAAGGCCTCCCCGGCACCGGCCGTCAACATCAACACCGCGCCAGCCGAACAGCTGGAGCGCCTGCCCGGTGTTGGCCCGAAAACCGCAGCCCGCATCGTCGAGTACCGGCAGAAGAACGGTGGGTTCAAGAAAGTCGAGGAGTTGATGAATGTCCGCGGCATCGGCGAAAAGGCCTTCCTGAAAATGAAGGGCCAGCTCACGGTTGCCGCCCCGAAGGCGGACCAGCAGTGATCCGCCCGCGCCGCCTCCCCGCCGCGCTGTGCTGGCCCGGCAGCCGACGCGGGGAGGCGGGCACCTCGATGGGTGAGGCCCTCGTCGCCGCCGCGGTGGCGGTGATCCTGGGAGCCGTCTCGGTGCCCGCCCTGATGGGCCAGCGCGATTCCCTCCACGCCGCGGCCGCCGCGAAGCACATGGCCGCTCTCGTGCACGCAACGCGCGCCGAGTCGCTCAAACGCGGCGTCCACGTCGCCCTTGTATTTCAGCCGTCGGGGCAGGACTTCCGGTTCGCCATGTTCGCCGACGGCAACTACGACGGCGTCCGCTCGGCCGACATGGCCGCGGGCATCGACCGGCAGGTGTCAGCATGGGCACGCATAGGCGACCAGTTCCCGAGGGCCGCGTTCGGCATCGTCCCTGGCGCTGCCGACCCGGACTCGGGTTCGGTGCTGACCGGAAGTCCGCTGAAGCTCGGTGGGTCCAGCATGTTGTCGTTCGGGCCCGCTGGGGGTGCCACCTCCGGCACGGTCTACCTGCGCGGGCCGGACGGGCCGCAGTATGCCGTCCGCCTGCTCGGTTCGACCGGCCGAGCCCGGCTCCTGCGCTTCGATCCCCGGGATCGGCGATGGACCGCAGCCTGACGGCCGCGGGAGAGCGCCGGGGGCATGCCCGATCACCGCTCGGCCCCGGACACGCTCACCTTTCCGCCAGGCTCCGCACCGGATCCCCCCTCCGCGTGCTCAACACTTCTCCCGACGGGATGCTGGTGGAGAGTCCTGCGCGCCTGCTGCCAGGGAGGCAGGTCGACCTCGTGCTCCAGAGCGGCGCAACCCAGGAGCAAACCCCATGGGTGGTCATGCACAGCCGGGTCGGGTGCATCAAGGGCAGTTCGGACCTTCGATACCGCGCGGGCCTTCGTCGGGCGGCGGGAAGTGGCTACCCACGTCGTCTCGAGCCCGAAAAACACGGGTATCAACTACCCGCCGCTGACCAGGCTGGCCTCCCAGCTGTGGCAAACACGAGGGGAATGAGGCCGGCAGCGGATGGCACCGGACTTGGAAGGCTGGAGAGGACATGAGCCACCTCGAATCCTCACGGCCATCGCCTTCGAGAGTCCTGTCATGCCAGCCCCGCGGCAGTCATCGCTGTTTGGTCGACGACGTCCTTCGCGGAATGTGGAGGCAGTCTGGGGGAGAAGGCCGCGCCCGCCCGCTGTCGGAAGCGCTCGAAGGAGTCCTCCGGCGGCAGTTGGGGGCTCAGTGGGTCCGGATTCGCGCGCACCTCGGCGGCCACCTCGGCCCGGGCTGCAAGCCCGAGGTCGAGCCGGGTGTCGTGCGAATACCGGTGCCGATGCGGGGCGAAGGGCTCGGCTGGGTCCTCGAGATTGGCCTGGTGTTGGGCCAGGTGCTGTCGGAGGAGCACTGGCGGGCCATCCGGCGCGGCCTCGGCGTCTGGGAGCTGGCGGCGGAGTTCGACCGCAAGGGCGGCGCACTGCCCAGGTTGCTCCATGCGCACAACCGTGTCCGCGATGGCGCGGCGCCGCTCATCGGAAGCAGCCCGGCGATGTGCCATCTTCGCGAACGCATCGAACGCGTGGCGGCCACCGATTTCACGGTCCTCATCGAGGGTGAGAGGCGTCGGATGCAGATAAGTCCACTTCCCGGTTGAAGAGACCTCCCAGCAGGTTGGCGCTCCCCGCCGCCCGCAGGAAGGACCGCCCCTTGTCGTGGACCGGCGACACGGTGAAGCCGCACCCCGATTTGGCTGAGGTGATGCCGGACCCGGTCGGGCGCCTCATTCAGGAGGCCGGCCAGGTTGCCGAGCTGGCTCTCGACCCAACTCGGCAGCACCGCCAGCTTCTCCCCAAGGGGCTCGTGGACGGCTTCCAGTTCGCGCTGAGCTGCGCCAGTTCCGCTTCTCGGGCCCGGATGGCCTGGAGGACGGCTGGCGCAGGTCCGTCGTTCTCGAGGGCCGCAATGAGGTTGTCGAGCTTCTTCTGGACACGGGTGCGCTCGCCTTCAAGCCGCTGTCGGCGGCGCGACCCGTCATCGAGGGCCGACCGCAATCCTGGCGGACAGCGCCTCGGTCACGTACGCCACCGTGTCAGGCTGCTGCAGTTCCTCCTGCATACCCGACAGCAACGCCGCATCGGCAATCTTGGCGCGGACCGTGAGTCGGTTCGTGCAGGTGGTGAGGCCGTTGCGCCACGAGTACGGGCATCCATACCGGGGGGAGCCCGCCCCGCCCGACACGACCCCCATCGCCTTCCCGCAGACGGCGCAGCGCATGAGACCCGAGAACAGGTGTCGGGCACGGACGGGGCCGGGACGTCCGCGCAGCAAATTGCTGTGCGCCTGCCGGACCGCCGTGCGCGCGGCCTCTTCAAGTCGGCCCTGCACCCGCCGCCACAGTTCGTCAGAGACGATACGGAGTTCTGGCCGCTCACGCGTGTGCCATTCGTCCCGCGGCACGCGCCGCTGCACGGTGCTGCGACTGCCCGGTCGTCGCTCGAAGCGTTTCTGTCCCCAGACCCGCAACCCACGGTACCGCTCATTGCGCAGGACGTGGGCGACGCTGTTGTACCGCCACGCTCTGCCGCGCGGGCCTGGCGTCTGGGCACGGTTCAGGTTCTCGGCGATCGTTCCGACGCCTGTCCCAGCGGCATACAACCCGAAGATGCGACGGACCGCCTCGGCTTCCGCATCATCGACTGCCAGTTCACATCCAATGCGGACCCGCTGGCCGTAGCTATCAACGTTGGCCCGACGGGTCGTACACCGGGATCGACTGATACCCGAAGGTCTTGCCGCCGGTGGCGTACCCCCGCTCGAGTTGCCCCGCAATGCCGCGCTTGATCTTCTTGGCCATCTCGCGCAGGTATAGGCCATCAACAATGCCATGCACCGCAACCATCGTCTCGCATTGTTCGTGGTCGGAGTCGATCTGCTGCGAGATGTAGATGACGCGAACGCCGTAGTAGCGGACTTCCTTGATGAAATGGAGCGCATCCTCCAAATCCCTTGCAACCCGCGACGAATCGTCGACCAGCAGCACGTCGAAGGGCCTCGGCTGCTTTTTCGCTGCGGCCATGAGGGCCTGCACCCCGTCACGGCCCTCCAGTGTGGCACCCGATACGGCCTCGTCCTTGTAGACCTGATCGCCGGGCACCTGCCACCCACGCTGCTCCGCATAACGCCGCGCTCCCGCCACCTGATCGTCGATCGACGTGGCGCGTTGCATGTCGCTGGAGTATCTCGCGTAGATGCGCGGCGCGCATCATGGAAGCCATTCTAGACCCGCGACGAACCAGCGATGACCGAAAAGAGCGAGGGGTGCGTCTCGTCTCGCAAAGGTACGTTTTGTGAGACACCCTCCCGCGTCATCGCAATGCCGTTCGTCGATCGGCTGCATTCGGTCGAGCTCGTGGCGCCCATCCCCTGGTGCTCGCGCAGGAACCGCTCGACGAGGAGGGGCACGACCACCTCGTCGAGAAAGTTCCTGAGCGCGGGCGCCGGCGGGGAAGTGGTCACCTTGAGCATCCTCAGTGGCTCACACCAGGCACGCCGGGCACGCCGCCGGAGGAACTCGCACCTGACCCCCGAAATCGAGACGCCTCCCGTTCCATTCCATTCGTGATCCCAAACAGTGGCCAACGCTGCGGGTTTCTCTGGGTTTTGTGGGTTTTCCCCAAGGCATTCTTTTCTGAGAATTCATTTCTCATTTCTCATCTCGCTGTCTCCGCTGACCGACCGCGGCTCTCGTGCCACACAACCCGCAAAACCCCTAGAAACCCGCGCTCTGTTGTCCGAAGCCGCCACAGTTGCCCGTTTCGTCCGTCACGATCCGCGTGGATGTACTGCCCACCAACGACGCGATCCTTGTGGCGCCGCAGCCACCAACCCACCGACCGTGCGTTCCACCGATCGCCTCGACAGGACACCTCGATCAGCTTGTCTCGTAGCGCGCGCGACTGACTGACTGCCTTCTGCCCGCGCGGCGATCGCGGCCACGTCAACGGCGTCGTCATCGAGAGCGCGCTCCCAGAGGTCAAGGACGGCGATCAAGTCGTCTTTCTTCGGATCGTTCTCGAGAATGCCCTGTCGGGTGTCGGCCGGGTCGGCGCAGCCAAGCCAGACCAATGCGCCTCGAACCCAAGCCCAATCGGTAAATGAGCCCATCGGCGTCAGGCTCTCAGGGCGACCCGCCAGGTGATAGGCAAGCAGGATGGTGAGGCCCGCGACGACCAGTTCGGGACGGCCCGCGAGCACCTCTTCATGACAGTCGAAGTCGAACGTTCGGCTGTCTGGCCGTTCCTCGTGGCAGTCGAGCCGGCACACCACGGCCCGCCGGGAGACATCACCGGCAAACGTCAGGTTGTTTCCGGAGGCCAGCACTAACGCTGTGGAAGGCAGGACGCGCCGCTCAGATTGACCGAGAATGCGCGCCTGGACGACCTCCTGCGTGAGCAGCGAACACAGAAAGTCGCCCGAGATCGCGCGCTCGCAATTGTCGAGATGGATTACTGGATCCCCGGCAAACACGATGGTGGCGAGGCGTTTCTCGTCTTCTTCGGCCGTCTTCCCCTGAGACAGGGCCGGTGGCCGGAATCCCGTCGCCAACAACCCGGACATCTCCGCGAGCAGCGACTTCCCCGTGCCTGCTGCCGGCGCGTCAAACCCGATCAGCGGTGCCGTACGCAGGCTGTTACGAATCAGCGCCGTGAGCAATGAGGCCAACGCCACGGCGCGCGCGGCCTCGTCCACAAAAGGGAATCCCCGGAGCGGCGCCGCGAGGCGCGCCAGGGCCGCCACGGCATCGTCCCGCGTCGGCGAGGCATGCATCGGTGGGAACCCGCCTCGGGGAATATCCACGAGCACCCCGCTCGCTGCATCGAATCCCGGCCTCTCGATGATCGTGCCGTCGCGGCCGAGCGTCGGAGCTGTGACGACGGCGCGCAGGACCGGGAAACGCCATTCGGCGCGACTCAGAAGGGTCCGCGGATAGAGTGCAGGGACGTCGGTCGGCCGGAGCGCGCCGTTACGGTTTGCGCGGTACCACGGCAATGCCAACCCCATCTGTTCGCCGAGCCACGGTTCGCGGACGGGAATCAGCACCGTGGACCCCATCTCGCGGCGAACATGTGGGTCGACGTCAACGGTCGAGTCGAGCCTGACCGCCCTGGTGAGGAGGCCGCCACGCTGATAGATCGGCGTCGTGGCGAGCAACGCAGCTTCGACCTGGTCGACGATTGCTGAGAGCCGCCCCGGCTGAATCACGACATGGGTCACGGTCGGTACGTCAGGCGCGGAGACCTCCTCAGCTGTGCCCGCTGGCCCATCGCCAGGGCAATCAACTGGCGCTGAGACTGGGATGCCGTATCCCAGAACCGCGAGCCGACGCGCTGCCGCCACAAAATCTCCGCCGTGGTTCACGATCGCGAAGGCGCTGAACTTGGAGTAGGCGCGGTTCGCCTCAAAGGGCGTCGACGTGCTGAACACGACCAGATAGTCGGAGCCGCCGAAATTGGTCGTGGCACTCGAGCCGCGGTCCTTGCCCGGCCGGCGCCAGTGGGTCGTCTCACCCTGCGAGAACACGAACCGTCCATCCCGCCGGTCCGAGCACCTCGTGCCAGGTCGCTCGCCGGTTGAACTCGTCGCCGGGGCGACCGCCGGCTGTCGGCACAGCCGGTGCCGACTGGGGTGTCGTGGTCGTTGGCCTGCCGTCGGTGGGTGGCGAGGGCTCGTGGAAGGCGCGCGCGAGTTGCAGTAGATCGTGCCGCTCCTCTGGCGTCAGCATCGGAATCGTCGAGAACCCACCGGCCCTCAGCCGATAGGCGCCGCCCGACGGATGCACCGTGCCGTTCGACGGGGCCACGATGACATAGCCGCCCTCACCCCTCGTCTCGATTAGCGTCTTGACCTTGTCCTGCGGGGTTCGCTGTTCGTCTGGCCGCTTTGGACGCGTGGCGAGCCTGATATTGCCGCCGATGGTGTCACAACGATAGAGGTAGTGGACGCCGCCACTGGGTGACTCCTCGACGTATCCGGTTTCAATCCGGCGGACGCACGTGACCAAGCTCGGCTTGGTGCGCCAACTCGAGGAACCGCTCGTAGACCTCGCGATCGTCGAAGTCCAGACATTCCAGGTTGCCGCTCACCGCACCACAGACCACCCCGAGCCCGGTCCGAGGCCCATACCACTCGCGCAGCACGGCCGGCGTGGGTCGCTCGGCCTGGAACTGCTTCCAGGCACCATCTGGCGCCTTGCTCCCGTCTTCGCGCGGCGGAACAATCGAGAGCCCAGCCTGGACCGCCTCGGCCGCCGCTCGCTGGACCTCGGTCATCAGTAACACTCCCACGCTGAGAACGCGTGGCTCCGGGTGACCGTCACCCGGAGCCACGTCTGCACGACTAGAACGGCGAGTCCTGGATCCCAAAGGACGGCACGTCGTCGTCCGGAGACTCCTGTTCGGTCAACGCCGGCGGATCCACCACCTTCGGTGCGACGACGGCCGGCTTCAGTTTGGGCGCCCGCACTCGAATGCAGGGCGTGTCCTTGCCCTGGAAGAAGGTGCTCGTGGGGAACAAAACCACCTTCGTCCCGGGCCACTCGTCGGTGTCCTCCGTCCCGGCTATCGCGGCGATCGAGACGGAGTTTGTGAGGTTCAAGACGAACGGTTTCAGCGACGTCTCGGTGAAGTAGCAGACGGGTTTGGGGTTTTTGTCGGCGCCGATCAGTTCGGACACGACCCGGGCGATGGTCCCGAGTGCGGGGCGGCCGTTGAGGTCATCGGCCTTCAGGTATTTCGACGGAAAGTGAGATCGGAAGCTCGGCATTTAGTTACTTTCGTGATGTGACAGTGTTATGTGTGCGGGTGCGTTCCACCGTCACCACGCGGAACGCCGCCCATGGACAGCCGTGGCGCTGCAGCCGCTCGCTGCCCAATCTCCGTGTGTCATGCAAGGCGCCAAGCGCCCGCTCGCGCTGCCGACGTGCAGCGACCAACGCGGGACCCGGCGTCGACGAAATCGATTACCGTCGCGGATCTTGCCAGGCGCAGCCCGGATACTCTGCCTACCGCTTGCACGTCCGAGGCCCGCCAGCCATCGGCGAGGCCATGAACAGCAGGTCCCAGCCGGGTACATCGATGCCCTCGCCTAGCAACGACGCCGTCGCGATCGTGAGCGGCGCACCCCGGCGAATCTCGACCATCGCAGCCTCGCGCTCGCCATTCGACACGTCGCCCGTCAGCACGACCGGGTCGTGTTGTGCGAGGATGTCCGCCAGGCGATTGACGTGGTCAATGCGGTCCGTAAGGATAAGCGCCTTCGTGCCGGGCGTGAGCCGTTCGCGCACGTCGGCGGCGATCAACTGGTTGCGATCGGAGTCCCGGGCGAGGGAGGTCAGCATACGGCTCCAGTCGACGCCGTCCTGGAGGTCGAAGAAGAAGCGGGTCTCAACGGTTGTGATGGTGGGCTCGACGATCTTGCCGGCCGCGACCACGTCGCCGGCGCTGATCCCCGCCGTGATTGGGCCGATGGTGCGCCACATCACGGCGTCCAGTCGGTCTTTACGCCAGGCGGTAGCGGTGACGCCGAACTTGTACCTCGCGGCCAGGCTGATTGACGACGGCCGCCCACGTTCGAGCCGGGACTGGTGAGCTTCGTCAATCAGCACGCAGCCGAAAGTGTTCGCGATGTCGGCGCATCCGCGGCGATAGAGGGTTTGGATCATCGCCGATCGTGATTGGGCGGACGTCCATCTGCCTCCACCTATGAGGCCAGGCTCGACGCCGAGCCAGTTACGGCAACGCTGTGCCGTTTGGTCGAGCAGCCCCTTGGTGTGCGTCAGGATCAACGTCGGCGTGTTTAAGCGGACGATGGCCGACAAGAGGATGTTCGTCTTCCCCGCTCCCGTGGGCGCGGAGAGGAAGCCGGTCGGCTGGCGCAGAAGTCCGTGAGCGCGCGGTCCTGGTAAGCGTAGAGTGGCCGCTGCGCCAGGGTCGGCGTCAATGGCGGGCACGCGGTGCGGTCCACGACTGCGTAGGGGAGGCCGTGCCGACGGCAGACGTCAACGGCCAACGTTCGTTCCGCGAGGCACTACCAGGCCTTGGCCGTCCGTCGCCAAAGCTCAATCGTCGCACTCGTCGCGCCTGTCCAGAGTCCGAGGCGTTCCTTGAGGGCGAATCCCGGATTCTGGAAAGTGTTCCCGCGAATCAGTTCGCGTCTCGGCAGCGCAAGGAAGTCCATAGATGGTGAGTTCCGCGCCGACCTCGATGCGTACGCGCGGTTGTGGTAAGCTCTGACTGTTCATCGTCGTTTCCGATCTGGCCCGCGTTGCCCGCGCGGGCCTTCGCTTTGTTAGCCCATCCGTCACGTCGTGTTACAGGCGCCTCCGTGGCCATTCACAGTTGCGGACACCGGTTCGTCCGGAAGTCAGACGCAGGACGTCACCGGCGTACCTTCCAGGCGGTGGGCCGGAGGATTGTCCCGTGACTCAGTTCGTGGTCATGACGGCGTCGTCGGGGCAGCTTTCACGCCTTTCGGCGTGGCATGAAAGAGCCGAACGAAAACACGGCCTCAAGTTCCGTTATCGGCGCGGCAAGACAACAGCATCCTTGCCGACAGACTAACGAAATCCAGTGACCGTGGGCCACGGGTCTAATTGCGCTTCCACCGGGAGAATCCACCCCAATGCAAAACATCATGGTCACCGGAGGCGCGGGGTTCATCGGGTCGAACTTCGTGCGCTACATGCTGGACAAGTACCCGGACTACCGCATCCTGGTCTACGACAAGCTGACCTATGCGGGCAACCTGGATAATCTTCTGGACGTCGACGACGATCCGCGTTACACCTTCGTGCAGGCGGACATTTGCGACGCGGTCGCAGTAACCGAAGCGATCCAGGCACACCGCATCGACACGATCGTCAACTTCGCGGCTGAGTCGCACGTGGACCGCTCGATCATGGACCCCGATGCGTTCATCAAGACGGACGTGTACGGCACCTACGTCCTGTTGGAGGCGGCGCGCCAGCTCAAGTTGGAGCGCTACCACCAGATCAGCACCGACGAAGTCTACGGCCATATCCACGGCGATCATCGCTCGCTCGAGACCGACGCGGTGGCGCCGCGCAGCCCCTATGCGGCCAGCAAGACCAGCGGCGACCTGATGGCGGTTGCCTATCATGTGACCTACGGGCTGCCCGTGACCATAACCCGTGGGGCCAATAACATCGGACCGTACCAGTACCCAGAGAAAGTCATCCCGCTCTTCGTCACCAACGCCATCGACGATCAGTCGCTGCCGGTGTACGGTGACGGCAAGCAGCGCCGCGATTATCAGCATGTGTTGGATCACTGCGAAGGGATCGACGTGGTGTTGCACAAGGGCCAGATCGGCGAGATCTACAACGTCGGCACCGGCGGCGAGATGGAGAACTTGACCATGGTCAAAATCCTCCTCGACGAACTGGGCAAACCGGACAGCCTGATCCAGCACGTCGAGGATCGCCCCGGCCACGACCGCCGCTATTGCCTCAACGTGGACAAACTGATGGCGTTGGGCTGGCAGCCGCGGCATACGCACGAGGCGGCGATCCGCGAGACCGTGCGCTGGTACGCCGCCAACGAATGGTGGTGGCGCAAGATCAAGTCGGGCGAATTCAAGGAGTACTACCGGAAGTTGTACGGTGACCGGAAGGTGATTCAAGCCGGCTGATGATCGTGCCGTCGAGCCTATGTCTGTGGAGACGCCAATGCCTGCCAGCATCGTGAAAATGTACGGCGACCTGATGATCTTCTCCGGCACGGCCAATCGTCCCCTGGCCGAGGCCACGGCGAGCCGTGTCGGCGTGGCCTTGGGCGGCGCCGACGTGAGGCAGTTTCCGAACAGCAACACCTTCGTCCGCTTGCACCAAAGCGTCCGCGCCAAGGACGTTTTTTTGATCCAGCCGACATCGGCGCCCGTCAACGACAACCTGATGGAGCTGTTGATCTTCATCGACACGTTGAAGCGCGACTCGGCGGGCCGCATCACCGTTGTGGTGCCGTTCTACGGCTATGGCCGCACCGACAAAAAGGATCAACCGCGCGTCCCCATCACGGCGCGCCTTGTGGCCGACCTGATCCAAACAGCGGGCGCCGATCGGATCGTCACCCTCGACCTGCACGCCAAGCAGCTCCAGGGTTTCTTTTCCATCGCCATCGACGAGTTGCCGGCGCTCGAGCTGTTCACCGCCCACTTTCGGGCGCACCCTGTCCCGAATGCGGTCGTGGTTGCACCGGACATCGGGTCGCTGCGCCGCGCGCGCAACTTTGCCGAAGCGCTTGACGTGCCGCTGGCGGTCGTGGAGAAGCGGCGCTCGTTGGACGGCGTGCGCACGAGGTACTTAACCTGATCGGCGATGTGGCGGGCCACAACGCGATCATCGTGGACGACGAGATCGACACCGCCGGCACGCTCGTCCGCGCAGCCAACTTCGTCCGCGAGCAGGGCGCGTTGAATGTGGTTGCTTGCGCCACCCACGCCGTGTTGTCCGCCCCCGCGTGTGATCGCATCCACGAAAGCGTCCTGTCTGAGGTCGTCGTGACTGATACGGTGGCGATCCCCGCTGAGAAACGCCGGCTGTCCGGCGACAAACTCGCCGTCATTCCCATCGCCCCGCTGCTGGCGGACGTGATCCTGCGCATCCATGAGGGGCGATCGGTGGGCGAGTTGTTCCATGAGTGAGCACAAGCAAATCCCAACGTAGTCCCCATAACATGCCGCCCTGCTCCGCATATGGTATAATCTTCTCACAATTGACGACGGTACGCGTCCACAACATGTATCACGTATCACGCATCACGTATCACGAACAGTAACATCCATGTTCAAAAACCTGATAAGAAAAGCCTTTGGCGATCCCGGTGAGCGCGAAGCCAAGCGTTTGAAGCCGGTCGTAGATCAAATCAACGCGCTCGCGGCCGAGTTCGAGGGCATGAGCGACGACGAGCTGCGCGGGCAGACCGATGCCTTCCACGCGACGATCGCCGAGCGCGTGGGGACGCTGCGCGATGATCTGGCTCTGGCCCGTGAGGAATGGCTCCAGGAGCCCGACGTCAACGCTCAGAATCAGTTACGGTTGGAAGTGCAGCGTTTGGAGAAGGAGCTGCGCCAGGCTGAGGCCGAGGCGATGCAGGAGATCCTGCCGCGCGCCTTCGCTGCGGTGCGCGAGGCCTCCGTCCGCACGACCGGCATGCGCCACTTCGACGTGCAGCTCATCGGCGGGATGGTGCTGCATCAGGGCAAGATCGCCGAGATGAAAACCGGCGAAGGCAAGACGCTGGTCGCGACCCTGCCGCTCTACCTGAACGCGCTCACCGGCCGCGGCGCCCATTTGGTGACGCCCAACGACTACCTGTCCAAATGGGGCGTGCAGTGGATGGGGCCGATCTACCATCTGCTCGGCGTCAGCGTCGGCGTGATCCAATCGGCCGCGGCCAACCCCGAGCTCGGCTCGTTCGTTTTCGACCCGGAGTATCCCGCGGCCGACGATCGGTACCGCAATCTGCGGCCCGTCACGCGGCGCGAGGCGTACTATGCCGACATCACTTACGGCACCAACAACGAGTTCGGGTTCGATTATCTGCGCGACAACATGGTGCAAAACCTCGACGACTGCGCCCAGCGCGAGCTGGTGTACGCGATCGTCGATGAAGTGGACAACATCCTCATCGACGAGGCCCGTACACCGCTGATCATCTCAGGCCAGGCTCAGGAGTCTTCGGACTACTATCGTTCCTTTGCCCAGGTCGTCCGCCGCCTCACCCCGGAGCGCGACTACAAGGTGGACGAGAAGGATCGCCTTGTCACGCTCACCGATGACGGCATCATCCGCGTGGAGTCGCTGATTGGCCTGGGCGCGGGGCAAAGCCTGTACGATGCTGACCACTACGAGATGAATCCTTACCTGGACAACGCCCTCCGCGCCAATGTCCTGTACAAGTTGGACCGTGACTACATCGTCAAAGAAGGCGAGGTGATCATCGTAGACGAGTTCACCGGCCGCCTGATGCATGGCCGGCGCTTTTCTGAAGGGCTGCACCAGGCCATCGAGGCCAAAGAGGGCGTGCGCGTCCAGCGTGAGTCGCTGACCCTGGCCACGATTACCTTCCAGAATTACTTCCGTATGTACACTAAGCTGGCCGGCATGACCGGCACGGCGTTGACCGAGGCAGAGATCCACCCTTCCGCTTCATTCGTCGTATTGTTGGTGGGAGTCCTTCAGCGAGGAGTTCTGGTTCTACACGGTCTCTGTCGTGGCCGTCCTCGCCCTGTCCCCGCTCATCGCGATCGTCGCCGTCGCCGACTCCGGTTCCTGGGCCCTGCTTCCCCTGCTTCTCGTTCCGCTGCTGGCGGTTCAGAAGGCCGCCGAGATGTCGCGGGAGAAGGAGCATCAGGCACTGCATGACCCGCTCACGGGGCTGCCCAACCGCCTGCTGCTCGGCGACCGGATCACCCAGGCCCTGGCCCGAGGCACCCGGCAGCCGGGCCGGGTGGCCGTGCTGTTCCTCGACGTCGACCTCTTCAAGGTGGTCAACGACAGCCTCGGCCATGCGGCCGGAGATCAGCTGCTGATCGAGGTGGCCCGGCGGCTGGGCGGCGTCGTGCGACCCGGAGACACGCTCTCCCGGTTCGGTGGGGACGAGTTCGTCATCGTCTGCGAGAACATGCCCCATGACGAGGTCGAGGGCCTCGCACGACGTGCATCGAACGCCGTGCGCCGGCCGTTCCACTACGGCGGCCAGGACGTCAGCGTGTCGGTCAGCATCGGCATCGCGATCTCGGCCGAGGACACCACCGCGGAGGATCTTCTGCGTGACGCGGACGTCGCCCTGTACCGCGCCAAGTCGGGCGGACGCAATCAGGCCGTCGTGTTCGACGAGGAGATGCACGAGCAGGCAACCCTTCGCCTGGCTGCAGAGTCCGGGCTCCGTGCGGCACTGGACGACGAGCAGCTGCGTCTCACCTACCAGCCCATTGTCGAGATCGAGACGGGCGACGTCATCGGCCTGGAGTCGCTGGTCCGGTGGCACCATCCCTCCAGGGGCGTGCTGAGCCCCGCCGACTTCATCTCGATCGCAGAGGAGACCGGCCTGATCGTCGCCCTGGGTGACTGGGTCCTCACCGAGTCACTCGAGCAGGCACAGCACTGGCGCCGACAGGTGCCCGGATGCCAGGACCTGTGGATCTCGGTCAACGTCTCCCCCCGACAGCTGCGCAGCGGCGGACTGCCCGCGTCGCTGGCCAGCACCCTCGCCAGGACCGGGCTTCCCACCGGACGCGGCGTGCCTGGAGATCACCGAGTCGGCGCTCATGGACGACGCCGGGCCCCACCTTGAGGTCATGCATGCACTGCGGGCGCTCGGCGTGCACCTGGCCATCGACGACTTCGGCACCGGCTACTCCTCGCTCGCCTACCTGAAGACGCTCCCCGTCTCGATCGTGAAGATCGACCGCTCGTTCGTCGAGGATCTGGGCGGGCCGGATCCGTCGGCACCCGCCATCGTGGCGGCCATCGTGGGCGTCGCCGACGCGCTGGGGCTTCGCGTCATTGCCGAGGGCGTGGAGACGGCCGAGCAGGCCCAGGAGCTCAGCCGGCTCGGCGTACGCCTCGGCCAGGGCTACCTCTGGTCCTGGCCTCTTCCGGCCGAGGACATGGACGTGTGGCTGCGCACGCCAGAGGCGGCCGACTCCCGACCTGGATGACGCGCCCGGTGCGATTGTCGAGGGATGGTTCACATTCGGAGACTGCGCCGGACCGTCATCGATCATGATCGCTGCGCCCTCGCATGCGGTCGGCATGAGCGTGGCGAACGACATCGGCACACCCCGTGGGCCTCGGCGGCGGTCAGCCAGCTCACCGCACGTCGATCATCACAGCAGCATGAGCCCCAGGACCGCGGCGGCCAGCGCCGCGACCAGCACCGCCGCATCGACCAGCATCCCCGACCGCTGCTCGGGGCCTCCAGCGGCCCGGCGGGTGAGGATCGCTCCGATCATCAGCACGACGACGCCGAGCGCGGCCGCGATACCGGTAACCGGCAGCCAGATGCCGGCGATGAGCACGACCACGAGACCGATCTCCGCCACGCCGATCGCCTTCCAGCGACTGGCCGGGACGTGGAGACTGTCGCGGATGGCATACGACGATGCCGAGCCCGCCAGCTTCCCGCCACCCGTCGTGGCCAGCAGCAGGGCGAGCAGCACAAGAAGCACGATGCGAGCGAGAACCATGACGGTAGCTCCTCTTCAGGCCGGCGTGCCGGATCGCTGGCCAGTGGCAGCGATGGAGGCATCCTTCCAACTCTCCCACGTGTCGAGCCGGGCGGTCTCGCCCGTCGACTGGCCGATCCCCTCCCCCGGCACAGCGAAACCCCGACAAGCCGAGGGTGACGGCGTCGGGGCCACGTCGTTCTGGACCGATGCCTTGGTACCCCGTTGGTGGAGAGCCAAACATGGGACGCTCCGGAGGGAGGGATCAGGCCAGCACGAGCTTGGCGATCACCTCGTTCATGATCTCGTTGGTGCCGCCGCCGATTCCCAGGATGCGACTGTCGCGGTAGTGGCGCTCGACCTCGCTCTCGCGCATATAGCCCATCCCGCCGTGGAGCTGAACGGCAGAGTCGACGACCCGATCGCACGCGGCCACGGCCGTGTTCTTGACCATGGCGACGCGGGCCAGGACGTCCTCGCCCGCGAGCCAGTCGTCGGTCACGGCCCTTGTGTAGGTACGGGCGGCATCCACGTCTCGGGCCATCTCGGCGATGCGATGCCGCACCACCTGGCGGCTCGCCAGAGGACGGCCGAAGGTCTCGCGTCGGCGCACCCAGTCCATGGTCAGGTCGAGGCTGCGCTGCGCGGTGGCGTACGCCTGCACGGCGATGCTCAGCCGCTCGGCAGCGAACTGCGTCATGATCGCGAGGAACCCCGAATCCTCAGGCCCGATCAGGCGGCTCGTCGGGACGCGCACGCCGTCGAATCGGATCTCCGCAGTGTCCGAGCAGAGCCAGCCCATCTTGCGCAACGGCGCACCCACCTCGACGCCCGGCAGGTGCCGGTCGATCACGAGCAACGAGATCCCGCCCGCCCCCGGCCCGCCCGTGCGAACGGCGGTGGTGAAGAAGTCGGCACGCGTCGCCGACGTGATGAACATCTTGGATCCGGTGACGACGTAGGTGTCGCCCTCGCGCTCCGCCCGCGTCCGGAGCCCGGCCACGTCCGAGCCTCCGTCGGGCTCGGTGACCGCCAGGCTGATGATCGCCTCGCCTGCCAGCACTGGCCGCGCGACGTCGTTGATCAGGTCCGGATCTCCGGCATCCACGAGATGCGGAAGGCCGATGCCGTGCGTGAACAGCGCCGCCACCAGGCCCGAGGACCCGCCGGCGAGGATGATCTCCTCCGCCACGATGAACGCGTCGACCGCCGTCCCCCCGCACCCACCGTCCGCCTCCGGGAAGCCGATGCCCAGCAGGCCAGCCTCGGCGGCCCGCCGGTGCACGTCCCGGGGCACCAGCCCGGCGTCCTCCCAGTCGGCCAGGTGGGGAGTCAGCTCACGCTCGGCGAATCGGCGGACGCTCGCCCGCAGCAGGCGCCGCTCCTCGGTGTCCCACGATGACATGCACTCCACCCCAAACTTGACACCTGCGTCAACTTTCGTCCGGCGCCATGGTACCGAGGCGGGTGCAGGATCCAGAAGGAGCAAGGGTGTCGGGAATCGGACTCCTGGCGAGCAGGGACGGCTGTCCCCCGAGTCAGCACCCATGGACATCAAGGACTCAGACGACCGCCACGACGGTCATCCGAGATGCGTGCGCCCTACGCCGCCCGACGGTCCCGGTGCCCGAGGCGGCGCTCGCTTCGAACCGCCCGACGGTCCGGCCGCCCGACACGACGCTCCCGCAGTTCCCCGCGCCGCTCGAAGTTCTCCTCCGGTGCCTTGCCGACATAGCTGAGGCCCCAGTTGGGTCGATCGAAGCGGTAGACGTGCCGCGTCCAGTCGATCGCCTTCACCGTGATCTCGCCGTTCCCCGCGAGGTCCATCATGCGCTGCTCGCCATCACAGGGACCACCACAGAACTTGAACAACGCTCGGGTCATCAGGCACCTCCAGCTTCCTGTCCTTCTGCACCACTATCCCGCACTCGGGGTCGATCACGCAGGATTTGCCATGGCAACAACCGCCGAGGAGCAGCGCTGGCCGGACCCCCTCGGCGTCGGTCGACGCCATTGGCTCGGATGTCGGCACCGGGGGGCGGGGCGTAATCGGGCCGTAAGGAACGGCGCCGTGCGGGCGACCTGTGCTGGGAGATAGTGGCGGGATGCTGGTGCTCGTCCTTGTCGGCCTGGTGGCGGGCCTCGTGACCGGTCTGTCGCCATGCGTGCTCCCCGTGCTGCCCGGTGTGCTGGCCGCGTCCGCCCTCCCCGGCGGCAGCGCCACGGTTGCCGCACCATCTCGCAGCCGTCCCTACCTGGTGGTGACCGGTCTGGTGGGCACCTTCACGGCGGTCACGCTGCTGGCCGCGTGGCTCGTGGCCCAGCTCGACCTGCCGTCGGGCCTGCTGCGCACGCTCGGGATCCTGGCCCTCGTGGTCGTGGGACTGGGCCTGCTCGTGCCCCCTATCGGGCGGGTGCTCGAGCGCCCGTTCGCACGCATAGGCCGCCTGCAGCCGCGACGGGACGCCTCGGCCGTGGCCTTCGGGGCCATTCTCGGGCTGGTGTTCGTCCCCTGCGCCGGACCCGTGCTGGCCGCGATCACGGTCGTGGCTGCCACCCGGACCACGTCCCTCGACGCCGTCGTCCTCGCTGCCGCATTCGCGCTGGGGATCGCCGTCCCGCTGCTGCTGGTGGCAGTGCTGGGGCAGCAGGCGGTCACCCGGATCAGCGGGCTGCGCCGTCGGCTGCCGGTGCTGCGACAGGTGTCAGGGGCCGTGCTGGTGGCCATGGGCGTGGCGATCGCAGTCGGCTTGGCGGATCGCGCGGCCGTGCTGGTGCCGGACTACGTGGCCTCCGTGCAGTTGGCCGTCGAGGACAATGCGACGGCACAGGCCGCGCTCGCCGATGTGACCGGAATGTCGGGCGCCGGAGACGTGCCGGCGGCGCCCGCGGCGGCTCCCGACCAGGGCGCCCCGGACGTCCTCGGTCCGGAGACGAGCTTCCTCGAGTGCGAGGCGGACCCGTCCACGCTGGGCAACTGCGGGCCGGCCCGCGACCTCGTCGGCATCCAGCAGTGGCTGAACACGGACGCGCCCCTGAGCCTGACTGATCTGCGCGGCTCCGTCGTCCTCCTCGACTTCTGGACGTTCGGCTGCATCAACTGCCAGCGCACCCAGCCGTACCTGAACGAGTGGCACTCCACTTACGGGGATCGCGGCCTGCGGGTCGTCGGCATCCACTCCCCGGAGTTCGACCACGAGCGCGATGTCAGCAACGTGCGCAACGCGCTCCTCGAGGCGGGCATCCGGTACCCGGTGGCCCTGGACAACGACTTCCGCACCTGGCGGGAGTGGTCACAGCGCTTCTGGCCGGCGCGATACCTGATCGACCGCAGGGGCACCGTACGACTGGTCCACTACGGGGAGGGCGCGTACGAGGAGACCGAGAACGCGATCCAGGCCATGCTGGCGCAACCCTCGCCCACCCCATCCCGGGCCGCCGTCGGGGAGTGACCCAGGCGGAGTCGACCGAGCTGCGTGAGGCGAAGAAGAGGATCCGGCTGCTGGAGCAGGAGAACGAGGTCCTGCGACGTGCGGCGGTGTATCTGGGACGGGACGTGAACCCAAAATGATGTATCCCCTGGTCGGCGATCTCGCCGGCGAGGGGATCCCGGTCACGGTGTCGTGCCGGGTGCTCGGCTTCTCCACGACGGCGTATCACGCCTGGCGCAGGAACCCGGTCTGCCAGCGGGACTGGGACGACGCGCACCTGATCAACGCCGCCATGGCCGTCCACGAGGACGACCCGGAGTTCGGCCACCGGCTCATCGCCGATGAACTGATCCACGCGATGGGGTTCCAGGTCGGGGAGAACCGCGTGCAACGCCTGTGCGCCCTCCAGGGCATCTCCTCGAGCATCCTCAAGCGCCGCGGTTCGGGCAAGAAGTCCGGGCCAGCCGTCCATGACGACCACGTGAACCGGGACTTCACCGCGGATGCGATCAACGTCAAATGGCTGGTCGACATCACGGAGCACTGGACGATGGAAGGCAAGGTCTACCTCTGCGCGATCAAGGACTGTGCATCGAACCGGATCGTCGGCTACGCCATCGACTCACGGATGACGATCATCCTGCGCGGGCGGCCCGCCGGGACCATTGCTCATAGCGACAGGGGCGGTCAGTTGCGTTCCAAGAAGTTCTCGATGATGCTCCGCAACAACGGTCTCGTCGGGTCGATGGGCCGCGTCGCGTCAGCCGGGGACAACGCCGCCATGGAATCGTTCTTCGCCCTGCTCCAGAAGAGCGTCCTGAACCGAAAGCAGTGGGTCACTCGTGAGGAACTCCGCCTGGCGATCGTGACCTGGATTGAACGGACCTACCACCGCCGGCGTCGTCAACGCGGCCTCGGCAAGCTCACCCCGATCGAGTTTGAGACCATCTACAACCAGACCGCACTCGCGGCCTGACCACTCAACCCCGCGAGGCAACCAAAGCGGGGTCAGTCCCTCCAACCCTTATCGGTCCCTAGATGCGCGTGCGAACACCCACCACCACAGGACTGCGCAACCGGCCAGCCAGATAGCCACGATCCCCCACTCACTCCAGTTGGCTACTTGACCCGCTAACGTGCCGCCGAGCGTGATACAGGATGCGTTGCCGGTCCGGAAGACATCGACGCACACGGGCTCATTGAATTGACGAATGACCATCAGGATGAGGCCGCCAATCGTCCACGCCGTCGCGAGGAACGGCGGAAGGCAAGACCCACCACAGCAACCATCGACCGACCTACCGCGGCTGCTGTGTCCGTGCTGCCCCGCACTGGCCATGACACCCCTGCCCTCAACTGAATTGAAGCAGAATGGGCAGCGCGAGAGCGGCGGAATTGGGTCAACTGGCCGACAGGATCGCCGCCACGAGCGCCCCGGCGCCATCCTCGGTCGCGGTGGCGTCCTACTCCCGGACCCGCTCCAGCGCCTCGGCCACCATCTCGCTAGTCGTCATGCTGGCGGTATGCCCGGTGGGGGCGCCGTCCAAACCGGGACTGTCCTAGAAACCGTCCTACTCACCCCCCGAAACGAGCACATCCCCCACAACCTGGCGAGAGGTTGTGAGGGACGTGCAGTCGGGCTGACAGGATTTGAACCTGCGACCCCTTGACCCCCAGTCAAGTGCGCTACCAAGCTGCGCTACAGCCCGAAGCCCCGGTCACCCGAGGCGAGACGAAACCCTACACGGTCGGTAGGTGCCGCCTTGAACCCGCGTGCGACGTTAGGTTGGCTGCATGCGGGCCTGGCGAACGGTGGGGATCGTCCTCCTCGCCATCCTCACCGCTGGCGTGATGGCCCTCGTGGCGGGGACCGTGTCGAGCAGGCTCCAGACCAGCGAGCAGCAGGCCGCCCTCCAGCCCTTCTACGACGTGCCGAGTCCGCTGCCGGGGCCACCCGGCACCGTCATCCGCACCGAGCCGCTGGGGGTAACCGTCCCGGGGGCGACCGCGCTGCGGATGCTCTACGTGTCGGAGCGGCCCGACGGCACCCCGGCGGCGTCCGGCGGCATGCTGTTCATCCCCGACTCCCCCGCCCCGCCCGAGGGCCGGCCCGTGGTGGCGTGGGCGCACGGCACGCTGGGGATGGGCGATGCCTGCGTGCCGTCGCGGTCCACGAACCCCCTGCAGGACACCGACAACTGGCTCGACCAGATGATGCAGCTCGGCTGGGTCGTCGTCTCGACGGACTACGTCGGGCTCGGGACGCCTGGACCCAACCAGTACCTCATCGCGCAGTCGGAGGTGCGCGACGTCGTCAACGCGGTGCGCGCGGCCCGGAACACCCCGCAGGCGGAGGCCGGCACCCGGTACGCGACGTGGGGACACAGCCAGGGCGGGCACTCGTCCGTGTGGACCGGCCATCTGGGCGAGGAGTACGCACCCGAGC
The DNA here is from genome assembly GCA_963700255.1 of uncultured bacterium. GTDB lineage: Bacteria > Actinomycetota > Actinomycetes > S36-B12 > S36-B12 > UBA10649. Next base: position 150,881 of record CAVOWW010000021.1, on the reverse strand, counting down.
TGGACCTGCTGGGTGTCGCAGCGGCCGCACCTGCGCTCAACCTCCCTGAGATCATGGGGGCGCAGTGGGACAACGTCGTCGGCTGGGTGATCGGGCCGGACGTCGTCGAGTCGTGGCCGACCTACTATTCCGGGCTGCCCGTCGACGAGGTCCTGACGTCACAGGGGCGCGACAGTTCGGCCCGCCTGGCCGGCGAGTGCATCAAGGAGTCTGCTCTCGAGGGTCTGGCGCGGGAGAAGCTCGGGCAGCAGTTCTTCGCCGTCGATCCGCTCACCGTGGAGCCATGGGCCGATGCCGCGCGCGACCAGACGCCCGCTCCCCTTCCCTCAGCCATGCCGGTCTTCATCGCCCAGGGCACGGCCGACACGGTCGTGCTGCCGTGGCCGAACGCAATGGTCCAGGAGGAGTGGTGCGCGGCCGGGTCGTCGATCAGCGTGCTGTGGATGGGCGGCATCTCGCATCAGGCCGCTGCCACGACGTCCGGGCCGAGCGCCGTCGCGTGGCTGGCCGACCGGTTCGCCGGGCGCCCGGCCTCGCGCACGTGCGACACGCCGCCCCCGGTCGCGCCACAGGTTCCACCGGCGTCGGACGCGACCTCGTCCTGACGGCTAGCGCCGCTTGGACCGCTTCTCGCGCACGCGCATGACGAGCCGGATCGGCGTGCCGACGAAGCCGAACTCCTCGCGCAGGCGTCGCTCGATGAACCGGCGGTAGCCGGCCTCGAGGAACCCGGTCGTGAACAGCGCGAACGTCGGGGGGCCCACCTGCACCTGGGCGGCGAAGAGGATGCGCGGCTGGCGGCCGCCTCGCAGCGGGTGCGGATGCGCGTCCGTCAGCTCCTTGATGAACTGGTTGAGCCGTCCCGTCGAGACCCGGGTCTCCCAGCCGTCCAGAGCCGCCTCGATGGCGGGCGTCAGCTTCTCGATGTGCCGCTTCGTGGACGCGGAGATGTTCACGCGCGGCGCCCAGGGCACCTGCACCAGGTCGCGCTCGATCTCGCGCTCCAGGTACTTGCGGCGCTCCTCGTCCGTCAGGTCCCACTTGTTGTAGGCGAGGACGAGCGCCCGACCGGCCTCGATGACCATCGTGATGATGCGGACGTCCTGCTCGCTCATCTGCTCGGACGCGTCGACGAGCACGACGGCCACCTCTGCGCGATCGAGGGCGGCCTGCGTCCGCAGCGTGGCGTAGTACTCGTGTCCGCTGGCCTCCTTGGAGCGCCTGCGGATGCCCGCGGTGTCGACGAACCACCACCAGCGGCCCTTGAGCTCGATCAGCTCGTCGACAGGGTCGACGGTGGTGCCGGCGACGCTGTCGACGACGACCCGCTCACCGCCGGCGAGCGCGTTGAGCAGCGACGACTTGCCGACGTTGGGCTTGCCCAGCAGGGCGACGCGGCGGGGGCCTGCGTCTCGCGACATGCCCGAGCCCTCCTCGGGCAGCATGGCGACAGCCGCGTCGAGGAGGTCGCCGGCACCGCGACCGTGCAGCGCGGAGACGCAGTGCGGCTCCCCGAGCCCGAGCGACCACAGTGACTGCGCCTCGAGCTCGGTGTTGGCGTCGTCGGCCTTGTTCGCGACGAGCATCACCGGCTTGCCTGACTTCCGCAGCACCTGGACGACGGCCTCGTCGGTGGCCGTGGCTCCGACCTTGGCATCGACGATGAACAGGGTGGCGTCAGCGTCGTTGATGGCCCGCTCTGCCTGGGCGGCGATCTGCGCTGCCATCCCCTTGACCTTGCGGTCCCATCCGCCCGTGTCGATGAGGATGAACCGGACCCCGTTCCACTCCGCCTCGTACGTGACCCGGTCGCGGGTGACGCCGGGCACGTCCTCGGTGACGGCCTCGCGTCGGCCGATCATCCGGTTGACGAGGGTCGACTTGCCGACATTGGGACGACCCACGACGGCCAGCACGGGCAGACCGGAGTGCTCGCCGCCGGGGCGCATGAGCTCGCCCAGCTCGACGTCGATGTCGCCGAACTCGAGCCGGGCGGCGACGAGCGCCGCCTCGATGGCCGCAGCCTCCTCGGCCTCGTCGACCGCGGCGCCCTCATCCGGACGCGCGGACTCGTCGACGTACACGACCTCGGTCTCGTCGCCCTCGTCGTCGAATGCGACCCACTCGTCACTCATGCTGTGCGCCTGTCTCCTGGTCGTGGTGGACCGCGGTCACGGTTCCACCTGCCCCGATCGCATCGCGGCCACGTTCTCTGCGTCGCTGACGAGCTGCCGCACCTGCTCCTCGATCGACGCCCGGGTGCTCGTCCGCAGCGGGTCGCCGATGACGTCCAGCGTCACGGCGGGCGCGAAGTAGGCATCGATTCGCGAGCGCGGCCGCGGGGGGTCGGTCGCGACGCGGCCTTCAGCCCCGAGCAGCACGACCGGCATCACGGGGACGCCGGTCATCGCTACAAGGTATCCCACGGGCATCGCCGACCCGGTCACGACCACGGCGCGCTCGTCGCGGAGGGCCGCCAGCGCCCGATGCTGGGCCTCGACCGCCGTCGGGGCCGTCACGGGGATCACGCCGGCCTTCGCCATCATCCCCTGACGCAGGGCCTTGCTCATCGCCTCGTTCGCGATGACGTGGACGGGTCTCGGGACGGTCGCATGGAGGAACGCGCCCGCGAGGATCCCCTCGCAGCGGCAGACCATGAGGAGAGGACCGGTGGTCCCCACGTGATGGGCGCCGTGCTGCCTGATCTGGTAGGTCATGCGCAGGGCCGCACCCGCGATGTTGCGGGCGTGGGCGGCTCCGCTCCAGGAGGGCGGTTCGACGAGGGTGCTCATGGCCTACTCCGGGAGGGCGTCGACGAGCGCGCAGACCTGGTCGATGACCTCGTCGAGCGTCAGATGGGTGGTGTCGACGACGATGGCGTCCTCCGCCTGCGAAAGGGGCGAGGTGGCGCGGCTGGAGTCCTTGGCGTCCCGCTCGCGCAGGGCCGACTCGGTCCGGTCAACGTCGACGGCGGGCTTGCCGAGATCGGCGTCCTGCGCAGCCCGACGTACCGCGCGGACGCCGGGGTCGGCGGTCACGAAGAGCTTGAGGTCGGCGTCGGGAAGGACCACGGTCGTGATGTCACGGCCCTCGACGACGATGCCGGCGCCGGCAGCGGTGGCTGCCGCCACCTCGTCGCGCTGGATCGCGACAAGTCGTTCGCGAACGGCCGGGACGGCGCTCACCGCGCTCACGGCACTGGTGACGTCGTCCCCGCGGATGGGGCCGGCGACGTCGGCCTGCCCGACATGGATCGTCGGGGCCGTCGGGTCGGTGCCGCTCACGATGACCACGTCCGCAGCAGCCGCGGCCACCGCGGCGGCGTCGTCCGCATCGATGCCCGCGTCGAGCACGGCCCACGTCATCGCCCGGTACATGGCACCCGTGTCGAGGTAGCGCATGCCGAGCCGTTCGGCCGCACCGCGGCAGACGCTGGACTTGCCGGAGCCGGCGGGGCCGTCGACCGCGATGACAGGGGACCTCACGGGCCCGAGCCTATTGGGTGGGGGCGCCGGCCGGCCTAGCCGCGGACGTCGAAGCCGTTCGCTCCGAGCGCCGAGATGAGCCGCTCCCCCGCCTCGGGACGCACGAACAGGGCCACCAGCCCGCTCGGGCGGCCGAACACGTGCTCGATCCTGATGTCCTCGAGGTTGACGGCAGCATCCCCGACAGCCACGAACAGCCGGGCCAGCTCGCCCGGTCGGTCGGCGACGATGACGCTGATCTCCCGGTAGGCCGACGGCGCGGCACCATGCTTCCCGGGAATCCGGGACTGGCCCTCGACCCCCGTCCGGAGCACGCCGGCCACTGCCTCGGCCCCGCGCTCGGCCTCGTCCTTCTGCTCCAGGCGCCGCAGGGCAGCGACGGTGCGCTGCAGGTCCTCGACCACCCCGTCGAGGACATCGGCAACAGGGCCGGCGTTCGCCGTCAGGATGTCCGACCACATCGGGACGTTGGACGCCGCGATCCGGGTCATGTCGCGCAGGCCCTGCCCGGCGATGCGCACGTGGTCGAGGTCGGACTCGACCAGCTGCCCGGCGAGGATGCTGGAGAGCACCTGCGGGGTGTGGGAGACGAGGGCGACGGCGGCATCGTGCTCGGCCAGGCCCATCTCGACGGGGAGCGCACCGCAGGCGGCCACCAGCCGATGCACGCGCCGGACGTGGTCGATGCCGCTGGCATCCAGCGGCGTGATCACCCACAGCCGGTCGTCGAGGAGGTCGGCCCGGGCAGCGGCGGCGCCGGACACCTCACGGCCGGCCATCGGATGTCCACCGACCAGACGCACCGGGTCCGCACCGGCCGCCACGGCCTCGAGGATCACCCGCTCCTTGACGGAGGTCACGTCGGTCAGGGTGGCCTCGGGCCAGCGAGCCGAGGCCGCAGCCAGGACCGTCGCCGCACCGCGGGGCGGCACCGCCACGACGATGACGACTGGCACGTCCCCGTCGGTCAGCGCGCGGCCGGCGCCCACGTCCACGGCAATGGCCAGGTGCCCCGGGTCCAGGTCGGACAGCAGGACGTCGACCCCGGCACGGCGCAGCGCCAGCGCCACGGACGTGCCGATGAGGCCGGTCCCGATGACCAGGACCGAGCCGTCGATTCCGCCCGGGAGCCCCTCGTGGGACTGCGGTGCAGCGCTCACTGCACCAGGTCCTGGCGGAGCACCTCGGCGCCCCTCAGGTAGACGTGCTGGATCTGCGATCGCGGGCCGGTCATGTCGGCATGGACGAGGATGCGGACGACACGCTCGAGGGCACCCTCGACGTTCATCTCCTGCGCGCAGAGCAGCGGCACGTCGACCAGCCCGAACTCGCGCGCGCCGGCCGCCGGGAATGCGCAGGTGAGGTCCGGCGTGCCCGTCAGGATGATGCTGATGATGTCGTCGGTGCTGAGCCCGTTCCGCTCGATGACCGCGCCCAGCAGCTCACTGACCGCCTCGCGCATCTCAGCAGCGTCGTTGGCGGCCAGACACGTGGCACCGCGGATTCCGCGCAGCGTCATGAGACCCCTCCTGTCAGGACGGAAGCGTACCGAGGAGGCGCTACAGCCCCACGGCCGTGTAGAGCGAGCGGAGCTCGGGGCCGGTGATGGCGCGGACGACTCCTGGGCGCTGCTGGCCGAGGTGTACCGGGCCGATGCGCGTGCGCACGAGGTCGGTCACGGGGTAGCCCACCTCGGCGAGCATGCGCCTCACGATGCGGTTGCGTCCCTCGTGGATCACCAGCTCCACCAGAGTGCGGTCGGGAGCCTTCTGCACGATGCGGACCGAGTCGGCACGGGCGAGGCCGTCCTCGAGCTCGACGCCCTCCTTGAGCGCACGCAGGTCCGGGGGCAGCAGCTGTCCGCGCACGGTCGCCACGTAGGTCTTGTCGACCTCGTACGACGGATGCCCGAGGCGGTTGGCGAGCTCGCCGTCGTTCGTCAGGATGAGCAGCCCCTCCGTGTCGGCGTCGAGCCTGCCCACATGGAACAGCCGCTCGTTGCGTCCTGCCACCCAGTCGCCGACGCACGGACGGCCCTCGTCGTCCGACATCGTGGAGATGACCCCACGGGGCTTGTTGAACGCGAAGACGGCGAGCCCGGCCGCCGTCGGCACCCGTTCGCCGTCGACACGGATGATGGCGGTCGCGGGATCGACGCGCATGCCCTGCTCGGTCACGCGCTTGCCGTCGACCTCGACCCGTCCCTCCTCGATCAGGACCTCGCACGCACGCCGGCTCCCGATCCCCGCGTTGGCGAGGACCTTCTGGAGCCGGATCTGGGTCTCGGCCTTGTCATCCACCATGGTGGTCAGTCCCCTGTCGCTACTGAGTCGAGCACGTCCTCGAGGTCGGCCAGGTCGGGCAGGTGCTCGGCCAGCGGAGGAAGGTCGTCGAGGGAGGCGATGCCCATGCGCTCCAGGAAGTGGCCGGTCGTGACGTACACGTGCGCCCCCGACTCGCCGTCATGGCCCGCTTCCGCGATGAGCCCGCGAGTCAGCAGGGTGCGAATGACGCCGTCGACATTGACGCCGCGAACGGCGCTGATGCGACCGCGGGTGATGGGCTGCCGATACGCGATGACGGCGAGCGTCTCGAGCGAGGCCTGGGTCAGGCGCGCCTGCTGCCCGTCGAGCACGAATCGCTCCACGAGCGGAGCGCACTCCGCGCGCGTGTAGTAGCGCCAGCCGCCCGCGACCTCGCGCAGGTCGAAGCCGCGCTGGTCCTCGGTGTACTCCTCAGACAGCCCGCGCAGGGTCTCCTCGACCACGTCTGCGGGCTCGCGGACCGCGGCCGCCAAGTCCATGACCGTCATCGGCTCGTCAGCGAGCAGCAGGAGCGCCTCCAGGGCCGCGGAGATCGACGGCGCTCCGAGACCGACGCCATCAGCGCCGTCCTCATCGTCCGTCGTCCCGTCCAGCGCGCGCTCCTCGGCCTCGGCCGTCTGCAGCTCAGGCTCCTCGACGACCTCGTCGGCGATGTCCGTGTGCTCACTCATCGGCTTGTGTCCCTTCGTCCTGCGGCTGCTCGCCGTCGGTGTCGACGCCCGACTCGCTGCGGTCGACCTCGCGCTCGACGTCGAACTCGTCGGTCACGACGATGTCGGTCTCCTCGGTGCCCGTCCAGCGGATGGTCAGGTCCCCCAGCGGGGTGATCTGCTCGAAGGTCACCACCTGCTCGCGGTAGAGCTCGAGGAGCGCGAGGAACCGCCCGATGACGAGGAGGGTGGTCTCGCAGTCGGCGATCAGCGCCCGGAAGGTCGTGGTCTGGTGGCGCCTCAGCCGGTCGACGATGATCGCCGCCTGCTCGCGCACGCTGACGCGCTGCATGTGGATGTGCGCGATCGACACCTCCGCCACCGGCTTCGGCGCGAGCGCCCGTGCGGCCATGGCGGCGAACTGCTCGGGTCCGATCCCGATGAGCACCTCGGGGAGCAGCGCGGCGAACTGCGGCTCGAGTCCGACAGTCCGCGGGAAGCGCTTCGCGGCCCCGGCCATCCGCTCCGTGAAGAGCGCCGACACCTCCTTGTACGCGCGGTACTGCAGGAGCCGCGCGAACAGCAGGTCGCGGGCCTCGAGCAGCGCGAGATCCTCCTCGTCCTCGACCTCACCGGACGGCAGGAGCCGCGCGGCCTTGAGATCGAGCAGGGTGGCCGCGACGACGAGGAATGCGCTCGCCTCGTCGAGGTCCCATTCGTGGCCCTGACCGCGGATGTACGCGATGAACTCGTCGGTCACCGTGTGCAGGGCGAGCTCGGTGACCTCCAGCTTGTGCTTCGAGATCAGCGTCAGGAGCAGGTCGAACGGACCCTCGAAATCGCCCACGCGAACGGAGAAGCCGCTGGGAACGTCACCGGCGGGCTGCTCCGTCAGCGCCTCGGTGGGCGTGGTCACCTCGACAGGACCTCACGGGCCAGCTGGCGGTAGGCATCCGCACCCCCGCTGACGGGTGCGAAGGCCGTGATCGGCTCGCCCGCCACGGCGGCGTCGGGGAACTTCACCGTGCGGTTGATGACGGTGTGGAACACGGTGTCCCCGAACGCCTGCTGGACGGTGGCGAGCACCTCTCGGCTGTGCAGCGTGCGCGGGTCGAACATGGTGGGCAGCACGCCGATGATCTGCAGGTTCGGGTTGAGCCTGCTCGCGACCTTGTCGATCGTGTCCTTCAGCAGGGCCACCCCGCGCAGGGCGAAGTACTCGGTCTCCATCGGGATGATGACGCCCTGGCTCGCAGTCAGCGCGTTGACGGTGAGCAGGCCGAGGGACGGCTGGCAGTCGATGAGGACGATGTCGTACTCGGGCACGATCGGCGCCAGCGCCCGGGCCAGCGAGTGCTCGCGCCCGACCTCGCTGACCAGCTGCACCTCGGCCGCGGACAGGTCGATGTTCGCGGGCAGGAGGTCGAGGTTCTCGACGTCCGTCGTCATGATGACGTCACCGACGTGGCAGTCCGCCTGGGTGAGCAGGTTGTAGATCGTCAGATCGAGCTCGTTGGGGTTGATGCCCAGCGAGACGGCAACGGCGCCCTGCGGATCGAAGTCCACCAGGAGCACCTTGCGGCCGTAGCCGGCGAGGGCGGCCCCGAGGCTGACCGTGGAGGTCGTCTTGCCGACCCCGCCCTTCTGGTTGACCATGGCGATGATGCGTGCCGGTCCGTGAGAGGTCAGGGGTGCGGGCTCGGGGATGTCCGGACCGGCGGGCGCGACGGCCGTCGCCTCGTCGGCCACCTGCTCCGGGGCCGGCTCGGGGTCGGGAGCGGCGAACAGCCCGTCGACCACCTCGTCCGCCGGGAAGGCGGCCGGGTCCAGGCCCTCGTGCTCCATGCTCATCCCTTCTCCGATCGGTCGGTTGAGCCTACCTGCCGAGCCACTGCCCGAGCCGGAGCACCGCCGCGGCGGCCCGGGCGGCCTCTGCCGTGGACACCCGGCGGTCCAGCTCGACCGTCAGCGCGATGGCCTCCAGCTCCGCGTCCACCCACTGGGTCATGGTCCCGTGGCAGGGACCGGTGCAGCGCACGACCCGGGCCCGCTCCCCCATCCACCTGGCCAGCTGGCGACCGGCCGGCCGGCTGCGCGGATGGCTGATGTCCACCACGTCGTAGGCCTGGTGGTAGCCGAGGACGGCCGCCGGCCGCACCCGACGCAGGAAGCGCATCACGGCCCGGGTCTCGGGCTCGCTGGCCGCGCGCGGGCCGGACCACTGGTCGGTGCGCCGGCCCTGCTTGCGCCAGTCGTGGGGGAAGTTGCGGTTCAGGTCGACGAGCCGGGCGTTCACGCGAGATCCGGCTCGCGCCCCGTCCGGGTTGACGCTGGTGAGCACCCACACCCCGACGCCCTCGGGAATGCGCGACCGGGTGAGGCGATCCACGACCTTTCGTCCCCCCGGCTCGTTCCCGTGCAGCTGCCCGATGACGACGAGCTGCACGGGCGCGTCGAGCGAGCCGAGATGCCGGGCCACGATGGGCCGGTCATCGACCGACCGGCCGATGACCCGCCGTTCCGTGGGCTCCGCAGGCGTGGCGGCCTGTGCACCCTGTGCCGGGATGCCCCCGACCATGACGGTCACCGCCGCGACCAGGGCGACGAGGAGGCCACGCCCCGTCATCGGGCCCTCGGATGACTCGTGGCGTACACCTCGCGGAGCGTGTCAACGGTGACCATCGTGTAGATCTGCGTGGTCGTGACGGAGGCATGACCGAGCAGCTCCTGCACGACGCGAACGTCAGCACCGCGCTCGAGCAGATGGGTGGCGAAGCTGTGGCGCAGCGTGTGCGGGCTCACCGCCGACGCGATCTGCGCGCGACGTGCGGCCATCTGCAGCACCGCGTAGGCGCTCTGGCGCGACAGCGGCCTGCCGAGGGAGTTCAGGAACAGGCGCGGGCTCCCCTTGCCCTTGGGCGACAGGGCCGGACGCCCCCGGACCAGGTAGGCGGCCAGGGCGTCGGCGGCGAACTCCCCGAGGGGCAGCATCCGCTGCTTGTCCCCCTTGCCGGTGACCACGACGGTGAGGCTCTCGAGATCGACGTCGTCGACGTCGAGGCCCACGGCCTCCGAGATGCGGGTGCCGGTGCCGTACAGGAACTCCACGAGGGCACGATCCCGCAGCCCCTCCGGGGTGTCGACGTCACCCGCGCTGTCGATCAGGGCCTGCACCTGCTCGTACGGGAGCGCCTTCGGCAGCCGACGAGGGATGGCTGACGGTCTGACGTCCCGCGCGGGGTCTGCGGATGTGAGGCCCTCGCGCGCGGCGAAGCGGTGGAACGTCCGCACGGATACCACGACGCGCGCAGCGCTCGACGCGCTCAGCGCCGGCACGTCGACCGTCGGCTGGCGCAAGGATGCAGCGAAGTCGGCGACCGCATTCTCGGTGACGTCGCCGATGTCGGTGATCGAGCGCCCGTCGCACCAGTGCACGTACCGGTCGAGGTCCCGGCGGTAGGCCGCGACCGTGTTGGCCGCGAGGCCTCGCTCGATCGTGATGTGATCGAGGTAGCCCGCAACCGCGTCCGCGAGGGAGGTCAGGCGAGCACCCTGTCGAGCTCGGTGAGCGGCATGCCGAACGCCTCGGCGACAGCGCCGTAGGTGACCTGGCCATCGTGCACGTTCAGGCCGAGCGCGAGCGCCTGGTCGTCTCGCAGGGCCTGGCGCCAGCCCTTGTTGGCGAGCGCGACCGCGTAGGGCAGCGTGACGTTCGTCAGCGCGTACGTCGAGGTGTTCGGCACGGCGCCGGGCATGTTGGCGACGCAGTAGAAGACCGAGTCGTGGACGCTGTACGTGGGCGCGGCATGCGTGGTCGGACGCGAGTCCTCGAAGCAGCCGCCCTGGTCGATGGCGATGTCGACGAGGACCGATCCCGGCTTCATCCGCGACACGAGCTCGTTCGTGACGAGCTTGGGGGCCTTGGCCCCCGGCACGAGGACGGCTCCGATGACCATGTCGGCGTCGAGCACGGCGCGCTCGATCTCGTAGGTGTTCGAGGCGATCGTCTGCATGTGGCCCTGGTAGATGGCGTCCATCTGACGGAGCCGGGCGATGTTGTTGTCGAGCAGCAGGACCTCGGCCTGCATGCCGAGAGCGATCGTTGCGGCGTTCTGGCCCGCCACGCCCGCGCCGATGACGACGACCTTCGCCGCGTACACGCCCGACACTCCGCCCATGAGCACGCCGCGACCGCCCTGGGCACGCATGAGGGCGTTGGCCCCCACCTGCGGGGCGAGCCGGCCGGCCACCTCGGACATCGGCGCCAGCAGAGGCAGCGAGCGGTCGGGCAGCTCGACGGTCTCGTACGCGATGGCGGTGACCTTGCGCTTGGCGAGCTCCTCCGTGAGCGGCTTGTCCGCTGCCAGGTGCAGGTAGGTGAACAGGACCTGGCCCTCGCGCATGCGGTGGTACTCCGCGGCGATCGGCTCCTTGACCTTGAGGATCATCTCCGCGGAGCCCCAGACGTCGTCGGCCGTCGGGAGGATCGTGGCGCCGGCCTTGACGTAGTCGTCATTGGGGATCGAGGAGCCCAGGCCCGCGTCCTGCTCGATGACGACCTGATGGCCGTTGCGCACCAGCTCCATCACGCCCGCGGGGGTGATCGCCACCCGGTACTCGTGGTTCTTGATCTCCTTGGGGATTCCGACCTTCACGTTCGCCTCGCATGTCCTGTCCACCCCGACGGGGCGTGATCTGCGCCAAGCCTAGGAGAACGCCCCTGACGCGGAGAGGTATCAGGCATTCCGAGCGGGAGCATGGCGCAGGAGTCAGGCTCCGGTGCGGCGCGGCATGCGCACGCGGTCGGCGGCGACCAGCAGGTCGCGGGCCGGCCACGGGGCATCGGCGGGCCGCAGGGAGGCCCAGCCGCCGGCCCGGCTGATCCACGCGGCCAGGATCCCGGTGACGGCCGAGGGGCTGCCGAGGTGCCCCGAGAGGACCAGGTCCCGCGCCTCGTCGAGGTCCACCCAGGCCCGAGGCAGGTGCGCCTCCTCCGCCTCGCCGGTGCGCGGACGGCCGCTCCGAGAGAGGCGTCAGCCCTCGGGCCAGGAAGACCCGGATGCCCTCGGACGTGCCGCCAGGGGACGTGTAGAAGTCCAGGAGGACGTCCCAGCGGGTGGCCTCGTACCCGGACTCCTCGGCCAGCTCCCGGCCTGCGGTCAGCCACGCGGCCTCGTCGGGCTCGTCCAGGAGTCCTGCCGGCGGCTCGAACAGCCACCGCCCGACGGGATGGCGGTACTGGCGGATGAGCAGGACGCGGTCGTGGTCGTCGAGAGCGATGACCGCCACCGCCCCCGGATGGAGGATGACGTCGCGGACGGCCGAGGCACCCTCGAACTCGACGGTGTCGCTGACGACCGACCACACCCTGCCCTCGAACCGGACGGCGCGATCAGTGCATGGGCGGGGATCCCCGTCGTCCGCGACCGGCCCGGCCCACTCCTCGGGTCCGGTCATCCCTGGGCGAGCGCCTCGCGCTGCCGCTCCGAGGCCACCAGCGCCGCGCCGATCAGGCCGGCGAACAGGGGGTGGGCCCGGGTGGGACGGGACCGGAACTCCGGGTGCGCCTGGGTACCCACGTAGTACGGGTGGACGTCGGCCGGGAGCTCGACGAACTCCACCAGCCGCCCGTCCGGGGAGGTGCCGGAGAACCGGAGCCCGGCCTCCTCGAGCTGCGCGCGGTAGGCGTTGGCGACCTCGTAGCGGTGGCGGTGCCGCTCGTCGACGTAGGGGACGCCGTAGGCCTTCGCGACCTGGGAGCCCTCAGCCAGCTTCGCGGGGTACAGGCCCAGGCGCATCGTCCCGCCCATGTCGCGCTCGCCGGACACGACGTCACGCTGGTCGGCCATCGTGGCGACGACCGGGTGCGGGGTCGACTCGTCGAACTCCAGGGAGTTCGCGCCCTCGAGGCCGACGACCGTCCGGGCGTACTCGATGACCATGCACTGCAGGCCCAGGCACAGTCCCAGGGCGGGCAGGCCGTTCTCGCGCGCGTACTGCAGCGCACCGAGCTTCCCTTCGATGCCGCGCACCCCGAAGCCCCCGGGGACGACGATCCCGTCGAGGTCGCTGAGGTTGCGCGCCGCACCGTCGGGGGTGGCGCAGTCGTCGCTGGACACCCAGCGGATGTTCACGCGGGAGTCATGGTGGAACGCGCCCGCGCGGATGGCCTCGGTGACGGACAGGTACGCATCGGGGAGGTCGATGTACTTGCCCACCAGGCCGATGGTGACCTCATGCGCAGGATGGTGCACGCGCCGCAGCAGGTCGTCCCACGCCGTCCAGTCGACGTCGCGGAACGGGAGGTCGAGACGGCGCACGACGTAGGCGTCGAGTCCCTCCTTGTGCAGCACCTTCGGGATGTCGTAGATGCTCGGGGCGTCGACGGCCGCCACCACGGCATCCGCGTCGACGTCGCACATCAGCGAGATCTTGCGCTTGATGCTCGACGGCACCTCGCGATCGGCGCGCAGCACGATGGCGTCGGGCTGGATGCCGATGCTGCGCAGGGATGCGACCGAGTGCTGCGTCGGCTTGGTCTTGAGCTCGCCGGACGGGCCGATGTAGGGCAGCAGCGACACGTGCAGGAAGAACACGTTGTCACGGCCGACCTCGTGCCGCACCTGGCGCACAGCCTCGAGGAACGGCAGCGACTCGATGTCGCCAACCGTGCCGCCCACCTCGGTGATCACGACATCGACGTCGGGACCGGCCATGCGGCGGATGCGCCCCTTGATCTCGTTGGTGATGTGCGGGATGACCTGGACGGTGTCGCCGAGGTACTCGCCGCGCCGCTCCTTGGCGATGACCGTCGAGTACACCTGACCGGTCGTCACGTTCGCGGACCCGTGCAGGTCGGTGTCGAGGAAGCGCTCGTAGTGGCCGACGTCGAGGTCGGTCTCGGCGCCGTCATCGGTGACGAAGACCTCACCGTGCTGGAACGGGTTCATCGTCCCGGGATCGACGTTGAGGTAGGGGTCGAGCTTCTGCATGGTCACCCGCAGCCCGCGGGCCTTCAGCAGGTTTCCCAGGGACGACGCGGTCAGTCCCTTGCCCAGAGAGGAGGCGACGCCCCCGGTCACGAATACGTGCTTGGTCGACGTTTTCTCCATGGACGTTCAGACTATCAGCGGATCACCGCTGCTCCTGCGCCGGACGCGCGGAGTCACTCCGCGCCGGCGGCGCGCAGTGCCTCGGCCGCGGCCCCGACCGGGAGCGGGCCGTCCGCGAGCACCCGGTCGATGTCCCGTGCGTCCTGCGCAATGCCATCGAACCTGACCCACTGGGCGTCGATGAGATCCGCCACCTCCGCCCGCGCCTCGAGCTGGGCCTCCTGCCAGGGCAGGACCGCGGTCTCCTCGGCACGCTCCCGGAGGCGCACCAGGTCCGCAGCGACCACCGCTGCGCTCTCCTCGACCACCCCGCGCAGGCCGTCACGGACGTCCTCGGGGACATCGGCCGACCAGATCAGGGGCGAGGCGTAGGCCAGGGTCCCCAGGACGGCCCGCTCACCGGACGCCGCACGCGCCGTCGCCTCCTCGAAGGTTGCCGCCAGCTCCTCCGTGGCGCCCTGGCGCACCGAGTCGCTCCACCACAGGAAGGCTGCGGCCAGCACCGCCAGCAGGCCGACGACAGCAGCGACGACATAGGGCGCGCGGGCTCGGTCGGGCGCTGCCGACCCCAGGTACTCGAGCGTGACGGTGTCGCTCATTTCCGGACCCTACGTCTGGCATCCGATCTCGGCACGTCGGCGCCGCTTCGGTCCGCATCGGCGAGGGCGAGCAGCTCCGCGGCGTGCTCCGCCCCCGACTGCGAGTCCTCCAGCCCGGAGAGCATGCGCACCAGCTCGCGCACCCGCTCCGGGCCGTCGACCACGGCCACGCTCGACGCGGTCACCTGCCCGGACCCGTCCTTGGTGACAACGACGTGCTGGTCGGCGAACGCGGCGACCTGCGGCAGGTGGGTCACCACGATCACCTGGGAGGTGCGGGCCAGCCGGGCGAGCCGGCGGCCCACCTCGACGGCGACCCGGCCACCGATCCCCGCATCGACCTCGTCGAAGACGAACGACGGGACGCTGTCGACCCCCGCGAGCACGACCTCGATGGCGAGCATGATGCGCGACAGCTCGCCGCCTGACGCCCCCTTGCCCAGCGCACGAGCCTCGCTCCCGGAATGCGGCGTCAGCAGCATCGTCGACGGTGTCGGCTCCGTCTGCGGTGAACTCCTCCGGGTCCGCCTTCGTGTCGATCGCGACGGAGACCGCCGCGTCGGGCATGGCGAGATCATGCAGCTCCGCCGTGACGGCCGCCGCCCAGCCTGCTCTGCCGCGGCCCGCCTCTGCGCCGTGAGGGTCGCCGCGGCCGACGACGACTCGGGCGTGCAGGGCCTCGACCTCCGCCGCCAGCTCACCGACCCGTGCGTCGGCGCCATCCACCGCGGACACGGACTCCTGTGCCGACGCCCACCACTCGAGCACGTCGTCGAGCTCGGGACCGTAGCGGCGCTTGAGAGCGCTGATGGCCTGCCTGCGCTCCTCGACCACCGCCTGGCGGGCAGGATCGGCATCGACCTCGCGGGCGTAGGCAGCGAGCTCCCCGGCCGCCACGGACACCGACTCGACGAGCCGGTCGAGATGCTCGACCGTGGGCGCCAGCGACTCGTCGAGGCCACGCGGCACGCTCGAGCGAGTGGCGCGCCCGCGACAGCAGGTCGGTGACGCTGCCCTCGCCGGCGTCGTCACCGCCCATGAGGTCGGCGTGCGCCGCTCCGACATCGGCGAGCAGGTCGGTGGCATGAGCCAGCACGCTGGCCTGCGCCTTGAGCGCCTCGTCCTCCCCGGGAACGGGCTCCACCGCGGCGATCTCGTCGATCCCATGCCGCAGGAGAGCAGCCTCCCGTTCGCGCTCCTGGCGATGCTCGATGAGGTCGCGCAGCTCACGTGCCGCCGCGCGCCAGGCCGTGAAGTCCGCCGCGAAGCCGGCACGGACCGCGAGCACCTCCGTGCCCGCGAACAGGTCGAGGAGCTCACGCTGGCGCCGCGGATCACGGATCAGCAGCTGGTCCGACTGGCCGTGGACGGCCATCAGGTGCTCGCCGAGCTCGGCCAGGGTCGATGCGGGGACGCTGCGTCCGCCCGCGAACGCACGGCTCCTTCCCCCCGCCCCGACCGAACGGCCGAGCAGCAGGACGAGCCCGTCGCCATCCGCCTCGCACGAGCCACCGGCCTCCTCGAGCCGATCCAGGACCCCACGCGCCCACCCGTCCGAGGGATCCGCCGGCAGCCGCCACTCGGCGTCGACGTCCGCGTGCTCGGCGCCCTTGCGAACCAGTCCGCTGTCCGCCTTGTCCCCACGGATCAGCCCCAGGCCCGTGAGGACCATGGTCTTGCCCGCACCCGTCTCGCCGGTCAGCACGGTCAGGCCCGGCGCGAAGGGGATGACGGCCTCGTCGATCACCCCCAGGCCGCGGATCCGCAGCTCGTGGATCATCCGCCCTCCGGGCGTCGCCGCCCTCGGGCGCACTCCTGACGTCGTCGCGCCGGCCCCGCCACCCCGCCACCGGCAGCTCGAACTTCGCGACCAGCCGATCCGTGAACGGCGACATCGCAAGCCGGGCGAACCGCACGGGCCGCGGATCCTGGCGCACCTCGATCCGGCTGGCCCCCGCCACGTCACGCATCCGGCGCCCGTCGGCGGACAGCACGGCATCGGAGTCCTCGCCGATGTCGAAGGCGACGACGCTCGTCGGCGAGACCACCAGCGGGCGCGCGAACAGGGCGTGCGCGCTCAACGGGACCACGAGCATCGCCGACACCTCCGGCCACACGACCGGTCCGCCGGCGGAGAAGGCGTATGCGGTCGAGCCGGTCGGCGTCGCGCAGACGACGCCGTCGCAGCCCCATCGGACTGAGCGGCCGGCCGTCGACCTCGACCATGACGTCGACCATGCGCTCGCGTGCGCGCTTCTCCAGGGAGATCTCGTTCAGCGCCCAGGTCGAGTGCACGACGGCGCCGGACTCGAGCAGCCGGACATCCAGGGTCATGCGGTCCTCGGTGGCCCACCGACGGCGCACGATGGCATCGACCACGGCGGACAGGTCCTCGGGCTCGGCCTCGGCCAGGAAGCCCACGTGGCCGAGGTTGACGCCGAAGAGCGGCACGCCGCTGGCTCGCGCCCGCTCGGCCGCCCGGAGCACGGTTCCGTCGCCGCCCAGCACGACGACGACGTCGGTGCCGTCAGCGGCGTTCTCGTCGGACGCCACGGCCGTGATCCCGGGATCGAGACCGGTGTCCCCATAGGCCGCCAGGTGGTCGCGGTCCTCCTCGGCCAGGACGACCTCGACATCGGCCTCCGCGAGCCGGTGCACCACGGTGGCGAGCACGGCTCGGGCCTCGTCGCTCCGGGGGTTCACCACGAGCAGGACGCGTCGCGTCGCTTCCTCAGCGGTCATTGCGGTCCCTCCGTCACGGCCCGGGCGATCGCCCGCTCCACCTCCACCCCGACGAGCGGGGAGGCGTCGTCCCCCATCCTGCCGCCTGCGAGGCTCAGCCAGAGGAAGTACTCGACGTTACCGCTCGGTCCGGGCAGCGGGCTCGCCGCGACGCCGAGGACGTGCAGTCCGAGAGCGGATGCCGCATCGGCGACCCCCTGCACGGCCGACCGTCGGAGCGCGGGGTCGCGCACGACACCGTCCCCCACTGCCGCGCGGCCGACCTCGAACTGCGGCTTCACCATGAGCACCAGGTCGGCATCGTCCGTGGCCACTCCCGCCAGGGCGGGGAGGACCAGCTCCAGCGGGATGAACGACAGGTCGGCCACGATCAGGGCCGGGGGCCAGGGCACGTCGCCGGGAGCCAGTGATCGCACGTTGGTCCGTTCCATGACGTGCACGCGCGGATCCGTGCGCACGGGCCAGGCCAGCTGCCCGTACCCGACATCGACGGCCAGCACGCGGGCCGCCCCGCGCTCCAGGAGCACCTGGGTGAAACCACCGGTGGACGCGCCGGCGTCGAGGCAGTCACGACCCGCCACGACGACGTCAGGGAAGGCGTCCAGCGCCCCGATCAGCTTGTGGGCGCCACGGGACACGTAGCCGTCGGCAGCCTCGCCCTCCGCGACGACGATGGGGTCCGCCTCCTCCACCTGGGTGGCGGCCTTGGTCGCCACCGTTCCCCGCACCCGCACGCTGCCCGCGTCGATCAGCTCGCGGGCGTGGTCACGTGACCGCGCGAGGTGCCGCCGGACGAGCTCCGCGTCGAGTCGTCGACGGGCCACCGTCAGCGCTCCCGATCGACGATCAGGAGGGGGCGTCGAGGTCGGTCAGCGTGGCCCGCAACCGCTGGTGGATGTCGTCGAACACCGCCGCATGCCCGTGCACGTCGTCGGGATCGAGCTGCCCGAGCAGGTCGAGGGCCGCATCCACGCCGGGCTCGCCCGTCGGCTCCCACACCGCCAGCACGAGCTCGTCCTCGACCTCCTCCAGCAGGAGGACCTCGTGATCCTCGAGGTCGACGGTCCCGTTCACGGCCTCGGCAGCCACGCCGGTCGCCGGTTCATCGGTGAACTCGTCCATGCTCAGGCTCCCGGGTCGACGATGATCTTCTTCTTCTTCTTCTTCGGCGGGGCCTCGTCAGCGGCCGGGGCCTTGGCGTCCGACGCCTCGACATCCGCAGCCGCCGGCTCGGCCGTCTCGACCGGCGGGGTCGGCCTCGCGGGGGCCGCCTCGGCCTGCGCTGGGTAGGTCTGGGCGGGATAGGCCTGCGAGGGGTAGGTCGGTGCTGCTGCGCTGGGGTCGGCGCTGCTCCGAGCCGCCGACAGGTCCTCCTGGACGTCGGCGATCTGCTTCTCCAGCCGCTGCACGTGCCGGCGGAGCGCGGCCAGCTCATCCTCGCGGACGAAGCCCATGCGGCCCACGTTGCGGTCCACCTCGGCACGGATCATCCCGACGAGCATCTCGCGGTTGTTGCGGCTGGTCGCCACGAGGTCGTCGGCCAGCTCCTGGACCTGGCCCATCATCTCCGGCGCCGGCATCGCCTTCGAGCCCAGTGAGACCCCGTGCGCGAGCAGGCCGGTGACGGCATCCTTCGCCTTGCTGGCCGTCGCCTCGGAGAGCCCCGAAGCCAACTGCAGGTAGTTGCGCAGGTCGTCCAGCACGCCGACACTCCTTCGTCTGGCCATGCGGCAGGGCCGTCCCAGCCGCTGTGCCAACCGTACCCGTCCACGAGGCCCCCGCATCGTCGGCCGGGTCGGCCGTCAGCCCAGTGCGCGCGCCAGGTCGGACAGGGCATCGCCGACCCGGAGCGGCTGTCCGGCGTCCGCCGCCATCCAGGCCGCAGCCGCGGCGGCACGCACGGCGTCCCAAGGGTCGCCGCCGACGGAGACGGCGAGCGCGCCGTGGTCCGCCTTCGCCGACGAGGACCGACAGGTCGTCGTACCGGCGCTGGCGACGACGTCGGGGTAGGAGTCTAGGAGGACCCGCAGATCGGCGCCGACGAAGTCGGGACGCTCCTCGGGGATCGCCTGCAGCAGCTCGGCCACCGTGGTGACACCGGTGAAGACCAGCAGGCTGGGGATGCCGACCCTCGTCCCGGCGGCGATGTCGGTGTCGAGCCGGTCGCCCACCATGAGCGGTCGCTGCGCGTGCGTCCGGCGGATGGCCTCCCGGAGAAGCGGCGGCTCGGGCTTGCCGGCGACGGCGTCCGGGCCCCGCCCCACGGTCTCTGCCACGAGTCGCACCAGCGCGCCGTTGCCGGGGGCGATCCCACCGGGGGCGGGGAAGGTGAGATCGGGGTTCGTCGCGATCCACGGCAGGCCCGTACGCACCGCGAAGGTCGCCTCCGCCAGATCACGCCACGACACGTCCGGGGAGAAGCCCTGCATGACGGCGGCCGGCCCGTCGGCAAGGGTGCGGACCGGCACGTAGCCGCCGTCGACGAGGGCGTCGTCGATGCCCGTTCCCCCGATCACCAGGACGCGGGACCCGTCCGGCACGAGGTCCGGGAGCAGCGACACGGCCGCCTGCGGGGAGGTGATGACGTCGTCGACCGTGGCATCGATGCCGAGCTCGATCAGGTGCGCGGCCACAGCTGCCGCCGAGCGCGAGGCGTTGTTCGTGACGTATCCGCACGCCAGGCCAGCGGTCCGGGCCGCGGCGATGGCCTCCGCGGCGTGCGGCACCGGCGCCGGGCCGACGTAGACCACCCCGTCCAGGTCGAACAGCAGGGCGTCGAATCGCGCGAGCAGCGGCGGCCCGCTCACGCGGACACCGGGCCTTCGAGCGGGAGGCCCGCCTCGGCCCGCGCCTTCAGGGTGGAGCGCACCTGCGCAAGGGCCTTGGCGTAGTCCGCACGCTGGGGACGCATCACCGTGGCCATGGCGAGGTGGTCCCGCGCGAGCGGGAACCGCTGGAGGCGCCACAGGCACATGCCCAGGCCGTAGTGCGCGTAGTCCTCGGCCGGGCTGCGCTCGACGAGCTCCGTGAAGGCAGCCGCGGCCTCCTCGTAGCGCCTGCTGTCGAAGAGCGCACGGGCGTGGGTCTCGAGCACGGCGGTTGAGGTGGGATCGACCTCGCGCAACCGCGCCAGCAGCACCGCCGCCGCGTCGGGATTCCCCCCGTCGAGGAGCGAGACGGAGCGCCGGTACCAGTCGTACGGGGTGCCCTCGGGATCGCCCGGACCGTCGTCGCCCTCGGCCGCCCGCGTCATCCCGCCCGGGGATCCGTCGTCCTCAGTCACGACGTCATGCTCGCACGGGTCATGCCAAGGGCTGCAGCCGACTCACCTCGACCTCCATGGCACTGCCCAGCCCGGTGCCGGAGCGCCAGAAGCGGCGGCGGAGGGTGCCCTCGGCGCGCACCCACCGCCCCGGCTCGAGCCGGCCGAGCCGGTTGACCACGCCCACCCGGAACGCCTGGCAGGCGATGGCGTCCACCTTCACCGTGCTGGCCGGCCGGCCGGCTGTCCGAGCTCGGTCCACGACGATCGTGAAGACGGTGACGGTGTCCCCGCTGGGCAGCTCGCGCACCTCCACGCGTGAACCCAGCCTGCCGACGAGGACGACATCGGCCGTCGAGGACTGATCTGCGGGCATCTGGGCGGATGGGGTCATGGGCCGATCGTGGCGCCAGCGACGTCCCGCCG
Organism: uncultured bacterium; assembly: GCA_963700255.1. Lineage (GTDB taxonomy): Bacteria > Actinomycetota > Actinomycetes > S36-B12 > S36-B12 > UBA10649. Next base: position 130,281 of record CAVOWW010000021.1, on the reverse strand, counting down.
CGCCCTTCCGGGCACGGCTGGGGACGGCAGACAGGTCCCGGGCGAAGCTGGGGACGACGTCCACTCGGGCGGCCATACTGTCCCGGTGGCGGAGATCATCGAGGACCTGGGCAACGACGTCTTCCACGTCGACACCCGCATGGGCGGCTACGAGGGCATCACGTCGGGCTACCTCATCAGGAGCAGCCGGCCCTGCCTCGTCGAGACAGGGACGGCTCGCTCCGCTGACCTCGTCGTCCGCGCCCTCGCCGAGCTGGGGGTGGATGCGGCCGATCTCGCCACCATCGTCGTCACCCACATCCACCTCGATCACGCGGGCGGCGTCGGCGACATCGCGGCCGCCTTCCCGAACGCCGAGGTCGTGGTGCATGAGAAGGGCGCACGCCACCTCGCCGACCCCAGCAAGCTGATGGCCAGCGCGCACCGAGTGTTCGGCGACGTGATGGACCGCCTGTTCGGCGACCTCCTGCCGGTCCCTCAGGAACGCCTGGTGGTGCTTGGCGAGGTCGGCACGATCGACCTCGGCGACGGCCGGCGGCTCGATGCGTTCCACAATCCCGGCCACGCCTCGCACCACGTCGGGCTCCTCGACTCGACCACCGGCGACCTGTACACGGGGGATGCTGCGGGCGTGTACGTCGCCGGAGACCGCGGACGTTCGGCCCGCCACTCCCCCGCCGGACTTCGACCTCGATCTCACGCTGTCGTCCCTCCAGCGGATGAGGGACGCGGGCGCGAACCGACTGCTGTTCAGCCACTTCGGGCCCGTCACCGACGTGGCCGACACCCTGGAGCGCTCCGAGGAGGAGCTCCGCTACTGGGTCGAGGTCGTCGCGGCCGTGCATGCCGTCGAGCCCAACCTCGACCACGCGATCGCGATGGTCCGCGAGAAGGACCGCGAGCGGAATCCGGTCTTCTACGCCGACGAGGCCCGGGTGCTCAAGTTCGACGAGCTGTCCGGCGTGGGGGCGAACGTCAACGGCATCGTCCGCTGGCTCGACAAGCGCGCAGAGTCGGGCGCCTGACCTACCGCCGGACCCTGATCCTCATCGGTGGCGCGCTGAGCAGTGCGCCACCCCTCGTGACCGCGACGATCGTGACTGAGTGGACCCGGCCCGCGTGCGCTGGGCGACCGGTGATCGTGCCGGTCCTCTTGTTGATGCGCAGGCCCTTCGGCAGCTTGCCCTTGGACGTGCGGAAGATGACGAGGTCCCTGGCCCCGGTGATGGTGGGCCGGATGGCGACTCGCTTGCCGCTGCGCACGTGCGGATGCGCCGGGTAGCTGAAGGAGGAGACGCCGGCCCTGGCCACGACGACGATGAACGACGCTGCCGCCGAGCCCGACGGGCTGGTCTCCGCAACCCGCAGCGGCGTCGGCAGGGCCACCGGCTGCGTGGGACGACCCGTGATGACACCGGTGCCCGGGTTGAATCTCAATCCCGCGGGCAGCACGCCGCACACCAGGCGGTACGCCGTGCCGACCTCGGGGGCGTTCGTCGTCGGCGGGATGGTGGTGGCCCTGCCGACGACGCCGATGTTCTGGGCGGCGTACTGCAGCGTCTGCGGGTCCGCGTCCACTCGCGTGGTGAACTGACCCGTCTTCGTCGAGCCGTTCGCGAAGGCGGCCTTCACCGTCGTGACATAGGAGCCCGGAGCCGTCGTCACCCCGAACAGCACGCCCGCCGTGCGATCCAGCTGCATGCCCGGAGCCAGCGCCCCGCCCACGACGATGAATGACGTCGGCCTGCCCAGGCCGCGGGTGTTCGGGGCCATCGTCAGCTGGGAGCCGACCGTTGAGTACTGGTTCGGGTACAGCGTTCCGTCAGCGGCGAGGCAGGGGGCGTCGATGCCGGCGTCGCCCGTGGACGCGGCCAGCGCGCCGTTCGCGCCGCTGCCTGCGCCGTTGCTGGTGCCGGCGACGCTGCTGACCGGCGCAGCCGGTAGGGCAGGGACAGGTGCTGCGTTCGGCGAACCGGTCGCCGTTCCGGACGACGACGGCTTGGCGGTCGGCGTCTTGGCGAAGGACACCTGGGCCGGCGTCCCGCTGGTCGTGAGCGGTCCTCCGGCGACGTCGCCCACGGTTCGCAGCGTCACGGTGAGGTCCTTGGTCGTGAGGCCGGCGAGGGTGAACGAGCCGCCGGCCCCGTTCACGGGCGGCACGCCTCCTGGGCGCAGCCAGCGGCCACCGTCGATCTGGTACTCGATGCCCTGCACGCCCGTGGGATCAGGCAGGGAGTAGTTCACCGTCATCAGGCCGCCGACCGGCACGGTGACGGGCATCCCCTCGATGACCGGGCCTGCAGGGGCCGTCCAGAGCTCATTGGTCGAGCAGGGAGGCGGGGCTGCTCCCTGCGACGTGGACGTGACGGTGAAGGTGTGAGCCGTGCCCGCCTCCAGCCCGCTCACCGTCACCGGGCTCCCGGCCGCAATCACGGCCTGGGACAGCGGGGGAACGGCCGTGATCTCGTACCCGGTCGCACCCGAGACGGAGTCCGTCCATGAGATGACTGCGGATGTCGGCGACCCGGCGGAGGTGGCCGTGCAGGAGGTCAGCTCCCACTTCGTCCCCTGGGCGGTCGTGGTTGCCGCTCCGGAGAAGAGCCGCGACGTGATCAACAGGTTCGCTTCCGCGGTGAGGGCGCCCGAGCCCGCATCGATCGCGAACGTGACGGTTCCGGAGCACGGCTCGCTTCCACTGGCGAAGAACGTGGCGGTCAGTCCTGAGAACTGCTGAGTGCAGGAGTACCGGCCCCAGGCGAGTCGGACGTAACCTCCGGCCGCACCGCCATCGGCCACGCGCAGATTCCGGACGTCGATGGCGAGGGTCGCGCCGTATCCGTCGTCCACGGTGAAGGACGCAGCGGGATACACCCACGTCGCTGCCGAAGCCTGCGGACTGAGCCCCACCTGCCCGCCGAGCACCATCGTCGCTGTCGCCAGCATCGCCACGATTCTGCGCATGGAGCACCCCCAGTGCCACCGCCAGCGCCCACAACGGACCTGACGCGCCTAGGCTTCCACAGCGGAAGGTTGCATGGGAACTCAGCCGGTGAACGAATCCCCGGGATCAACGTCGGGCTCGAGCTCCTCCTCGGAGAAGGCCAGCCCGGCCTCCTCCTCGACACGCTCCTCGGCGTCGGTCACGCCATCCACGTCCGATACCGCTGCCTTGCGCATCCACTCGCGCGACTCCTCCAGCCGGCCGGCACGCTCGAGAAGGTCGGCGTAGGCGTACTGAAGGCGTGCACGCGGGCCGCCCTTCGGCAGCTTCGTCAGCTCGGGGATCTGCAGCACGACGAGCGCGGCATCGACCTGACCCAGGTCGGCGCGGGCCCCCGCCGCGACGAGCGTGAGCTCGACCCGCGTGGCAACGTCGACCTTGCGCTGGTCGACCTCCTTGATGAGCTCGAGAGCCCGCTGCGGCCGGCCGAGGCCGCGCTCGCAGTCAGCGAGCATCGGCACGTACTCGTCGGCACCGGTCATCCGGCGCACCGTGCGCAGTTCGGCGATCGCCTCCGCGAAGTCGCCGTCCATGTAGGCGGCAATGCCCGCCGCCTCCCGCACGGGAGCGATGCGGCCCGCGCGTCGCTTGGCCGCAGCGATGTGGGCGCGCGCCAAGGTCACGTCTCCCTCGACGAGAGCCAGATCCGCGGCCACCAGATGCCTGGCCACGATCTCGGCCAGGCCTTCGGGCAGGGTGCGGAGCTCGAAGAGCAGGCCCTTGTCGAGCATGTCCGGCGTGATGTCATCGGACAGGTGGGGGTCGCGCGGGCGGTCCACGTCCGACCGCAGCGGCCGCCGGGTATCCGGCCGGTCGTCGCGACCGGGAGGACGGTTGGCCGTTGGCCTGCGGGCTGCCCCTGACGAGGTCCGGCCCGCCGGCGGACGGCCCGGACGCGACCCGTCCGAGGGGCGACTCCCCCGCGGCTTCTCGCCGGGCTTGCTCGATCGGGGTCGATCCGAGGACGGCCGGTCACTGCGCGGTCGATCCGAGGACGGCCGGTCACCGGGCTTGGCCGGGCGCGACTTGTCGTAACCGGGCTTGTCCCCGGGCTTGGCCGACCGCGACTTGTCGTAGGCGGGCTTGTCCCCGGGCTTGGCCGACCGCGACTTGTCGTAGCGGGCTTGTCCCCGGGCTTGGCCGCGCGACTGTCGTCGGGCTTGTCCCGTGGCTTGCCGAGGTGCGAGGCGGGCTTGTCCCCGGGCTTGCCGACCGCGACTTGTCGTCGGCTGTCCCCGGGCTTGGCCGACCGGCTTGTCGTAGGCGGCTTGTCCCCGGGCTTGCCCGGCCGCGCGACTTCTCCCCTGGCTTACCGGTTCGAGGCCTGCCGGCTCCCGATGAGCTGGGCCGGGAGCTGCTCGTCGGCTTACGCGAACTCGAACCGGAACGGCTGTCCTTGCCGGGGCGCTCTGACGTCACGGTCGATCCTCTCAGACAGGTGCTGGGGAAATGACAAAGGCCACCCGAAGGTGGCCTTTGTCGAAAAAATGTCCGGCGGCGTCCTACTCTCCCACGCAGTCACCCGCGCAGTACCATCGGCGCTGAGAGGCTTAGCTTCCGGGTTCGGAATGGAGCCGGGCGTTTCCCTCTCGCTATGGCCGCCGAAACTCTATTGAGTTTTCAATCAGACCGAGCACAAAGATATGAGTGCTCTAGGTTCCCGACCGAATCTCGGGAACCGCACAGTGGACGCGAGTTGTTAATGTGAGGCAAGTCCTCGGCCTATTAGTACCGGTCAGCTCCATGCGTTGCCGCACTTCCACATCCGGCCTATCAACCCAGTCGTCTAGCTGGGGGCCTTACCAGGTCAACCCTGTGAGAGTCCTCATCTTGGAGCGGGTTTCCCGCTTAGATGCTTTCAGCGGTTATCCCTACCGAACGTAGCTAACCAGCCGTGCCCTTGGCAGGACAACTGGCACACCAGAGGTTCGTCCATCCCGGTCCTCTCGTACTAGGGACAGGTCTCCTCAAGACTCTTGCGCGCGTGGCGGATAGGGACCGAACTGTCTCACGACGTTCTAAACCCAGCTCGCGTACCGCTTTAATGGGCGAACAGCCCAACCCTTGGGACCTACTCCAGCCCCAGGATGCGACGAGCCGACATCGAGGTGCCAAACCATGCCGTCGATATGGACTCTTGGGCAAGATCAGCCTGTTATCCCCGGGGTACCTTTTATCCGTTGAGCGACACCGCTTCCACAAGCATGTGCCGGATCACTAGTTCCGACTTTCGTCCCTGCTCGACCCGTCGGTCTCACAGTCAAGCTCCCTTGTGCACTTACACTCGACACCTGATTGCCAACCAGGCTGAGGGAACCTTTGAGCGCCTCCGTTACTTTTTGGGAGGCAACCGCCCCAGTTAAACTACCCACCAGGCACTGTCCCTAGACCGGATCACGGTCCGAGGTTAGACATCCAATACGATCAGAGTGGTATTTCAACAGTGACTCCACCCGAACTGGCGTCCGAGCTTCAAAGTCTCCCACCTATCCTACACAAATCGAATCGAACACCAATACCAAGCTATAGTAAAGGTCCCGGGGTCTTTCCGTCCTGCCACGCGTAACGAGCATCTTTACTCGTAGTGCAATTTCGCCGAGTCTACGGTTGAGACAGCGCGGAAGTCGTTACGCCATTCGTGCAGGTCGGAACTTACCCGACAAGGAATTTCGCTACCTTAGGATGGTTATAGTTACCACCGCCGTTTACTGGCGCTTAAGTTCTCAGCTTCGGCCCGAAGGCCTAACCGGTCCCCTTAACGTTCCAGCACCGGGCAGGCGTCAGTCCATATACGTCGTCTTGCGACTTTGCATGGACCTGTGTTTTTAGTAAACAGTCGCTTCCGCCTGGTCTCTGCGGCCACCTCCAGCTCAAGGAGCAAGTCCTATCACCAGCTGTGGCCCCCCTTCTCCCGAAGTTACGGGGGCATTTTGCCGAGTTCCTTAACCATAGTTCACTCGATCGCCTTAGTATTCTCTACCTGACCACCTGTGTTGGTTTGGGGTACGGGCCGCTTTAGTTCTCGCTAGAGGATTTTCTTGGCAGCATAGGATCACGCACTTCGCCTCAATCGGCTCCCCATCAGTTCTCAGGCTATATGAGACGCGGATTTGCCTACGTCTCGCCCTACAACCTTAGCCGCGGAACTACCATCGCCGCGGTTGCGCTACCTTCCTGCGTCACCCCATTGCTTGACTACTACTGGTTCGGTTCGGGCGCTCCAGTGCTTCCCTCCGAAGAGATCCACACCTTCCTGCCCTTAGCATCACCGGGTTCGTCATGGGCGAACTAATGCGGGTACGGGAATATCAACCCGTTGTCCATCGACTACGCCTGTCGGCCTCGCCTTAGGTCCCGACTTACCCAGGGCGGATTAGCCTGGCCCTGGAACCCTTGGTCATCCGGCGGACGGGTTTCTCACCCGTCTTTCGCTACTCATGCCTGCATTCTCACTCGTGTGGCCTCCACGGCTGGGTTACCCCGCCGCTTCGCTGGCCACACGACGCTCCCCTACCCATCCACACGCCTGGACCTTGCGGCCGGGCAATGTATGAATGTCACAACTTCGGTGGTGTGCTTGAGCCCCGTTACATTGTCGGCGCGGAATCACTTGACCAGTGAGCTATTACGCACTCTTTCAAGGATGGCTGCTTCTAAGCCAACCTCCTGGTTGTCTATGCGACTCCACATCCTTTCCCACTTAGCACACGCTTTGGGACCTTAGTTGGTGATCTGGGTTGTTTCCCTCTCGACTACGAACCTTATCGCCCGCAGTCTCACTGCCACGCTCTCACTTACCGGCATTCGGAGTTTGGTTGAGTTCAGTAAGCTTGTTGGCCCCCTAGCCCATCCAGTGCTCTACCTCCGGCAAGAAACACGTGACGCTGCACCTAAATGCATTTCGGGGAGAACCAGCTATAACGGAGTTTGATTGGCCTTTCACCCCTACCCACAACTCATCCCCCCAGTTTTCAACCTAGGTGGGTTCGGTCCTCCACGACGTCTTACCGTCGCTTCAACCTGGCCATGGGTAGATCACTCCGCTTCGGGTCTAGGACACGCGACTGAATAGCCCTATTCAGACTCGCTTTCGCTACGGCTACCCCTCACGGGTTAACCTCGCCACGTATCGCTAACTCGCAGGCTCATTCTTCAAAAGGCACGCTGTCACCCTGTCCCTAAGGACTTGGGGGCTCCAACGGCTTGTAGGCACACGGTTTCAGGCACTATTTCACTCCCCTCCCGGGGTACTTTTCACCTTTCCCTCACGGTACTTGTCCGCTATCGGTCATCAGGGAGTATTTAGGCTTAGCGGGTGGTCCCGCCAGATTCACACGGGATTTCTCGGGCCCCGTGCTACTTGGGATGTTGCTAAAGAGTGCATGACGTTTCGTCTACAGGGGTATTACCTTCTGTGCCGGCCCTTTCGCATGGCCTTCGACTACGACATGCATTTCTGACTCTTTGCTGGCCCGTCAGAACCAGCTAAGCAATCCCACAACCCCACAACGGCAACGACTGACGTCTATCACGCCGCTATGGTTTGGCCTCTTCCGCGTTCGCTCGCCACTACTTACGGAATCACTGTTGTTTTCTCTTCCTGTGGGTACTGAGATGTTTCACTTCCCCACGTTCCCGCCGCTTGCCCTATTTTTTCAGGCAAGGGTGACTGGACATTACTCCAGCCGGGTTTCCCCATTCGGACATCCCCGGATCACAGCTCGGTTGGCAGCTCCCCGAGGCTTTTCGCAGCCTCCTACGTCCTTCATCGGCTCCTGAT
>CAVOWW010000021.1:0-120000 GCA_963700255.1 uncultured bacterium | reverse complement strand
GAGCACCAGCCACTCCCCGTGATGTAGGTCACTCACCGTCGGCTGGGCCGCGGGATCGGTGACGCGCACATTGTTGGCGTACGCGCCGCCCTCGTCGATCGTGCGTCGTGCCGCGGACTTGCTCGCCGCCAGACCGGCGCGGGCGAAGAGCTCGTCGTACGACGGCAGCCGTCCCTCGACGATCTCGGCCGCGGGGATCTCGACGTTCGGTGCCTCGGCCAGGGCGGCACCCAGCGTGGACGCGGGCAGGTCGGCCAGGTCGCCCTGCCCGAACAGCGCCCGCCCCGCCGCCTCGGCGGCGTCGCGCTCGGCCTCGCCATGGACCATCGCGGTGAGCTCGCTCGCCAGGGCGCGCTGGGCCTCGCGCGCCTGGGGCCGCTCTGCCACGGCCTCGAGGAGCGCATCGATCTCCTCGCGTCCCTTGAAGCTGAAGGTGTGGAGCAGCGAGGCGACGTCGCGGTCGTCGGAGTTGAGCCAGAACTGGAAGAAGGCGTACGGGCTCGTCAGCTCGGCGTCCAGCCACACAGTGCCGGACTCGGTCTTGCCGAACTTGGTGCCGTCCGATTTCGTCATGAGCGGCGTCGTCAGCGCGTGCGCGCTTCCCCCATCCATGCGCCGGATGAGGTCCACTCCGGCAACGATGTTGCCCCACTGGTCCGAGCCGCCGGTCTGCAGCGTGCAGCCGAAGCGCCGGTAGAGCTGGACGAAGTCGTAGGACTGCAGCAGCTGGTAGCTGAACTCGGTGTACGAGATGCCCCCTGCGGCCAGGCGAGCGGCGACCGCCTCGCGGTCGAGCATCCTGTTGACGCTGAAGTGCTTTCCGACATCGCGCAGGAACTCCAGCACCGAGATGCCCTCGGTCCAGTCGAGGTTGTTGACCGCCACGGCGGCGTTGGGCCCCTCGAAGTCGTAGTACCTGTCGAGCTGCCCCCGGATCCGCTGCACCCAGCCCTCGACGACCTCATGGGGGTTCAGGGTGCGCTCCCCCGTCTCCTTGGGATCGCCGATCAGGCCGGTCGCGCCACCCACGAGCGCGAGCGGTCGGTGCCCATGCTGCTGGAACCGGCGCACGGTGAGGATCTGCACCAGGTTGCCCAGGTGAAGGCTCGGGGCCGTCGGGTCGAAGCCGCAGTAGAGCGTGATCGGCCCGGCCGCGGTGGCCGCCCGCAGCGCGTCGAGGTCGGTGCTCTGCGCGATGAGGCCGCGCCAGGACAGTTCGTCGATGATCGTGGACACGGGGTCATCCTCCCCTATCCGCACGGGCATCATGCGTCGCGGTCGGTCTGCCCGTCGATGAGCTCCCGGTAGATGTCGAGGTGCCCGTTGTGCCGGGCCGTCTCCTCGATCATGTGGACGTACACCCACCGAAGGGACGGCCGCGCGCCGCCGAGCCACCGGACCGGCAGGCCGATCTGGTCGTCGAGACCGTGGGCCGTCGCGACAGCGCGGCTCTCACCGCACGCGAGGTCATACTCGGCGATCAGGTCCTCGAGGGTGTCCGTGTCGCTCATCTCGAACTCGAGGTCCTCCTCGTCGTCCGACCAGGAGAACGGCACTCCCGCCTCGCCGGCGAGGTGATGTCGGAACCACCACCGCTCGACGTCGATCAGGTGCTTGAGGATCCCGGCGACACTGGTCGGCGTGGGGCCGAGGCGGCGGGTGGCATCCGCCCAGGACAGTCCGGTGCACTTGCGCACCACGGTGGCACGGTTGTCGTCGAGGTGCGCCTCGAGGATGTGCCGCTCGCTTCCGGTCTCCGAGTCCATCGGCCGAGCGTAGGTCAGCGGGCCGCTCTCCGGTAGGGGCTGACCGTGCGCTCGCCGGGGAGGAGGAACCGCCACGGCGTCGAGGCGCCCTCGCCGCCCACTCCCGTCCGGGGGCTCACCTCGATCGCCCGCGCGCGCGATGCAGGCAGTGCCAGCCGCAGGGGCGAGGCGGCAGCGAACAGGTCGCGAGCCGTCGAGGTCGCCGGTGACCCCCAACGCCATCGTGAGCCGGGCCGGCCCCCGGGCAAGGTCGCGGTCGGTGGTGCAGGCCGGACGGCGCTGACGTGCGGTGTCGATCCCCTCGATGACCTCGCCGGCACGGATCAGCACGGCACCGGCAGTCCCCTCGGCCCGCGTGACGACGTTCAGGCACCAGTGCATGCCGTAGGTGAAGTACACGTACGCCCGGCCCGGGGGCCCGAACATCGTCGCGTTGCGGGGGGTCATCCGGCGGAAGGCATGCGATCCGGGATCCTCGCCCTGCCCGCCGTAGGCCTCCACCTCGGTGACCCGGATGGCGACGGGACGGCCGTCCACGTCGGACGTGACGACGGCGCCGAGCAGGCGAGGTGCCACGTCGACGGCGTGGCCGCCGACCCATGACCTCTGCATGCCCGCAAGGGTACGAGGGCGCAGTACCGGGCTGCCGCGATCAGCCAGCCAGCGTGGCTATGACCTTCTCGATCCGCCGGGCGCGCGTCTCGGCCTTCTTCGCCTCCTCGACGCCGCGGACGAACTCCTTGCGGTTCGTGTACGACTGGCGCTCCCAGGCGTCCGTCAGCCCGGCAGCGTGCACGGCATGAGCGAGATCCTCCGGAACGTCGACCGTGCGCTCGGCAGTGTCCACCTCGATGTCGACCGTGTACGTCCCCGGCGGCGTCATGCCCCCTTCGCGCATGGCCTCGTTCACGACCATCATCCACTGACCACGGTAGACGGAGACGCTGGTCCGGAAGGCCGCTCCGCGAAAGGTGATGGCGAGCATCACCCGGCCGCGTCCCGGCGCCCCCCGGAGGGCGTCGACCTGCTCCTGGGTCAGGACGACCGTCGCGGTCGTCTTGCCGGTGGGGACGACGTCGAGATCGATGCGCACGGCGACACGGTACCCAAGGGGACGCCCCGCGGCGGTCGTTCGCGGCGCCTGCGGTCGGCGTCAGCTGGGACTGGGGGGAAAGGTCCGGCGCGGGGAGCCGAATGAGGTCCGGCTCGTGTTGGCCCGTCGCACGTCGCGACAGTGGCGATGGGCGAGGCGGACGTTGCCCTGCTCGTACGTGCCGCCCTGCTCGATCGGCAGGACGTAGTCGACGGTGGGGTAGGTGGCGCCGAGCTGCTCGCTCCCCGGCCCTGTCCGGCGCCTGTCGTCGGGGTAGGTGCGCGTTCCGCAGAGCCAGCACTTCGATCCCTGCCGATCCGCGACCTGCTGCCAGCGCGGCGGACCCGAGCGAGCCGCTGCACGAGCAGGGTTCATGGCCCGCTCGCTGCGACGCTCCGCCTGGGCCTCGCGACGGCGGCGACGCTCCTCGCGCCTGCGCTCCTGCTCCCGGTCCCTGCGCCGCACGCGCCAGCGCCCGAAGGGCTCGCGCAGCAGCAGCACGAGGGCCACCAGTGCGAGGGCGGCGATGAGGACCCAGGTCACCGCACGACGGTAGCGCGCCTCGGCCGTCGGCCGTGGCTACGCTCGACTGCGAGCCCAGCCAGAGGAGCCGTCATGGCCAGCCGGATCGTCCGCCTCGCACTGGCCGCACTCCTCGGATCGGCCCTCATCGCAGGGATCTCCCCCGCCCAGGCGGCTGATACCCGGGTGACGATCACGTTCAAGGCGCAGCTCGCCAACGTCTCGAACAACACCAGCACGTTCGGCGACCTCCAGTACGGCACCACGACCTTGCAGGGCGCGTCACTCGTCAAGGGCGAGGAGGTCCTCGTGCGACGTGACTCCGTGGTCGAGTACACCGACGGCACAGGCCCGATCGGCGGCTTCCTCACGGTCTCGTGGACGGACGGCAGTCGCATCTCCATGCGCGTGGCAGGCACCGGCATCAAGGCAGCTGATCGCACCGACTTCACCGCCAACCTCGACGTGTTCTCGACGTCCGGCCGCTGGAAGGGCTACATCGGCCACGGGTTCATGCGCGGCGTACGCGTCGGCGCCCTCGGATCGGCCGTCGTCTACACGTACCGCGTGACCCTCACGAAGACGGCCTGAGCTCCCGTCCAGCGAGCCATCGGGCAGCGGCCGTCACGAGCAGGGCCCCGAGCAGCGCACCTGCGGCATCGGCAGCCAGGTCGGCCCACTCGAAGCTCCGGTACCCCGTCATCCGCTGCGCGACCTCCAGGACGAGGCCGATCCCGACGACAAGGGCGACGGCGGCCGGCCAGCGCAGGCCACTCGCCACCGCGAGCGCACCCAGGAGCGCGTATCCGACGGCGTGCATCACCTTGTCCGACACCGCCGGCTCCACGGGGATCTCCTCCGGGCGCACGAGCGAGGCCCAGGCGATGACGACGACGAAGCCGACGAAGGCAGCACGGGCGACGAGGACCCCGGCCCGGCTCACGGGCAGCGCTCCCGGACTACGACCACGTCCGTCGCTGGGACTCGACCTGGCCGCGCAGCGCGGCGAGCTGCTCGGCGACCCTGACCGGCGCAGTGCCGCCGAAGGCGGACCGCGAGTCCAGTGAGCCGCGAACGGTCAGCACCTCGCGAACGTCCGGCGACAGGTGCGACGACAGGGCGGCCAGGTCGTCATCCGTGAGGTCCCAGAGCTCGATGCCGCGATCCTCGGCCACCCGCACGCTCGCGCCGGCGATCTCATGGGCCTCGCGGAAGGGCACTCCGTTGCGCACCAGCCACTCGGCGATGTCGGTCGCCAGCGCGAAACCCTCGGGCGCGGACGCGGCCATCCGAGCGGTGTCGAAGCGCAGGGTCGCGATCATCCCGGTCATGGCCGGCAGCACGAGCAGCAGCTGCTCGACGGTGTCGAACACCGGCTCCTTGTCCTCCTGCAGGTCGCGGTTGTAGCCGAAGGGCAGGCCCTTCAGCGTGGCGAGCAGTCCCGTGAGGTTCCCGATGAGCCGTCCGGACTTGCCGCGCGCCAGCTCGGCCACGTCCGGATTCTTCTTCTGCGGCATGATCGACGATCCTGTCGACCACGCGTCGTCGAGGCGGGCCCACCCGAACTCACGGGAGGACATCAGGATGACCTCCTCGCCCATCCGCGAGAGGTGCACGCCGATCATCGCGGCGGCGAAGAGGAACTCCGCCACCCAGTCGCGGTCGCTCGTGGCGTCGATCGAGTTGCCGAGGGCCTCCTCGAAGCCGAGGTCGAGGGCTACCGCCTGCGGATCGAGTCCCAGACTCGACCCTGCGAGCGCCCCCGCACCCAGGGGCGAGCGGGCGGCCCGACGGTCCCAGTCCGCGAGCCGTTCGACGTCGCGTCCGAGGGCGTGCACGTGCTTGGCGAGCTCGTGCCCGAAGGACACCGGCTGCGCGTGCTGCAGATGCGTGAACCCCGGTGAGTAGGTGTCGACGTGCGCCTCGGCCTGGGCGAGGAGCGCCTCCTGCAGGTCCGTCACCGCTGCGACGATCCGCCTGACGTGATCGCGCAGGTACATCCGGAAGTCCGTGGAGACCTGGTCGTTGCGGCTCCGCCCTGCGCGCAGCTTGCCGCCGAGGTCGCCGAGGCGCTCGATCAGGCCGCGCTCGACCGCGGTGTGGACGTCCTCGTCTGCCGGGACCGGCGCGAAGGTGCCAGCGGCGATCTCCGCGGCGAGCTCGTCCAGGGCGGTCGTCACCGCCATGAGCTCGGCATCCGCCAGCAGGCCGGCCCGGTGCAGCACCCTCGCGTGCGCGCGGGTCTGCTGCACGTCGTACGGGGCCAGCCGCCAGTCGAAGTGCGTGGAGAGGCTGAGTGCAGCCATGGCGTCCGAGGGACCCTCGGCGAATCGGCCGCCCCACAGACGAGTCGGCGCAGCGACGTCTGGAGCGGGCCCAGAGGGCGGCTCGGGCTGTGTCACGGGGTTCTCCTCTGGTCCGCCATCCGCAGCAGGGTATTGCACAGCTCGATCGCCTCCTCGGGCGTGCGCATGACGATGATCACGGTGTCGTCGCCGGCGACGGTGCCCACGGTGTCGAAGGCCATGCTGCGGTCGAGATGGCCCGCGAAGAACTGGGCGGCACCCGGTGGCGTGTGGAGCACGGCGATGGTCCCGGCCGCCTCGGCGCGGACGAGAAGCTCGTTGGCTACTCGAGCCAGGGTCGCGTCGGTGCCGGCGACGGGGATCGTGGTGTCGGTGGCCGCGCCCTCGGCGAGGGAGTAGTGCAGGTGGCCGTCGTCATCGATCGCCTTCGAGGCGCCGATGGCGACGAGGTCGCGCGACAGCGTCGCCTGCGTGACGTGGATCCCCTCCTCCGCCAGCAGCTGCCCGAGCTCCTCCTGCGACCCGACGGCGTGCGCGCTGACCAGCGCGGCTATCCGGGCCCGCCGTGCCGTCGCGGTGCGCGGGGACCCGCCCGACGACGTCACGGGGATGTCATCGCCATGGCGACGGTCGCGCAGGCGGCGTCCCACCGGTCCAGCGCGTCGGCGACGTCCTCGTCCGCGATGGTGAGGGGCGGCGCGAGCCGGATCGCGTCCGGCGAGACTGCGTTGACGATCAGGCCCCGAGCGCGGGCCGCCCGCTCCACGTCCGCGGCTGGCGGCCCGGCAACGGCCGCCGCGATGAGGAGGCCTCGGCCACGCACATGGGTGACGACTCCGTGCGACCGCTCGACGAGGCCGGTGGCGAGCAGGCCGTGCACCTCGACGGCGCGATCGAGGAGCCCGTCCTCCGTGATGGCATCGATGACGGCGAGGGCCGCAGCGCACGAGACCGGGTTGCCTCCGAACGTCGACCCGTGGGATCCCGGCGCGAACAGCGCGGCGGCACGCCCGGTAGCCAGGCACGCGCCGATCGGCAGCCCTCCGCCGAGCCCCTTGGCGAGGGTCATGACATCGGGTCGCACGCCCTCGTGCTGGTGGGCGAACCAGGTGCCGGTGCGGCCGATGCCGGTCTGGACCTCGTCCAGGACGAGCAGCGCTCCCGTGTCGTCCGCGATCCGGCGGGCGGCGGCCAGGTAGCCCGCCGGGGGAACGATGACGCCGCCCTCGCCCTGGATGGGCTCCAGCACGATGGCTGCCGTGTGGGGGCCGACCGCGGCGCTCAGTGCTTCGACGTCGCCGTAGGGAACGGGTGTCACGTCGCCGGGCAGCGGGCGGAACGGGTCCTGCTTCGACGGCTGCGCGGTGAGGGCGAGCGCGCCCATCGTCCGGCCGTGGAAGCTGCTCTGCGCGACCACCATGTGCGTGCGGCCGGTGAGCCGGGCGAGCTTGAACGCAGCCTCGTTGGCCTCAGCGCCGGAGTTGCAGAAGAAGACGCGGGCGGCAGGGTCCCCGAACAGGGAGACGAGTCGCTCGGCCAGCGCGATGGGCGGTTCCGTCGCGACGAGGTTGCTGGTGTGCCCGAGTGTCGACAGCTGCCGGCTCACCGCATCGACCAGTCGCACGTCGCCGTGCCCGAGAGCATTGACGGCGATGCCGGCCAGGAGGTCGATGTACTCGGTGCCGTCGACGTCCCACACCCGCGCGCCGCATCCGCGGACGAGCATCAGGGGCGGTGTGCCGTAGTTGTCCATGAGCGCGCCCTGCCACCGCTCCTGCCATCCGGTCACGACACGACCTCCTCGGGCAGCACCATCGTGCCCACGCCGGAGTCCGTGAAGACCTCCAGGAGCACGCAGTGCGGGATCCGGCCATCGATCACATGGGCGCGCGGCACTCCCCCGTCGACCGCACGCAGGCAGGCCTCCATCTTGGGCACCATCCCGCTCTCGAGGGTCGGGAGCAGGTCGCGCAGCCGCTCGGCACCGATGGTCCGGATGATGGAGTCGAGGTTGGGCCAGTCGGCATAGAGGCCCTCGACATCCGTCAGCACGACGAGCTTCTCGGCCCCCAGCGCGATCGCCAATGCGGCCGCCGCCGTGTCGGCGTTGACGTTGTACGACACGCCCTCGCCATCCCGAGCCACCGTGGACACCACCGGGATCAGCCCATCGTCGAGCAGCCGCGTGACGAAGTCCGGACGGACGTCGACGACGTCGCCCACCTGGCCGATGTCCACGGGCTCGCCAGCGACCATCGCGTCACGCCGCTCCGCGGTGAACAGGTGCGCGTCCTCGCCCGACATCCCGACGGCGTACGGTCCGTGCTCGTTGATCAGGCCGACCAGCTCTCGCTGGACCTGGCCGACGAGGACCATCCCCACGATGTCCATGACCTCTGGCGTCGTCACGCGCAGCCCGCCCTTGAACTCGGAGTCCACTCCCAGCCGGCCGAGCATCGCGCTGATCTGGGGACCGCCGCCATGCACGACCACCGGGCGGAGGCCGGCGAGCCGCAGGAACACGATGTCCTCGGCGAAGCTCGCCTTGAGGGCGTCGTCGGTCATGGCGTTGCCGCCGTACTTGACCACGACGGTCGTGTCGTGGAGCCGCTCCAGCCACGGCAGCGCCTCCGCGAGGACCGCCGCCTTGGCGGAGGCGTTCGTCAGGTCGGTCATGTCGTCATCCTCAGGTCGCGTAGGCGGAGTTCTCGTGGACGTACTCGGCCGTCAGGTCGTTGGTCCAGATGGTCGCGGACGCCGCGCCGGCGTTCAGCGCGACCGAGATGCGCACCTCGCGCCCGGACATGTCCACGAGGTCGCGGGACTCGCCGATCCCACCCCCGCGACAGACCCACACGCCGTTGATGGCCACGTCGACGGCATCCGCCTCGAAGGTGGCGGCCGTCGTGCCGATCGCCGAGAGCACCCGCCCCCAGTTCGGGTCCTCGCCGTGGATGGCGCACTTCAGCAGGTTGCTGCGCGACACCGCACGGCCGACCTCCAGCGCGTCGGCGGTGCTCCCGGCTCCCTCGACGACGATCTCGATGTCCTTCGATGCGCCCTCGGCATCAGCGATGAGCTGCCGGGCCAGGTCGGCGCACACCGCAGTGACGGCTTCCGCGAGCACGTTCGGAGGCGGTGTGACCCCGGATGCCCCGCTCGCCAGGAGGAGCACTGTGTCGTTGGTGCTCATGCAGCCATCCGAGTCGATGCGGTCGAAGGTCAGGCCCGTCGCGAGCCGCAGGGCATCGTCAGCCTGCTCCGCCGTCATCACGGCATCGGTCGTGACGACGACCAGCATCGTGGCCAGGGCGGGGGCGAGCATCCCCGCGCCCTTGGCGATGCCGCCGACGGTGAACCCGTCGACGCTGATGCTGGCGGTCTTCGGCACGGTGTCCGTGGTCATGATGGCGACGGCCGCCTCGGGACCACCGTCCGCGGACAGCGCCGCGGCGGCAGCGTCGACACCCGAGAGGAGCAGCGCCATCGGCAGTCGCTCGCCGATGAGCCCCGTCGAGCACACGCCCACGTCGCCCGGTCCCGTCTCGCTGCCGGCGCCGGTGAGCACCTGAGCCACGTGTTCCGCGGTGCGGTGGGTGTCGGCGAAGCCGTCAGGGCCGGTGCAGGCGTTCGCACCACCGGAGTTGAGCACGACAGCGCGCAGGCGACCGTCGGCCACCGCCTGCTGGGACCACAGCACCGGGGCGGCCTTGAACCGGTTGCCGGTGAACACCGCCGCAGCCACGTCGAGGGGTCCGTCGTTGACGACGAGCGCCACGTCGGGCCGGCCTGATGCCTTGATGCCGGCAGTGACGCCCGCCGCCCGGAAGCCGCGGGGGCTGGTGACGGTCATGGGGCGACTCCGTTCGCGCTGAGGCCCGACTGCTCATCGAGTCCGAGGATGAGGTTGGCGTTCTGGAGAGCCTGTCCGGCAGCGCCCTTGCCGAGGTTGTCGATGGCGCTGACGACGACGACCCGCCCTGCATGCTCGTCGAGCGCGCACTGCAGGTGGACCGCGTTGCTGCCCGCCACCGAGCTGGTCTGCGGCCAGGCGCCCGGAGGAAGCACGTGCACGAACGGCTCGTCGGCGTAGGCGGAGACGAGAGCCTGCCGGACCTCGGCCTCGCTCGCACCCTCCGCTGCAGCCGCGGTGCAGGTGGCCACGATGCCGCGGGGCATGGGCGCCAGCAGCGGCGTGAAGGACAGCGTCACCCGCTGACCGGCCACGTCGCCGAGGGACTGCTCCATCTCCGGCGTGTGCTGATGCACGCCGCCGACCTTGTAGGCCGACATCGAGCCCATCACCTGGGAGGCCAGGAGCGCGTCCGACGCCTTCCGGCCGGCACCCGACGTGCCCGACGCCGCGACCACGACGACGTCGCGAGCCTCGGCGAGGCCGGCGGCGAGCACGGGCGCAAGGGCCAGTGCGACGGCGGTCGCGTAGCAGCCGGGATTCGCGACCCGACGGGACGCGCGGATGGCGTCACGCTGCCCCGGCAGCTCGGGCATCCCGTAGGTCCAGGCCCCCGCGTGCGACCCCCCGTAGTAGCGGCCCCATGCGCTGGCATCCCGGAGGCGGAAGTCCGCACCGAGGTCGACGACTGGGAGGCCGGCGGGCAGCTCGGCCACGATGGCCGCGGACTCCCCGTGCGGCAGCGCGAGGAACACGACGTCGGCGTCGGCCAGCGTGGCCGGGTCCGTCTCGACGAGCATCCGCTCCCCCAGGCCGGCGAGGTTCGGGTGGACGGCGGCCAGCTGCTCGCCCGCGCGGCCGCCGGCGGCCAGTGCCGCCAGCTCGATGTCGGGGTGCGCCGCGATCAGCCGCAGCAGCTCCCCACCCGCGTAGCCGGATGCGCCGGCGACCGATGCCCTGATCATGGACGGAGTATACGCATATTCGTATACATGGTCGTCGTAGGTGTCACCGCTCCGGGAAGGAGAGGAAGTCCGGCTCCTCGACGACCTGGAGATCCGCCGGTGCAGCGGTCGCGGCTCGAACCCGTCGAAGTACTGCAGCGGGACCAGCTCGGGACGAAGGGCTCTGCCGGACCCGCGTCATCGGCCCGGCGAGCACGCGCGCCAGCCACGGCCGGGCACGGCGGAGCGTCGGCACGCGGACACGGTCGGCGCCGGGCAGCGTCCACCGCCCGGTCGGCGCAGCGCAGGATCGCCCCGCACCGCCGGCCGCGGCGGCGAGGGCTGCCTCGCGTGCACCCGCGGTCTCGGCGGCACCAGGGTGCGGTCAGGTGCCCGGAACCGCAGGGCGAAGGCGAGTGACTTCTTGCCCTCCGGCACCTGCGGGCCCTCGTACACGTCGAACAGCCGCACCGACTCGAGCAGGTCGCCCGCGCCCGCCACCAGAGCCGCCTGGACGTCGGCCACGGGCACCGCACGGTCCACGACGACCGCCAGGTCCTCCTTCGCCTGCGGCTGGGTGCCCACGGCGGGCGCGGGGCGCACAGCCGGGGCCGCCGCGATGAGGGCATCGAGGTCGAGCCACATCGCCGCCGACCGGTCGGGCAGGCCGCCCGCCTCGATCACGCGCGGATGCAGCTCACCGGCGAAACCCACGACGGAGCCGTCGATCGACAGGCGCGCGCAACGGCCCGGATGCAGCACCGGATCATCGCCCGATGAGACCTCGAGCTCGAGGCCGCAGGCCTCGCCCACGATCCGGGCCACCTCGATCGCATCCGACCAGGACGCGGGACGCGCGGCACCCCACCAGCCCTGCGGCTCTCGGTTGCCCGTGAGCACCGCCGCGACATGCGTCGGCTGGGCCGGCAGGAGGTCGTTGAGGCCGCTCCACTCCGCGTCGCTCGGACGTCGGTGCACGGGTGGCCGGACCGGGGCCTCCGCAGCGACCTCACCGAGGAAGACGCTGCCCAGCTCGAACAGGGCGAGGTCGGTCGCACCTCGGCTGGCGTTGCGCCGGGCGACGGCGAGCAGACCAGGGAGCAGCGAGCCACGCAGGAACGGCTGCTCCTCCGACATCGGGTTCGCCAGCCGCGGCGTGCGGCGGCGTGCGTCGTCCGCGGGCAGGCGGAGGGCGTCGAGCTCGGCCGGACCGACGAACGGGTACGTCAGCACCTCCACCAGGCCACGTGCGGCCAGCACCATCCCGACCCGGCGGCGCAGCCTCTGCTCGCGGGTCAGTCCCCGGCCGAGTGGCGCAGCCGGGAGCGTCGACGGGAGCAGGTCGTAGCCGTGGAGACGGATGACCTCCTCGACCAGGTCGATCGCATCGGTGAGGTCGGGACGCCATGAGGGCGGCGAGACCCGCAGCACCGTGTCGGCGGTCTCGGCGACCTCGCAGCCGATCGCCCGCAGCAGCGACACGACGGCCTCCGCAGCGATCGCCATGCCCGCGACATCGCCCGGCTCGGTCTCGCGGCAGCTCGATCACCTGCACTGGCTGGCCGGACTCGACCGCCGTCATGCCCACGTAGTGACCGCCGCCGAACTCCAGCAGCAGCGAGGCCGCGCGCGCCGATGCGTAGGGTGCGAGGTCGCGATCGACGCCGCGCTCGTTGCGCTTGCCGGCCTCGCTGGTCACCTTGTGCCGGCGGCCGGCACGCGCGATGACCTCGGGGACGAAGTGCGCAGCCTCGAGGGCGATGCTCGTGGTGTCGTCGTCGATCTCCGAGTGGAGGCCGCCGATGACGCCCGCCAGGCCGATGACGCCGCGTGTCGTCACGGATGACGAGATCCTCTGACGTCAGCACCCGCTGGACGTGGTCGAGGGACTCGAACGGCTCGCCGTCCGTCGCCCGCTCCGCCCTGACGACGCCCCGCAGCTTGTCCATGTCGTAGGCGTGGAGGGGCTGACCGAGCTCGAGCATCACGTAGTTGGTCACGTCGACAGCCAGCGACACCGGGCGCATCCCGCAGGCGACGAGGCGGCGCTGCATCCACAGCGGGGACGCGGCCGCCGGGTCGAAGCCCACGATGGTGCGCATCGTGAACAGGTCGCAGCCCGCTCGGGTCCTCGGTGCCGCACTCCTGCGGAACGCGATCGGCCAGCGGCGCGGGCAGGTCGGCCAGGGCGACTCCCGGGTCGTCGAAGGAGAGCCCGTAAGCGATGGCGGCCTCCCGGGCGATGCCGCGGATGGACAGGGCATAGCCGCGGTCCGGCGTGATCGCGATGTCGAGGATCTCGTCGCCCACGCCGATGATCGGGGCGGCATCGTCGCCAGGCTCCCCCGCACCCGCCGGGAGCACCATGATCCCGTCGTGGTTGTCGCCGAGGGCCAGTTCGCGCTCCGAGCAGATCATCCCGTCGGAGACCTTGCCGTACGTGGGCCGCGACGCGATCTCGAAGCCGCCGGGCAGGACGGTGCCCGGCAGCGCCACGACCACGAGGTCCCCGGCCACGAAGTTGCGGGCACCGCAGATGACGCCGCGCACGCCGCCGGACGCCGGTCCCACGTCGACCTGGCACCAGCGGATCGGCTTCTTGAACTCGGTGAGCTCCTCCACCTCGAGCACGCGACCCACCAGGAGGTCGCCGATGACGCCGGCACCCACGGTCTCGACGGTCTCGACCTCGAGTCCGGCCCGGATCAGGCGGGCGGCGACGTCACGTCCCGTCTCCCCGGCCGGGATCTCGACGAGCTCGCGGAGCCACGACAGGGGCGCGCGCATCAGGCCTCCACTCCGAACGCCAGCGAGAAGCGCACATCGCCCTCGACCATGTCGCGCATGTCGCTGACACCGTTGCGGAACATGAGGGTGCGCTCGACGCCCATGCCGAAGGCGAACCCGCGGTAGACCGCCGGGTCGATGCCCACGCGCCTGCAGGACGCGCGGATTGACCATGCCGCAGCCACCCCACTCGATCCAGCCCTCGCTGCCGCAGGTGCGGCAGGGACGGTCCGGGTTGCCCACCGACTCGCCGCGGCACACGAAGCACTCGAGGTCGACCTCGGCGCTCGGCTCGGTGAAGGGGAAGTACGACGGGCGCATCCGCGTATGGATGCCCTCGCCGAACATCGAGGCGGCGAAGTGGTCGAGGGTGCCGCGCAGGTCGCCCATCGTGATGCCCTTGTCGACGGCGAGGCCCTCGATCTGGTGGAACACCGGCGTATGGGTGGCGTCGAGCTCGTCGGTCCGGAACACCCGACCTGGCGCGACCACGTAGATCGGGAGGTCGCGGTCGAGCATCGCGCGGATCTGGATCGGCGAGGTCTGCGTGCGCAGCACGACGCCGCTGTCCGGCGAGGCAACGAAGAAGGTGTCCTGCATGGTCCGCGCCGGATGGTCCGGCGGCACGTTGAGGGCGTCGAAGTTGACCCACTCCGCCTCGGCCTCCGGGCCTTCGGCGATGTCGTAGCCCATCGAGATGAAGACGTCGGCGACCCGCTCCATGAGCGTGGTCAGCGGATGCCGCGCCCCGAGCTGCTGACGGTCGGTCGGGAGGGTGACGTCGACGGTCTCCTCGACCAGGACTCGCTCATCACGCTCGGTCTCGAGCTCGGCCTGCCGCGCCTCGAGTGCCTGCTTGATCGTTCCTCGTGCCTCGCCGACCCGCTTGCCCGCCTCGGCCTTGGCAGCCGGGGGAAGGGCACCGATCTCGCGGTTGGCCAGCGCCAGGGGCGAACGGTCGCCGGCGTGGGCGAGGCGCACCTCCTTCAGGGAGGCGAGGTCGCCGGCAGCGGCGATCGCGACGAGGGCATCGGCGACGACAGCCGCCACCGCCGACTCGTCGAGGCTGGCGACCCGCTTCGGATCGAACGACGTGTTGGGCCCGGACACCGCTATTCGCCCAGGACCGTGCGGACGAGGGCGTCGACCGAGGAGTCGAGGTCGCCGGTGCCGCGCAGGACCAGCTCGGGAGACTCCGGGGCCTCGTACTCCTGCCCGACGCCCGTCAGGTTGGGCAGCGTTCCGGCAGCAGCCTTCGCGTACAGGCCCTTCGTGTCGCGGCCCGTGACCACGTCGAGCGGGGTGTCGACGTAGACCTCGAGGAACTGACCGGGCTCGAACAGCTCACGGGCGGCGCGCCTGTCGCCGGCGAACGGGGAGACGAGGGCGACGAACACGACGATGCCCGCCTCGCACATGAGCTTGCTCACCTCGGCGACACGGCGGACGTTCTCGGCGCGGTCCTCGGGGGTGAAGCCGAGGTCCTTGTTGAGGCCGTGGCGCACGTTGTCGCCGTCGAGGACGTAGGTGTGCACTCCCAGCGCGTGCAGCTTGCGCACGGCAGCGTCGGCGATCGTGGACTTGCCGGCCCCGGACAGGCCGGTGAGCCACACCACCTTCGCGTCGTGGCCCATGAGCAGGCGACGAGCCTCGACGTCGACCGCGTAGTCGTGCCGGACCACGTTGGTGGAGCGCCGCATCGCGTGGCGAACCATGCCCGCCGCCACGGTGTCGGCGGTGACCCGGTCGACGAGGAGGAAGCCGCCCGTGTCGCGGACGGTGGTGTAGGCGTCCATCGGCACGGGCTTGTCGGTCGCGACCTCGACCCGGCCGATGTCGTTCATCTCGAGGATGCGCGCCGCGTGCTCGTGACCCTCGACGACATCGAGGCGATGACGCACGTTCGTGACCGTGGCCGGCACGGAACGCGATCCGGAGACGAGCAGGTACGACCGGCCATGGGCCAGGGGCTCCTCGCCCAGCCAGACCATGTCGACGGCGAACCGGTCGGCAGGCTGCAGCGGCTCGCCCGCGCCGCCCGCGATGACGTCGCCGCGCGTGACGTCCACCTCGTGGTCGAGCGTGATCGTGACCGCCTGCCCCGTCTCGGCTGACTCGAGATCGGCGATATGGCCCTCCACGTGGAGGTCGTACGTGACGATGCGGTCGATGACGGCGGACCGTCCGGAGTCCGCGATGACGACCGCGTCGCCCCGGGACACGCGCCCGGACACCACGGTGCCGGCGTAGCCGCGGAAGTTGCCCTCGGCACGCACGATGAACTGCACGGGGAAGCGGAACGGCTGCTCGCCCACCACCTCGACCGGCTCCCACGTCTCGAGAGCACGCAGCAGGGTCGGCCCCTGGTACCACGGCATCTCGGTGCTCGGAGTCGTGATGTTGTCGCCCACGAAGGCGCTCACCGGGATCGCAATGACCTCCGGCACGTCGAGGCGTGCGGCCGTCGTTCGCACGATGCCGACGATCTCCTCGAAGGTGGCGTGCTCGTAGCCGACGAGATCCATCTTGTTGACGGCGACGATGACGGTCTTGACGCCCATCAGGGCGCAGATGGTGAGGTGGCGATGCGTCTGGGCACGGACGCCGCGCGCGGCGTCGACCATGAGGACGGCCACGTCGCCGTTGGAGGCCGCCACCGCCATGTTGCGCGTGTACTGCTCATGCCCGGGCGAGTCCGCCACGAGGACACGGCGGCCGTTCGGGAGGTTCATGTGCCGGTAGGCCACGTCGATGGTGATGCCCTGCTCGCGCTCGGCCTCGAGCCCGTCCGTCAGGAGGGAGAAGTCGATCTCCCCTACGGCGATGGTGGACCCGCCGCGGCGAGTGCGCTTGGCGTACTCCAGCGTGTCGATCGGGACCGAGTCGGTCTCGGCCAGCAGGCGACCGATGAGCGTGGACTTGCCGTCGTCGACGGACCCACAGGTCACCAGGTGCAGGACGGGCGTCAGGTTCAGGGTGGAAATCGTGCTGGCCACTAGAAGTAGCCCTCCTTCTTCTTGCCCTCCATGGACTCCGAGCCGCCCTCGCCGTCGATGAGCCGGCCTGAGCGCTCGGAGTACTTGGCCCCGGCCATCTCGGCAACCAGCTGCTCCATCGTGTCGGCGGTGGACTCCACCGCGCCGGAGAGCGGGTAGCAGCCGAGCGTGCGGAAGCGCACCACGCGCATCTCGGGGGTCTCGCCCTCTCGCAGCGGGAGCCGGTCGTCATCGACCATGATCAGGACGCCGTCGCGCTCCACCACCGGACGCGGCTTGGCGAAGTAGAGGTCCGGGATCGGGATGCTCTCGCGCTGGATGTACTTCCAGACGTCGAGCTCGGTCCAGTTGGACAGCGGGAACACCCGCATCGACTGGCCGGGCGCGAGCTGGGTGTTGGCCGTGCGCCAGAACTCCGGCCGCTGCTTGCGCGGATCCCACTGGTGCCCGGGCTCGCGCAGGCTGAAGATGCGCTCCTTCGCGCGGCTGCGCTCCTCGTCGCGGCGGGCGCCGCCGATCGCGGCGTCGAAGCCGTAGCGGTCGATGCCTTCGCGAAGGGCGACCGTCTTCATCAGGCGCGTGTACTCATGCGTCCCGTGGGTGAAGGGGGTGACGCCCTCCGCGATCGCCTCGAGGTTCTGCGCGATGCGCAGGTCGAGTCCGAGCTCTGCGGCTCGGCGGTCGCGGAACTCGATCATCTCCCGGAACTTCCAGCCGGTGTCGATGTGCATGACCGGGAACGGGATGGGGGCGGGCGCGAAGGCCTTGATCGCCAGGTGCAGCAGGACCGAGGAGTCCTTGCCGATGCTGTAGAGCAGAACGGGGTTCTTGAAGGCCGCCGCCGTCTCGCGGTAGATGTGGATCGCCTCGGCCTCGAGCTCGTCGAGGACGGCGTCGTAGGAGACCGACGCAACCGGCGTGGCGGTGGTCACGATTCCTCGTTCCTTTCGTCGGGAGGAGTCCGTCCTCCGGTCGTTGTCGGCCGCTCCGGGCCTGGTCGGCCATGGGGCCGGGTGGATCGAGCGTCAGGCGGGGGCTCAGGCCTCCGAGTAGACCTCCATGGCCGGCCCAGCCGAGAGGCTGCCATCGCCGAACGCCGGATCCGCGCCGCGAGCCGCGATGGCGGCGGCCCGCTCGTCGCGCCGCCGCTGCGCGAGGGCCTCGCCCTCGGCCGCGACCGCCGGGTCGAGCGGCACGGTGTCGAAGCGCGGGCGGCCGTTCTTGGCCGTGATGTAGGCATCGAGCTCGGGGCCGCTCTCCCACGAGGTGATGAGGCAGTAGCGGGGATCCGGGCCCGGGTGCCACACCGCGTGCCACAGCCGCTGGGTGTCGATGATCGCCTGGGCTCCCGCCGGCAGCGGGATCCGCGTCTCCGTCGAGGGGTCATCGCGGTCCTCGCGCAGCACCATGACGGCGTCCGGGTTGTCGGTGAGGTTGAAGAAGGACCGGACGATCCACCCGGTGCCCTCAGGGTTGAGCCGGTTGTTGTCGTCACGATGCAGGTTGTAGAGCGTGTCGCCGTAGGTGTTCGGCATGAGCTCGATGACACGGCAGCGGCCGATGTTCGACCCGGCCTCCTGCGCCCGTGCCACCAGCCGCGGCGCGACCTCGACGTTGGCCGGCACCCAGACCCCGTCCTTGTCGGTCTTCGGCGGCGTGTGGTTCCAGAAGCCGTTGCACTCCATGTCGCCGTACGCGCTCGCCAGCGGGGCGAAACGGGTGTCACCGGACGACTTCCAGTCGACGAAGGTCAGGTCCTCCCACTCGCGCGGGTCCTGCGCCTGGTCGTAGGCGTCGAGGATGACGTAGCCCGTCTCCTCGAAGATCGGGAGGGTGACGTAGGGGGACGCATCAGACATGGGCCTCAGTCTCTCATCTCGAGGGGCCGCGGCCCGAATCGCCGCTCCCGTGGGCCGCATGCGCTGTGACATAGAGCACCACGGCGGCGGCGACGGCGGCGTTCAGCGACTCGGCCCGGCCCGCCATGGGGATCCGGACGGCCAGGTCCGCGGCCATGCGGGCCGCCTCACTGACCCCATGCGCCTCGGATCCCACGATCCAGCAGGTGCGGGGGTCGACCGTGCGATCAGCGACGGCATCGAAGAGGTCGATCGGGGCATCACCCGTGGCCGCGGCGACGGACCGCCCGTGCCGCGCCGCGGACTGGGCCACGGCTGCGATCTCCAGCCCGCTGAGCACGGGCAGGTGGAACAGGGATCCGGCGGTCGAGCGCACGACCTTGCCGTTGTGGACGTCAGCCGATCCCGTCAGCAGCAGCACCCCGGCCGCACCGACGGCGTCGGCCGTGCGGATGACGGTGCCGACGTTGCCGGGGTCCGTCACGGCGTCGAGCACCACCACGGGTCCCGGCGCCGCCATGACGGCGTCGAGGTCGCCCACGGGCAGCTGGTCGCAGACGGCGAGCACGCCCTGCGGCTGACTGGTCTCCGCCATCGCGGCCAGGACCTCAGGGGTGGCGCGGCAGACGTCCAGCCCTCGCTCTTGCGCGCTCAGGGTGATGTCGGGGAATGCAGCGCCGGCGTCGTCGTCCATGAACAGGTCACGGATGACGACGCCGGCGGCGATGGCACTGCGGACGGCCTGCGGTCCCTCGACCACGAACCGTCCGGTCTTGCGGCGTCCCTGACGGGCGTGCAGCGCACGCACCGCGGTGACGCGGTCGGACCTGACCGACGTCACCTCGCGGGACACGGTCACGGACGAGTGGTGTCTCAGGCAGCCGTGGCCGGCAGCGACGAGCGCGACACCTCGACGAGCGCGGCGAACGCCGGTGCGTCGTTGACGGCGAGCTCGGCGAGCATGCGGCGGTCGACCTCGACGCCCGCGACCTTGAGGCCCTGGATGAAGCGGTTGTAGGTCATGCCGTTCGCGCGGCAGCCCGCGTTGATGCGCTGGATCCACAGCCGGCGGAAGTCGCCCTTGCGGGTGCGACGATCGGCGTAGGCGTACACCATCGAATGGGTGACCTGCTCCTTGGCCTTGCGGTACAGCCGGGACCGCTGGCCGCGGTAGCCGGATGCCCGCTCGAGCATGTCGCGGCGCTTCTTCTGTGCATTGACTGCGCGCTTGACGCGTGCCATGGCGTTCTCCTGTGTGTCTGTGCGTTAGGGCGGGAAGGGAAGAGGGTCAATGACCCGGATGGCGCGTGCTGCGCCGATGGGTCAGCGGCCGAGCAGCTTCTTGACCTTCTTGGTGTCCGCCGGCGCGAGCTCCTTGGTGCCTTCGAGGCGACGGGTGCGTCGGCTCGACTTGACCTCGAGGAGGTGGCGGCGGTTGGTGCGCTCGTGCAGGATCTTGCCCGAGCCGGTCACCTTGAAGCGCTTCTTCGCGCCACTGTGCGTCTTCTGCTTCGGCATGCGTTCGTCCTCGTTCTTCCGTTCCGACCCTCGCGGGCCGGGTGGTCTGTGGTCTGGGCCGGGATCGGCTCAGGCGGTCTCTGCCTCGGGGGTCGCGGTCTCCGCGACCGGATCCGCCGCAGCGGCCGTGTTGGCCTTGATCACGTCCGACTTCTTGCGGTGCGGGGCCACGACCATGATCATGTTGCGGCCGTCCTGCTTGGGCGTCGCCTCGACGAAGCCGAGCTCGGTGATGTCCTCGGCCAGCTTGGCCAGCAGGCGCAGGCCCAGCTCGGGCCGGCTCTGCTCGCGTCCGCGGAACATGATGGTGATCTTGACCTTGTCGCCGGCCTTCAGGAACCGCTCGACGTGACCCTTCTTGGTCTCGTAGTCGTGCTGGTCGATCTTCGGGCGCAGCTTCATCTCCTTGATGACCGTGTGCGTCTGGTTCCGACGGGACTCGCGCTCCTTGAGCGCGGCCTCGTACTTGAACTTCCCGAAGTCCATGAGCTTGCAGACGGGCGGCTTGGCCATCGGGGCCACCTCGACCAGGTCGAGGTCGGCCTCCACGGCCAGGCGCAGGGCGTCCTCGATGCGGACGATCCCGACCTGCTCGCCGTTGGGTCCGACAAGGCGGACCTCGGGCACGCGGATCCGATCATTGATCCGGGGTTCGACGCTGATGGCGCCTCCTCGCTGACGGTGCGGGAGATCCACCCCGAGAAGGCAGGAGGCCCTCGGCGCAGCGCGCACGAAGGCCTCGTCAAGGCATGCTCCGGCCGACAGGCGGCTGGCACGCCGTGACCCGCAGGACCTGGTGGTGCAGGCGGTCCGCAGGTGGGAGTCGAGGACTCCGCTTGCGCGACCCGGCCGTGAGACCGGGTCGATCGGGTGCAAGGGTACCAGCCATGAGCCTGACGCCCGAATCCGCTCCCGACGCCATGCTCGCCATGGACATCGCCGACGTCCCGGCCGTCGAGGTCGTCCTGACCGTGGCCATGCACCTGATGTCTGCGTCCGCTGTCGCGTGCGGCCTCGGGGACGACGACCGCCCGGCCGATCTCGCGGAGGCGCGGATCCTCATCTCCTCGCTCGCCGGGCTGGTCACGGCCGCCGCTCCTCAGATCGGCAGCATGCACGCCGCCCCCCTGCGCGACGGCCTCACCGCCCTGCAGCGCGCCTTCCGTGAGGCCTCCCCGCTCCCGGACGCCCCCGGGATGGGGCCGGGCGAGGACCTCACCGGGCCGGTCTACTAGCCGGTCGCCTCACTGCGTGGCGCCGCGGAGCAGCTCACGAAGCCCGCGCGCATCCCCCGTGACCTCGACGGGTCCCGTGGGGGTCCGTCCCCAGAGCCACAGCAGCAGGTCGGACGCGCCACCCGTGACCGACGTGCCCGCGATGCCGACACGAACCACGCCTGCCTCGACGACGGGTCCGAGCACGTCCTCGATGCCGGCGTCGGCCAGCATCACGTGCAGGACCTCATCGACCCCGTCCACGGCCAGGTCGGCATCGATCGGGGTGATCGGGCCCGAGGCGCTCTCCACATCGGCCCGGTGCACCGCCGTCTCCTGCGCCATGCGGCGCTGCCAGAACCCGGCGGTCTGGTCCGGCTCCCACCACGTCCAGGCCGGATCCTCAGGGGATGCCAGCGCAAGGTCGGCTGCCAGCCGATGCAGCAGCCCGTGGCACCACTGGATGTCGTCGGAGCCAGGGTCCGGGCCCCGCCAGTCTCCCGGCTCGGGCCGGTGGCCGAGCTCCAGCGCCGCGACCTTGTGGCCGTAGACCATGCCCACATGCTCGACGACGTCGCGTACGAGCCAGCCCTCGCAGGCGGGCACCGGACGGTCCATCACCCCTTCGGCAGCCGCCAGGAGCCGCTCCCCCTCCTCGCGGAGGAGGTCCAGGTACCGAGTCGCCGTCAGGCGCGTGTCGTCCACGGTCCCATCGAACTGCGCTACGGCGCTGCTGTCACGCCCAGCCCACCAGGCACGAGGCGGTGGATGTCGGCGCGAGCCGAGATCACCTCAGCTGCCTGCCGGGCCAGATCGGCCAGCGAGCCGCCCGTCCGGATGGCCCCCCGACGGAGCCGTCACCTGGACGATCACGTCGATCCCCGCATCCATCGGACGGGCGTCGAACACCTCGACCTCCACCCATCCGTCCGAGGTCAGCGGCGCGAGAGCCGCAGTGACGAGGGCCGTCACCCGGGTGAGGTCGAGCAGGTCCGCCAAGGCCTGCAGGGCCGCGCCCGCGATGACCGTCGACTGCGGGCCCGCGACATCGATCACCACGGCCGTCGCACCATCGTCGAGGGCCGATCGGGCCAGGTCGCGGCCGAGCGAGGGCACCGGACGCGCCTGCGGGTTCCATTCAGCCATGCTGTCGACCCCCGTGAAGGCGAGGAGGCCCTTCTCCCCGCGCTCGCTGACCATCGACACGACTGCCATGTGACTGTCCTTGTCCCCGCCCGCCTCGTCGAGCTCGTCCAGGACGGCCACGACGGTTGCCAGCAGGCGTTCCTCGCGGAGCGTCCGGGCGACGGCGAGCATGTCCGCACCGGAGGACAGCAGCCGGCGCACGGCAGGCGACGCAGTCCCGTCGTCGCCTGAGAACTGTGGCGACGCCAGCGAGCGGCCACGCCCGAGTGAGCCCTCCTCCGCCACCCGGCCAGCGTACGGGAGCACAATCGCCCGGTGACCGCCGTGACCCACTCGCATCCGCGCTGGCTGGTCCTCACGGCCCTGTCCCTCGTCGCCCTCAACCTGCGCATCGCGCTGTCCAGCGTCCCGGCGGTGACCGCGGACATCCAGGCCGCCACCGGCTGGTCCAGCGCCGCGATCGGCGCGCTGACCACGATCCCCGTCGTCTGCATGGGCGCATTCGCCCTCCTGGTGCCTCGGATCGCTGAACGGATCGGGCGCCGGCACACGGTCGCCCTTGCCCTCGTGCTGCTCACCGTCGCCCTCGGCATGCGGCTGGCGTCGACCGTGCCGGGGGTGCTTCCGGTCTCGGTGTTCCTCGCCGGCGTCGGCATCGCGCTCGCGGCCGGGCTCGTCCCCAAGGTCGTGCGCGAGCAGCTGCCGCACAACGTCGGGGCGGCCACCGGCCTCTGGACCGCCGCGATGATGAGCGGGGCCGCCCTGGGCGGCGCCCTCACGGTTCCCCTGGCCGAGGCGACCGGGTCGTGGACCGTGGCGCTGGCGATCTGGGCCATCCCCGCGGCCATCGCGCTCGTCGTCTGGTGGGTCGTCGAGGGCGGCCGCGAGGCGCACACGCGCGATCCCGCCGCGACCGTGCGCATCCGCGAGCTGCCCTGGCGCGACCGGCGGGCCTGGTCGCTGACTCTCTACCTGACGATGAACTCGATCGTGTTCTACACCGCGCTCGCCTGGCTCGCTCCGTCGTACGTCGACCGTGGGTGGTCCCAGGCCGACGCGGGCTTCCTGTTGGGCGTGTTCACGGCGA
The DNA here is from genome assembly GCA_963700255.1 of uncultured bacterium. GTDB lineage: Bacteria > Actinomycetota > Actinomycetes > S36-B12 > S36-B12 > UBA10649. The sequence goes on along the minus strand of CAVOWW010000021.1, from coordinate 96,849 downwards.
GCCAGATCGTGGCCGCGCTGTTCATGCCCTGGCTCGCCGAGCGCACCCCGGCCCGGCGACTGCTGTACGCCGTCACCCTCGCGTTGGTGCTGGTCGCGATCCTCGCGGTCGGCTGGGTCCCGTCGACCCTGACGGTGCTGGTCGTGGCGCTGTTCGGCGCGGCACTGGGGGCCGGCTTCGCGATGGGGCTGGCGCTGCTCAGCGAGTACGCGACCGACGGCAACGCGAGCACTCGCCTGACCGCGATGGCTTTCTCCGTGACGTACTCTGACGGCATCCCTCGGCCCGCTGGCTGCCGGGGCCCTGCTGGACGCCTACGACTCGTGGGGAGTGGTGTTCGGGATGCTGGCGCTTGCCTGCGCCGCTCAGTTCGCCACGATCCCCGCCCTGCGGCGCAGCGTGCGGATCTCGTAGCGCTGCGTCAGAGCCGGCAGGCGTGGATGTCGGTGACGAGGATTCCCCTCGCCCCGAGCTCGTACAGCTCGTCCATGATTCGGTGCACGTCAGCCGCCGGCACCATGGCGCGCACGGCCGACCACCGCGGGTCGTGGAGCGACGACACCGTCGGCGACTCGATGCCCGGCGTCATCGCGCACGCCTGCTCGATGTGCTCGGTGAGGATGTCGTAGTCGACGAGGACGTAGGAGCGGGCGACCATCACGCCGTGCAGGCGACGCACGAAGGTCTCGATCGCCGGCACCTGCGGGGCTCCGGTCCGGCGGATGACGGCGGCCTCCGAGACGAGGATGGGGTCGCCGACCAGCTCGAGACCGGCCTTGCGCAGCGTGGTGCCGGTGGCGACGACGTCGGCCACGGCATCAGCCACGCCGAGGGCCACGGCGTTCTCGACGGCGCCGTCCAGCTTCACGACCCGGGCAGAGATCCCCTCTCGGGCCAGATAGGCCTCGAGCACGACCGCGTACGACGTGGCGATGGTGCGCCCGTCGAGGTCCGCCGGGGACGACGCCGAGCCTTTCGGCGCAGCGAGCCTGAAGCTTGACGGCGCGAAGCCCAATGGCAGGACCTCATCGGCGCTCGCACCCGAGTCCAGGAGCATGTCGCGCCCGGTGATCCCCAGGTCGAGGGTGCCCTCACCGACATAGATGGCGATGTCACGCGGACGGAGGAAGAAGAACTCGACGTCGTTCTCGGGGTCGTGGACCACGAGGTCGCGGGTGCTGGCGGTGCGCAGGTAGCCGGCCTCGGTCAGCATCGCCCGGGCGGGCTCGGACATCATGCCCTTGTTCGGGACGGCAACACGCAGCATGGCTCAGAGCCTGCGGTACACGTCTTCGAGGCTGACCTTGCTGGCCAGCATCATGCACTGAATGTGGTACAGCAGCTGGGAGATCTCCTCGGCAGCGCGCTCGGGGCCCTCGTGCTCGGCTGCCATCCAGACCTCGGCGGCCTCCTCGACGACCTTCTTGCCGATCTCGTGCACTCCCGAGTCGACCAGGCGCGTCGTGCCGGACTCCTCGTCCCGGTAGGTGATCTTGCGATTCAGCTCGGCGTACAGCTCGTCGAAGGTCTTCACGGGACCAGCCTATTGGCGCGCAGGCCTAGGACCGGACATCCCCCCGCAGCTCGCGGAGCGTGACTGCCGTCATGATCGCCGCCCAGGCCGCCTCGCTGCCCTTGTCCTCCTTCGAGCCGGGCAGTCCCGCCCGGTCGAGAGCCTGCTCGTCGTCGTCGCACGTGAGGACGCCGAACCCGATCGGCGTGCGCGTGTCGAGCGCGACCCTCGTGAGGCCGTCGGTCGTCGAGTTCGCGACGAAGTCGAAGTGCGGGGTGCCCCCGCGGATGATCACGCCGAGGCACACGACGGCGTCGAACTGCGGCGACTCGGCACAGGCCTGCGCGACGACGGGCAGCTCGAAGGAGCCGGCCACGCGGATCAGGGTCGCCTCGACGTTGGCCTCCTGGCAGGCTCGCGCCGCTCCCGCGATCAGGCCGTCCATGACCGTGTCGTGCCAGGACGACGCGACGATGGCCACGCGCAGGCCCTCGCCGTTCACCCCGATCGTGGGGCTGCCGCCACCGCTCACGTGACCTCTCCTGCTTCGTCGGTGGTCAGCTCGTGACCCATGCGGTCGGCCTTCGTCTGGAGGTAGACCTGGTTGTGCGGGTTCGGGTGGATCTCCAGCGGGACCCGCTCGATGATCGTGAGGCCGTAGCCCTCCAGCCCGGCCCGCTTGGCCGGATTGTTGGTGAGCAGCCGCATGCTGTGGATGCCGAGGTCAGCGAGGATCTGGGCCCCGGTGCCGTAGTCGCGGGCATCTGCCGGCAGGCCGAGCTCGAGGTTGGCGTCGACGGTGTCATGGCCCTCGTCCTGCAGCGTGTACGCACGCAGCTTGTGCAGCAGCCCGATGCCGCGTCCCTCGTGCCCCTTGACGTACAGGACCACGCCGCGACCCTCATCCGCGATGCGGCGGAGCGCGGCGTGAAGCTGCGGACCGCAGTCGCACCGGAGTGAGCCCAGGACGTCGCCGGTCAGGCACTCCGAGTGCACGCGCACGAGGATGTCCTGGCCATCGCCGATCTCGCCCGCGACGAGCGCGATGTGCTCCGAGTCGTCGGTGTCGCTGCTGTAGCCGAAGGCGGTGAAGTCGCCGAACTCGGTGGGCAGGCGGGTCTGCGCCACCCGCTGGACCAGGCTCTCGGTCCGGCGCCGGAAGCGGATGAGGTCGGCGATGGAGATCATGACGAGGCCGTGCGCGTCAGCGAAGGCGCGGCACGCAGGCGCACGCATCATGGTGCCGTCGTCGTTCACCAGTTCGCACAGGGCGCCCGACGGTGCCAGGCCCGCCATGCGGGCGAGGTCGACGGCGGCCTCGGTGTGCCCCGCTCGGCGCAGGACGCCGCCGGGCACCGCGCGCAGCGGCATGACGTGCCCCGGTCGGGTGAGCTCCCACGGCTCGGTCGCGGAGTCGGAGAGGACCTTGATGGTGCGCGCGCGGTCCGCGGCGGAGATCCCCGTCGACTCGACATCGCGCGCGTCCACGGACACGGCGTAGGCGGTGCCCTTGCGATCCTCGTTGACCGCTGTCATCGGGGGCAGGCCAAGGCGGTCCAGGTCGGCCCCGGACATCGCGACGCAGATGTAGCCGGAGGTGTGCCGGATCATGAAGCCGACGAGCTCCGCGGTCGCGGCGCCGGCAGCGAAGATCAGGTCTCCCTCGTTCTCGCGGTCCTCGTCGTCGACGACCACGATCGGTCGCCCGTCGACAAGCGCTGCCAGTGCTGCCTCGACAGAGTCCAGGTGCACGCCGCCCGACCCGATCGACGGGACGGGGGGCGCAGCCGCGATCGCCGCGATGGGCGGTGCAGCCTCGTCGGGGCTCGCGTCGAACAGCTCGTCCGCGGGAATCACGTCGCCCTCCCCTCCATCAGCCGCTCCACGTACTTGGCGATCACGTCGACCTCGATGTTCACCGGATCCCCCACGCGCCTGCCGCCGAGGGTCGTGTGCCCGAGGGTGGTCGGGATCAGCGAGACCGCGAACGCGGCGTCGTCGACCGCCACGACCGTCAAGGATACGCCGTCCACGGCGATGGACCCCTTCTCGACGACGTATCGCGACAGCCCCGCGGGCAGTTCGAAGGTCATCGTCGTCCAGTGCTCCGTGGGGCTGATGCTCGCGACCGTCGCCACTCCGTCGACGTGGCCCTGCATGATGTGGCCCCCCAGGCGCGAGTCGACGCGGGCCGCGCGCTCGAGGTTCACGGGGGAACCTGGTGCGAGGGCGCCGAGGGCGCTGCGGTCGAGCGTCTCGAGCATGACGTCGGCGGTGAAGCCGCCGTCAGCCAGATCGACGACCGTCAGGCACACGCCATTGACGCTGATCGAGTCGCCGGGCCGCGCGTCGGAGGTGACGTCGGGGCCCTGGATGTCGAGGCGGGCGGCGTCGCCGAGGTCGGAGATGGACCTGACCGATCCGAGCTCCTCCACGATTCCGGTGAACACCTATGCTCCTGCCTCCTCGTACCGCACGCGACCGATGATCCTCACATCCTCCCCGACGACGTCGACGCTGAGGACGTCGACTCCCACGGGAGCAGCAGGTGATGCCGGCGCGAGGAGCGCGACCGGCCCCGAACCGAGGATGACGGGCGCCACGTACCACTCGACGCGGTCGACGACCTCCGCCGCGAGGAAGGCCGCGCCGAGAGTCGGTCCGCCTTCGAGGAGTGCGTGCCGTACGCCTCGCCCGTACAGGTCCGTGAGAAGCGCACGGGGGTCGCGCTCCGCCGTCACCAGCGTCGGAGCCGACGCGTCGAGGACTCGGGCACTGTCGGGAACCGGACGTGACCCGACGACGACACGCAGCGGCGGCGATGCCCCCACCGGCTCGGTCCCGCGGACGGTGAGCAGGGGATCGTCGGTGAGAACCGTCCCCGTGCCGACGATGATCGCCCCGACCCGCGAGCGCAGGGCGTGCACGTCCGCCCGCGCGGCGGGGCCGGTGATGGGCGTCGGGCCGCCGCCGGCGTCGGCCACCCTGCCGTCGAGCGAGACCGCGCACTTCCAGGTCACGAACGGGCGGCCGTGGACGACCGCGAACGTCCACTCCTCGTTGACGGCATCGGCCTCGGCCTCGAGGACGCCGCCCACCACCTCGACCCCGGCCGCGCGCAGCACGTCGCCGCCGCCCCCGGCCTGATCCGTAGGGTCGGGCTGGCCGTAGACCACGGCCCGCACCCCGGCGTCGAGGAGCGCCTGCGTGCAGGGACCCGTCCGTCCGGTGTGCCGGCATGGCTCGAGGGTGACGACCGCAGTGGCGCCGACGGCCCTCGACCCTGCGTCGGCCAGGGCAACGACCTCCGCATGCGGTGAGCCGGCGCCACGGTGGTAGCCGCGACCGACGACATCCCCGCCAGGAGCGACGAGGACGCAGCCGACGCGCGGGTTCTCACCGTGGGGCGCGTCCGGGGACTGGGCCAGTGCCAGCGCCTCGCGCATGGCGCCGTCCCACCCGGTCACGGTCGGGCGGCGTTCTCGGCGTCGGCGCGCAGCTGCTCGACCATGACGGACGGATCGGCCGCCCGGTACACCGCCGACCCGGCGACGAACACGTCTGCCCCCGCGGCCGCGCACTGCTCGATGGTGTCGGGGCCGATGCCGCCGTCGACCTGGACCCAGATGTCGACGTCCGCCGCGTCCGCCATCCGGCGCGCCTCGCGCACCTTGGGAAGCATGTCCGCCATGAAGGACTGCCCGCCGAAGCCCGGCTCGACCGTCATGACGAGGATCATGTCGATGCCGGGCAGCAGGTCGGCGATGTCCGAGATCGGCGTTCCGGGCTTCACCGCGACGCCTGCACGCGCACCCGCGGCCCGGATGTCGCGGGCCACCATGCGCGGCTTGTGCGCCGCCTCGACATGGAACGTCACGCTGCCGGCTCCCGCCTCGGCGAACCCGGGCGCCCATCGGTCGGGGTCGGCGATCATCAGGTGGCAGTCGGCGGGGATCTCGATCTGCCGCAGCAGGCTCTCCACGACCGGCAGGCCGAACGTCAGGTTGGGGACGAAGTGGTTGTCCATCACGTCGAGGTGGATCCAGTCGGCCGCCGCCTGCACGCGCCGCACCTCGGCGGCCAGGTCGGACAGGTCGGCGTTCAGGACGCTCGGAGAGATCTGCATGCCCACGCGCGCAGCCTATTGCTCACGTCGGCGATCGTCGGCGCAGGATCTCCGTCAGAGCCTGCGCAGGATCGCGAGGAACATGCCGTCGGTGCCGTGCCGATGCGGCCACAGCTGCACGCTGGGTCCGTCGCCCAGGTCGGCGACCTCGGGCAGCAGCGGGCGGGCATCCTCCTGGACGACGTCGGTGCGTCCGCGGAGCACGTCGGACACGACGAACTCCGTCTCCGCCAGGTGGGGTGAGCAGGTCACGTAGGCCACGACCCCGCCCGGACGGGTCGCCTCGATGCCGGCACGCAGGAGGTCGCGCTGGATGGCTCCGAGGGCCGCGAGGTCGGCCGTCGTCCGACGCCACCGCGACTCGGGGCGGCGCCGCAAGGCGCCCAGGCCGGTGCAGGGCGCGTCGATGAGCACCCGGTCGAACAGCCGGTCGCCCCAGGGAGCTCGCCGCGCGTCACCGGTGAGCACCAGTGAGGTGGAGCCCGGAGCGAACGAGCCCTCGACCAGATCGGCCCGATGGGCGTGCTGCTCGACCGCGACCAGGTGCCCACCGACCTCGTGGGCGAGGCCGTCCAGCAGGGCCGCCTTGCCCCCCGGTCCCGCACACGCGTCCAGCCACTCCCCCGCATCGGCATCGACCTCGGCACGGGCCAGGGCGAGCGCGACGAGCTGGCTGCCCTCGTCCTGCACGCCCGCCCGACCGTCCCGCACGCACGCCAGCATGTCGGGGGTGCCATCGACCAGGGTGCCCGCGATCGGCGACCAACGACCCGGTTCGACCTCCGGCAGGTCCACCAGCTCCTCGGCGGTCATCCGGCCGGGGCGGGCGACGAGGGAGGGCCGCGCGGGCGCGTTGTCGGCCGCCAGCAGCTCCGGCAGCTCGCCACGGCGGGTGCCGAGCGCGTCGCGGACGGCGCGCACGATCCAGGCCGGATGCGAGTACCGGGTGGCGAGCCACTCGACATCGTCGTCGGCCCTGTCCCCCTGCAGGCGCTGCGCCCAGCCCTCCGTGTCCGTGGCCGCGACCTTGCGCAGCACGGCGTTGACGAAGCCGGCACGGGCGGCCGCCCCCGGCGGCGTGCCCAGGCCGCGCGCCAGCACGCAGGACGAGTCGACCGCGGCGTGGTCGGGCACCCGCATCCCCAGGATCTGGTGGGCGCCGAGGCGAAGGACGTCCTGGAGGCCGGGCTCGACCTTGTCCCAGGGCCGGGTCACGCAGGACGACAGCACCGCGTCGTACCAGCCCTTCCCGCGCAGGGTTCCGTAGGCGAGCTCGGTGGCGAACGCCGCGTCGCGGCCGGACAGGCCGTACCCGTGCAGGAGCTGCGGCAGGGCGAGATTGGCGTAGGCGTCGTCCTCGCGCACGGCGCGCAGCAGCTCGAGCGCGGCCGCGCGGGGCTTGTCGGTCATGCGAGCACGTCCTCATCCGTCAGTCGGGCTCCCCGTGCCCAGTCGGCCGCGGCCATCTCGCGCTTGCCCGCCGGCCGGACGAGGCCGAGCCGCACGGCCTGCGTCGCCGTGCCCACCAGGACGTCGCGCTTGCCCACGCGCAGGTGCCCGGGCGCCAGGCCCGGTGCGTCCTGGACCTGGATCGGCCCCACGCCGAGCCGCTCGCCGCGACACGTCGTCCAGGCACCGGGAGCCGGTGTGCAGGCACGGACCTGACGGTCGAGGCCGATCGCCGGCAGCTCCCAGCGGATTCGCGCGTCGTCCACAGTGATCTTCGGTGCCAGGGATGGCTCACCGGACTGGGGGACGGGGTGCGCGGCACCGGACTCGATCGCGTCGAGGGTCGCGATCAGCAGCCCCGAACCGGAACGTGCGAGCCGGTCGAGGAGCGCTCCGGACGTGTCGTCAGGACGGATCGCCTCGGTGACGATCCCGTAGACGGGACCGGTGTCGAGGCCCTCCTCGAGCTCGAAGGTGCTCGCCCCGGTGACGTCGTCGCCGCGCCAGATGGCGTGCTGCACGGGGGCAGCGCCGCGCCAGGACGGCAGGAGCGAGAAGTGCAGGTTGACCCAGCCGTGCGCGGGGATCGTCAGGGCCGCCGGCGGCACGAGGCCGCCGTAGGCGACGATCGGCGCGACGTCGGGTGCCAGCTCAGTGAGCCGCGCCAGGACCTCGGGCTCGCGGAGGGAGGACGGCTGGAGCACCTCGATGCCCGACTCGCGGGCCAGCACGGCCACCGGCGACGAGGCGACCGAGCGGCCGCGGCCGGCCTGGGCATCGGGGCGGGTGACCACGGCGACCACCTCGTGGTGGGAGGCGACCAGGTCGGCGAGGGCGATCGCCGCGACGTCCGGCGTGCCCGCGAACACGCAGCGCACGCGCTACAGCCAGCGTGACGAGATCGAGTGCGGGCTGACCTGGACCTGCGGGGGCTGCTCGCCGAACCACTCGGCCTCGCGGATCTGGCGCATGGCCTCCTTGCGCAGGTCGGGATCGAGCCGGTCGATGAACAGGATGCCGTCGAGGTGGTCGGTCTCGTGCTGCACCGCGCGGGCGAGGAGCTCGCTGCCCTCGATGACGACGGGCTCACCCCACATGTTCATGCCCTTGGCCACGACGCGCATCGCGCGGGGAGTCTCGAAGGCGAGGTCGGGCAGGGACAGGCAGCCCTCCTCGCCGATCTGCTGCTCGTCGGAGAGGTCGAGGTCCGGGTTGATCAGGTGACCGGGCTCCTCGTCCACCCAGTAGGTGAACACGCGCAGCGACACGCCGATCTGCGGGGCCGCGAGGCCGGCGCCCGGGGCGTCCATCATCGTCTCGGTGAGGTCCTTGACGAGCTTGCGCAGCTCCTTGTCGAACGTCTCGACGGGTGCCGCGGGCGTGCGCAGGACGGGATCGCCGAACAGGCGGATGGGCTGGATGGCCATGGCGCGATTCTAGAGGCCCCTCCGTTCGGGCTTCCGGGAGAGATCGGCGAAGACGGGCCTCGCGGGGGTCCGGACCGCCGATTGGTCCCGGTTTCCGGGACAAACGTCAGATGTCCCGGGGGTCCATGCGCACGTGCACGGGACGTGACTTCGCGCGGGCCGAACGCGTCGCACTGATCGCCCGCAGCTGTCGGCCGAGCTCGGCCGCGTGCTCCCGGTCGACGACGACGAGCCCGCGCTGCCGGTCGGGATTCGCCTTGTCCGGATCCGGCACCGGGCCAAGCAGCCGGTGCGGCACCGCCAGCGCCCCCTCGACCTCGGCGATGTCCGCCGCCAGGCCCAGCAGCGCGGCCATGCGCGTCGCCGGGGGAAGCCCCGCCGCTGCCCGCTCGCGGAGCTCACGTGCCGCCAGCCACGGTGCGTCCCACCGCACGAGCGCCTGCACCGCCGGCAGCGCGTTCTCCGCCGTCACGATGACGGGCGCACCCGGGGCAGCGAGCCGGGCGGCCCCGAACCACCGGCGAGCGGCATCCTCGGCCGCGTCGAGCGCGGGCCGCTGGACCTGCGCGCGCGCGTCGAGGATCAGCACCGCGCGGAAGCCGGCCTCGCACGCCGGCTCGGCCCCTGGCGTGGCCACCACGATCCGCGGCTCGTCCGGCACCCGCGCCACCATGTGCCCGGCATGGCTGGCCACCACCGGCACGCCCGGGAAGGCCCGGCCGATCTCCTCGGCCGTGCGCTCGGCACCCACGGTGACGGCGCGCAGCCGGCGGCTGCCGCACTCCGGGCAGGCCCACGAGCCGGCAATCGCGCCGCACCAGCTGCATTCGGGGACGCCTCCTCCCCCGGCCAGCCGCAGCGGACCGCCGCACGCGCACCGGGCGACCGTGCGGCAGGACTGGCAGGCGAGCACCGGCACGTACCCGCGACGCGCCACCTGCACGAGGACGGCACCGGACTGCAGCGCCGCCCGGGCAGCCTCCCAGGCGAGGTGCGGGATCCGCGCCGCCGCCGCGGCCTCGTCTCGTGCAGCATCCTCGGACGACAGCGCCCTGACCTTCGGCGCTCGCGCGGCCAGCGTCTCCCGCGACGGCGACACCGAGCGCGCCCAGCCGCTCTCGCACCACTGCTGCGTCACGACTGATCGGGCGGGTGACCCCACGACCAGGTCGCAGCCGGACAGGTGGGACCGGAGTGCTGCCACGTCGCGGGCGTCCCAGTACGGCGCCTGCGGGTCGACGAGGGCGTCGTCCCCGTCGTCCCAGACGATGACCAGGCGCAGGTCCGGCAGGGGCGCGAAGACGCTCGCCCGCGTCCCCACGACGACGCGGACACCGCCCCGCAGGATGCGGACGAACTCCCGGTACCGCCGCTCCGGGCCCTGATCGGCCGTGAGGGTCGCCAGTGCGCCCGCCTGGCGCGCGTCCGCCAGCTCGGAGACGCAGCGATCGACGTCGGCGGCATCGGGCACGACGATGATGACGCCGCCCGAGGGCTCGGCCAGCACGCAGCGGGCGAGGGCCGCGGCATCGGCGCTCCATGACGTGGCGGGAGCGGCCGACCAGGCAGCGCGTGTGCCGCTGCCGGCCGGCGCCCGGAGCCGCTGCACGAGTGCGGCACCGCTGTCGTAGGCCTCCCATCGGGCATCGCCGGCCGGATCGTCCTCAGCGACCCAGGTCGTGCGCTCGACGGTCACGCCCTCCGCGCGAGCGTGGCGCGGAGGGACCGCAGAACGCACGACGTCGCTGAACGTCCCGGCGTACCTCTCCGCCACCTCGCCGACCAGGCGGAGCGTCACCGGGGTGAGGACCGGCTCGATGCCGACGACCCGCTCGAGCGGCTTCAGGGCTCCCGTGTGCTCGCCCACGTCGATCCGGCCGACCACGAAGCCGTCCGTCAGGCGGCCGGAGAAGCGCACGCGCACGCGGCTGCCCACCGAGGCCCCCGCGTCGAGCTCCTCCGGGACCGCGTAGTCGAAGACATGGTCCAGATGCGGCAGCGGGGAGTCGATCATGACCTGCGCGACCGGCAGGGCGGACGCCATGGGGCGTGCGGCGGCCGCCGGGGAACGACGAGGCCGAGCGAGCCGCCCGGGAACCAGGGGCAGCTGCTCGGCCGTCGTCACGTCAGGGGACGCTAGCCCATGGGCCCGTCACCCGGCGCGGCCTACCGCGACGCGGCGACCTTGAGGTCCTCTGCGCGGTCGGTCGACTCCCAGGTGAAGGTCGGGCCCACCGCCGTGCGCTTGGCCGGATCGTCGCTGTCGAGCAGCCAGTTGCTGCCCTGGGGACGCCCGAAGTGGCCGTAGGCGCTCGTCGTGCGGTAGATCGGTCGCAGCAGGTCCAGGTCGCGGATGATCGCGGCCGGCCGCAGGTCGAACACCTCGAGGACCGCGGCCTGGATGCGCTCGTCCGGGATCACCCCGGTACCGAAGGTCTCGACGAAGACACCGACCGGATGCGCCTTCCCGATCGCGTACGCGACCTGCACCTCGCAGCGCGTGGCCAGGCCGGCGGCCACCACGTTCTTGGCCACCCAGCGCATCGCGTACGCCGCCGAGCGGTCGACCTTCGACGGGTCCTTGCCGGAGAACGCGCCGCCGCCGTGGCGGGCCATGCCGCCGTACGTGTCGACGATGATCTTGCGGCCGGTCAGGCCGGCATCGCCCATGGGCCCGCCGACCTCGAAGCGGCCCGTCGGATTGACGAGCAGGCGGTACTCGCGCGAGTCGAGGTCGACGAGGTCGAGGACCGGGTCGACCACGTGACGCTTGATGTCGGGCGCAAGCATGTTGTCGAGGCTCACGTCTCGCGCGTGCTGCGACGAGACGACGACCGTGTCGATGCGCACGGGGCGATCGTTCTCGTCATAGGCGATGGTGACCTGGGTCTTGCCGTCGGGACGCAGGTACGGCACGGTGCCGTCCTTGCGCACCTCCGTGAGGCGCTCGGCGAGCCGGTGCGCGATGTGGATCGGCAGCGGCATGAGCTCGGGGGTGTCGTCGCAGGCGAAGCCGAACATCAGGCCCTGGTCGCCCGCGCCCTGGCGGTCGAGCGGGTCGGCGCTGCCCTCGGCCCGCTCCTCGAAGGCGTCGTCGACGCCCTGGGCGATGTCCGGGGACTGCTTGCCGATGGAGACGGAGATGCCGCACGACTCCCCGTCGAAGCCCTTGGTCGACGAGTCGTAGCCGATGCCGACGACGGTCTGGCGCACCAGGTCGATCACGTCGGCGAAGCCGGTGGTGGTCACCTCTCCCGCGACATGGACCTGACCGGTGGTCAGCAGCGTCTCGACGGCGACCCGGCTCTTCGGGTCCTGGCGGAGCAGGTCGTCGAGGATCGCGTCGCTGATCTGGTCGGCCATCTTGTCCGGATGACCCTCGGTGACGGACTCTGACGTGAACAGGCGGTGTGCCACGAACGCTTCCCTCATCTCTCATGGGTGATCGCAGCCCTCACGGGCTCGCGCTTGCCTCGGGACGAGGCCTGGTCCTCACCCGGAGCACCCCACCGCGGAGGAGGGTTGCCGACCAGCGAGCCGGGGCTTGGCACTGGTGCTCTTGACCGCCACGAAGAATACATGACCGTCCCGCTGCCGCCCGTCAGGCGACCCGCGAGTGCGCCTAGGCGAGCGCGGGGGCGACGACGTCCCAGATGGCATCGGCGACCGCGGCCTTGTCCCCCCGCGGCACCACCGTCTCGGCCCCGCCCTTCGCGAGGATGACCACCTCGTTGTCCGGCTGCCCGAAGACCCGGCCCGAACCGACGTCGTTGACGACCAGCAGGTCGCAGCCCTTCCGGGCCAGCTTCGCGCGCCCCAGCGTCAGCACGTCACGACCGGGATCCCCCGTCTCGGCGGCGAACCCGACGATGAGCGGGCCGGACGCGGCGCCGCGGCTCTCGACCAGCTCGTGGAGGATGTCGGGGTTCTGGGCGAGCGGAAGGCTCAGATCGGGCCCGGTCTCGCCGCGCTTGAGCTTGTGCTCCCCCGGCTCGGCCGGCCGGAAGTCGGCGACGGCGGCCGCCATGACGACGACGTCGGCGTCCAGGACCTGCGCCAGCATGGCCGAACGGAGCTCGGCGGCCGACTCCACGCGCACCACCGAGGCGCCGGCCGGGGGGTCGACGTCCATGTGCGCAGCGACGAGGGTGACGGTCGCACCCCGGGAGATCGCCGTCCGCGCCAGCTCGACGCCCTGGCGTCCGCTGCTCCGGTTGCCGATGAACCGGACCGGGTCCCACTCCTCGCGAGTTCCACCGGCGCTGATGACGACCCTGCGCGCCCACGAGGTCGGCCGTCCGGCCGGCCGCGCGACCGCGCAGGACGTCGTGCACGGCGGCCACGATCGCAGCAGGATCAGGGAGTCGCCCCGGGCCGGTGTCGGAGCCGGTGAGGCGGCCGCTGGCCGGATCGAGGACGAGCACGCCCCGCTCCCGCAGGAGGGCGACGTTGTGCTGAGTGGCCGGGTGCTCCCACATCTCCGTGTGCATGGCCGGTGCCAGCACGACGGGGCAGCGGGCCGTGAGGAGCACGTTGGTGAGCAGGTCGTCAGCGATGCCGTGGGTGGCACGGGCCAGCAGGTCGGCCGTTGCGGGCGCGACGATGATGCAGTCGGCATCCTGGCCCAGCCGCACGTGCGGCACGCGATGGGCGTCCTGCCACACGTCGGTCGCGACGGGCTTGCCGGACAGGGCGGACCAGGTGGCCGACCCGACGAACCTCAGGGCGGCGGGCGTGGGCACGACGGTGACGTCGCAGCCGGACTCGGTCAGGCCGCGAAGGACCTCGCAGGCCTTGTAGGCCGCGATGCCGCCGGCGACACCGAGGACCACGCGCGCCGGCATGGGTTGTCTCGCGGGTCGGTCAGGCGTCGGCGTCGTCGAGCGGGACGGACGTCTCCTCGAGGTCCTCGACGATGGGGACGCTCGACAGGAGCCCGGCGTCGATCTCGCGCATGGCGATCGAGAGCGGCTTCTCCTGCACGTGGGTCTCCACCAGGGGCCCGACGTACTCCAGGAGGCCCTCGCCGAGCTGCGAGTAGTAGGCGTTGATCTGGCGCGCCCGCTTCGATGCGTAGATCACGAGCGAGTACTTGGAGTCGGTCTTCTCCAGCAACGCGTCGATCGAGGGATGGGTGATGCCCTCGGGGCGGATGGCACTGCTCACGTCAAAGCCTCATTCATCGATTGGATCGTCGGGGTGGGGCACGAGCCCCCGCGGGACGCTCGTCGGATCAACCACCAATGCTAGCAAGGACTGAGCGCACTCCCGGACATCGGCGTTCACGAGCACACAATCGAACTCCTCTGCGGCGGCCAGCTCCTCGCGCGCGGCCTGCAGCCGGCGCTCCACGGCCTCGGCGGACTCGGTGCCTCGCCCCGTCAGCCGGCCCCGCAGGACCTCCCAGGACGGCGGGGCCAGGAAGACGAGCAGCGCCCCCGGGACCGCGGCCCGCACCTGACGGGCGCCCTGAACCTCGATCTCGAGCAGGACGGGCGTGCCCGCGACGCGATGCTCCTGCACCGGCGCCCGCGGGGTCCCGTAGCGATTCCCGGCGAAGGCAGCCCACTCCAGGAGCCCGCCGGTGGCGACGAGCTCGTCGAACCGCGCGTCGGTGACGAAGAAGTACTCCCGCCCGTCGACCTCGCCGGGCCTCGGGGCGCGGGTGGTCGCGCTGACGGACAGCCAGATGCGGGGCTCCAGGCCCAGCGCCTCGGCGACGACCGTGCTCTTCCCCACACCCGACGGACCGGACACGACGACCAGGGGTGCTTCAGCCATGCGCGGCCAGCTCCTCGAGAAGGGCGGCGCGCTGGCGCTCACCCAGGCCCTGGACGCGACGCGAGGGTGCGATCCGCAGGTTGGCCATCATGCGCTCGGCACGAACGGAGCCGATGCCGGGGACGCACTCGAGCAGCCACGAGACCCGGACGCCGCCCCACAGCGGGTTGCCCGGCGCGCCCTCGATGACGGCCGCCGCGGTCAGGTCTCGCGACTTCAGGGCGGTGCGAAGCCGGGCCCGCTCCTGCCGTGAGGCCAGGGCCGCCGCGAGCGCGTCCGCCCGCTGGGCGTCCGTCCGGACCGGGACGCTCACGCGGTGGCTCCCGCGATCTCGGCCGCGATCGCCTGAGCAGCGGCCGCCACGTCAGCGGCGCCGGTGATCGGCCGGCCGATCACCAGCAGGTCCGCCCCGTCGGCGATGGCCCGGGCCGGGGTGGCCACGCGACGCTGGTCGTCGAGGGCCGCGCCGGCCGGGCGCACGCCGGGCGTGATCAGGGTGATGTCGGGCGACACGGCCGCACGGATGGCCGCGACCTCCTGGGGAGAGCACACGATCGCCCGCGCCCCGGCCTTGACGGCGAGCAGGGCCAGGCGCACGGCGGCGGCCTCGGGCGGCCCCGCCAGCCCGATCTCGGCCAGCGACTCGGCGTCGAGGGAGGTGAGGATCGTCACCGCCGTGATCCGCGTGCGGGGCAGGGCCTCGACTGCCGCGGCCACCATCTCGGCCCCCCCGGACGCGTGGACGGTGAGGTAGGCGGGGTCGAGGTGGGCCACCGCCAGGGCAGCGCCGCGCACGGTCGCGGGGATGTCGTGCAGCTTGAGGTCGAGGAAGACGTCGAGGTCGGCATGCCCGGCCTCCGCCGCCGCGTCGCGGGCCGTCGTGACCGCGGCGGCCCCGTCGCGGCAGTAGACCTCGAGTCCGACCTTGACGGTGGAGACGGTGCCGGCGACGGCACGTGTCCACGTCGCCAGGGTGGCGAGGTCCGGCGCGTCCATGGCCACGGCGATAGGGGCGGCGCTGCGGGCGGCGCTACTCCGAGATGAAGTCGAGGTCATCGTCCACCTCCGAGGCGGCATCGGCGGGACGGTGCGCGAACGAGACCGCCTCGGACAGGCTGCCGAAGCGGCGCTCGAGGAGTGCCCGCTGCAGTTCCTCGTGGATGCGCAACGGGGCGGTGGGGTCGTGGAAGACGACGGTGCCGATCGACACCGCGTTGGCCCCGGCGAGGATGAACTCGAGCGCATCGAGCCCGGTGCGGATGCCGCCCATGCCGATGATGGGCAGGTCGGGGAACGCCTGGCGGATCTGCCAGACGCAGCGCACGGCCACCGGCCGGATGGCCGGCCCCGACAGCCCGCCGGTCACGCCGGCCAGGTGCGGACGCATCGTGTCGGGGTTGATCACCATGCCCAGCAGGGTGTTGATGACGGACACGCCCGTCGCACCGGCCCGGACGACCGCCCCCGCGATGGAGACGATGTCCGTCACGTCGGGTGAGAGCTTGGCGAAGATCGGCATCCGCGGGTCGCTGTGCCGCTTGACCGCCTGGATCACGTCAGCGGCCGACCCGGCCTCGCACGCGAACACCTGACCGCGGTTCTCGACGTTGGGGCACGAGATGTTGACCTCGATCGCGGAGACCCCCCGCGCGATGCGGAGCCGGGCGCGCGAGCTTCGCGTACTCGTCCACTGATCCGCCCGCGATGGAGACGATGGTCCGCGCACCACGCTCGGACAGCCACGCCAGGTCCTGCTCGATGAACCGGTCGATGCCCGGTCCCTGCAGCCCGATGGAGTTGAGCATGCCGCTCGGCGTCTCGGCCATGCGTGGCGTCGGCCGGCCGGATCGCGGCTGCAGCATGACGCTCTTGGTGACGATCGCGCCGATCGAGGTGATGTCGAAGAACTGGTCGAGCTCACGACCGGCCGCCGCGCAGCCCGACGCAGTGAGGACGGGGCTCGGCAGCTCGACGCCGCCGAGCACGGTGCCCATGTCGATGGTCCCGGTCGGCTCCTCGCCGGGGATCGGGCTGTGGGAGATCAGTGCACGCGACATCAGTGACCCGCCTCCACAGGTGCCCCGAGGGTGTCCGTCGGGATCGTGCCGACATCGGCCCACCGGACGCGGTCCCCACGGAACACCGGTCCCTCCACGCACGACCGGAGCATGCGGGTCACGCCGTCCTCGCCGACGACCGGCAGGACGCACGTCATGCACACGCCGATGCCGCAGGCCATCGCCTCCTCCACCGCGCACTGGCTGTAGGCCTGACGTTCCTCGGCGACCTCGGCGACTCGTTTCAGCATCGGCATCGGGCCGCACGCGTAGACGACGGCGGCATCGACGCGATCCATGATCCCGGGCAGCACGTCGGTGACCCGGCCGCGCTCCCCCAGCGATCCGTCATCCGTCGTGATGGTCAGGGTCGAGGCGAGCCGCTTGAGCTCGAGCACCCCGAACAGCTTCTCCTCCGTGGCCGCACCGACGACGACGTCGACGCGGCAGCCGCGCTCGCGCAGCTGCTCGGCGAGCATGAACAGGGGTGCCGAGCCGTACCCGCCGCCGACCAGGACGCACGCCACGCGCTCCTTGGGCAGGATGAAGGGGCGGCCGAGCGGACCGACGATGTCGATGGCGTCGTGCCGCCGGCGCTCCGCGAGCCAGCGCGTGCCCTTGCCATGCACCCCGATGACGACGTCCAGCGTGCCGCCGTACACCCCGCGCGACTGCACCTGATGGATCGCGAACGCGCGGCGAAGGAGCATGCTCGACTCCTCACCGCCGATCCCCAGGGTGATGAAGTGCCCCGGGCGGGTGATCTCGGAGATGCCCGGCGCCGTGAGCGACAGCACCTGGTAGGCGCCGACGCGACGGTTGTCGAGGACCTCCCCCTTGACCTGGACCGGCACGGCTAGGACCTCCCCTTCTGGCGTCGCATCACAGATCCTGCTCGGCGCGCAGCACGGCGAGTGCGGCGGCGTGCTCCTGCAGGGAGCGGACGGTGGGCTCATCATGCTGGAGCGAGTCGATGCCCTGCACGGCGGCGGCCAGCCCCTGCACCGTCGTGATGCAGGCGACGCCCTTGATGACCGCTGCCGTGCGGATCTCGTAGCCGTCGAGCCGGGGCCCGACGCCGTACGGCGTGTTGACGATGAGCTGGATGTCGCCGGACATGATCGCGTCGACCGTCGTGGGCTCGCCGTTCGGCCCGCGACCCTCGTGCTGCTTGCGCAGCTCCTCGACCGGGACGCCGTTGCGGCGCAGCACCGCCGCCGTGCCGGCCGTCGCGAGGATCCGGAAGCCGAGGTCGGCGAGCCGCTTGATCGGGAAGATCGCCCCGCGCTTGTCGCGGCTGGCGAGGGACACGAACGCGGTTCCCGACGTGGGCAGGCCACCGGCGTACGCCGCCTCCTGCGACTTGGCGAAGGCGGTGCCGAACGAGTCGTCGATGCCCATGACCTCGCCGGTCGACCGCATCTCCGGGCCGAGCACGGTGTCGACCCCGTGGAACCGGCCGAAGGGCAGGACCGCCTCCTTGACGGAGATCGCGGCGCCCTGGGGCATCGTGCCGCCGTCGCCCTTCGCCGGGAGGAGCCCCTCGGCGCGAAGGTCGGCGATGGTCTGCCCGACCATGACGCGGGCCGCCGCCTTCGCCACCGGAACGGCCGTGGCCTTCGAGACGAAGGGCACCGTCCGCGACGCCCGGGGGTTGGCCTCGAGGACGTAGAGCACGTCCCCGGCCATCGCGTACTGCACGTTGAGCAGGCCGCGCACGCCCACGCCCTTCGCGATGGCGAGGGTGGACCGGCGGATGCGGTCGATGTCCTCGACGCCGAGGGTGATGGGGGGCAGGGCGCACGCCGAGTCGCCGGAGTGGATGCCGGCCTCCTCGATGTGCTCCATGACGCCGGCGAGGTACAGCTCCTCGCCGTCGTAGATCGCGTCGACGTCGATCTCGACCGCGTCATCGAGGAAGCGGTCGACGAGCACGGGGTGCTCGGTGTTGATGTGGGTCGAGCGGGTGAGGTAGTCGGCGAGCATCGCGTCGTCGTAGACGATCTCCATGCCGCGGCCGCCGAGCACGTAGCTGGGCCGGACGAGCACCGGGTAGCCCACGTCGGCCGCGATGGCCTGGGCCTCCTCGAAGGTGCGGGCGGTGCCGTGCTTGGGGGCGATCAGGCCGGCCTCGGCGAGGACTCGCCCGAAGGCGCCCCGCTCCTCCGCGAGGTGGATCGACTCGGGGCTCGTGCCGATGATGGGCACGCCTGCGTCCTTGAGCCGCTGCGCCAGCCCGAGCGGGGTCTGCCCGCCGAGCTGCACGATGACGCCGACGAGGCGCCCCGTCTGCTGCTCGGCGTGCACCACCTCGAGGACGTCCTCGAGGGTCAGGGGCTCGAAGTACAGGCGGTCGGAGGTGTCGTAGTCCGTCGAGACGGTCTCCGGGTTGCAGTTGACCATGATCGTCTCGTACCCCGCGTCGCGCAGGGTGAGCGCCGCGTGGACGCACGAGTAGTCGAACTCGATCCCCTGGCCGATCCGGTTGGGCCCGGAGCCCAGGATGATCACCTTGTCGCGGTCGTTGGGAACCACCTCGGTCTCCTCGTCGTACGAGGAGTAGTGATACGGGGTGAGCGCCGCGAACTCCGCAGCGCAGGTGTCGACGGTCTTGTAGACCGGGCGCACGCCGAGCTCGTGGCGCAGCTCGCGCACCTCGTCCTCCCGGAGTCCCCGCAGCTCGCCGAGCTGGCGGTCCGAGAAGCCGAAGCGCTTGGCCCGCCTGAGCGTGCGGATGTCCAGCGACTCGGCACCGCGCACCTCGTCGGCACGCTCGTTGACCTGGCAGATCTGGTCGAGGAACCACGGATCGATGTTGCTCGCCTCGTGCACGGCGTCGATGCCCGCTCCGGCCCACAGTGCGCGCTGCACCTCGGACAGGCGCCCATCGCGGGGCACCCGCATGGCGGACAGCAGGGCGTCCACGTCGACGTCCGCGCGGCTCGCGGGCCAGGAGAAGACGGCGTCGGGCTTCTCGAGCGACCGCAGTGCCTTCTGCAGCGCCTCGGGGAAGTTGCGGCCGATGGCCATGGCCTCGCCCACGCTCTTCATGGTCGTGGTGAGGGTGGCGTCGGCGTGCGGGAACTTCTCGAACGCGAACCTCGGGACCTTGACGACGATGTAGTCGAGGGTGGGCTCGAACGAGGCCGGCGTCTCGCGCGTGATGTCGTTGGGGATCTCGTCGAGCGTGTACCCGATGGCGAGGCGTGCCGCGATCTTCGCGATCGGGAAGCCCGTCGCCTTGGACGCAAGGGCCGAGGAGCGCGAGACGCGAGGGTTCATCTCGATGACGATCAGGCGGCCGTCGTCGGGGTTGATGGCGAACTGGATGTTGCACCCGCCGGTGTCGACGCCGACGGCGCGGATGATGTCGATGCCGACGTCGCGCATCCGCTGGTACTCGCGGTCGGTGAGGGTCAGTGCCGGGGCGACGGTGATCGAGTCGCCGGTGTGGACGCCCATCGGGTCGAGGTTCTCGATCGAGCAGACGACAACGACGTTGTCGTTGCGGTCGCGCATCAGCTCGAGCTCGTACTCCTTCCAGCCGATGATCGACTCCTCGAGGAGTACCTCGGTGGTGGGGCTCGCCTGAAGGCCCGAGCCCGCGATGCGATGGAGGTCGGCCTCGTCGTAGGCGATGCCGGAGCCGGCCCCGCCCATGGTGAACGACGGGCGGACGACGACCGGGTAGCGGAGGTCCTCGACCGCAGCGAGGCAGTCCTCGATCGAGTGGCACACGTACGACCGCGCGCTCTCGGCACCCACGTCGGCGACGATCTGCCGGAAGAGCTCGCGGTTCTCGCCGCGCTCGATCGCGTCCACGTCGGCGCCGATGAGCTCGACGCCGTACTTCTCCAGGACGCCGCTCTTGTGGAGCGCCATCGCGGCGTTCAGCGCGGTCTGGCCCCCAAGCGTCGGCAGGAGCGCGTCGGGGCGCTCCTTCGCGATGATGCGCTCGACGAACTCGGGGGTGATCGGCTCGACGTACGTCGCGTCCGAGAACTCGGGGTCGGTCATGATCGTGGCCGGGTTGGAGTTGACGAGCACGACCCGCAGGCCCTCGGCCCGCAGCACGCGGCACGCCTGGGTGCCCGAGTAGTCGAACTCGCAGGCCTGGCCGATGACGATCGGGCCGGAGCCGATCACCATCACCGATGCGATGTCCTGGCGGCGGGGCATCAGGCGCTCCGTCCTGCTCGTGCGGTCTCCATCAGGGCGGCGAACTCGTCGAAGAGGTAGTCGGCGTCATGGGGTCCGGCCGCAGCCTCCGGGTGGTACTGGACGCTGAACGCGGGGGCGTCGAGGCAGCGCAGGCCCTCGACGACGTCGTCGTTGAGGCAGACATGGCTCACCGTCGCCCGGCCGAAGGGCGTGTCGAACTCGCCCGTCCGGGGAGCGTCGACCGCGAACCCGTGGTTGTGCGCCGTCACGGCCACCCGGCCGGACGCCAGGTCCTTCACCGGCTGGTTGATGCCCCGGTGGCCGTAGCGGAGCTTGTAGGTGCCGAGCCCGAGGGCCCGACCGAGCACCTGGTTGCCGAAGCAGATGCCGAACACCGGCGTGCCGTCCGCGAGGAAGGCGCTCATGAGGTCGACGGCGCCGTCGGCCGTCGCCGGATCGCCGGGACCGTTCGAGAAGAACACGCCATCGGGTGCCAGCGCGCGGATCTCATCGGCCGTGCTGGTGGCGGGCACCACGTGGACCGTCATGCCCCGCAGCGCCATCTGGTGCGGCGTCATCGACTTGATGCCGAGGTCGACCGCGGCCACGGTGAAGCGCTCGCTCTCCCACGGCGGGGATCACGTACGACTGCGCTGTGGTGACGTCGCCGGTGAGGTCGGCCCCGACCATGCCGGGACTGTCCTGCACCTGCGCGAGGAGGTCCTCGGGGGTGCGCTCGGCGTCCGCTCCGCTGAAGATCCCGACCCGCATGGCTCCCCGCTCGCGCAGGTGACGGGTCAGGGCACGCGTGTCGATGCCGCTGATCCCCACGATGCCCTGCTCGACGAGCTGGCCCTCGAGGCTCCGGGTGGCGCGCCAGTTCGAGGACACGCGGGAGGGGTCGCGCACGACGTATCCCGCGACCCAGATGCGCGAGGACTCGGCGTCCTCGTCGTTCACTCCGGTGTTGCCGATGTGCGGGGCCGTCATGACGACGACCTGGCGGTGGTACGACGGATCGGTCAGGGTCTCCTGGTACCCGCTCATGCCGGTGGAGAACACGGCCTCGCCGAACGTGGTGCCGACGGCGCCGTACGCGTCGCCGTGCATCGTGCGCCCGTCCTCGAGGACCAGGACCGCTGCTGCCGGCGCCTTCATCACTGCACTCCTGTCGAGAAGGTCGTCACGAGCCCATCCAACACAGTGGCATGGTCGGCCGTGGCATCCGCCCGGAAGCCGGTGTCGACGACCCGGTCCCCGAGACGCCATGTGACAACCACCATGCCATCCTTCGAACGCACCGTTCCTGCCACGCCCCGGTCTGTCCGCACGCCCATGACCGCGGTCGCCGGGATGAACACGCTCCTGGCACCGCTCCGGTCGAGCCAGATCCCTTCGGGGCCCCAGGCGATCGAGGCGCGGCTGCGGACACCGAGGTCATGCACGGCGATGCGGTCCATCCAGTCCCCGTTCGTCCCGGTGCCGGCGAAGAGCCCCTCGATCGGCTCGGACAGCGAGGCGTCAGGGGGCGGCATGTCGGCCGGCGACGGCACGTCCATCTGGCGCTGCTGGCGGTGGAGCCAGCCACGCCGCATGCCCCATAGGGCGAGTGCGATCAGTGCGAGCATCACCGCGACGAGGCCGATGCGAGCCGGCCAGTTGGTGACCTCCGCCTGCTCGGCGAAGTCCGCTGCCCCCACCGCCGCGACCACGAGGCCTGCAGGCGTCATGCCAGGGCTCCGTCGAGGACCGTGGGCGTGCCGGCGAACAGCGTGTGCACGACGCGTCCCGGCAGCTCCATGCCCGCGTACGGCGTGTTGCGGCTCTTGGATGCCAGCGACGTCGGCGTGATGGTGCGCGACCCGGACGGATCGACGACCGCGATGTTGGCCACGGCGCCCACGACGAGGTGATGCCCCTGGGTGGACACCCCGCCGATGCGCGCGGGGCGGACGGACATGCGGTCGGCGAGCTCCCGCCAGGACAGCAGGCCCGGCTCCACCATGGTGGCCATCGCGACGTTGAACGCCGTCTCGAGCCCGAGCATGCCCATCGCGGCGGCCGCCCACTCGCAGTCCTTGTCCTCATGCGGATGCGGAGCGTGGTCGGTGGCGATGGCGTCGATCGTTCCGTCGGCCAGGGCCGCCCGCAGGGCGGCGAGGTCGTCCGCAGTGCGCAGCGGCGGGTTGACCTTGAACAGCGGGTCGTAGGACGTCACGAGGTCCTCGGTGAGCATCAGGTGGTGCGGAGTGACCTCGGCGGTGACCGGGACGCCGCGGGCCTTCGCCCAGCGGATCACCTCGACGGATCCGGCGGTCGAGACGTGGCAGACGTGCAGGCGGGAGCCGACGTGCTGGGCCAGCAGGACGTCGCGGGCGATGATCGCCTCCTCCGCGACCGCCGGCCAGCCGACCAGGCCGAGCCGTCCGGACAGCTCCCCCTCGTTCATCTGGGCGTGCTCGGTGAGCCGGGGCTCCTGGGCGTGCTGCGCGACGACGCCGCCGAAGGCCTTGACGTACTCGAGCGCCCGGCGCATCAGGACGGCATCGTGCACGCACTTGCCGTCGTCGCTGAACACCCGGACCTCCGCGGCCGAGTGCGCCATGGCTCCGAGCTCGGCCATCCGCTCCCCGCCGAGACCGACGGTCACTGCTCCGACGGGGCGCACGTCCACCAGACCGGCCACCTGGCCCAGGCGCCACACCTGCTCGACCACGCCGGCGGTGTCGGCGACGGGGTTGGTGTTGGCCATGGCGTGCACGCACGTGAAGCCGCCCAGGGCGGCGGCGCGCGAGCCGGTGAGCACGGTCTCGGCATCCTCCCGGCCAGGCTCGCGCAGGTGCGTGTGCAGGTCGACGAAGCCCGGCAGGGCGACGAGACCGTCGGAGTCGATCACGTCGCCGCTCGCCGTACCGGCAGGCGCGAGCTCGGTGATCACTCCGTCGGAGACGACGATGTCGACCGGCTCCTCGCCGTAGGGACGCACCCCGCGCAGCACGTGAGCCATCAGATCTCCTCCTTCATCCCGCCGAGCAGCAGGTAGAGCACGGCCATTCGCACGCTGACCCCGTTCGCCACCTGCTCGACCATGACCGCGCGGGGTGAGTCCGCGACGTCCGCGGAGATCTCCATGCCGCGGTTCATGGGGCCGGGGTGCATGACGATGGCGTGGTCGGGCAGCAGCGACATGCGTCGGGCGTCGAGCCCGTACAGCCGCGAGTACTCGAGCGTCGACGGGAAGTAGGCGGCCTGCATGCGTTCGCCCTGCACCCGGAGCATCATCACGGCGTCGACGTCCGGCAGCACCGAGTCGATGTCGTACGTCATGGCGCACGGCCACGACTCGACCCCGTAGGGCATCAGGGTGGGCGGCGCGACCAGCGTCACATCCGCGCCAAGGGTCCGCAGGAGCAGGACATTGGACCGTGCGACCCGGCTGTGGAGGATGTCGCCCACGACCGCGACGCGAAGCCCCGACAGGTCCCCCTGGCCGTCGCGCAGGTGGCGACGGATCGTGAAGGCGTCCAGAAGCGCCTGCGTCGGGTGCTCGTGCGTGCCGTCGCCGGCGTTCACGACGGAGCCGCCGATCCAGCCGGCGGTGGCCAGCCGGTGCGGAGCACCCGACGACCCGTGCCGGATGACGACGGCATCCGCTCCCATGGCCTCGAGGGTCAGCGCGGTGTCCTTCAGGCTCTCGCCCTTCGACACGGACGAGCCCTTGGCGGCGAAGTTGATGACATCGGCCGAGAGCCGCTTGGCGGCGACCTCGAAGGAGATCCGGGTGCGGGTGGAGTCCTCGAAGAACAGGTTCACGACCGTGCGCCCGCGCAGGGTGGGCAGCTTCTTGACGGACCGGTCGGTGACCGCGGCGAGCTCGGCCGCGGTGTCGAGCACGAGCACTGCGTCGTCGCGGCTCAGGTCGGCGGCCGACAGCAGGTGCTTCACGATGCCTCTCCGAGGATCGTGACCCGGTCGGCGCCGTCGACGTCCGCAACCTCGACCCTGACCTGCTCCGTCAGCGAGGTCGGCAGGTTCTTGCCGACGTAGTCGGGCCGGATGGGCAGCTGCCGATGGCCACGGTCGACGAGGACCGCGAGCTGGACAGCTGCGGGCCGCCCCACGTCGTTCAGCGCGTCCAGGGCGGCTCGCACGGTGCGCCCCGAGAAGAGGACGTCGTCGACGAGGATCACGACCTTGTCGTCGATGCCCCCCGGCGGGATCGTCGTCGGCTCGAGCGCACGTGCTGGGCGCAGCCGGAGGT
Source organism: uncultured bacterium (assembly GCA_963700255.1). Lineage (GTDB taxonomy): Bacteria > Actinomycetota > Actinomycetes > S36-B12 > S36-B12 > UBA10649. The sequence goes on along the minus strand of CAVOWW010000021.1, from coordinate 72,074 downwards.
CGTCGCGGTAGAGCGTGATGTCGAGCGCCCCCACCGGCACCTCGGTGCCCTCGATGGACGCGATGGCCGCCGCGATGCGCTGCGCGAGGGCGACGCCGCGGGTGGGGATGCCCAGGAGGATGAGCGATTCGGAGCCGCGCGACTTCTCCACGATCTCGTGGGCGATGCGGCGGATGGCGCGGCCGATGTCGGCATCGTCGAGGACGACGTGCACGCGCGCAGAATCCATGCGGACCCCCTTCCCCGCCTCACTGGACGGGCATTAAAGGATGTCGATCGAGAGCAGCCTAGTGGGCGCGCGACCGCCCCTTCCCCAGGCCCTTCCCCACTACCCGTTTGTCCCGGATTCCGGGACCACTCGGCGGTCCGGTCCTCCCCGTGGCACCTCACTGCCGATCTGTCCCGGTCGGGTGCATGGCCCGAGGCTGGACTCGGCCGACGAGCATCCGTGGATCGGCCACGACGAGCCACCGGGACAGATGCGCGGTCCGGAGGCCATCCCCCTGGCTAACCGTCGATTGGTCCCGGTTTCCGGGACAAACGAGCGGGGTCAGACGCCGGCGTTGAACCGCGCCGCGCTGCCCATCTTGTGCACGCGCATGCCGTTCGTGGTGCCGGGGACGCCCGGCGGCACGCCGGCCACGATCACGACCCGGTCGCCGAAGGTGGCCCGGCCGATCTCGAGCAGGGCCTTGTCGACCTGGACGACCATGTCGTCGGTGTGCTCCACGTTCGGCACGAGGAACGTCTCGACGCCCCACACGAGCGACAGCTGGCTGCGCACCCGCGGGTTCGGCGTGAAGGCGAGCAGCGGCGTGCGGTGCCGCCAGCGGGCGATCAGCCGGGCCGAGGAGCCGGTCTCGGTGAACGCGATCAGGTGGGTCGCGTCGACGCCCTCGGCGACGTCGACCGCGGCATGGGTGAGCGCCCGCGCGGTCGAGCCGGTCCACGGGTCGGACAGCGCCGGCAGCTGGTGCAGCGCCCACGTCTCGACGTGCTCGATGATGCGGCTCATCGTCTCGACGACGAGGTTCGGGTGGTCGCCGACGCTCGTCTCCCCCGACAGCATCAGCGCGTCGGCACCGTCGAGCACCGCGTTGGCCACGTCACTCGCCTCGGCGCGGGTGGGGCGGTTGGCCACGGCCATCGAGTCGAGCATCTGCGTGGCGACGATGACCGGCTTGCCCGCCTCGCGGCACAGGTGGATGGCCCGCTTCTGGACCAGCGGGACGGCCTCGAGGGGCAGCTCCACGCCGAGGTCGCCGCGCGCCACCATCACCCCGTCGAACGCCGCGATGATCTCCTCGAGGTTCTCGATCGCCTGGGGCTTCTCGACCTTGGCCAGGACGGGGAGCCGCACTCCCTCCTCGTCCATGATCTCGTGCACGTCGGCCACGTCGGCGGCGCTGCGCACGAAGGAGAGCGCGATGAGGTCGGCACCGGTGCGAAGAGCCCAGCGCAGGTCCTCGCGGTCCTTCTCCGACAGCGCGGGCACGCTGACGGCCACCCCGGGCAGGTTGAAGCCCTTGTTGTCGGAGACGCGGCCGCCCTCGACCACGACGGTGTGGACGTTGTTGCCGTCGACCTTCGTGACCTTCAGCTCGACGCGACCGTCGTCCACCAGGACCAGGTCGCCCGGCGTGACGTCGTTCGGCAGCCCGGAGTAGGTGGTCGAGACCATGCGACCGTCACCGGGCACGTCGTCGGTCGTGACGATGAACTCGGCGCCGTTCTCCAGCAGGACGGGCCCGGAGGCGAACCGCCCAAGCCGGATCTTCGGCCCCTGCAGGTCGACCAGGATGCCGACGCCGCGGCCCACCTCGTCCGCGGCGGCCCGGACGTTCTCGTACACCTTCTGGTGAACGTCGTGCGAGCCGTGCGACAGGTTGAGGCGAGCGACGTCCATCCCGGCGGCCACGAGGCCGCGGATCTCCTCCAGTGAGCTGGTGGCGGGTCCGAGGGTGGCAACGATCTTGGCGCGACGCATGAGGGGGAGCCTATCCGTAAGCGGTTGCAGGAGTGGTGTGGGTCACACAAGCAGCGGACGTGCTGTGGCGGGGATCGGCGATGGCAGGTTGGTGCTCCCCATGAGGTGGGCGTCGACCGCCGCGGCGGCCGCGCGCCCCTCGGCGATGGCCCAGACGATCAGCGACTGCCCCCGCCCCGCATCGCCAGCGACGAACACGCCCGGCACCTCCGACCGGTATCCGGCGTCGCGCACGATGCTCCCGCGCTGGTCGACCGAGAGCCCGAGCTGCTCGATGAGACCACCCTGCTCGGGACCGACGAAGCCCATCGCGAGGAAGACGAAGTCGGCCGGGATCTCCCGCTGCGACCCCTCACGCGGTCGGAACCCGCCCTCGTGCGGCTCGACCTCGACGAGCCGAAGCGCGCGGACGCGCCCCGATCCGTCATCGACGAAGGACTCGGTCGACACCGCGAAGATCCGCTCCCCGCCCTCCTCGTGCGCACTCGAGACCCGGTAGGTCATCGGGTACGTCGGCCATGGCTGCGCATCCGGACGGGTCGCCGGCGGCGTCGGCATGATCTCCAGCTGGGTCACCGAGGCGGCCCCCTGACGATGCGACGTGCCGAGACAGTCGGCTCCGGTGTCACCACCACCGATGATGACCACGTGCTTGCCGCGAACGTCGATGGGCGAGGACTCCAGGTCGCCCTGCTGCACGCGGTTCGCGAGCGGCAGGTACTCCATCGCCTGGTAGACGCCGGTCAGGTCGCGTCCGGGCACGGGCAGCTCGCGCCATGCCGTGGCGCCGATCGCGACGACCACGGCGTCGTAGCGCAGCCGCAGGTCCTCCCCCGTGAGGTCGATCCCGATCTCGACCCCGGAGCGGAACTTGACGCCCTCGGCCTCCATCTGCGCCAGTCGGCGGTCGAGGTGCCGCTTCTCCATCTTGAACTCGGGGATGCCGTAGCGCAGCAGCCCGCCGATCCGGTCGGCCCGCTCGAACACGGCCACGGTATGGCCCGCACGCGCGAGCTGCTGGGCTGCGGCCAGCCCGGCGGGGCCTGACCCGATCACGGCGACGGTCTTGCCGGTGTGCCGGACGGGCGCCTGCGGGGTGACCCAGCCCTCGTCCCATGCACGGTCGATGATCGACACCTCGACCTGCTTGATGGTGACGGCGTCCTGGTTGATGCCCAGGACGCAGGCCGTCTCGCATGGTGCCGGGCACAGCCGCCCGGTGAACTCCGGGAAGTTGTTGGTCGCATGCAGGCGCTCGATGGCGTCCTTCCAGTCGTGCTGCCAGACGAGGTTGTTCCACTCGGGGATGAGGTTGCCGAGGGGGCAGCCGTTGTGGCAGAACGGGATTCCGCAGTCCATGCACCGGCCGGCCTGCTTCTCGAGCTGCTCGGCCGGGAACGGCTCGTACACCTCGCGCCAGTCCTGGATCCGCACGTCCACCGGGCGCCTCGTCGGCAGCTCCCGACCCGTGGTCAGGAAGCCCTTCGGATCAGCCATTGACGCCTCCCATGACCGCGACCATCGGGTCCATGCCCTTCTCCTCTGCCTCGGCGCGAAGCCTGAGCACGCGCTTGTAGTCCTTCGGCATCACCGTGGTGAACCGCCGCGCCGTCGCTGGCCAGTCGGCGAGCAGCTCCGTCGGCGAGCACCGACTCGGTCTCCTCCGCATGCCGCCGGAGTATCGCGTGCAGCCGGTCCCGGCTCATCCGCCGACAGCGGGTCCAGGTCCACCATCTCGGGGTTGACGCGGCCGGGGTCGAGGTCGATGACGTACGCCACGCCACCGGACATCCCGGCCCCGAGGTTGCGCCCCGTCGTGCCGAGGATGACGGCGACCCCGCCCGTCATGTACTCCAGGGCGTGGTCCCCCACCCCCTCGACGACGGCCGTGGCCCCGGAGTTGCGCACGCAGAAGCGCTCCCCGACGCGACCGCGGATGAAGAGCTCGCCGCTCGTCGCGCCGTAGGCGATCACGTTCCCCGCGATGATGTTGTCGTGCGCGACCAGGACCGCGTCACGGTGCGGCCGCAGCACCAGTCGGCCGCCACTGAGGCCCTTCCCGACGTAGTCGTTGCCGTCCCCTTCGAGCCGAAGGGTGATGCCGGCCGGCAGGAAGGCCCCGAAGGACTGTCCTGCCGACCCCGTGAAGGTCAGGTCGATGGTCTCGTCCGGCAGCCCGGCGCCACCGTGCAGCCGGGTGACCTCCGAGCCGAGCATGGTGCCCACGGTGCGGTTGACGTTGCGGATCGGCAGCTGGGCGCGGACGGGCTCGCATCCGCGCGAGCGCCGGCTCGCACAGCTCGATCAGCTGGCGGTCCATGGCTCGGTCCAGCCCGTGGTCCTGCAGCGTCGTCCGCCTTCGCGGCCATCGACTCGTCGATGGCCGGCACGTGCAGGATCGGCGCGAGATCGAGGCCGGACGCCTTCCAGTGATCGACTGCCTGCTCCACGTCGAGCAGCTCCGCCCGGCCGATCGCCTCGTCGAGCGTGCGGAACCCCAGGGCGGCGAGCAGCGCGCGCACCTCCTCGGCGATGTACTCGAAGAAGGTCTCGACGAACTCGGGCTTGCCCGTGAACCGCTCCCGGAGGACAGGGTTCTGCGTCGCGACGCCCACGGGGCAGGTGTCGAGGTGGCACACCCGCATCATGATGCAGCCGCTGACGACGAGCGGGGCAGTGGCGAAGCCGTACTCCTCGGCCCCGAGCAGCGCGGCGATGACGACGTCGCGCCCGGTCTTGAGCTGGCCGTCGGTCTGCACGACGACCCGGTCGCGCAGGCCGTTGAGCAGCAGGGTCTGCTGGGTCTCGGCGAGGCCCAGCTCCCACGGCGCCCCGGCGTGCTTGAGCGAGGTGAGCGGCGAGGCGCCCGTCCGCCGTCGTGGCCGGAGATCAGGACGACGTCGGCATGCGCCTTGGCGACCCCGGCCGCCACGGTGCCGACGCCGACCTCGGACACCAGCTTCACGTGCACCCGCGCCCGCGGGTTGGCGTTCTTCAGGTCGTGGATCAGCTGGGCGAGATCCTCGATCGAGTAGATGTCGTGGTGCGGCGGCGGCGAGATCAGCCCGACGCCCGGGGTGGAGTGCCGGGTCTTGGCGATCCACGGGTACACCTTGTGGCCCGGGCAGCTGGCCGCCCTCGCCGGGCTTCGCCCCCTGCGCCATCTTGATCTGGATGTCGTCGCTGTTGACGAGGTACTCGCTCGTCACGCCGAAGCGCCCCGACGCCACCTGCTTGACGGCCGACCGCTTGGAGTCGCCGTTCGGCATCGGGACGAACCGCTCGGGGTCCTCGCCGCCCTCGCCGGTGTTGGACTTGCCGCCCAGCCGGTTCATGGCGATGGCCAGGGTCTCGTGCGCCTCCTGGCGAGATGGAGCCGTACGACATCGCGCCGGTGGAGAACCGCTTGACGATCTACGGACACGGGCTCGACCTCGTCGATCGGCGATCGGCTGGCGCACGCCCTCCCGGAAGCGGAACAGGCCGCGCAGCGTCATCAGCCGCTCGGACTGCTCGTCGACGCGCTGCGGAGTACTGCCGGAAGATGTCGAAGCGCCGGTTCCGCGTCGCGTGCTGCAGGCGGAACACCGTCTCCGGATCGAACAGGTGCGGCTCGCCCTCGCGACGCCACTGGTACTCGCCACCGACATTGAGGGTGCGGTGCGCCGGTGCGATGCCGCGACGGCGGGTAGGCCACGCGATGCCGCAGCGCGACCTCCTCGGCGATGACGTCGAGCCCGACGCCGCCGAGCTTCGATGCCGTGCCGGTGAAGTACGCGTCGATCAGTCCCTGCGACAGCCCGACCGCCTCGAAGATCTGGGCGCCGCGGTACGAGGCCACGGTGGAGACGCCCATCTTCGACATGACCTTGAGCACGCCCTTGCCGAGCGCCTTCACGATGTTGCGCATCGCCTTCTCGGGGGCGACACCGGTGATGACGCCTCGCCGGACGAGGTCCTCGACCGACTCCAGGGCCAGGTAGGGGTTCACCGCCGCCGCGCCGTAGCCGATGAGCAGCGCGACGTGATGCACCTCGCGAACGTCGCCCGCCTCGACCAGCAGGCCCACCATGGTGCGCGTCTTCGTCCGCACGAGGTGGTGGTGCACGGCGGCGCACAGCAGCAGGGAAGGGATCGGCGCGAGCTGGGCGTCGCTGTCGCGGTCGGACAGCACGATGAAGCGCTTGCCCTGCCGGATCACCGCGTCGACCTCGTGGAAGATCTCGTTGAGCCGGCGCTCCAGGGCGTCTCCGCCGCCCGTGACCGGGTACAGGCCGGAGATGCGCACGCCGGCGAAGCCGGAGAAGTGGCCGTCGTCGTTGATGTGCAGGACCTTGCTGAGCTCGTCGTTGTCGATCACCGGGAAGGGCAGCACGACCTGACGGCAGTGCCCGGCATCGGGCTCGAGCAGGTTGCCCTCGGGGCCGATGATGCTGGACAGCGAGGTGACGATCTCCTCGCGGATGGAGTCCAGTGGCGGGTTCGTCACCTGGGCGAAGAGCTGCGCGAAGTAGTCGAAGATCATCCGCGGCCGGGTCGACAGCACCGCGATGGGCGTGTCGGTCCCCATGGAGCCGATGGGCTCGGCGCCCGCGCGGGCCATGGGCTCGACGATGATCCGCAGCTCCTCCTCGGTGTAGCCGAAGGTCTGCTGCCGGCGCGCGACCGACTGCGGGGTGTGCACGATGTGCTCGCGCTCCGGCAGGGCCTCGAGGTGGATCAGCCCGGCGTGCAGCCACTCCCCGTACGGGTACTCCGCGGCGAGCTGCGCCTTGATCTCGTCGTCCTCGAGGATCCGGCCGGCCGCGGTGTCCACCAGGAACATGTGGCCCGGCTGCAGGCGGCCCTTGCGGATGATCGACGCCGGGTCGATGTCCAGGACGCCCGCCTCCGACGCCAGCACGACCAGGCCGTCGGTCGTCACCCAGAACCGTCCCGGGCGCAGCCCGTTGCGGTCGAGCACCGCGCCGATCTGGGTGCCGTCGGTGAAGCACACGTTGGCGGGACCGTCCCACGGCTCCATGAAGTTGGCATGGAACTCGTAGAACGCGCGCCGTGCCGGGTCCATCGAGGGGTTGTTCTCCCACGCCTCGGGGATCATCATCAGCACCGAGTGCGGCAGCGACCTGCCGCCGAGGTGGAGCAGCTCGAGCACCTCGTCGAACGAGGCGGAGTCGCTGCCACCCGGGGTGCAGATCGGGAACAGCCGGGTGATGTCGCCCGAGACGACCTTCGAGGTCAGCATGGCCTCGCGGGCCTGCATCCAGTTGCGGTTGCCACGCACTGTGTTGATCTCGCCGTTGTGGGAGATGTAGCGGTAGGGGTGCGCCAACGGCCACGACGGGAACGTGTTGGTGGAGAAGCGCGAGTGCACCAGCGCGAGAGCGGACTGCAGGCGCGGGTCGGAGAGCTCCGGGTAGAAGGGCTCGAGCTGCCCCGTGGTGAGCATGCCCTTGTAGACGATGGTCCGGGCGGACAGTGACGCGAAGTAGACGCCGAGCTCGTGCTCCACGCGCTTGCGCAGCGGGAACGCACGACGGTCCAGTTCGAGTCCTGCGACGTCACCGCGCTCGGTCGCGACGAACAGCTGCCAGAACGACGGCATGGCGCTGCGGGCGGTGGCCCCGACCAGGGACGGGTCGGTGGGGACCTGTCGCCAGCCGAGGACCCGCAGGCCCTCCTGCACGGCGATGGCCTCGACGCCCTCGCGCACCACTCCGGCAGCGACCTCGTCGACGGGAAGGAAGCCGATGCCGACGGCGTACTGGCCCGCGGCCGGCAGCTCGAAGTCCACGGACTCCCGCAGGAACGTGTCCGGCACCTGGACAAGGATCCCGGCGCCGTCTCCGCTGTCCGGCTCGGCGCCCGAGGCACCACGGTGCTCGAGATTGCGCAGGGCGGTGAGGGCCTTGTCCACGATGTCGTGCGAGGGCACGCCGGTGAGGGTGGCGACGAACGCGACGCCGCAGGCATCGTGCTCGTGCCGGCCGTCGTAGAGGCCCTGGGGTGCAGGCTGCGCAGCAGAGGTGAACATGCTCATCCTTCGTCGTCCGATGGCAGCCCACCCCCATGAGGGAGTGCCGGCCCGGACGGGCCATGCTGCCGTGCACGGGACGACGTTGGCCCGCGGGGCGTCAGACTACCCGACCGGTGGCTGCTCCACCTGCGGGGTGCGATCCGAGCGGGTGAGGACCGTCTCCCGACCGGGTCGCATCCGCGACGAGAGGACGAGGTAGGCGAGCGCCCCTATTCCGACCACGAGCGCTGTCCACACGTTGAGGCGCAGCCCCAGGACGGTGTTGGCCGTGTCGATCCGCAGGGCCTCGATCCAGATCCGCCCGGAGCAGTAGAGCAGCACGTACAGGGCGAACACCCGGCCGTGGCCCATCTGGAAACGCCGGTCGGCCCAGACCAGCACCAGCGCCACGCCGATGAGCCAGAGCGACTCGTACAGGAACGTCGGGTGGAAGGTCGCGAACTGCTCGTATCCGGCGGGACGGTGGATCGCGTCGATCTCCAGGCCCCACGGCACATCGGTGGGCGCCCCGAACAGCTCCTGGTTGAACCAGTTGCCCCACCGTCCGATGGCCTGGGCGACGGCGATGCCGGGCGCGACCGCATCGCCCACCGGCGGCAGCAGGACACCGGCCCGGCGGGCGCCGATCCACGCGCCCAGCGCGCCGAAGGCGACCGCACCCCAGATGCCCAGGCCGCCGTCCCAGATGCGCAGGGCCGCCACCCAGCCGGCGCCGTCGGGCCCGAAGTAGAGCTGGTTGTCCGAGACGACGTGGTAGATCCGCCCGCCCACGATGCCGAACGGCACGGCCCAGATGGCGACGTCGGTGATGACGCTCGGCTCGCCGCCACGGGCGACGTAGCGCCGGTTGCCCCACCACGCGGCGACGATGATGCCGAGGACGATCAGCAGCGCGTACGCCCGGATCGGCACCGGGCCGAGCGACCAGACCCCCTGCTCGGGGCTGGGGATCGATGCCGCGATCGACGCGATGGTCACCGGTGCGGGATGGTCAGGACGCCGCGGGCGATGCCGCAGGTGAGGGATCGCCCGAGCCGGCCGCCGCTGCCTCGTCCACGATCTTCTCCAGCGAGGCCTGGTCGACCAGGATCTCCGTCGGGATCTCCACGCCGTTCAGCTTCGCCAACGGGGTGCCGGGGATGTTGCTGGTGTAGAAGACGTCGGTGCTGTTCGCCGCCCAGCCCAGGTAGGTCGTGTCGGCGACGCACTGGGTGAAGGTGTCGAGGTCGGCGCCGGTGATGCCCGCATCGCCCGCGAACCCGAGCAGCTGCTCGTTGGTCCAGCCGGTGCCCTCCTGCTCGGGCTGGTTCGCGAAGACCACGTTGTGGTACTCCTTCGCCTTGCCCGCGTCGATGGCGCAGCCCCAGGCGGCCGTCGCCCGAGCGGAGGCGTCGTTGCCGAGGTTGGCGTCCAGGAACGTGCTCGGGCGCCAGATGAGCTGGATCTTGCCCGCGTCGGCCAGCGACTCGATGCCCGCTCCGTTGGCCTGCTCGACGGCGCCGCACGCCGGGCACTGGAAGTCCTCCCAGATCTCCAGCACGGGGGCGTCGGGGGTGGCGGTCCCCGGGTAGGGGACGCCGAAGGCACGCTCGTCGTCTGCCGGCAGCGCACCGGCCGGGAGCGGGGCGTTGGGGTCGGCCGCGGTCACGCCGGCCGCCGAGGTGTCCGAGGAGTTGCGAGCGACGAGGGCCACGCCGATGATGCCGAACACGACGACGACCACGGTCACGGCGCCGATGATCCGGACCATCCGCTCGCGCTTCCGCTCCCCGGCGTTCGCCTCCTCGCGCGCCGCCGCAGCACGGTCCCGACGGTTCTTCCCGGCCTCGCTCATGAACGCTCTCTCCCGGTCTCGCTGCGCCCGGGGCCCGGGCGCGGACAGCTGTGTCGGTACACCGTACGTGGTCTGCTTGGTTGACGCTTCAAGGGATCCGCCGGTTCCCGCGGACCACCGGCCGGCTCAGGCTCCCCGCACCCCGGCGGCGAGCTCCGCGGCAAGGGCGCCACCGCGCTCACGGCAGCCGCATGGTCCTCCGACTGGAGGATCCTCCGCACGAACGCCGATCCCACGATGACGCCGTCGGCGAAGGCCGCCACCTCACGGGCCTGCTCCCCCGTCGAGACGCCGAGCCCCACCGCGATCGGCAGGCCGGTGAGCTCCCGCGACCGCGCCACCAGCTCGGGCGCGGCGGAGCTGACCTGGGTGCGGGCCCCTGTGACGCCCATGGTCGAGGCCGCGTAGAGGAACCCGGAGGTCACGGACGCGACGGTGGTGATCCGGACGTCGGTCGATGACGGCGCGACGAGGAAGATCCGGTCGAGGCCGTGCGCGCTCGTGGCCGCGATCCAGGGACCGGCCTCCTCGGGGGTGAGGTCCGGCGTGATCACGCCGTGCCCGCCGGCCGCCGCGAGGCGCGCGGCGAAGCGGTCGACGCCGTAACGCTCGATCGGGTTCCAGTAGGACATGACGACTGGCGTGCCACCGGCCGCGCTCACCTGGCCGACGACGTCGATGACGGTGTCGGTGGTGGTGCCGGCGCGCAGCGCGAGGTCCACGGCAGCCTGGATGTCCGGACCGTCCATGAGCGGGTCGGAGTACGGCAGCCCGACCTCGATGATGTCGACTCCGGCAGCGACCATGGCGTTGATGAGCGCCACCGACTGCTCCGGGGTCGGGAAGCCCGCCGGGAGGTACCCGATCAGCGCGGCGCGACCCTCCGACCGGGTTCGGGCGAAGACGTCAGCGAGCCCTGCGCTCACGGTGCCCGCGTCCCGGAGAGATCGATCCCGAACCATCGGGCCGCCGTCTCGACATCCTTGTCGCCGCGACCGGACAGGTTGACGATGATGACGGCGTCGGGGCCGAGCTCGCGACCCAGCCGCATCGCGCCCGCGAGGGCATGGGCCGTCTCGATCGCGGGGATGATGCCCTCGGTGCGGCACAGCGCGGCGAAGGCCTCCATCGCCTCGGTGTCGTCGACGGACTCGTAGACGGCCCGGCCCGTGTCATGGAGCCATGAGTGCTCGGGGCCGACTCCCGGGTAGTCGAGGCCGGCGGAGATGGAGTGGGACGGCAGGGTCTGGCCCCACTCGTCCTGCATGACGTAGGTGCGGGCCCCGTGGAGCACCCCGGGGCTGCCCGCGGCGAACCGCGACGCGTGCCGGCCGGTGGCGACGCCGTCTCCCCCGGCCTCGTACCCCCGCAGCTGCACCTCGGGGTCCTCGATGAAGGCGCTGAAGAGGCCGATGGCATTGGACCCGCCGCCGACGCACGCCACCAGCGCGTCCGGCAGGCGTCCCTCGGCGCGCGAGGATCTGCTCGCGCGCCTCGCGCCCGATCACCTCGTGGAAGTGCCGAACCATCGTCGGGAACGGCGCGGGCCCCGTGACCGTGCCCAGGACGTAGTGCGTGCGGTCGACCGTCGTGACCCAGTCGCGCATCGCCTCGTTGATGGCGTCCTTGAGCGTGCGACTGCCGGCCGTGACCGGCACCACCTCGGCGCCGAGGAGCTTCATGCGCGCGACGTTCAGCGCCTGGCGCTGCGTGTCCTCCTCGCCCATGTAGACGGTGCACTCGAGTCCCATGAGCGCGGCTGCCGTGGCGGTGGCGACGCCGTGCTGGCCCGCACCCGTCTCCGCGATCACGCGCTCCTTGCCCATGCGACGGGTGAGCAGGGCCTGGCCGAGGACGTTGTTGATCTTGTGCGAGCCGGTGTGGTTGAGGTCCTCGCGCTTGAGGTAGACACGCGCGCCGCCGCACAGCTCGCCGAAGCGAAGCGCGGGCGTCAGCGGATTCGGCCGCCCGGTGTACGTGCGCTCGAGCTCGGCCAGCTGCGCGGTGAAGGCCGGGTCGGTGATGGCGGTCTGGAACGCGGCATCGAGCTCGTCGAGGGCGGCGGTGAGCGCCTCGGGGACGAACCGGCCGCCGTAGGGGCCGAAGTGACCCGGCGCATCGGCGGGCAGGTCGGCCCCGGTGGCCGCGGCGCTGTCGACGGCCATGCTCAGCCCCGCCCGTGGCGCAGGGCCGGATGCGCCCCGGCCGTGACCAGGTCGTGGACCGCGGAGCGCGGATCCTTGCCGGTCACCAGGCTCTCGCCGACGAGCACCGCGTCGGCGCCGGCCTCGGCGTAGACGATGAGGTCGTGGGCGTCGCGGACGCCGGACTCGGCGATCTTCACGCAGGAGGACGGGATGCGGTCGGCGACCCGGGCGAACACGCCGCGGTCGACCTCGAGCGTCTTGAGGTTGCGAGCATTGACGCCGATGATCGTCGCGCCCGCATCGACGGCCCGGTCGATCTCCGCCTCGTCGTGGACCTCGACGAGCGCCGTCATCCCGAGACTCTGCGTCCGCTCGATGAGGCTGACGAGCGCGGGCTGCTCGAGCGCGGCGACGATCAGCAGGATCATGTCCGCCCCGTAGGCCTTCGCCTCCCACAGCTGGTAGCTGGTGACGATGAAGTCCTTGCGAAGGACGGGGATGTCGACGGCCGCCCGGACCGCGGCCAGGTCGGCGAGGGATCCGCCGAACCGCCGCTCCTCCGTCAGCACGCTGATGCAGTGCGCGCCGCCGAGCTCGTACTGCACGGCCAGGGCCGCGGGGTCCGCGATGTCGGCGAGCTGGCCCCGGCTGGGGCTGGCGCGCTTGACCTCGGCGATGACGCAGACGTCCTCGTCGGACAGGATCGCGGTGACGTCGCGGGCCGGCGGGACCTTCGCGCTCCGGTCCTTGAGCTCGTCCAGGGGGACGAGCGACATGCGGGCGGCCACGTCCTCCCGGACCCCGGCGACGATGTCGTCCAGCACGCTCACACGGCACAGAGTGCCACGCCGAGATGCACGGCCACTCGCCGGGTTCGCCGACTAGCCGATGCCCGACCCGAGGTACGGCACGAAGTTGCGGATGACACCGAACGCGAGGATCGCGACGAGCGTCGTGATCATGACGGTGGTGCGGCGCTGGAACACCGCACGCGTCACCGCAGGGGTCTGCCCCTTCCATGCCCTCATCACCCAGCGCACCCAGAGCACCACGGCCAGCGGCAGGAACACGACCAGCAGCACGTTGTTGTCCAGGGCCCCGGCCAGGTTGCCCGTGACGAGGTCGTGCGTGCCGCGCAGGGCGCCGCAGCCGGGACAGTCGAGGCCGAACAGCGCCCGGGTCGGGCAGAGCGGATAGTGCCCTGGCGTGTTGGGGTCGACGGCGGCGAGATACCCCAGCCCCCCGACGACGGCGACGCCGGTCGCCAGCGGGGCGAGGAGTCGACGGCGACGGCTCCTCGAGTCGACCTGCGCGGGGACGACGATGTCGTCGCTCGCCAGCACGGCAGCGGCGTCAGGTCCCATGGGAGGACGATACGCCTCGGGTGCCTACTGGCGGGCTCCCGACAGCGGCAGCCGTACCGTGAACCGGGCTCCGCCCTCGGGCGATCGGCCTGCCTCGGCCGAGCCGCCCAGCCCGTGCGCCAGCCGGCCGACCAGGGCCAGTCCGAGGCCGGTCCCGACCGGGCGGACGCCGCGGTAGCGCTCATGGAGCACGCCGGGCTCGAAGGCCACGGAGATGTCGTCGTCCGTGAGGCCGGGCCCGGAGTCGCGCACCTCGACGACTCCCCAGTCCCCTTCCCTGCGGATCGCCAGCACCATCACCGACCCGGGCGGCGATACGCGCAGGGCGTTCTCCGCGAGGTTGTCGATGATCTGGCGGACGCGCATCGGATCGGTCAGCGCCACGATCGGCTCGTCGGGAAGCTCGGTGAGGGCGCTCACCCCCTCGGGCTGGGCGCGATCGCGCCACACCTCCCCCGCCTCCTCCCCGATCTCCCCGAGGTCGACGTCGACCGGGACGACGTGGAAGTCCACCGCGCCGAGCCGCGCGAGGTCGAGCAGGTCCGTCACGAGCCGGTCCAGCCGGGCCGCCTCCCCCGCGACCGTGGCTCCGGTGCGGGGCACGTCCTCGCCCTCGATGACCCCGTCGGCCAGGGCCTCCGCGTACCCCTTCACCGCAGTGAGCGGCGTACGCAGCTCATGCGACACGGACAGCAGGAACTCGCGTTGGCGGCCCTCCGACACGACCAGGGCGGCATTGAGCCGGTTGAGGGACTCGGCGATGTCCGCGATCTCCGCCGGACCCTCGGGCTGGAGGATCACGCTGCGCGAGCCGGCCGCCATCGCGTTCGCCGCGTTGCGGGCCGCGCGCAGCGGCCGCGTCAGCCGCACCGCAGCCCAGTAGCCGATGGGCACGGCGATCAGCAGCCCAGCAGGAGCGCGACCGCGAAGCGCTTGATGCCCTCGCCCGCCTCCACGCCGACCACCGTGAACGGCTGCTGGAGGATGACGGCGCTGCCGTCGGCGAGCGGCCTGGCCTCGACCAGGACCATGCCGTCCTCGGTGCGGCCCTCGGAGGACACCGATTCCCCGCCGAGCGCGGCGATCGATGACCTCCTGCGAGACGCCGGGCGGCGCCTCGGCTCCCGGTGACACGAGGTAGCCGGTGATCTGCTCCCGCTGGAGCGCGGAGATGAGCCCGCGCGGCAGCGGCTCCTCGCGCCTGCCGTCGCCATCGCCGCCGTCGTAGCGACCGTCCAGCGCGGTGGCGGTCAGGTCAGCCAGCCGGATAGGTCGGCTCGCGTCTGCGTCTCCGCGGCCGACCGCACGAGCGGGTACGAGACAAGGCCCGCGACGAACACCGCGATCGCGGCGATCGCCGCAGTCAGCAGGACGGTGCGGGTGACGATGCTCATCCGCGTCGGTGCCGGACGGGCGGTCGTCGCTGCCGGCTGCCGGCCCGTCGGGCAGCGAGGCGCTCATGCCTGACCCGGCTCCTCGGCCGAGTACCCGACGCCACGCACGGTGCGGATGGGGCTCGACTCGCCGAGCTTGGCGCGCACCTGGGCCACGTGGACATCGACCGTGCGGGTCCCGACGACTGCGGCGTATCCCCAGACCTCGGACAGCAGGTGCTCGCGCGTGTACACCCGGCCCGGATGCTGCATGAGGTGGGCGAGGAGGTCGAACTCCGTTGCGGTCAGGCTGACGGGCTCGCCGTCGACCGTCACCCGACGCGTCACCAGGTCGACGCAGACGCCGCCCACAGTGAGGGGGTCGTCGTCGGCCGAGACGAGGGAGGCACGCCTCACGACCGACTTCACCCGGGCCACGACCTCGCGCGGGCTGAACGGCTTGGTGATGTAGTCGTCGGCCCCCAGCTCGAGCCCGAGGACTCGGTCGACCTCGTCATCGCGGGCGGTGCAGAACAGGATGGGCACCCAGTTGCCCTCGGCGCGGAGCTGTCGGCACACCTCGGTGCCGTCCATCTCCGGGAGTCCCACGTCGAGGATGATCGCCGCGGGATGCATGGTCCGGGCCGCCGTCAGGGCGGATCGCCCGTCCGCGACCACGTGCACGCCGAAGCCCTCACGGGAGACGTACAGGCGCAGCAGGTCGGAGATCGCACGCTCGTCCTCGACCACGAGGACGAGTCCGCGTGAGGCATCCGTTGTCACGGGACCAGCCTGTCAGACGACATGGCGTCTGCGCGCCGGAGCGGTGCGCGAGCCGTCAGGGTCAGGTCAATTTCGTGTAAGGCGGGCCGGAGCCCATCGGGCTGGCGGGTCAGTCCCTCTTCTTGCCCATGCCCATCATGGACATCACCTTGCCGACGATGGCGCCGACGGCGACCAGCGCGACGCCCACCCAGAACAACGGCCAGTTGCCGAGGATGATGGCGAGGGTCCCGACCACGAAGGCGATCGTGATGATGACGACGAGGGTCCAGGCGGCGGGCGTGGATCCGTGGTCCTCGTGGTGGACGGGAGCGGTCTGCTGCTGCGACATGGCGTCATTCAACCAGATCGTCGGTCGGATCCTGGCCCATGTCCTGCGCATCCCACGCACTCACGGTTCGCGTCGACCTCGACCGGCGCTCGTACCGGGATCCGAGGGTCGGCCACTGACGACCGCGGACGAGCGTCCAGGAGCCCGCCACGACGACGACGGCGCCTGCGAGGACCGCGACCAGCCACCCGGCGACCGCAGCCGACGCGACGGATGTGTCGACTCCCAGGTCGAGGCCCACCGCCGAATCGACGAAGGAGCCAGGCGAGAGGGCGAACGCCACAGCCGCACCGGCCCCGACGACACCGGCGAGGGTCCCGATCGCCGCGACGACGGACCGGCCCCAGGATCGCGTGGCCACGATGCCGGCGACGGCCGCCAGCGACACCCAGCCCGCCATCGCCGCGCCGGGGAGGATGTCGCGCCCGGTGAGCTCACGGATCCGCGTGGTGTCCGCTGCCCCTGCGAGCAGCGGCACCTCGGCCGTGCCCCACGTGAGGCCGTAGGCCCACAGGAGGACGAGGCTGCCGACGGCCAGCAGGAGAAGAGCCGTGGCGTAGGCCCGCCGAGCAGCGGGGCCGGGAGCGGTGGCCTCGGTCAACGACCGGCCCGCAGGGTCTGCGCGGCGGCGACCGCGCGCAGCACGGCAGCGGCCTTGTTCGCGCACTCGTCCGCCTCCGACTCGGGCACGGAGTCCGCGACGATCCCCGCCCCCGCCTGGACGTGCGCGGTGCCGTCCTTGATCAGGGCGGTCCGGATCGCGATCGCCGCGTCGAGGTTGCCGGCGAAGTCGACGTAGCCGACGCAGCCTCCGTAGAGGCCACGACGCAGCGGCTCGAGCTCGTCGATGATCGCCATCGCGCGGGGCTTCGGCGCCCCCGAGAGGGTGCCGGCCGGGAAGGTCGCGGCGAGGACGTCGTAGGCGCTCCTGCCCTCACCGAGCGTCCCCGTGACGGTCGACACCAGGTGCATGACGTGCGAGTAGCGCTCGACGCTCATGAAGTCCACGACGGAGACCGAGCCCGGCGCGCAGACACGGCCGAGGTCGTTGCGGGCGAGGTCCACGAGCATGACGTGCTCGGCGCGCTCCTTGATGTCCTTGCTGAGCTCCTCGGCGAGGGCGGCGTCCTCCTCAGCCGACGTGCCGCGACGTCGGGTGCCGGCGATGGGGTGCAGGACGCAATGCCTGCCCTGGACCGTGACCAGCGCCTCCGGAGACGACCCGACGATGTCGAAGGCCACCACCGAGGACAGGGCCCCACCCGACTCGTCCGCACGCCCGTGATCGTCCTCGGGCACCCGGATCAGGTACATGTACGGACTTGGATTCGTGGCCCGCAGGATGCGGTACACGTCGAGCGCGGAGGCCTCGCACGGTGCCGAGTAGCGCTGCGACAGCACGATCTGGAACGCGTCGCCCGCCCGGATGTAGTCCTTGGCCGACTCGACCTGCTGCAGGTACTCCGCGCGCGGTGTCCAGGCGCGCACCTCGATAGGCGCCTGCGCGTCGTAGGTGGAGACGGCCACGGTCAGCGGTGCGGCGAGCTGCTCCTCCATCCGGTCGAGCCGTGACACGGCGTCGGCCCAGGCGTCGTCGACGCGCTCGTCCGAGGCGTCGTAGTTGATGGCGTTGGCGACGAGCAGCACGGACCCGTCGGCATGGTCGAGCACGGCGAGGTCGGTGGCGAGCAGGAAGCCGAGGTCGGGGACGCCGAGCTCGTCGGGGTTGTCGTCCGGCACGCGCTCCCACTCGCGGACCGCGTCGTACGTGAGGTAGCCCACGAGACCGCCGGTCAGCGGCGGCAGCCCGGGCAGCGGTGCCGTGCGGAGGAGGTCGATCGTGTCGCGCAGGGCCATGACGGCGCTGCCGCCGTCGCTGACGCCACGCGGCGCGCGCCCCAGCCACACCGCCTCGCCGTCCCGCTGCGTGAGCATCGCCGCGCAGCGCACGCCGATGAACGAGTAGCGCGACCAGTTGCGTCCCTGCTCCGCCGACTCGAGCAGGAACGTGCCCGCCCGGTCGCCGCAGAGCGCCTCGAACAGGCCGACAGCCGTGATGCCGTCCGCCAGGAGGCGTCGCACGACCGGGATGACGCGGCGCTCACGGGCGAGCGAGCGGAACGCCTCGAGGTCCGGTGCGACGGCACCGGTGAAGTCCGTCATGCCGGCACCGTGACAGGACCGCCGAAGGCATCGAAGCAGGTGCGGTCTCCGGTGTGGCAGGCCCCGCCGACCTGGTCGACGAGCAGCAGCACGGTGTCGCCGTCGCAGTCGAGACGCGCCTCGCGGACCGACTGGACGTGACCCGATGTCTCGCCCTTGAGCCAGCGCTCCCCGCGGCTGCGGCTGAAGTACACGGCCCGGCCGGTCGACAGGGTCTCGCGCAGGGTCTCGAGGCTCGTCCACGCCACCATCAGCACCTCGCGGGTGTCCCACTGCTGGGCCACGACAGGCACGAGTCCCTCGGCGTTGACCTGGGTGCGCGCGAGGAAGGCGTCGATCTCGTCCGGCGACATGCGCCCATTCTGCCGTCACGGGACAATGGGCCCATGAGCGCCTCGCAGCACGCCCGTCGGGAACGTCAGGAACTGGCCGAGCTGATGCTCGCCACCGGCCCGGATGCCCCGACCCTGTGCGCTGGCTGGACGACGAGGGACCTGGCCGCCCACTTGGTGATCCGGGAGGCGCGACCGGACGCCGCCGCCGGAATCGTGCTGCCACCGCTTGCCGGCTGGACCGACCGCGTGCAGCGGGCCGCCACGGTCGGGCAGTCCTACCCGGAGCTGGTGCGCAAGGTCCGCACGGGTCCACCGACCCTCTCGTTCTACGCAGTCCCCGGGATCGACGGTCTCGCGAACCTGCTCGAGTACGTGGTCCACCACGAGGACGTCCTGCGCGCCCAGCCCGGCTGGGAGCCCCGGGTGCTGGCCCCGGACCTCGCCGACGAGCTGTGGGGCCGGCTGCGGCGGATGTGCCGGGTCATGTACGTGCGCATGCCCGTGGGCGTCACGCTCGTGCGCACCGACGGCACAGGTGGCAGCGTCGTCGCGCACCCGGGCGATCCCATGGTGACGGTGTCCGGCACCGCCCTCGAGCTGTTGATGCGCTCCTACCGCCGCAGCGAGGTCCGGGTCGAGGTCACCGGCGACGAGGACGCCGTCGCCGCGTTCGAGTCCACGCCGATCCTCGTCGTCTGACCGGCTCGCGAGCAGGTCAGCGGACGGGGTACCCGGCCCGCGCGAGCTCGGCCTTGACCTCGCCGATCGCCAGCGTGCCGAAGTGGAAGACGCTGGCGGCCAGGACGGCGTCCGCGCCTGCCTGGACGGCGGGCACGAAGTCCTCGATCCGGCCGGCGCCGCCACTGGCGATCAGCGGGACCGACACCTCGCGGCGCACGAGCTCGATGAGCGGCAGGTCGTACCCGTTCTCCGTGCCGTCCGCGTCCATGGAGTTGAGCAGGATCTCCCCCGCACCGAGCCGGGCGCCCTCGACCGCCCACTCCACCGCATCGATGCCCGTGCTCTGGCGGCCACCGTGGGTGGTGACCTCGAACCCGCTCGGAGTGGTGACGCCCTCGGGGCAGCGCCGGGCGTCGACGCTGAGCACGACGCACTGGGCGCCGAACCGCTCCGCCGCCTCGCTCAGCAGCGTCGGGTTGCGGATGGCGGCGGTGTTCACGCTGACCTTGTCCGCACCCGCGCGCAGGAGCCTGTTGAAGTCCTCCGGCTCGCGCACACCGCCCCCGACCGTCAACGGGATGAAGACTGTCTCGGCGGTGCGCCTCACGACGTCGTAGGTCGTCGAGCGATCGGAGCTCGAGGCGGTGATGTCGAGGAAGACCAGCTCGTCGGCGCCGGCGAGGCCGTACGCGGTCGCGAGCTCGACCGGGTCGCCGGCGTCACGCAGCTCGACGAAGTTGATGCCCTTGACCACCCTGCCTGCGTCGACGTCGAGGCAGGGGATGACGCGGATGGCAACGCTCATCAGTCGCCAGAGCTCATGGCCGCGCGGGTCCCCACTCGTACGGGTCGTACCGCGGCTCGATCGCGGTGATCGCCTCGGCCAGGGAGAACGCGCCGTCGTACAGGGCGCGGCCGACGATCGCCCCCTCGATGCCGAGCGGCACCATCTCCGCCAGCTTGTGCAGGTCCTCCAGGCGGGCGATGCCGCCCGAGGCCACGACGGGCCGGTCGGTCGCCTCGCAGACCTCCTTGAGCAGGTGCAGGTTCGGGCCCTTCATGGTGCCGTCCTTGGCGACGTCGGTGACGACGTAGCGCGCGCAGCCGGCGGCATCCAGCCGACCGAGGGTCTCCCAGAGGTCGCCGCCCTCCTGCGTCCACCCGCGGGCCGCCAGCGTGTGGCCCTTGACGTCGAGGCCGACCGCGATCTGCTCCCCGTGCTCGGCGATCACCCGCTCGGTCCAGTCGGGATCCTCCAGTGCGGCAGTGCCGAGGTTGACGCGCGTGCACCCCGTGGCCAGCGCGCGCTTGAGCGACTCGTCGTCGCGAATTCCTCCGGAGAGCTCGACGCGGACGGAACCGCGGACGTCGCGCACCACCTGGGCGAGCAGCTCCGCATTGCTCCCGCGCCCGAAGGCCGCGTCGAGGTCGACCAGGTGGATCCACTGGGCGCCCTGCTCGACCCAGCTGCGGGCCGCATCGACCGGCGAGCCGTAAGTGGTCTCGCTGCCCGCCTTGCCCTGCACGAGTCGGACGGCCTGTCCGCCGGACACGTCGACGGCGGGCAGGAGCTCGAGCGCACGGGGATTCGTCACGCGTGAACCCTACCCGGACCCTCCTTCCTCGTTTCTCCCACGCAGTGGGACGTGTGAGCGAAAACCTCGCCATACGGGCTGCTTTGGCTCGTTTCTCCCGCGCCACGGGAGAAACGAGGTAGCCACGCGCTACCGGATGGAGCGCACCCAGGCCTCGAGCAGCGTCGCACCTGCGTCACCGGACTTCTCCGGATGGAACTGCGTGGCCGCGAGCGGGCCGTTCTCCACGGCCGAGACGAAGTCCTGGCCGTGATGGGTCCACGTGACCAGCGGGGCCTGGCGGTTGGGATCGGTCTCCGTGAGCGTCCAGCGGGTGACGCCGTACGAGTGCACGAAGTAGAAGCGCTCGTCGCGGACGTCGGCGAAGAGCGTCGAGTCCTCGGGCGCGCGCACCGTGTTCCAGCCCATGTGCGGGAGGACGTCCGCCTCGAGTGACTGGACGACGCCGGGCCACTCCCCCAGCCCCTCGGTGCGCTGGCCGTGCTCGTCGCCTCGCTCGAAGAGGACCTGCATCCCCACGCAGATGCCGAGAACCGCGCGCCCGCCGGCCAGCCGCCGGTCGATGATCACGTCGCCGCGCACGTCGCGGATGCCCGCCATGCAGGCCGCATAGGCGCCCACTCCCGGGACGACGAGGCCGTCGGCAGCCATCGCGGCGTCGAAGTCGTCGGTGACGGTCACCTCCGCCCCGACCCGTTCCAGGGCTCGCTGCGCCGAGCGCAGGTTCCCGGACCCGTAGTCGAGGACGACGACGGACGTCATCGTCGGGTCACGCCGAGGGTGGCGTGAGCGTGCCCTTGGTGGACGGCACCCCCACGACCCGCGGATCCACGGCGACCGCGTCGCGCAGCGAGCGGGCCACCGACTTGAACTGGGCCTCGACCACGTGGTGCGCGTTGCGGCCCGAGATGACTCGCACGTGCAGGGTGATCTGCGACGTCGCGACGATCGACTCCCAGATGTGGCGCGTGAGGGTCGTGTCGTAGCTGCCGATCAGCTCGACGAGCTCGGGCTCCTCGTGCACCAGGTACGGACGGCCGGAGAGGTCGACGGCCGACTGCACGAGGCACTCGTCGAGCGGGACGAGCGCGTCGCCGTAGCGCCGCAGCCCCGCGCGGTCGCCGAGCGCCTCGTTGATCGCCTGCCCGAGGGCGAGGGAGGTGTCCTCGACCGTGTGGTGCGCGTCGACCTCCAGGTCGCCCCGGGTGCGGACGACCAGGTCCAGACCGCCGTGCTTGGCGAGCTGGGCGAGCATGTGGTCGAAGAACGGCACTCCCGTGTCGATGGTGCTCGCGCCTGTGCCGTCGAGCTCGAGCTCGACCAGGACGCTGCTCTCCTTGGTGCTGCGCTCCACGCGCGCCGTACGGCTCATAGCCGGCCTTCCTCGTCCTCGCGGCCCGTGACCTCGACCAGTGCGTGCCTGAACATACCGTTCTCCTCGGGGGTGCCGACCGTGACGCGGAGCCACCCCGCGGGACCTGTCTGGCGGATCAGCACCCCTCGGTCGAGCAGCCCCTGCCAGACGGCATCCCGATCAGGGAACATGCCGAAGAGGATGAAGTTCGCGTCACTCGGCGCGACGGTGAAGCCCTGCTCGGCCAGCCAGGCCGCCAGTGCGTCCCGCTCCGAGCGAAGGAGCTGCACCTGCGACTGGAGCACGTCCGCATGCTGCAGCGCGGTGAGCGCGACCGCCTGGGTGACGGCCGACAGGTGGTAGGGCAGTCGCACCACCATGAGGGCATCGACGACCCGAGGGTCGGCCGCGACGGCGTACCCGAGCCGTGCGCCTGCGAGGGCGAACGCCTTGCTCATGGTGCGCACGACCACGAGGTTCGGGTAGTCGGCGAGCAGTGTGCAGGCGCTCGGCACGCCCTCGTGCCGGAACTCGGCGTAGGCCTCGTCCACGATGACCATCGCCCCGGCGGCCAGCGCGGCCGTCGCCACTGCGCGGATGTCGTCCTCCGGCATGGCCGTGCCGGTCGGGTTGTTCGGCGAGGTGACCAGCACCAGTGACGGGCGACGGGCGTCGATCACGTCGATCGCGGCGGCGACATCGACCCGGAAGTCGTCCCGGCGCGGGAAGGCCTCGTAGTCGGTGAAGGTGTCGCGTGCGTACTCGGGGTACATCGAGTAGGTGGGGTCGAACGTGATCGCCAGCCGGCCCGGGCCGCCGAAGGCGAGGAACAGGTGGTGCATGACCTCGTTCGATCCGTTGGCGGCCCAGACCTGCGCCGCCGGGACGCGCACGCCCGACTCCTCGGCGAGGTAGTCGGCAAGCGCCTGCCGCAGTCGGGCGGCATCGCGATCGGGGTAGCGGTTGAGGCCGGTGGCCGCCTCCGCCACGGCAGCACCCATCGCGATGGCGAGGTCGTCAGGGATCGGGAAGGGGTTCTCGTTGACGTTCAGCCGGGCCGGCACGTCCAGCTGCGGTGCTCCATAGGAGGCGATGCCCACCAGGTCCGCACGGATCGGCAGGAGGAACTCCGGGATCACCTCTGGTCGCCCAGGGCGGGGAACCGCACCCGGATGGCGTCGCCGTGGGCCGGCAGGTCCTCGGCCCCGGACAGGGCCAGCACGTGCGGGGCGACGTCGGCGAGCGCACCCTCGTCGTACTCCACGATGTGGATCCCGCGCAGGAACGACTGCACGGACAGGCCGGACGAGTGCCGGGCGGAACCCGCCGTCGGCAGGACGTGGTTGGAGCCGGCCGCGTAGTCGCCGAGCGAGACCGGCGAGTAGGTGCCGACGAAGATGGCACCGGCGTTGCGCACGCGCATCGCCCACTCGCGGGCGTCGCGCACGTGGATCTCGAGGTGCTCGGCCGCGTACGCATCCACGATGCGCAGGCCGGCTTCGAGGTCGTCCACGAGGACGATCGCGCTCTGCGAGCCGCCGAGGGCCTCGGTGATGCGCTCGACGTGCTTGGTCGTCGCCACCTGACGTACGAGCTCCGCCTCGACAGCAGCCGCGAGGTCGGTCGAGTCGGTGACGAGGACGGCGGCGGCGATGACGTCGTGCTCGGCCTGGCTGATGAGGTCGGCCGCCACATGGGCGGCGTCGGCGGTGTCGTCGGCGAGGATCATCACCTCAGTGGGACCGGCCTCGGAGTCGATCCCGATGACGCCCTGCAGGGCGCGCTTGGCTGCCGTGACGTAGATGTTGCCCGGACCCGTGACGAGGTCGACGGGGGCGCAGCTGCCCCCGCCGGGCAGGTCGACCCCGAACGCGAGCATGGCGACCGCCTGGGCCCCGCCGACGGCGTAGACCTCGTCGACGCCGAGGAGGAAGCAGGCGGCCAGGATCGTCGGGTGCGGCCAGCCCTCGAAATCGCGCTGCGGCGGCGACACCACGGCCAGCGACTGGACGCCGGCCACCTGGGCCGGGACGACGTTCATGATCACGCTGCTGGGGTAGACGGCACGCCCGCCGGGCACGTACAGCCCCACGCGGTCGACGGGCAGCCAGCGCTCGGTGACCGTGCCGCCGGGCACCACGGTGGTGGAGATGTCGACCCGCCGCTGGTCCGTGTGCACGCGCCGCGCCCGGTCGATGGACTCGAGCAGGGCGGCCCGCACGTCGGGCTCGAGCTCATCGGCTGCCGCCGCGAGCCGTTCCACGGGGACCCGGAGCGAGGGCGGGGTGACGCCGTCGAGCTTCTCCGTCCAGCGCAGCACCGCGGCGGCGCCCTCGGCGCGGACGTCGTCGATGATGGGCCGGATCCGCTCGCCGGCGTCGGCGACATCCATGGCCGCGCGCGGCACGACGTCGCGGGGGTCGGCGTGCGAACCGCGGAGGTCGATGCGTCGGATCACGCTCCTACCTTACGCTGCCGTCGTGCCCGCTCCCCTTCCGCTCTTCCCGCTCAACACCCCTCTGGTGCCCGGACTCGTGCTGCCCCTGCACATCTTCGAGCCCCGATACCGGGAGATGGTCGAGGAGCTCCTTGCCAGGCCCGACGAGGACGACCGCGAGTTCGGCATCGTGGCGGTTCGCGACGGACGCGACGTGGCCGCTGACGGGATGGCAGCCCTGTACCCCGTCGGAACGGCAACGGTCCTCCGCCAGGCCGAGCGGCTCGACGACGGCCGGTTCGACATCGTCACGACCGGGAGCCGGCGGTTCCGGCTGCTCGAGGTCGACACCGGCCAGCCCCTCCTCCGTGCGCACGTCGAGTACCTCGACGACGTGAGCGACCCGGCCGACGCCCTCCTCGCCGAGCAGGTCACCCGTCGGTTCCGGCTGTACCGCGACGCCCTCAGCGGCCAGGTCCCCGATGCGATCGACGTGGACGATGCCGACGACGACGCCGACCTGCCGGACGACCCCACCGTCCTGTCCTACCTCGTCACCGCCGCGATGCTCCTGCCGACGGACGAGCGCCAGGGCCTGCTCGCGGCGCCCACGACCGGCGACCGGCTCGTGCTCGCCCGCACCCTGCTGGGGCGGGAGACCGCGCTCATCTCCACGCTGTCGGCCGTCCCGTCCCTCGAGATCCCCGGCGTCGCGCCGTCCGTGAACTAGTGGCGGCGCGCGACGCCGGCACCCAGGCGACCGTCGCCCTTGCTCGGGCCGGCATCGCCTACACCGCGCACGCCTACGCGCACGACCCGCGCGCGTCCTCCTTCGGGCTCGAGGCCGCGGAGGCACTGGGACTGGATCCCGACGAGGTGTTCAAGACCCTGCTGGCGATGGTCGACGGTCGCGCGGTCGTGGGGATCGTCCCCGTCAGCGGCAGCCTCGACCTCAAGGCGCTGGCGGCCGCGGCCGGCGGGCGACGCGCGGAGATGGCGGATGCGGCCACCGCTCAGCGGCTCACCGGGTACGTCCTGGGCGGCATCTCCCCCATCGGGCAGAAGCGGGCGCTGCCGACGTTCGTGGACGACTCCGCCGAGTCTCTCGGCACCATCTACGTCAGCGGCGGCCGCCGTGGCTTCGACATCGGCCTCGCACCGGCCGACCTGCTGGAGATCACCGCCGGCGCCTACGCGCCGATCGGCCGTCCCGATCGCTAGGCGCCGGGCTGGCCCTCGCTCCGACGGGACCGCCGGACCTCCACCACCCAGTCCGACAGGGCGAGGATGGTGACGACCACCGCGGAGGCGAGGGCCCACATGACGAACATGCCGGGCATCGCCACCTGCAGCGGGGCGTCCACCACCAGGTCCTCGGTGGTGGTCGCGCTCAGGCCCTCGATATCGACCGAGCCGAGCCGGGAGCCGACGAACCACATCGCAGCCGTGCCGACGGCGCTCGAGAGCAGCGCCGCGACGAGCACGCTGGCGAGGTGGTCGCGTCGCATGTTGGCGAGGCCGATCGTGATGGCGACACCCGCGACGACCGCAAGCGCACCGAAGGCCACATCGGCGGCCAGGTAGCCCTCCGGCTGGTAGGCCTCGGGGAAGCTCACGCCCGGGCGCACCACCAGCGGCACGCGCGGAGCGAGGGCCCACCACACGACCCCGAGCGCCGCCCCGCTGACGAGGCCCACCACCAGGCCCGCGGCGATCACCGCCGATGCCTTCCGCGCCGTGCTCAAGGCCGCGTCATCCGAGGCAGCTGGGACCGAGCAGGGCCTTGAGGTCCCCGTACAGGGACGGCGACGGAGTCACCCGGAGCCGGTCGTCGAGCCGGAGCACGGTCGTCTTCGCCCCGCCGGTCAGGTGCAGGTGCACCTCGGTGGTGCCCGGGTGCTCCGCGAGCACCTCCTTGAACCGCTCCACCAGTGGCGGGATGCAGCGCGAGGCCGCCATCGTGACCCGAACCGGGCCGCTCACCGCCTCCGTGAGGTCGGGCTGCGTGATCTCGAGCGCCACCATCCGGACGCCGTCCTCGTCGCTGCGCTCGACCTTCGCGCGGACGATGATGACGGAGTCGTCGACGAGCAGGGTGCTCACGGCGTTGTACGTCTGCGGGAACACCATGATCTCGACCGAGCCCTCGAGGTCCTCGAGGGTGACGATCGCCCACGACGACCCCTGCTTGGTGGTCTTGCGCTGCACCGCGGTGACGAGGCCGCCGACGGTGGCGATGGTGGCGTCCACGCGATCGTCCATGAGCACCGCGGCGATCGTCCGGTCGGTCAGCTGGGCGAGCATCCGCTCCGCGCCGTGCAGCGGGTGGTCGGACACGTACAGGCCGAGCATCTCGCGCTCGTGCGCCAGGAGGACCGTCTTGTCCCACTCGCCGATCGGGATCTCGCTGCGCGGCACCATCGCCTCGTCGCCGGATGCCTCGAGCCCTCCGAACAGGTCGAACTGGCCGTGCGACTCGGCGCGCTTGATGTCGACGGCTGCATCGACGACCTGCTCGTGGATCTGGACCAGGCCCTTGCGCGTGTGGCCCAGGGAGTCGAAGGCGCCGGACTTGATGAGCGACTCCACGACGCGCTTGTTGCAGACGGAGGCGTCCACCTTGGCGATGAAGTCGTGGAAGTCGGAGAATCGGCCGATCCGGCGCCTGGTGGCGATGACGGAGTCGACGACGTTGCCGCCGACGTTCCGGATCGCCGAGAGGCCGAACCTGATGTCGGTGCCACGAGGAGTGAAGTCGAAGTCGGAGTCATTGACATCTGGCGGCAGCACCTTGATGCCCATCTTGCGGCACTCGTTCAGGTACACGGCCGACTTGTCCTTGTCGTCCTTGACCGAGGTCAGCAGGGCGGCCATGTACTCAGCCGGGTAGTTGGCCTTGAGGAAGGCGGTCCAGTACGACACCAGCCCGTAGCCAGCGGTGTGCGCCTTGTTGAACGCGTAGTCGGAGAAGGGGACCAGGATCTCCCACAGCGTCTTGATGGCGCCGTCGGAGTAGCCGTTGACCTTCATGCCCTCGCTGAACGGCACGTACTCCTTGTCGAGGATCTCCTTCTTCTTCTTGCCCATCGCCCGGCGCAGCAGGTCGGCCGCGCCGAGGGAGTACCCCGCGAGCTTCTGCGCGATGGCCATGACCTGCTCCTGGTACACGATCAGGCCGTAGGTGTCGCCGAGGATGTCGGCGAGCGGCTCCGCGAGCTCCGGATGGATCGGCACCACGGGCTTGCGGCCGTTCTTGCGGTCCGCATAGTCGTTGTGGGCGTTGGCCCCCATCGGCCCGGGCCGGTACAGGGCGAGCACGGCGGAGATGTCCTCGAAGTTGTCGGGCTGCATCGAGCGCAGCAGGGCGCGCATCGGCCCGCCGTCGAGCTGGAACACCCCGAGGGTGTCGCCGCGGGTGAGGAGCTCGTAGGTGGCCCGGTCGTCGAGGCCGAGCTCCTCGAGCACGATCGTCTCGCCGCGGTTGGACTCGATGTGCCCGAGGCAGTCGTCCAGGACCGTCAGGTTGCGCAGGCCCAGGAAGTCCATCTTCAGCAGGCCGAGGGCCTCGCACGCCCCCATGTCGAACTGGGTGATGACGGCGCCGTCCTGCTCGCGCCGCCACACGGGGATGACGTCGAGCAGCGGCTCACGGCAGAGGATGACTCCCGCCGCGTGCACCCCCGGCTGGCGCTTCAGGCCCTCCAGGCCCTTGGCCGTGTCGACCACCTGGCGGACGTCGGCCTCGGCCTCGTACAGCGCGCGGAACTCGGCGGCCTCCCCGTACCGGGAGTTCTTCGGGTCGAAGGCGCCCTTGAGCGAGACGTCCTTGCCCATGACGGCCGGGGGCATCGCCTTCGTGATGCGGTCGCCCAGGGCGTACGGGTGGCCGAGGACCCGCGAGCTGTCCTTGATCGCCGCCTTCGCCTTGATGGAGCCGTAGGTGATGATCTGGGCGACGCGCTCCTCGCCGTACTTCTCGGTGGCGTAGCGGATCATGTCGCCGCGGCGGCGCTCGTCGAAGTCCATGTCGATGTCGGGCATGGAGATGCGCTCGGGGTTGAGGAACCGCTCGAACAGCAGGCCGTGCTTCATGGGATCGAGCTCGGTGATGCCGAGTGCGTACGCGATCATCGCGCCGGCCGCGGAGCCACGGCCCGGGCCGACCCGGATGCCGCTCTCCTTCGCGTGGCGGACGAGGTCGGCGGTCACGAGGAAGTAGCCCGGGAAGCCCATCTGGATGATGACGCCCACCTCGTACTCCGCCTGCCTGCGGACGTCGTCGGGCACCGCGCCCTTGTAGCGGTGCTGGAGGCCGACCTCGACCTCCTTGATCAGCCAGGACTCCTCGCTCTCGCCGTCCGGCACCGGGAAGGCCGGCATGAGGTTGGCGCCCTCGGCGAACTCGACGTGACAGCGCTCGGCGATGAGAAGGGTGTTGTCGCAGGCTTCGGGCAGCTCCGACCAGACCTGCCTCATCTCGGTGGCCGTCTTCACGTAGAAGTCGCGCGCATCGAAGCGGAAGCGCTTCGGGTCGTCCATGGTCGTGCGCGTGCCGATGCACAGCAGGACGTCGTGCGTGTCGGCGTCGGAGGCGTGCACGTAGTGGAGGTCGTTCGTGGCGATCAGCGGCAGATCGAGAGTGCGTGCGATGCGCAGGAGGTCCTCGCGGAACCGGCGCTCGATCGCGAGCCCGTGGTCCATGACCTCGCAGAAGTAGTTGCCGGCGCCGAGGATGTCCCGCGTGTCGGCGGCGACCGCGAGGGCGCGATCGTAGTTGCCGGCCTGCAGCCATCGGTTGACCTCGCCGCTCGGGCAGCCGGTGGTGCCGATCAGGCCGGTGCCGTACCGCTCGAGGAGCTCCCGGTCGAAGCGCGGCTTGTGGTAGTACCCCTCGAGGCTGGACAGCGACGACAGCCGGAAGAGGTTGTGCATGCCGGCGGTGTTCTCGGCCCACAGCGTCATGTGCGTGTAGCTCTGCTTGCCCCGCCCGCGCCCGCCAGTGGAGATCTCGCTGACGCCTGTGTCCTCCTGGCTGCCCTCGTCGAAGCCGCCGCCGAAGTCGAAGGGCCGACGTTCGAAGCGGCCCTGGGGCGCGTAGTAGCCCTCGAGGCCGATGATCGGGTTGAGGCCGCGCGCCGTCGCGCCCTTGTAGAACTCGAAGGCCCCGTAGAGGTTGCCGTGATCGGTCATCGCGATCGCCGTCATGCCCTGGCGCTCTACCTCGTCGAACAGGTCGGGCAGGCGCGCGGCACCGTCGAGCATCGAGTACTCGGTATGCACGTGCAGGTGCACGAACTGGTCGGACGGGGGCACGGCCCCACCCTAACTTTCCGGACCGACGTCGTGGACCGTCCACGCCGAGGCACCCCTACGCACCCGCGCGCAGCCTCTCCAGGGAGACCCGCAGGTCGTCCGGGTACGCGCTCGAGACGGTGATCCGCTCCCCCGTGGAGGGGTGCTCGAACCCCAGCCGCACCGCGTGCAACCACTGCCTCCCCAGCCCCAGGCGCTTCGCCAGCCCCGGGTCGGCCCCGTAGGTGAGGTCGCCCACGCAGGGGTGCCGCAGGGCCGCCATGTGCACGCGGATCTGGTGCGTGCGGCCGGTCTCGA
The DNA here is from genome assembly GCA_963700255.1 of uncultured bacterium. Classification (GTDB taxonomy): domain Bacteria; phylum Actinomycetota; class Actinomycetes; order S36-B12; family S36-B12; genus UBA10649. Next base: position 42,043 of record CAVOWW010000021.1, on the reverse strand, counting down.
GGTGGACCTCGAGCAGGGAGGCGTGCGGGAACGCCTCGAGGGTGTCGTAGTGGGTGACGCTGGGCTTGCCCCCCGTGACGACCGCCCACTTGTAGTCATGCTGCGGATGCCGGTCGATCGGTGCGTCGATCGTCCCGCTCAGCGGATCGCAGTGCCCTTGGACCACGGCGTGGTACGTCTTCTCGACCGTGCGCTCCTTGAACTGGCGCTTCAGGCTGGTGTAGGCGGCCTCGCTCTTGGCCACGGCCATCACCCCGGAGGTGCCGACGTCGAGACGGTGGACCACCCCCTGCCGCTCCGCCGCCCCGGACGTGCTGATGCGGTATCCGGCCGCCTCGAGGCCGCCGACCACGGTCGGACCGGACCAGCCGGGACTGGGGTGGGCAGCCACGCCGACGGGCTTGTCGACGACCACGACGTCGTCGTCGTCGAGGAGCACGCGCATGCCGGGCACCGGCTCCGGTGGCAGGACCGGTGCTGCGGCGGGCTCGCGCAGGTCCACGCTGAGCAGGGAGCCGGCCAGCAGCCGGTCGGACTTGGCGCTGGGCCGCCCGTCGATGAGGACGGCGCCGTCGGCGATGAGCTCCACCGCTCGGGTCCGGGACAGCCCGAGCAGCCGGGTGAGGGCGACGTCGAGGCGCTCGCCGGCGAGCCCGTCGGGGACAGGGAGCAGGCGCTCGGTCACGAGGCGCCGCCAAGGGCTCGCAGGCGCTCGGTCACGAGGCGCCGCCAAGGGCTCGCAGGCGCTCGGTCACACGCGTGGCCCACCGGAGAAGTCGACGCCGCGCAGGGCGAGGACCACCATGAGCACGGCCGAGCAGGTGATGAACATGTCCGCCACGTTGAAGACGGCGAAGTTGGGCAGCTGGATGAAGTCCACGACGTAGCCCAGGCCCGGCCCCGGCGGGCGCGTCAGCCGGTCGATGAGGTTGCCGAGCAGCCCGCCCAGCAGGCCGCCCAGGGCCACGGCCCACCAGATGCTGCCGAGCTTGCGGGCGGTGCGGAGGATGACGACGGCCACGACGACGGCCACGATCGAGAAGATCCACGTGTAGCCGGCTCCCATCGAGAACGCCGCACCGGTGTTCTCGAGGTAGGTGAGCTTGATCAGCCCGCCGAGCAGCTCGATGGGGCCCTCACCGGACTCGAGGCGCGGCTTGATGGTCGTGACGACCCAGTGCTTGACGAGCTGGTCGACGACGACGACGGAGGCGGCCATCACCCCGACGGTGATGAGGCAGCGGCGGCGCTGGGCGGGGTCGATGACGATGGTGTCGGCCGAGGGCTCGTCCGCCGTCGAGGGCACATCGGCGGGCGCGGTCACCGTTCCACTCTACGGTGCCCGGGACGCCGGCCGATCCTCTAGTAGCGCTCCTCGGCCTGCTTGCAGACCAGGCACAGGGTCGCCCGCGGGAAGGCCTGCAGGCGGTACTTGCCGATCGGCTTGCCGCAGGACTCGCAGATGCCGTACGTGCCCGACTCGATGCGGTGGAGGGCGTGCAGCACCTGGTCGACCATGTTCCTGGCGTTGTTGGCCAGCGACATCTCGTGCTCGCGCTCGAAGGTCTTGCTGCCCGCGTCTGCCTGATCATCCCCGGCACCGTCGCCCGAGTCGCGGATGAGGTCGGCGAGGCCTTCCTCTGCGTTGAGGATCTCCTCACGGAGCCGATCCAGGTCACCGTGCAGGTCGGCCTCCACGGCGGCCAGCTCCTTCGCGGTCCAGGGCGTCTCGTCCTCGCGAACGGCTAGCCGGCCCTTCTTCACGGGCGCAGCCTTCTTCACGGGCGCAGCCTTCTTGACCGGCGCGGCCTTCTTGACCGGGGCGGCCTTCTTGACCGGGGCAGCCTTCTTCACGGGCGCGGCCTTCTTCACGGGCGCGGCCTTCTTCACGGGCGCAGCCTTCTTGACCGGGGCGGCCTTCTTGGCCGGCGCAGCCTTCTTCACGGGCGCGGCCTTCTTCACGGGCGCAGCCTTCTTGACCGGCGCAGCCTTCTTGACAGGCGCAGCCTTCTTCACGGGCGCGGCCTTCTTCACGGGCGCGGCCTTCTTCACGGGCGCAGCCTTCTTGGCCGGGGCAGCCTTCTTCACGGGCGCAGCCTTCTTCGCCGGCTTCGCGGACGCCATCAGTTCCCCTGTTCGTCGAGGGCCGCCTCGGGGACCGGCTGTCGACCCGTCCCCGATGCCCGATATCGGACGGATGCTAGGCCCATGCGGCCGTCAGTGGGGTGAGCCGCGCCGATATCCTGACCTGCCGAACCCACCCGACTCACCGGAGGACCCATGTACCGGGCCGTGCCAGCGCAGGTCGACCTGCCGGCCATGGAGCATGAGGTCCTGCGGATGTGGGAGGCGGAAGGCGTGTTCGAGGCCTCCGTCGCCCAGAGCGAGGGCCGCCCGACGTGGGTGTTCTACGAGGGCCCGCCGACCGCCAACGGCACACCGGGCACCCACCATGTCGAGGCCCGGGTCTTCAAGGACGTGTTCCCCCGCTACCGGACCATGAAGGGGTACTACGTGCCCCGGCAGGCGGGCTGGGACTGCCACGGGCTGCCGGTGGAGCTGGCGGTCGAGAAGGAGCTGGGATTCACCGGCAAGGGGGACATCGAGCGCTTCGGGGTCGCGGAGTTCAACGCCCGCTGCCGGGAGTCGGTGCTGAGGCACGTCGACGAGTTCTCCGACATGACCCGACGGATGGGCTACTGGGTCGACATGGACCGCGCCTACTGGACCATGGACAAGGACTACGTCCAGAGCGTGTGGTGGTCCCTCAAGCAGATCTTCGACAAGGGACTGCTGGTCCAGGACCACCGCGTCGCCCCCTACTGCCCCCGTTGCGGCACGGGCCTGTCGGACCACGAGCTCGCGCAGGGGTACGAGACCGTCGTCGATCCGTCGGTGTACGTGCGCTTCCCCGTCGCCGTGGACTCGGACCTCGGGGCGCGCCACCAGGGCGCTGCCCTGCTGGTCTGGACCACGACCCCCTGGACGCTCGTCTCCAACACCGCGGTGGCCGTCAAGCCGGGTGCCGTGTACGCGGTCGTGCGCACGGCCGAGGACGAGACCCTGGTGGTCGCTGAGGAGCTCGTGCCGGCCCTCTTCGGTGACACGGCCACGATCCTCGAGACGATGCCCGGCACTGCGCTCGAGCACGTGCACTACCAGCGCCCGTTCGACTACGTCGACATCCCGGACGCGCACTACGTGATCCTCGCCGACTACGTGACGACGGACGACGGCTCCGGCCTCGTCCACCAGGCACCCGCGTTCGGCGCCGACGACCTCGTCACCTGCCGCGCCTACGGGCTTCCCGTCGTCAACCCGGTCAAGCCCGACGGGCACTTCGACGACGACGTGCCCGTGGTGGGCGGCATGTTCTTCAAGAAGGCCGACGAGACCCTCGTCGCCGACCTGGAGCAGCGGGGCCTGATGTTCCGGCACGTCCCGTACGAGCACGCGTATCCGCACTGCTGGCGCTGCCACACGCCGCTGATCTACTACGCGCAGCCGTCCTGGTACATCCGCACCACCGCGATCAAGGACGAGCTGCTCGCGCAGAACGAGCAGACCAACTGGTTCCCCGGCACCATCAAGTGGGGCCGCTACGGCGACTGGCTCACCAACAACGTGGACTGGGCGCTCTCGCGCAACCGCTACTGGGGCACGCCGCTGCCGATCTGGCGGTGTCCCGAGGGCCATCTCGTCGCAGTCGGCTCCCTCGCCGAGCTGAGCGAGCTCGCCGGTCGCGACGTGACTGCCACCGACCCGCACCGCCCCTACGTCGATGACATCACCGTGCCCTGCCCCGAGTGCGGCGCAGAGGCGCGGCGCGTGCCCGAGGTCATCGACGGCTGGTACGACTCGGGTGCCATGCCCTTCGCGGCTCTCGGCTACCCGCACCGCAACGAGGACGCGTTCGCGGGGCAGTACCCGGCCGACTTCATCTGCGAGGCGATCGACCAGACGCGCGGCTGGTTCTACACCCTGATGGCGGTAGGCACCCTCGTGTTCGGCGAGTCCTCGTACCGCAACGTCGTGTGCCTGGGCCACATCCTCGACGAGGACGGCCGCAAGATGAGCAAGCACCTCGGCAACATCCTGGCGCCGATGCCGCTGATGGACGAGCACGGAGCCGATGCCCTCCGCTGGTTCATGCTGGCCAGCGGATCCCCCTGGCAGGCACGGCGCGTCGGGCACTCGGCCATCGCCGACGTCGTCCGCAAGACCCTGCTCACCTACTGGAACACGGTGTCGTTCCAGTCCCTCTACGCGCGCACCGCCGGCTGGGACCCCGCCCAGGGCGCCCCTGCTCCCGCCGAGCGCCCCGTGATCGACCGGTGGGTGCTGTCGGAGGCCCAGGCGCTCGCGCTCGGGGTCGACGAGGCGCTCGAGGCGTTCGACACGCAGCGGGCCGGGCGCCTCCTCTCGACGTTCGTCGACGACCTGTCCAACTGGTACGTCCGACGCTCACGTCGGCGGTTCTGGGACGGCGATCCCGCGGCACTCGCCACCCTGCACGAGGCCCTGAGGGTCGTGACTCTCTGCCTGGCCCCCTTCACCCCGTTCATCACCGAGCGCGTGTGGCAGGACCTCTTCCGCGCCACGGATCCAGCCGCACCGACGTCGGTCCACCTGGCCTCGTGGCCCGAGCCCGATCCCGCGCTCTCCGATCCCGCTCTCGTCGACCGGATGGCGCTGGTCCGCCGGCTGGTCGAGCTCGGCCGGGCCGCTCGGTCCACCTCGTCGGTCCGCACCCGACAGCCCCTGCGGCGCGCACTCATCTCGGCGCCCGGCTGGGCAGCGCTGCCCGACGACCTGCGCGCGCAGGTGGCCGAGGAGCTCAACGTGCAGCACCTCGAGGCCCTGGCCGACGAGAGCGCGGGCCTCGTCGACGTGTCCGTCAAGGCGAACTTCCGCGCACTCGGGCAGCGCTTCGGCAAGCAGACACCGGCGGTCGCCTCGGCCATCGCGGACGCGCCTGCCGCGGGCATCGTCCGCGACCTTCGCGGCTCGGGCGTCGTGCACCTCACGGTGGCCGACATCGGCGACGTGGAGATCACCGAGGCCGACGTGATCGTCACCGAGACGCCTCAGGAGGGCTGGGCCGTCGTCACCGAAGGCGGTGAGAGCCTCGCCCTCGACCTCCACATCGACGACGAGCTCCGCCGGGCGGGCCTCGCCCGCGAGGTCGTGCGCACCCTCCAGGAGGGCCGCAAGACCGCCGGCCTCGAGGTGTCCGACCGGATCTCCGCGTGGTGGTCGAGCGATGACACCGAGCTGGATGCCGCGATCCGCGAGCACGCGGAGCTGATCGCCGGCGAGGTGCTCGCCACCTCGTTCAGCGATGCGGCACCCGACGCCGACTCGATCGCGGTGCAGACCGACCTGCCGGTCGACCTGCGCATCGCGAAGGCCTAGCGGGTCGTCTCGCCGAGCAGGGCCTTCTGCTGGTCCAGCATCGACCCCACGGAGGCGCGGATGCTGTCCGCCTTCGCCTGCGCGAACCGGACGATCTCGTCGGCTGTGCGCTGGGCGACCGCGAGCACGGCTGCCGCATCGGGGTTCTCCCCGAGCTGTGCCTCGAGCTCGGCCGGCACCTTCGGCTCGGCTGGCAGCGTCACCACTGCCGTTCGGGCGGCGATCCCGGCGGCGAGCTGCTCCTGGGCCTCCGCCAGCCGCTGCTCGGCCGAGGTCAGCCGGGCCTGCAGCTGGTCGCACTGCGTGCGCAGGACCGCCTCGCCGTCACGCGAGCGCTGGAGCTCGTCGGCGTACTGGGAGACGTCGGCCTCGATGATGTCGAGGAAGGCGTCGACCTCGTCCATGTTGTAGCCGCCGCGCATGCGCGTCGTGCTGAACTGGGTCGCCCGGACTTCAGCGGCGGTCAGTGGCATGGTGCCTCCGGTGGCTAGGTCGACGCAGCGAGCGAGCGGGCAACGCTGATGAGGATGTTGACCCCGATCAGCAGGATGAGGAAGGCCAGGTCGAACTGGATCTGGCCGAGCCTCAGCGGCGGGATGATCCGCCGCAGCAGCTTGAGCGGCGGGTCGGTGACCGAGTAGATCGCCTCGAGCAGGATCAGCAGCGGCCCACGCGGCCGCCAGTCGCGGGCGAACGCCTGCACGAGGTCGAAGACCAGGCGGGCGAGGAGGAACAGCCAGAAGATGAGGAGGAGGACGGCGAGCACCTCGAAGACGACGGACATCCTCGATTGCTCCCCTGGTCGTTCGGTGGTCCCTCGCCCCGGTTGGGGTCCGGTTCAGCTCTGGTTGAAGAAGCCGTCCTTGGCGATCTGGGCCCGCGCCTCGTCACCGACGTCCACGTTCACCGGTGACAGCAGGAAGACCTTGTTGGTGATGCGCTCGATCGATCCGCGCATTCCGAAGACGAGCCCGGCGGCGAAGTCGATGATGCGCTTCGCGTCGGCGTCCTCGAGCTCGGAGAGGTTCATGATGACCGGGACGCCCTCGCGGTAGTCCTCACCGATCCGCCGCGCATCGTTGTAGCTGCGGGGATGGATGGTCTCGATGCGGGTCAGGTCCGGGGCGGGTCGGCGATCGGCCAGCGGTGCCGAGGTCGGTCGGCTCGGCGCGGCGGCGTCGCTGCGGAAGGTGCGCACCGCGCGCGTGTCAGCGATGGGGCGGACGCTTCGGCTCGTGTAGCGGTCGTCGTACCCGGGCTCGTAGCGGTCCTCGTACCCTCGCGGTGGCGTCCGTGACTCTCGGCTGCCCTTGCGGGCCGCCTCGTACTCCTCGTACTCGTCGTACCCCTCGTCCCCGTGGTCCTCGACGAGACCCAGGTAGACGGCCATCTTGCGCATCGCGCCAGCCATCAGTCGTCCTCCCGTGTCCGTGGACGGCCCGAGGTGCCTCGGCCGTCGATGGAACGACGCTACTGCACGCGGGTGCGCTGGCCGAGTACCGCGCCCCCTATGCGGACCTGTGTCGCCCCATGGGCGACGGCCGCCTCCAGGTCGCCGCTCATCCCCGCGGAGATGCGATCGGCCTGCGGCCACCGCTCTCGCAGCAGCAGGGACACCTCCTCGAGCCGCGCGAACGCGGCGGCCGGGCCATCGGCTGCCGGGTCGTCGCCGGGGTACGGCGCGACGCCCATCACCCCTCGCAGGGACAGCGCCGGTTCGGCCGCGACGGCAGCGGCCAGCTCGGGGACGGCTCGAGGGTCGGCTCCCCCTCGGCCCGGGACGACGACCGCATCGAGCGACACCTGGAGCAGGACCTCCATGGTGCGGCCCTGGGACGCGGCCGCCCGCCCGAGCGCGCCGACCAGCTCCAGGCGATCGACGGACTCGACGACGTCGGCCCACCTGGCGACGCTGGCGGCCTTGTTGCGCTGCAGCTGCCCGATCATGTGCCAGCGCAGGCCGGGGGCGTCGACCTCGACGGCCGGCCGCTTGGCCTTAGCCTCCTGGTCGCGGTTCTCCGCGACGTCCGTGACTCCGAGGTCCGCCAGGACCGCCACGTCGGAGGCAGGGAACGTCTTCGTCACCACGACGAGTGACACGTGGTCGCTGCGGCCCGCGGCCTGCCGAGCGCGCTCGATGCGCGCCAGGACCTCGGCCAGACCGGCGCGGATGTCGGCGGCTCGCTCGTTCGGGGTCTCGTGGGCCATCAGGCGCCCATCCTCGCAAGTCCGTGCCGGCAGGCAGCCACCCCCTGGCGGCCGGTGACCCCGTCGCGACGGAAGGAGAACAGTCCCGGATCCTCGACCGTGCAGCCGCCCGTGACAGTGATGGCGCGCGAGGCGACCCCGAGGCCGGCCAGGCGCGCGATGGCTCCGGCCCGCACGTCGATCCCCGGTTGCCCGTCGGCACAGGTCACCAGGGCCGCGCTGGACACCGGCCCCGGCCACGCGGCCGCGACCTCCGCGGCCCGTCCCGGCGGCACCGGGTAGCACCGGCCGCAGACCGCAGGCCCGAGGACCACGCGCTCGACGCCGCTGCCGTGGTCGGCCATCGCCGCAACCACGGCACCCAGGACGTCGGCCACCAGCCCCCGCCAGCCGCAGTGCGCGACCGCCACGGTCCGGTCGTCGTCCCCGATCAGGGCGATCGGCACGCAGTCGGCTCCGAGGGCGACGATGCCGAGGTCGGGCTCCTGGGTGAGCAGCGCATCGACCCCCGGCACCACTCCCGGGGCAGTCACGACTGCGACGTCAGCGCCGTGCACGGAGTCCATCACGACCAGGCGCTCCCCCGGCAGTCCGAGGGCGCCGGCGAGGCGGCGGCGGTTCTCCGCCACGGCGGCGTCGGAGTCGCCGACGTAGCCGGCGAGGTTGAGGCTGGCGTAGGGCGCCGGGCTGGTGCCCCCGGAACGACCGGTGGCCGCCCAGGATGCTGGGCGGCCACCAGGGCTCCGGGGGCCTGTGACCCCAGCGGCGATCGGGAACACTCTCCGCTCGCCGACGTGCTACTTCAGGAAGTCCGGAATGTCGAGGTCGTCCTCGGAATCGTCGAACACGATCGTGCGTGGCTGGGACAGGGTGCGGGACCCCGGTGCGACGACGGCCGGCACCTCGCCGGTGTCACCGTCGCGCAGCCGTGCCGTGGCGCCGCCGCCGCGCTTGGCCGGCGGCTCCCCGCCGTCGAAGCCCGCCGCGATGACGGTCACGCGCACCTCGTCGCCGAGGGTGTCGTCGATCACCGCGCCGAAGATGATGTTCGCGTCCGGGTGCGCCGCGTCGGCAACCAGTCGGGCCGCCTCGTTGATCTCGAACAGGCCCAGGTCGCTGCCGCCGGAGATCGACAGGAGCACGCCGTGCGCGCCGTCGATTCCTGCTTCGAGCAGCGGACTCGAGATGGCCTTCTCCGCCGCCTCGACCGCGCGGTCCTCACCGCGCGCCGAGCCGATGCCCATGAGTGCCGAGCCCGCCGCGTGCATGATGCTCTTCACGTCGGCGAAGTCGAGGTTGATCAGGCCGGGCGTCGTGATGAGGTCGGTGATGCCGGACACGCCCTGGAGCAGCACGTGGTCGGCCTGGCGGAAGGCGTCGATCACGCTGATGTTCCGGTCGGCCAGGGACAGCAGTCGATCGTTGGGGATCACGATGAGGGTGTCGACCTCGGCCCGCAGGTTGTCCACGCCGGCCTCCGCCTGCGCCTGCCGGCGACGGCCCTCGAAGCCGAACGGCCGGGTGACGACGCCGATCGTGAGGGCACCCAGCGACCGCGCCACGCGGGCCACGACAGGCGCGCCACCGGTGCCGGTGCCACCGCCCTCGCCCGCGGTCACGAAGACCATGTCGGCGCCCTTGAGCACCTCCTCGATCTCCTCGAGATGGTCCTCCGCCGCCTTCTTGCCCACCTCGGGGTTGGCGCCGGCACCGAGGCCACGGGTCAGCTCGCGCCCGATGTCGAGCTTGACGTCGGCATCGCTCATGAGCAGCGCCTGCGCGTCCGTGTTGATGGCGATGAACTCCACGCCCTTGAGGCCGACCTCGATCATCCGGTTGACGGCGTTCACGCCACCACCGCCGATGCCCACGACCTTGATCACTGCCAGGTAGTTCTGCGGAGCCGCCACGGCCGCCGTCCTCTCATCCGGTGCCGCCGGGCCTGACCCGGCAACGTCTGCCGGTCGCAAACTCTCAACCTCTAGGGGAGACTGAGATTTCGTCCTGTCTGCAACCGGCGGGAGGTTAGAGCCCGCGATCCCTGTTGCGCAAGGTGAGGATGTGATTTCCGGCAGGCAAAGTCTCAGCCTGTGGTTGAGACTCCTACCGGGCGCGGAAGGTCGTCGGCACCTCGGGAGCCGCGACGTCGTAGACGTCGGCCTTGCGTTCCATCAGTGCGCGCAGCACCTCGGCCTTCAGCTCCGGCTGCTCCGCGCTCCCCCAGCGCACCACGTCACCGGAGCGCAGGGTCAGCTCGACGTCGTCACGCGTCGTCGCCGAAACCGAGACGACCTTGCGGCCGAGGTCGGCCGGCAGCGTGGCGAGCGCGGCCATGGACGCCGTCAGCCCGACGCCGTCGGCGGTCACGGTCGGCAGCCCCTTGGGCAGTCCGCCCGCCACCGGGAAGACCACCCCCTCGGCGTCGACCCCCGACCGGCCGGAGCCCTCGACGATCACGGCGATCGGGATCCGGGGGGTCACCGCGAGGACGATCTCGCTCGGCCACCCGCGGCGCACCTCGGCGTCCAGGACCCACGGCAGCGCGCGCACCGCACGCTCGGCCGGGGCCGTGTCGATGCGGGCCAGGGGCACGCCGACGGGAATGGCGGCGGCCGCCAGCGCCGCGTCCGCCCGTGCCCCCTCGACCCCGAGGACGCGCACGCCGGCGGCGGCGAGGAGCGAGGAGAACCAGACTGCCCACACCGCTGCGCCGGCCAGGGCGACGGCGACGAGCACAAGGGCGGTGCGCAGCCAGCGCCGACGTCGGCGGGGCGCGAGGACCGGAGCCGGGGCGGCCGGGCGCTCCACGGTGGGCGCGCTCATGCCGATCCCTCGCGGGCACGCAGCAGGTCGAGCACCTCGCCACCGATCATGCCGATGTCGCCGGCCCCGAGCGTCATGATGATGTCGCCGGGCGCGGCCCGGTCGGCCAGGTGCCCCGCGACGGCGGACCAGGACGGCTCGAACACCACGTGCTCGTCCGCCAGCGGCACGTTGGCCGCCATCGTCTGCCCGCTCGCACCGGGGATCGGCATCTCGCCCGGGGCGAACACCTCCAGCACCACGACGTCGTCGGCGAGGCCGAGGGCGGCGCCGAACTCCTCCGTGAACAGGGCGGTGCGGTAGTAGTGGTGGGCCTGGAAGGCGACGACCACGCGCCCCTCGCCGACGACATCGCGCGCCGCGCGCAGGACCGCCTCGATCTCCGTCGGGTGGTGGGCGTAGTCGTCGAACACGCGGATCTGGCCCACCTGCCCCTTGAACTCGAACCGCCGACGCGTGCCGCTGAAGGACTCCAGGCCGGCCCGCAGGTCCGAGGCGGCGTAGTCCAGGCCCAGACCCGTGACGAAGGCCGACAGCGCGTTCAGGGCGTTGTGCTTCCCCGGGACCTTCAGCGCGATCTCCCCCAGGCGCACCCCGTTGTGCACGGTGTCGAAGGCCCAGCCCGCATCGGTGAGCCGGGCGTCGCTCAGCCGGTAGTCGGCCTCGACCGACTCACCGTAGGTGCGCACGTCGACGCCGGCGTCGCGGGCCTTCAGCGCGAGTCGGGCACCGCCGAGATCGTCGACGCAGACCACGATGAACCCGTCACGGTCGCGGATGCCGGTGGCGAAGTCGAGGAAGCCCTGCTCGATGGCCTCGAAGGTGCCCCAGTAGTCGAGGTGGTCCGGCTCGACGTTGGTGACGATCGCGGCGATCGGCGCCATCACGAGGAACGTGCCATCGCTCTCGTCGGCCTCGACGACGAACACGTCGCCGGTGCCCAGGTGGGCATTGGACCCGGACTCGTTCAGTTCGCTGCCGATGGCGAACGACGGATCGACTCCGCAGTGCTGAAGCGCGACGGTGAGCATCGAGGTCGTCGTCGTCTTGCCGTGCGTCCCGGACACCGCCACGCCGCGGCTCCCGGCCATGACGGCGGCCAGTGCGTCAGCGCGGCTGAGCTCGCGGATCCCGAGCTCCCGGGCGGCCACCCGCTCGACATTGGCCTCGGGGATCGCCGTCGACACCACGAGGGTGTCGATCCCCGCCACGAGGGCGGCATCGTGCCCGACCCGCGCATCCACGCCGACCGCACGAAGGGCCTGGAGGCGGCGCGAGTCCTTGGCGTCCGATCCCGACACCGGCACGCCCTGGGCCACCATGATGCGGGCGATGCCGGACATCCCGGCCCCGCCGATGCCCACGATGTGGACGCGTCCGAGCGACGTCGGCTCGGTCATCGCCCACCTCCCGATCCCACCCGCATGACGATGCGGGCCAGCTGCTCGTCTGCGTCCCGCACTCCATGGCCGAACGCGGCCGCACCCATCGCGTGCAGCCTGTCGCCATCGTGCAGCACCTCGGCTGCCGTGTCCGTGAGCCACTCCGCAGTGATCTCCGCGTCGTCGATGAGGAGGCCACCGCCCGCCGCCACGACGGGCAGGGCGTTGACGCGCTGCTCGCCGTTGCCGATGGGCAGGGGCACGTACACGGCCGGCAGGCCGACGGCCGCGAGCTCCGCGCAGGTCATGGCCCCGGCGCGGGTGAGCGCGAGGTCGGCGGCGGCGTACGCCAGGTCCATCCGGTCGATGAAGGGGACCGGCACGTAGCCGTCGAACGGGGCCGGCGCGTCGTTGCGGCCCCCGAAGGCATGCAGGACCTCGATGCCCCGGTCCCGAAGCGCGGGCAGGGCACCAGCGACGACGGAGTTGAGCCGCATCGCCCCCTGGGATCCACCGAACACCAGGAGCACGGGGGCGTCGTCGGACAGGCCGAACGTGGCCCTCGCCTCGCCGCGGACCCGGGACCGGTCCAGAGTAGAGATCGCGTGGCGAAGCGGCAGCGCCATGGACGTCGCGCCGGGCATCGCGTCCGGGAAGGACGAGTAGACGTGCGGGGTGAACCGGGCGCCGAGGCGGTTCGCCATGCCGGGACGCGCGTTCGCCTCGTGGATGATGAGCGGCGTGCGGGTGCGGCGGGCCGCGAGATAGGCGGGGACGGCGGCATACCCCCCGAAACCGATGACCACGTCGACCTCGCGCTCCCGCAGGACGGCCGTCGCGCGCCGGACGGCCGAGCTGAGGCGGGGGCCCAGCCTGACGAGGTCGCCGCCGGGCCGTCGCGGCATCGGGACGCTCGGCACGGTCACGAGGTCGTATCCCCGCGCCGGCACCAGCGTGGTCTCGAGGCCCCGGTCGCTGCCGAGGACGGTGATGCGCACGCTCGGATCGAGTCGTTGCAGGGCGTCTCCGACGTTCAGCGCCGGTTCGATGTGACCGCCCGTGCCGCCCGCCGCGAGGAGGACGTTCACGTCAGCGCCGTCGCAGCGACTCGGCGGTGCTCTTCCGGCGAATGGCCCGCCGGGCATCGGGCTCGGCCTTGGCGAAGGCCATCAGCATGCCCAGCGCCACGAGGGTGGGGACGAGCGACGAGCCGCCGTAGGAGACGAGGGGCAGGGGAACGCCGGTGATGGGCAGCAGGCCGAGGACCGCGCCGATGTTGACCACGGCCTGGATGACGATCCACGAGCCGACGCCGGCGGAGGCGAGGCGGACGAAGGGGTCCCGGGTGTTGCGCGACAGCCGGAAGATGGCGAAGGCGAGCACGCCGAAGAGCGCCAGCACCGTGACGGTGCCGACCAGGCCGAGCTCCTCGCCGATCACCGGGAAGATGAAGTCGGTATGGGCCTCGGGAAGCGAGCCCCACTTCTCCCGGCTGGCGCCGAGCCCGACTCCCCAGAAGCCGCCGGTGCCCAGCGCGTACTGCCCCTGCGTCACCTGCCAGCCGAAGCCGAGCCGGTCCGCCTCGGGATCGAGCCACGAGGTGAAGCGCTGCATGCGGTAGGGAGCGGCCAGGGTGAGCAGCACGACGCCGAGCACCCCCGCTCCTGCGAGGATCGCGAACAGCCGCATCGGGGCGCCTGCGGCGAACAGCATGCCCATGGTGATGGCCGCCAGCATGAGGGTGTTGCCGAAGTCGCCCTCCAGCAGGACCAGCACCATCATCACGACGGCCACCGGCAGCAGCGGGAGCAGGAGCCCCTTCCACGTGTCGAGCTGCCGGTTCCGCTGCGAGAGCAGGCTCGCCCCCCAGACCACCAGCGCGAGCTTCGCGAACTCGGACGGCTGGAGGCGGAAGGGCCCGAAGATCTCGATCCAGTTGCGCTGCCCGGCGACCTCGACCCCGACGACGAGCACGGCCACCAGGAGGCCGAAGGCGATGGCGAAGAGGACCCAGGCGAAGCCGCGCCAGAACTGCACGGACGTGCGCGCGGCGAAGATCATGGCGACGACGCCGATGACGGCGAAGAGCGCCTGCCGCTGGACGAGCGTGTACGCCGAGCCGAACACCCGGAAGCTCTCGATGCTCGAGGCGGACAGCACCATGATCAGGCCGAGCACCAGGAGCAGGAGGGTGGCGCCGAGCAGCAGGTAGTAGGTGCTGAGGGGGTGGTTGAGCAGGAGGGCGAGGCGCCCGGGCGGTGCCGGCTGCTCCTGATCCGCGTCGGTCCGCGACGTGGTCTCGCTCACGTGGCCGCTCCGTCGGGAGCCGCGAAGCCGGGAAGGGACGCGACCGCCTCAGCGAACTGGCGGCCGCGGTCGGTGTAGTCGGCGAACATGTCCCACGACGCGCACCCCGGAGCAAGGAGAACGGTGTCCCCCGGCTGGGCGAGCGACGCGGCGTGCTGGACCACCTCGGCCATGGCCCCAGTCTCGGGGCTGTCGACGGAGATGACCGGCACATCCGGTGCGTGTCGGGCGAGTGCCTCGGCGATGACCCCCCGGTCCACGCCGAGCAGCACGACGGCCCGCAGGCGCGAGCGCGCCGACACGACCAGGTCGTCGAACTCCTGCCCCTTCGCCATGCCTCCGGCGATCCACACGATGGGCTCGTACGCGGACAGTGACGTCTGCGCTGCGTGAGCGTTCGTGGCCTTCGAGTCGTCCACGAACGTGACGCCGGCTGCTGCCCCGACGGTGGCGATCCGGTGCGCAGCGGGCGTGAAGGCGCGCAGCCCGTCACGGACGGCCGTCGGCGGAACGCCGAACGCCCGAGCGAGGGCTGCGGCGGCGAGGGCGTTCGCGACGTTGTGCGGTGCACTCGGTCGCACGTCCTCCACCGTGCCGAGCTCCTGCGCCGACTCCTGCCGGTCCGTCACGAACGCTCGGTCGACGAGCAGGTTGTCGACGACGCCGAGCATCGACAACGACGGGGCACCCAGAGTGAACCCGATCGCGCGGCAGCCCTCGACGACGTCGGCCTCCTCCACCATCCGCAGCGTCTCCGGGTCCTGCACGTTGTAGACAGCCGCCTCCTGCGTGTGCTCGTACACGCGTGCCTTCGCCGCGACGTATGCGTCCATCGAACCGAAATGGTCGATGTGGTCGTCGGCGATGTTGAGGCACACCGAGGCGACCGGGCTCATCGTGTGCACGAACGGGAGCTGCGGCGCACCGACCTCGATGGCGATCACGTCGAGCTCGTCGTGCATGACGACGTCGACGAGCGAATGCCCGATGTTGCCCGCTGCCACGGTGCGATAGCCCGCCGCTCGCAGCATCGCCTCGAGCATCAAGGTGGCCGTCGTCTTGCCGTTCGTGCCCGTGATGCACAGCCAGGCGGCAGCTGTGTCGGGGTGGCGCAGGCGCCAGGCCAGCTCGAGCTCTCCCCACACCGGGATCCCCTGGTCGAGGGCCGCCACGATGATGGGGGCGGACGGGCGCAGGCCCGGCGAGACCACCAGCAGGTCGGTCCCGGCCGGAGCAGCCCCCTCGTGGCCGAGAAGGACGGTCACGCCGATGACGTCGAGGATCTCCGCCCGTTCGCGCTGCCGATCGCCGTCGCCGGCGTCAACGACAGTGACCCGGGCACCGAGCTGCGCGAGCGCGTCCGCGCACGCGAACCCCGCGATGCCGATCCCGACCACGGTGACCGACCAGTCGGACCACTGGGAGAACCGGTGCAGGTGATCGGGATCCTTGTCGATGAACACGTTCGGCGTCACGAGCGGACCCACTCCGCGTAGAACAGCGCGAGTCCGGCGCCGATGCAGAGCCCCTGCACGATCCAGAAGCGGACGACGATCTGGATCTCCGGCCAGCCGAGCATCTCGAAGTGGTGGTGGAGGGGCGCCATGCGGAACACCCGCTTGCCGGTGAGCTTGAAGGAGCCGACCTGAAGGATCACGGAGACCGTGGTGATGAGGAAGAGGCCGGCGATGAGGGGCAGCAGCAGTTCGGTGCGGGTGAACACGGCGAGCCCCGCAATGCCGCCGCCGAGGGCCAGGGAGCCGGTGTCGCCCATGAAGATCCGTGCCGGTGCCGTGTTCCACCAGAGGAAGCCGAACGTCGCCCCCGCCGCCGCCGCCGCGACGATGGCCAGGTCGATGGGATTCGCCGTGGTGTAGCAGGTCGCGGTCTCCTCGAAGAAGCAGCTCTGCCCGTACTGCCAGATGCTGATCAGCACGTATGCGAGGAAGGACGCGAAGGCCGCGCCGGTGGCAAGCCCGTCCAGCCCGTCGGTGAGGTTGACACCGTTGGTCGTCGCAGTGATGAGGAACCAGATCCACAGCAGGAACACGCCCATCGGCAGGATGATGCCGGTGTCGCGCAGGAAGGAGACCGCGGTCGATGCCGGTGTCACGCCCTCGGCGTTCGGGAACTGCACGGCCAGGTAGGCGAACGAGAAGGCCACGACCGCCTGGCCGATCAGCTTCGTGCGCGCACGCAGACCCGTGCTCCGCTGCTGGAAGATCTTCAGGTAGTCGTCGGCGACACCCACGAGGCCGAGCCCGATCATCAGGTACAGGATGAGCAGTCCCGAGGGCGTGAGCGGTCGCCAGGCGATCAGGTGGGTGAGGAAGTAGCCCAGGACGACGCCCATGATGATCGCGACGCCCCCCATCGACGGGGTCCCGCGCTTGGCCTCGTGATCCGGGTACGTCATGCCATCCGTCGAGGCGCGGATGGCCTGCGCATAGCCGTGACGGGCCAGGATGCGGATGAGCAGCGGTGTCCCGATGAGCGACACGAGCGCCGCGATGGCGCCGGCGATGACGACGAGTCTCATGCCCGCCCGCCTCCCGGCGAGAGGAGCGCCTCGGCGACCCGCTCGAGCCCGATGCTGCGGGACGCCTTGACCAGCACGACGTCGTCAGGGCCCACCTGCTCGGCCAGGAGGGCGATCGCCGCGTCGACGTCGGGCACGTGGATCGACTCCTCGCCCCAGGAGCCCTCGTTGCTCGCACCGAGATGCATCACCCGGGTGCCCGCGCCGACGCAGACCAGCCGGGAGATGTCCAGCCGCACGGCCAGGCGACCGATCGCGTCGTGCTCGGCCACGGTCTCGTCGCCGAGCTCGCGCATCTCCCCCAGGACCGCCCAGGTTCGGCGACCGGCTGCCATCGCGGCAAGGGTCTTGAGGGCGGCGCGCATCGACTCCGGATTGGCGTTGTAGGCATCGTTCACCACGGTGAACCCGCCGGGTGCGACGGACACCTCCATGCGCCACCTGCTCGCCGACTCGGCGGCCCCGAGCGCGTCGGCAACCTGTCCGAGCGAGCCGCCGAGCGCGAGCGCGACGGCTGCCGCTGCCAGGGCGTTCGGCACGTAGTGCTCGCCGCTGAACTGCAGCGACACGGGCCGCGCGTCCCCGCTGCGCGAGTCGGTCAGCGTGAACGACGGCCGGGCCAGGTGATCGATGCGGATGTCGGTGGCGCGGACATCGCAGTCCGCCGACTCGCCGAACATGACGACGCGCGCCGCGGTGGAGCCGGCCATCTCCCTGACGAGCGGATCGTCGCCATTGAGGACCGCGATGCCGTCAGGCGAGAGGCCTCGGACCAGCTCGCCCTTCGCGCGGGCGATCGCCTCCCGCGAGCCGAGCATCCCGAGGTGAGCCGATCCCACATTGATGACGACGCCCACGTCGGGAGCGGCGATGTCGACGAGGTACGCGATGTGCCCTTCGCCACGCATCCCCATCTCGAGGACGAGGTACTCGGTCGTCTCGTCCGCCGAGAGGATCGTCAGCGGCAGGCCGACCTCGGTGTTGAACGATCCCGCCGCGCTCACGGTCGCCCCCATCGTCGACAGGACGGCCGCGACGAGGTCCTTCGTGCTGGTCTTGCCGCTCGAGCCCGTGATGGCGACGACGGCGCAGCTCAGGCGGGTCCTCCGTACGTCGGCAGCAAGCCGGCCCAGTGCTGCGACGGGATCGTCGACGACGATGCACGGCAGCGCCCGGCCCGACGCGTCATCGAGCGGTCGGGCCGACAGGACTGCGACGGCCCCCGACTCGATGACGCCCGCCGCGAAGTCGTGTCCGTCGACTCGCTCTCCCCGGATGGCGACGAAGAGGGCTCCTGCTCGGACGGATCGGGAGTCGACGCAGGCATCGGAGATGACGGTTGCCGGGTCGATGGAGGAGAGGGTGCCACCGACGGCGGCGGCGATCTCCCCCGCCGTCAGGGCGATCACGAGGCCCCCCGGACGGCCAGCGCGGCCCGGAGGACGGCGGCATCGTCGAACGGGGTCACGACGCCGGCGGCCTCCTGCCCCTGCTCGTGCCCCTTGCCCAGAACCAGCACCACGTCTCCTGCCTCAGCCAACCCCACAGCCACCGTAATGGCCGAGCCGCGGTCTCCCACGTCGTGGATCTCGGCGCGCCCCCCCGGCGCCACCTGTTCGGCCCCCCCGCGGATGGACTGGCGGATGGCTCGCGGATCCTCTGAACGAGGATTGTCGTCGGTGATGACGAGGACGTCGGCGAGGCGCGCCGCCGTGTCTCCCATCATGGGACGCTTGCCGCGATCACGGTCGCCGCCCGCGCCCAGCACGGCGATGAGCCGGCCCTCCGCCTCCTCACGGGCCGCGCGGAGGACGCGTTCGATCGCGTCCGGCGAGTGCGCGTAGTCGACGATGCCCCGGACGCCGCCGCTCTCCCCGACGAGCTGCATGCGTCCAGGCACCTCGACGGCGGCGATGCCCCCCGCAGCCGCCTCGGCGCTCACGCCGGCGGCACGAAGGACGGCATACGCGCAGACGGCGTTCGCGATGTTGAACGAACCCGGCATCGGCACGCGCAGCTGCTGGCGCTCGTCGCTGGGGCCGACGACGGCGACGATGCCTCCCTCGCGGACCGCGTGCCAGTCTGCGTGCGGGTCCAGCAGCGACCACGTCTGCGTGGGGATGCTCGTCTGGGCCGCGAGTCGGCGGCCCCACTCGTCATCGATGCCGATGATGCCCAGGGCCGCTCGGTCATCGACGAACAGGCGTGCCTTCGCCGCGAAGTAGTCCGCCATCGTGCCGTGGTAGTCGAGGTGGTCCTGGGAGAGGTTGGTGAAGGCCGCCACGTCGTAGCGCACGCCGTCGATCCGGCATTCCTCGACAGCGATGCTGCTGACCTCCATGACGACGCTCTCGACGCCACGCTCACGCATCAGGGCCAGGGCGGCATGGAGGTCGGTCGCCTCGGGAGTGGTCCGGGCTCCGGAGAACGCCTGACCGGCGACCTTCATCCCCACGGTGCCGATGAGCCCTGTCGTCCTTCCTGCCGCACGAAGCCCCGCCTCGACCATCGAGGCCACGGTCGTCTTGCCGTTGGTGCCCGTGATGCCGAGCATCTGGAGGTCCTGCGCCGGCTGGCCGTAGACGCGCGCGGCGATGGAGCCCAGCACCTGCCGCGGGCCCACGACGACGAACACCGGCACGCCCGCGTCGGCGCACAGCAGGGCGCCCTCCTCGTCGGTGAGGACGGCGAGTGCCCCGGCCTCGACCGCAGCGCCCACGTACCGCGCACCGTGCGTCACCTGCCCGGGAAGGGCGGCATAGAGGTCCCCCGGAAGCACGCCGCGTGAGTCGAGGGTCACTCCGCTGACGCGAACCTCGGCCTCCGCGAGTCCCGGGGAGCCGCCGAGTGCCGGGGGGCAGGACGTCCGCGAGTGGCACGTACCGCGCTCGTGGTCTCATCGCGGACGACACGACCTACCCGCCGAGCGGGAGTCTGGGTGCGGTGCGGCCCGTGGGCGGGATCTCTCGGGCCTGCAGCGCGTAGGTCATGACGCTCTTGAACACCGGTCCGCCGAGCTCGCCGCCGTACCGGCCGGCTCGGGGATTCATGATCGACACGGCCACCACCAGCTGAGGATCATCCGCCGGGGCGATGCCGATGAAGGACGCGACGACGCCGCTGTAGCACCTGCAGCTCTCGTTGTAGGCCTGCGCCGTTCCGGTCTTGCCGCCCACGCGGTAGCCGGGGATCGCCGCCATGGGTGCGGTGCCGCCCTCCCCCACCACGCTCTCCAGCATCGCCCGGACCTGCTTCGCCGACGAGGGGCTGACCACCCGCGTGGTCTTCGGGGCCGGGGGCGTCTCCACCGTGCCATCCGCATGGACGAGCTCGGCCACCAGGCTCGGCTGCACGCGGACACCGTCGTTGGCGATCGTCGCGAACACGCTGGCAGCCTGGACGGCATTGACGCTCAGGCCCTGGCCGAAGGCGATCGTCGGCATCGACGTGTCGGACCAGTCCGAGTACGCGGGCACGAAGCCGCTGGCCTCGCCCGGGAAGTTGAGTCCGGTCGGCTCCCCGATGCCGAACTTCTTCAGGTACTTGTAGAGCTTCTTCCCGCCGATGCGCTCTGCGGCCAGGATCGTGCCGATGTTGCTGGACTTGGCCATGATGCCCGCGAGCGTGAGGTTCAGCGTGCCGTGCGGGGTGTGGTCCTGGAAGTCCTCGCCGCCGCGCACGAGCTTGCTGGGGATCCGGAAGGCCGAGTAGGCGTTGGCCTCGCCCTCGTTCACGACGGCTGCCAGCGTCATCAGCTTGCTCGTCGAGCCGGGCTCGAAGACGTTGGTGAGGGCCCGGTTCCCGCGGTTCGAATCCGTCGCGGACGCGGCCTTGTTGGGGTCGAAGGTGGGGGCCGTGGCGAGCGCGAGGATCTCGCCGGTGCGGGGATCCATGACGACGATGGTGCCGCTGTCCGCCTGGGACTGCGCCACCCGCTTCGCGATGGCCTGCTGCGCCACGTACTGGATGTCGCGGTCGAGGGTCAGCCGCACGGTCGTTCCGGTCGTCGCCTCGGTCAGCGAGTTCGCGCCGGTCGGGATGACCCGGCCGCCCGGCCCGCGCTCGAAGGTCTGGGTGCCCGCGGCTCCCGCCGAGCTGCTCCTGATACGCGTACTCGATCCCTCCGAGCCCGCCTCCCTCGCTCCCCACGAAGCCCACGACGTTGGCCGCGAGGTCCCCGGCCGGGTAGATGCGACGCGATGCCGGCTCGCTGAAGACCCCGGGCAGCCGCAGTTCCTCGATGCGGTCCCACGTCTCGGGCGTCAGGCCCTTGGCGAGGTAGATGAAGCGCCGGTCCCCGGTCAGCCGCGCGGTCAGGACCGCTGGATCGGCACCGAGGAGGGGGCCGAGCTCGGCAGCGACCGCGGCCGGGTCAGTGACGAGAGTCTGGTCAGCCGTGAGGTTGCGTGCCTCCATCGTCACGGCGAGCGCGTCACCGCCGCTGTCGAGGATCGTGCCGCGCTGCGCGGGCAGCTCGAGGGTGCGCAGCCGCTGGTCGAGGGCGGCCGAGGCGAGCGACTCCCCGCGAACGGCCTGCAGCTCGACGAGCCGTCCGGCGAACACGGTCAGCACCAGCCCGGTCGCGACGAGGAGGACGGTGCCGCGGCGCCGCGGATCAGCCAACGCCAGGACGCCGGTTCTCCTCGGACGACCAGAACCCCGTCCCTTGCCCCCTGGGGCGGGGGGGCCGGGGCGGGGCCGACGGACGGGGGTGGCAGTGCGCGTCATGCCGCCGCCACCGGGGACGCCATCACTCCACCGGCACCGCGACGAGGCCCGCATCCTCGGAGGACACGGTGACGTCGATGACGGTGGAGTCCTGCCAGAGGCTGTTCTCGGCGGCGGGATTCTTGGCCTTCTTGCCGGTCTTCTTCGCGTCGCCGGCCTTCTCGGCCGCCTTCGCGTCCGCCTTCTCCTGGGCGGCCAGGGCCTCCGCGTTCGCCGCGGCGGCCTGGGCGGCGGCCGCGTCGGCGGCCGCGGGGTCGTAGTCCGGTCCCGGCGCGATCGGCAGGTCGGTGCCGACCGAGGCGTTGTCCACCGCCTCGGCGGCGGTCGCGTCCGCCGGCGTCAGCAGCCGCGGGACCGAGCTGGTCGCGCCACCGGCGGCCTTGGGCTTGCCGAGCACCTGGCCGGTCGTCACGTCCAGGAACACGGGGTTCTCGCTCGGCACCATGCCGAGCGCCCGGGCCCGCTCCTCGAGGCTCTCGGGTGCGGCAGCGGCGGCCACGGCCTCGGCGAGGGTCTGCTCCTGCTGCGTCAGCGTCGACTGCTGCGCCTGGAGCTCGCTGATGGTGAAGGCACCCTGCGCGAGGGAGGTGTTGATGACGAGGATGAGGACCATCCCGACGCCGAGCAGCCCGGTGACGACCAGTGCGAACACGCCGCGGCTGGCGCGCTCGGGGCGCAGCGGGGACACCATGCGCAGGTGCGGCCGCGCGGACCGCAGCCCGCGCGCGCCCCGGGTCGCGTACTCCGTGCCCTGATCGGTGCCGGCGCTCTCGCTCGTCCCCGCCGCCGCGACGTCGTCCGGATCGACAGGATCGACGTCGTGCTTGCGTGCCGTGGCGCTCATGCCGCCACCGCGAGTCGCTCGGCCGCGCGCACGCGGACGGATGCCGCACGGGGATTGCTGGAGATCTCGACCTCGTCGGCAACCTCGGCGCCTCGCGTGAGCAGGCGCAGCCACGGCTTCAGGTGGTCGGGCACGATCGGCAGGCCGGCCGGGACATCCGGGTGCGCCCCCACCGCCAGCGCGTGCTTCACGATGCGGTCCTCCAGTGACTGGTAGGACATCACCACGATGCGGCCGCCCACGGCCAGGGAGTCGAGGGCCGCCGGGATGGCCCGACGGAGCGAGTCGAGCTCGCCGTTGACCTCGATGCGCAGGGCCTGGAACGTGCGCTTCGCCGGATTGCCGCCGGTGCGCCGGGCGGCGGCCGGGATCGACTCGCGGATGAGGTCGACGAGCCGTGCCGAGGTGGTGAACGGCTGCACCTTCCGCTCGACCACGACACGAGCGGCGATACGGCTGGCGAACTTCTCCTCGCCGTACTGGCGCAGGATGCGGGCCAGGTCGCCGGCCGAGTAGGTGTTGAGCACGTCCGCGGCGGTGAGCCCCGTCGTCGGGTCCATCCGCATGTCGAGGGGCGCGTCCTGCGAGTAGGCGAAGCCGCGGTTCGCCTGGTCGAGCTGCATCGACGAGACCCCGAGGTCGAACAGGATGCCCTCGACCTCGTGGTAGCCGAGGTCGGCCAGGACGTCGGGCAGCTCGTCGTAGACGGCGTGCACCAGCGTGGTACGACCGCTGAACGCGGCGAGCCGCTCCCCCGAGAGGCGGAGCGCCTCGGGGTCGCGGTCGAGGCCGACCAGGTGCAGGCCCGGGAAGGAGGTGAGCGCGTGCTCGGCGTGGCCGCCGAGACCGAGGGTGGCATCGACCAGCACGGCGCCGGGGGCCTCGAGGGCCGGGGCCAGCAGCGCGATCACGCGGTCCTGCAGGACCGGGATGTGGCGGGTCGGGGTCGACATGGGTCAGGCCCAGGAGTCCACGAAGGATGCGACCATCGCCACGACCGCGATGGTCATGGCGAGCGACAGCCCGAGCACGCCGGTCGAGCGCAGGACGCTGCGCACCGGGTGCTGGGGCTCGGTCAGGGTGTTCATCTGTCCCCCTTCAGGTGAAGGTCGCGGGTGGGAGTGTTCGGGTGCGACGGCCGTGTGGCCAGGTCCCCGCCCGCTGTTTCCAGCGGGCCCTGGCGCCGGGGAAGTGGCGTCAGGAGCGTTGCGAGGAGCGGGAGGAGACCTCACCGCGCGGATCGCGCACCAGATGTCAGAGGATCCCGGGCACCACCTCTTCGCTCAGGTCGGAGAACGCGTCCTCCTGGCCGGCCAGGTAGGTCTCCCAGGCGGTGGCGTCCCAGATCTCGACGGTGGTGTTGTTGCCGACGACGACGACGTCGCGATCGAGGCCGGCGTACTCGCGCAGTGCTGCAGGCATCGTGATCCGGCCCTGCTTGTCAGGAACCTCGTCGGATGCCCCGGAGAACAGCACGCGCAGGTAGGCCCGGGCCCGGGCGTCCGAGCTGGAGGCCTCGCTCAGACGCTCGGCATGGGCCGCGAACTCCGCCGCCGGCCAGACCACGATCGATCGATCCTGTCCCTTGGTGAGGACCAGGCCGTCCGCGAATCCGTCTCTGAACTTCGCCGGCAGCACCAGGCGGCCCTTGTCGTCGAGGCGAGGGGCGTGGGTGCCGAGAAACATGCGCCCCACCTCCCCGACCTGTCCCACTAGTCACCCTGGTCTCTCCAAGTGACGCCACCATACTCCACTTTGCTCCACCGTCAACCATCCTGACCCTCTATGCGACACGCGCCGCCCCACCCCTCCCCCCGAGGCCGAGGAGCGACCGTGGCCGACCTACGCTGCCCACGTGACCTCGCCCCGCCTCGTCCTCGCCGCCGCGGGCCTGGCCCTCGTGGGCGTCGCCGGATGCACGGCCTCGCCCACCGCGTCGCTCCCGTCCAGCAGCACGACCACCCCGGCCGCCTCGCCGTCACCGACCGCCTCGGCCAGCCCCACGCCGACTCCCACCCCCACGCCGACCCCCGACCCCGACCCCGACGCCGAGCTGGCAGTCCCCCCTCGACGGGATGCCCGGCGATGGAGCCGCGCCGGTGCTCGTGGTCAAGCTCGACAACACGGTCTACGCGCAGCCGCATGCGGGCCTGACGAAGGCCGACGTCGTCTACATCGAGGAGGTCGAGTACGGCATCACCCGGCTCGCCGCGGTGTTCTCCAGCAGCGTGCCCGGGCGGATCGGCCCCGTGCGGTCGGCCCGCATCACCGACGTCGACCTGCTGGCCCAGTACGACCAGCCGGCCTTCGCGTACTCAGGGGCGCAGCGGAAGATGTTCCCCGCCCTCGACGGGGCGGACTTCTACGACGTCTCGCCCCGCACGGGCGGCGCCGGCTACAGCCGCGACGGCAGCCGGTACGCGCCCTACAACTACTTCTTCGACGGTCGGGTGGGCCTGGACCGTGCACCGAAGGCGACGCTGGCCAAGGACCAGGGCTTCGTCTTCGACGAGGAGGTCCCCGCCGGCGGCCTGGTCGCGAAGTCAGCCGACATGAAGTGGGGCTACTCCTCCGCGGGCTTCGACTACCGCAAGCGGACCGGCCTCTACGCGGTCACCCTCAACGGCCGCACCGCCGGCGCGGAGGAGAGCGACCGGGGGCAGAACGCCTCGACGGTCGTCATCCAGTACGTGAGGCAGCGGCCGTCGGCGTACTTCGACAAGGGCGGCGGCAACACCCCGCATGCCGACACGATCGGCACCGGCACCGCCATGGTGCTGCGCGACGGACTCGCGTGGGAGACGACGTGGAGCCGGCCGAGCGCCGCGGACGGGACCACGTTCACCCTCGAGGACGGGTCCGCCCTCCCGTTCAAGCCCGGCCAGGTGTGGATCGTGCTGCTCGACAGGAAGCGCACGGCCGACATCGAGCCGCTCACCGAGCCCAAGCCGGTCCCCACCGCGCTGCCGACGCCGAGCACCGACCACGGCGCCGAGCAGCAGCACCGACCGTCCTAGCTCTGCCCAGGAGTCCAGCAGCGCCCGCACCATCGCCGGCGGGTCCTGGGCGTTGGGCGAGTGCCCGAGTCCGGGGAGCTCGACGGCGACGGCCCCCAGCCGCCTCGCCATCGCCTGCTGCATCCGCCACCGGCCACGCGTCGTCGTGCTCACCCCACATCACGGTGGTCGGCAGTCCCGGCAGCCACGATCGCCGCCAGCTGCGCCGTCCGGTCCGGCTCGCGCATGAGGTGCTGCGCCACCTGCCGCAGCTGCACCGGATGGTTGGCATGCCAACGGTCCTCGAGGAACGCCGCGACCGGTCGGTGGCGGCGGAACGAGGTCCTCCGCCTCCTCCATCTCCCGCATGATCCGCCAGATCGTGGCGAGGTCGTGCTCGTCGAGGGCGTCGACGAGGCCGGGCAGGCCCGCCCACCGCTCCTCGGGCAGCGCACCGGGTCCGGTGCACAGCAGGGTCAGCGAGGCAGGGCGCAGTCCGCCGGTCGCGACGGCCGCCTGGGCCACGAGGCCCACCGAAGGAGTGGCCGACGAGGTGCGGACCGCCGGTGCGTCCTCGGCGCCTGCGTCGCCTCGACCACGACCTCGACGGACATCGGCGGCGAGCAGGTCGACGTCGTAGTCGGCCGGCTCGTCGGAGCCGGCCGACTGGTACTGGCCGAGCTGGTCGAACGCCAGTGCTCCGACGCCCGGCGTCCGCGAGCAGCGGCAGCAGGGCGATGAAGTCCTCCTTGCTGCCCGTGAAGCCCGGGACCAGGACGGCCCACTGCGCCGAGTCGTCCAGACCCATGCTGCATGACGGCCCGCTCCGATCCGCGAACCGGTCCAGCGCTCGACGGTCGCTCCTGCCGGGAGGTCGACGAACGGCGGGGTGCTCACTCGGCGACCGTAGCCGAGGGCACGTGACTTCCCGCGACAGCGGTGGCACCCTCGTCCCATGACCGGGGACTCGTGGCTCAGCTACCGCTCGCGCAACTCGCGCCCTCAGCATCGGATCGACCAACTCGTTCCTGTCGATCGGGTCGGTCGGATCGGTGCTGAGCATCGGCAGCATCGGCTCGGCGGCCTCCGTGCTGAGCATCGGGTCGTTCGCGAGCATCGCGTCGATCATGTCCGGCGCCTCGCGCTTCGCGGTCATGAGCTGGCGGGCGAGCCGGGCAGTCGGGGCTGGCCGCTAGCCGAGGGTGCGGCATCGAAGCAGTCGTCACCGTCGACCACGGTTTGATGCACCGCGCTGCAGAGTCGCAGCGAGTGAGCCGTGACCCGCGTCAGCGGGACAGCGCGACGTATCCCCACGACAGCGACGCGGCGATGAGCAGCCACGCCTGGTACGGCACCAGGACCCAGCCCAGCCATGGCCGCTCGACGAAGGCGAGGGCCAGCGGCACCAGGGTCAGGAGGGCGCAGGCCGTCAGTGCGACGGCAGCCGGCACCAGCGCGTGCGGCACGTAGAACAGGTACGCCCAGCCGACGGCCAGCACGATGGTCACGCCCAGGGCGACCAGGAAGGTCGCCACCCGGCCGGGCGGCGCCATCAGCGACATGGCCACGCCGACCACCCCCAGCGCGATGAAGTTGTAGGTCCATGCCAGCCCGAACACGGCCCCGGGGGGCTGCCAGGCCGGCTGCTCGAGCGACTGGTACCACGAGGTCCCGGTGGAGACCCATCGCCCGGACCCGATGGCGTACAGCGCCACGAGGCCGACGGCCACCACGGCGGCAGCGATTCGCCCGAATGCCATGGCTACCCCCGAAGGACGCGCGGATCGGACTCGCGCAGGGTCACGTCGAGCTGCGCGGGCGCCTCGAGAGCGCGGGTGGACTCTACGCCGAGGTCGGCCATCCGTCGGGCCTGGCGCATGGCCTGGCTGTCGAAGGACCCCACGAAGGCGTTGTACCCGCGCACCGCCTGGTCGAGACCGCGCCGCATCCCCTCGAGATGCTCCACGAGGATGCCCAGGCGCGACAGCATCTCGGCCCCGACGCGCCTGATCTCCTCGGCGTTGTCGGCCATCAGCTTGCGCTGGTACCCGAATCCCACCGTGCGGAGCAGCGCGAGCATCGTGGTCGGCGTGGCCAGCACGACGCGTCGGTCGAACGCCTTCTCCAGCAGCAGGCCGTCGGCCTCGAGCGACGCGGACAGGAGTGACTCGAGCGGCAGGAACATGACGACGAAGTCGGGGCTCGCCGACGAGTCCGAGTAGCGCTTGCCGGACAGCTCGCGGACCCGCAGCAGCACGTCGGCGGCGTGCTTGCGCATCAGCTCGTCCCGCTGGGCAGGATCCTCCGCGCTGATCGCCAGCCAGTAGGCGTCGAACGGGAACTTGGCGTCGACGAGGATCTCGCCACCCCCCGGCAGCCGCACCACCAGGTCGGGGCGGGTGGATCCCTCGTCGCCGGCCCGGCTGTCCTGGCGAACGAAGTGGGTGCCCTCGAGCAGCCCGGCGTGCTCGAGCAGGCCCTCGAGCTGCATCTCGCCCCACTGACCGCGGGTCTGGCCGCGCGCCAGCGCGGCGGCGAGCTGCCTCGTCGTCGTCTCGAGCGACTGGTAGCGCTCCTGCACGGCGGTGATCTGGGTGGTGATGGTCGCCTCTGCCGCCGTGCGCTCGCGGCCGGCCTGGTCGGAGGCGCGCCGCAGGGTGTCCAGGCTGTCGCGCACCGGCTGCAGCAGGTCCTCCAGCGACCGCGCGCTGCCCTGCAGGGCGCGCAGGGACTCGTTGTCCGCGCGCAGGGTGGCGAGGGCTCCGTCGGCCTGGGCCGCGCGGATACGCTCCGCCGACACCGTGCGGGACAGCAGGGCCCAGACCACGAGCGCCCCCACGACGACGCCGAGGATGACGCCCACGAGCAGCGGCACGATCGTGACGGTGTCCATGCCCCGATGATGCCGCCCGCGTCTGACAACGCGCGTCGCGCCGGGCCGAGATGTGCCGCCTCTCCTGTGACTCGAGACGGCACATCCCGCGCTCCCCCGTGCCCCCCGGAGCGACCCGGGGGCCGTGCCCACTCCCCCGAACGGGCACGGCCCGACGCTACGGCCGACCCCTGACATCGCGGAAGAGCCGACCGCGCGCATGTGGACAACGGCGGCGTGGCAGACTCGAAGGCCGCGATTCGCGGTGGGAGGGAGCAACGAGTGGACGGCGTCCTGGAGGAGCAGGCCTTCGTCGACTCCGCCTATGCCCAGCTGGCCGTGTTCCTCGACCACGTGCGCACGCGGATGGACGACATCAGCCGCTCGCCGGGCACCGGCACCGGACAGGACCTGCTCGAGAAGCAGGCCCTCTACGACAACCTCGCCCAGCAGCTCGCGAGCGCCACGGCTGCGGAGCATCGCCTGTGCTTCGGCCGCGTCGACCACT
This sequence comes from uncultured bacterium, assembly GCA_963700255.1. GTDB lineage: Bacteria > Actinomycetota > Actinomycetes > S36-B12 > S36-B12 > UBA10649. The sequence continues at coordinate 13,421 of CAVOWW010000021.1, read as the reverse complement.
CCGACGGCCGCATCCAGCACATCGGCCGCATCGGACTGCGTGACGACGACGGGGAGCCCGTCCTGCTCGACTGGCGCGCGCCCAACGCGGCGGGCTTCTACCAGGCGACGACGGTGGAGCCGATGGGTCTGGTTCGGCGTCGGCGCATCATCACCAAGGGCCGCGCGGTGACCCACATCGAGGACGAGGACCTCGCCGACCCCACGGCGCTGAGCACCGATGCCGCGGCACTCGCGGTCGAGGCACCGCGCGAGGGCCGCATGGGCGACATCATCGCGACGATCGCCGCCGATCAGGACCGCATCGTCCGCAGCCCGATGAACCAGGTGACCGTCGTGCAGGGCGGTCCCGGCACGGGCAAGACCGTCGTCGCACTGCACCGCGCCGCCTGGCTGCTCTACACCTACCGGGACCGCCTGGCGAAGGACGGCGTCCTCGTCATCGGACCGTCGACCGCCTTCCTTCGCTACATCGACCAGGTCCTGCCGAGCCTCGGCGAGACCGACGTCGTGCTCCTCACTCCCGGCCAGCTCTACCCCGCCGTCTCGACGAACCTCCCGGACACCGCCGCCGCAGCAGCCGTCAAGGGCGACCTCGTGATGGTGCGCGTCATCGCGAACGCGGTTCGCCTGCGCATCCGGGTGCCCGAGCACGACGTCACCATCCGGCTGCAGGACGGCGCGCCGGTCGCCGTCACCGCGGCCCAGCTGGCCGACGCGCGCCGCGGTGTCCCCCGCAACGGCACGTTCCACGCCAACCGGGAGCCGTTCCTGCGTCGCGTGCTCGACGCACTGTCGCGCAACCGGGCCCGCTCGCTCGGGGAGGACCCGATCGACCCCGACGTGCGGCAGGCGCGCCTGTCCGACCTCGTCGAGGACACAGAGGTCCGGCGGACGCTCAATCTCATGTGGCTGCCGACGACCCCGGAACGGCTCGTGGAGTGGGCTCCTGTCCGATCCGGCGACGCTGGCGGCGGCAGCCGCCGGACTGCTCTCGGCCGAGCAGCAGCGAGCCATCCTCCGGCCGGCGGGTGCGCCCTGGACCGTGGACGACGTGCCGCTGCTCGACGAGGCCGCCGAGCGCCTGGGGGTGCTGCCCGTCCCGGTCCGTGCGACGCCGCGTGCCGACGACGACTACGCCGAGCTCGCTGCTCACGACCCGTTCGCCGAGGCGCGGCTGTCCACCACGGTCGCCGAGCGGGCCATGGCCGATCGCACCTGGATCTACGGTCACGTCGTCGTGGACGAGGCTCAGGAGCTGTCCCGCATGGCCTGGCACGCGCTGTCGCGTCGGTGCTCCCGACGATCGATGACGGTGGTCGGCGACCTCCAGCAGACGACGCACCCCGCAGGTGCCCGCGACTGGGACGAGGCGCTGTCGTGGGCGGGCGACCGTGTCGACCTGCACACCCTCACGGTGACCTACCGCATCACGCGTCAGACGGCGGACACCGCCACCGCCCTGCTCACCCGCGCAGGCGGCTCGGCGCCCGACCTGCAGCCGATCCGTGAAGGCGCCCCCACCGAGCACGTGTCCTGCACGGCCGATCAGCTGGCGGCTGTCGTCCTCGAGCGCTACGACCCCGACTCGGGCCGCATCGGCGTCATCGTCCCCGATGACCGGGCGGGCGACCTGATGGACCTGCTGGCCGGGACGGACGAGCGGTTCGGCACGGGTGACGACGCGATCGACTCCCCGATCGCGGTGCTCACCGCCCGGGACGCCAAGGGCCTGGAGTTCGACCACGTCTTCGTGGTGGCCCCCGATGACATCGCGGGGCAGGCCCGCCGGGGGTCGGACGTGTACGTCGCATGCACGCGGGCGACGCAGACGCTCCACCTTGTGCATCTGTGATCCGGGCCCGCACGCTCGTATCCTGAGAACGTGCGCGTCACGACCATCGCCGGCACGGGGCTGCAGCGCGGCCTCGACCACGGGCGCGCGCACGCCGCCGGCATCGCGGACGCCGCGACCGCGCTGAAGACCCACCTCGCAGCCGCCGGCCATCCCCCCGGTCAGCTGGGCCAGCGCCTCGCGACGAGTCCGCTCGTCACCGTCGCGGCCGACCTGACTCCCGACCTGTGGGCCGAGGTGACGGCCATCGCCGGCGGCAGCCGCGTCCCCCTCGACGACGTGCTGCTGCTCACCTTCCTCGACGAGGTCTGGGGCATGACACGGGCGCCGGGCTGCTCCGTCGTGGCGCGCACGGTGCCCGGACGGGCCGGACCTCCCGGGTCCGCGCCGACCACCGAGATCGGCCAGACGATGGACCTGCCGGCCTGGGCCCAGGGCCGGTCCGGTGCCCTGCGGATCGGTGCCGACCACGCACCCACCGCACTGGCCCTCGCCTACCCCGGATCGATCGGACTGTGCGGGGCGAACGAGGCGGGGCTGGGGGTGGCCGTGAACGCGCTGACGCGCGCACCGGCGCAGGAGGAGGGCCTCGGGGTCGCCTTCATCACCCGGCACCTGCTGACCCTCTCCACGCTGACGGCCGCCGAGTCGTTCCTCACCTCCGTGCCGCACGCCGCCGGGCAGGCGTACACGGTCGCCGCACCTGACGGGATGGCGACGTTCGAGGCCGACGCCGCCGGCGTTCGCCGCGTGACCGAGCCCGGGGCCTCAGCGATCGCGCACACCAACCACCCGCTGGCCGGGGATCCGGCCGGCCGCGGGCCGGCCCGGTCATCAGCCGAACGGCTCGCGACGCTCCAGCGCGGGCTGGACGGGCACGCGCCCTTCGCCGACCTGCTCACGGGCGAGGTCACCGTCGACGGGACCAGGTGGGGCGATCCGTTCCTGACCTTCGGAGCCTTCCGGGCGGTCGGGACCGAGACCGTTGTCCGCTTCATCGACGGCGGCGAGCTGCGCGGCGGCCGCCGGGAGTGGTCCCGGTTCCCCTTCCGCTGACCTTCAGTCCGAGGAGAACCACGCCCGCTGCCTGGCGACGGCGTCGCGCAGCGGGATGAGGAGCGCCTCGGGCACCCGGCGTCGTTCGGCGAGCTCGAGGTTGGTCTCGTAGTACCAGAGGATCCGGTCGGGTGGAGCGTGGAAGCGGGAGAGGGCCTCGGGCCCGTGCGCCTCGAGGTCGGTGACGATGGCGCGGCCGTTGTGCACCTTGTCGGCCATCCACACGAGCAGGGTGTCGTCCGAGGCCTCTGCGAGCCGGGCCAGGTGATGCCGCTTGCGCGTCTCCCAGCCGTCCTTCTCGGTGCCCTCGGGCTCGAGGGAGTCCGAGCAGGTCCGCACGATCCGAGCCACCCGCGCGCCGAACCGCCGATCGATGTCGGCAAGCCGGTCCTCGCCGCCGTGGTCCTCGGCTGCATCGTGGAGCAGCGCGGCGATCGCGAGGTCCTCGTCCCCACCCGCCTCCAGGACGAGCGAGGAGACACCGATCAGGTGCGCGGCGTAGGGAACACGCGTGCCCTTGCGTGCCTGCCGTGCGTGGGCCTCGCACGCATAGGCCACCGCATCCGCATAACGACGTGTGAGCACGACCGCCGGGGACGACTCCACACCGGCAAACCTACCGACCCGGCCGACACCAAATCGTTGCAATCGGACGGAACGCCATACTCGGAGGCCACGTCCATCGAGATAGCAGGCACCCGAGGAGGAGGAGACCATGCGAGCACGCACAGCACTGGCCGCGGCATTGGCGACAGCATTCCTGCTGGCCGGCTGCAGCGCCACGTCCGGCACGGACACCGCAGTCGAGGGCGGTGCGCCCGGCGTCTCCAACGACATGATGGTCACGGAGGAGATGCCCGCTGCCGAGGGCATGCCGGCCGACGGGAAGGCGGCGACCACCCCGTCAGTCACCACCGAGCGCCAGGTCATCAGGACCGGGTACGTCTCGATGCAGGTCGATGACGTGGCGAAGAGCGCGTTCGACGTCCATGCCCTCATCAAGAAGCGCAACGGGCTCGTCTCGTCCGAGGACACCCAGAGCAGCGGCGACATGACGTACTCCACCATCACCGCACAGATTCCCGCAGCAGACCTCGACGCGTTCATCGCCGACGTGTCCGCGCTCGGGACCGTGACCTCCATCAACGTGAACGCGCAGGACGTCACCACGCAGGTCGTGGACCTCGATGCGCGGATCAAGGCGCTGCAGACGAGCATCGACCGGCTGACGCAGCTCCTGGCCGAGGCCAGCCGGATCGAGGACCTGCTCGTGATCGAGGCCCAGCTGTCCCAGCGGCAGGCCGAGCTCGACGCGCTCACCGCCCAGCGGACGTGGCTCGGCGACCAGGTCGCGATGTCGACCATCACGGTGACGCTGTCCCCCGTCACGGAGATCACCGACGTGGACGCCCCCGGATTCCTCTCCGGGCTGCAGAGCGGCTGGGCTGCGTTCCTGTCCCTCATCATGGTCGCCGTCACCGCGGTCGGCTTCTTCCTGCCGTTCCTGCTCGTCCTCGCCGTGATCGCGATCCCCGTGACGATCGTCATCGTCCGGCAGGCCAGGCGCCATCACCCGCGCAGCGCGCCGGGCACCCCGGCCGAGCCCCGGCAGGAGGCAGGATCCGGGACCCCGACGTAGGGTGGCGGAATGCGGCGAGCGGCGTGGCGATGCAGCACCGCCGCCCTCGTCCTCCTCGCGGGGATGGGTCTCGGGGCGGCCGCCCCGGCGGCCGCCGCCGGCGAGGACCTGCGGATCCCCGGTGGACCGTTCTCGGCTGACGATCCGACCCCGGTCTCGCTCGACGCGACCCTCCATCTGCCCAGCCGCCTGCCCGCGCCCGCCGTCGTGCTGGCGCATGGCTTCGGCGGCAGCAAGGACTCGGTAGCGGAGGAGGCGGAGTACCTCACCGAGCAGGGGTTCGTCGTCCTCGCCTACTCCGCGCGCGGGTTCGGCACCTCCACCGGCCTCATCTCCATGAACTCCCCCGAGTTCGAGGTCGCCGACGCCGCCAGCATCGTCGACTTCCTGGCCGATCGTCCCGAAGTGGTGTCCGATGCGCCTGGCGACCCGCGGGTGGGCGTCGCCGGCGGCTCGTACGGCGGCGCGCTCGCCCTCCTCGCGGCCGGCTACGACGACCGCGTCGACGCCGTGGCGGCGGACATCACCTGGAACGACCTGCAGGGCTCGCTGTTCGGCCAGTCCATCCTCCCGTCGGCCTCCTCCGGCGCTGCCCCCGTCACCACCGGCGTCTACAAGCAGCTGTGGTCCGGGCTGTTCTTCAGTGCCGGGCTCACCTCGGCCGACGGCACGGTGACGACGTGCGGCCGCTTCTCGCCGCAGTGGTGCGACGCGTACACCGAGGCCGCCACCCGGGGAACCGTCTCCGCCGACGCCGCCGAGCTGATGCGCCGCTCCTCGCCCGGGAGCATCGCCGACCGCATCGACGTGCCGACCCTGCTCGGCGGCGGCCAGGCGGACTCCCTGTTCCCCCTCGCCCAGGTGAACGCCACTGCCGAGCAGATCGCGCGGGCGAACCCGGACACCCCGCTCAAGGTGGTCTGGCACGCGGCCGGCCACGACGGCGGCGTGGACGAGACCGAGCGGCTCCGCTCGCTGACCGCGGCCTGGTTCACCGCCCACCTCGCGGACGGGGCCGACGTCCCGACCACCTTCGAGATGTCGCTCGTCTCGGGCTCGGCGCTGAGCGACCGCGCCAGCGGCACCGTCCAGGTGCTCACCGCGCCGACGTACCCGGGCATCAGCGGCACCTCCTCCTCGACGTACCCGCTGGCCGGTCCTCCGCAGCAGGTGCTGGCGCCCGCGGGCGGCGTGCCCGCGGCGATCACGTCGCTGCCCGGGGTCGGCGGCCTGGCGGCGCTCGCCAGCAGCCTCGTCGCGGTGCCGCTGCCCAACCAGGCGGCCACGTTCGTCACCGAGCCGCTCCCCGGCCCACAGCAGATCGCCGGCGCCCCCACGGTCCGGCTGGCGGTGTCCGCGGACGTCGAGGTCTCCGACGTGACCCTGTTCGCGTCGCTGCGGACCGTCGGCACCCAGGACCGGCAGGTCCTGCCCAACGGGCTGGTCTCGCCGATCCGGCTGGACAGGGTCGGACCCGTGCCCACCGTGATCGACGTGCAGCTGCCGGCGATCGTCACCGAGGCGGCGGCCGGTGATCGACTCGCGGTCGTGGTGTCCACGACGGACCAGGCCTTCCGGATGCCGGACGGGCCGGCCGTCTACACCGTGGCGCTCGCCGAGCCCACCGTGGTCCTGCCCACCGTGGCCGCCACTGCGGCCGCGACCGGGCTGCCCGCCTGGGCATGGCCGCTCGGCGGGCTCGGCATCGCCGCGCTCGCTTGGCTCGTGGTCGCCCTGGCGCGGCCGCGGTACCGCGGAGTCCAGCAGCGGCCGGACCTCGCGGAGTTCCCGGTCGTCGTGGAGGGCCTCGTCAAGCAGTTCCCCGGCGGCGTGACGGCGGTCGACGGCGTCGGATTCACCGTGCCCCCCGGAGTCGTCCTGGGCCTGCTCGGGCCCAACGGCGCGGGCAAGAGCACGACCATGCGGATGATCATGGGCCTCATCGCCCCCAGCGCCGGCGAGGCCCGCGTGTTCGGCCAGCAGGTCCATCCCGGGTCCGCGGCCCTCGCACGGGTCGGCTGCTTCGTCGAGGGCCCCGGCCTCCTTCCGCACCTCACCGGCCGGCAGAACCTCGACCTCTTCTGGCGGGCCAGTGGCCGCACCGGCATCGACCCCCGCTTCGACGAGGTCCTCGAGATCGCCGGGCTGGGCGGCGCCATCGACCGCCGGGTCCGGACCTACAGCCAGGGGATGCGCCAGCGGCTGGGCATCGCCCAGGCCATGCTCGGCATGCCTGACCTGCTCCTCCTCGACGAGCCCACGAACGGCCTCGACCCGCCGCAGATCAAGGAGATGCGGCAGGTGGTCCAGGACTACGCGCGTGACGGCCGCACCGTCATCGTCTCCTCGCACCTGCTGAGCGAGGTCGAGCAGACCTGCAGCCACGTCGTCGTGATGAGCCGGGGGCGCGTCATCGCCAGCGGCACCGTGGCCGAGCTGCTCGCCGGGCACGGCGGACGTGGTCTCGAGGAGGTGTTCCTCGAGATGGTCGGCGAGGGCCACACCGTGGTGACGTCAGGAACAAGGACAGATGACACCGTGGTGACGTCATGACAGCGCCTGCAGCGACCACCTCGGGCTACCGCCCGCGGCGCACCCTGACGATCGGCGTGGAGCTGGTGCGGCAGCTGCGTCGTCGCCGCACCATCGTCGCCTTCGGGCTGTCCGTGGCGCTGCCGCTCATCGTCGTCGCCGCAGTGAAGCTCGGGCCGTCATCGAACGACCCCGGCCGGGGCGGCTTCGGCGACGGCGACCTTGACCTCGTCGGGCTGGCGACGGCGGGCGCCTGGAACTTCACGCTGACGATGCTGCTGTTCGCGTCGGGCTTCCTCCTGACGATCATCGCGGCGCTGTTCCTCGGCGACAGCGTGGCCAGCGAGGCCTCCTGGTCGACTCTGCGCTACCTGCTCGCCGCGCCGGTCCCCCGTCGGCGCCTGCTGCGGGCGAAGGCGATCGTGGGACTGCTGCTCACGGCCGCGACCCTCGTGGTCCTCGTGCTCGCGTCGTTCGTGATCGGCGCGCTCGCCTTCGGCGTCGCACCGCTCACCAGCCCGATCGGCGGCACGTTCACCGTCGGGGAGTCCACGACCCGACTGGCGATCGTGGCCGCCTACATCGGCGTGACGCTCCTCCTGCCCGCGGGCATCGCCTTCCTGATGAGCGTCCTGACGGACGTCCCCCTGGGCGCCGTGGGCGCGGCCGTGGTGATCGTCATCGTCGTGAACATCCTCGACGCGATCGAGGCGCTGGGATCCATCCGACGCCTGCTGCCGGGCGAGTACGCGAACGCGTGGGTGGACGCCCTCGGCACCGAGATCGCGTGGGAGACGATGGCGATCGGGGTCGCCTACAGCGTCGTCGTGTTCGCGGTCCTCATGGCCGCCGCGGTGCTCCGCTTCGACCGCAAGGACATCGTCTCCTGACGGCTGGCACGCGACGCCGGGACCGACCCCCTAGCCGAACGTGCAGGACGTGACCGCCCCCGACACCGTCGACACGGTGAAGCGATCCGGTCGGAAGTCGGCCGTGACCGCCAGTGGCTCGCCGTCGATGCTCCCGACCCTCGCGGTGTAGCCGTTCGACTGGGCGAAGGCGCTCGCCTGCTCGAAGGTCATGCGCTGGTCGACCATCTGCCGGCACATCCCGACCATCTGGGCGGAGCCGGCCCCGTCACCGGTGCTGCCGGCGACCTGCTCCAGACTTCGCGCCACGCCCACGAGCTCGGCGAAGGTGAGCCCGGTGGAGCGGATCACGATCGACGTGGTGCCGGGCGCCGTCATCTGCGAGGCGGGCCGCGCGGTCATGACGAGGGTTCCTCCGCTGCGCAGCACGTCGCCGCGCGTGCACCGGAATCCGGCTGGGATCCGCTTCGGGTCGCTGTCGGTGGGCTGCACGAAGCAGTCGGCGTACACCCGTGCGGTGACCGTGGTCCGCATGCCCGGGTTACCGAGCCGGATGCGCACGTTGCGGACCTTCGCGGTGCTCGTGCTGGTGACGGGCTCGGCTGCCCACCCCGTGTCGGCCCACTTCTCCTCGATCCAGAAGTTGCGCTTCGCCGTGCCGTAACGCGTGCCGGCGAACGTGTCACCTGCCGTGGCCGCGCCGTTCGCGAACGCGAGGTTGTCGGCGAGCACCGCCACCCGGCGCGTGCGCGACAGCTCCGCGGTCTCCTGCGGCTCCCAGAGCGACCCGGCGGTACCGAGCCGCGCGGCGGCGATGTCCCACGACGCCACCCTCGTGTCGATGTCGAATGCGCCATCAGCCGCGACGGCGGGTACCGCGCCGGTGACGAGGATCCCGCCGACGAGCGCGGCCACCGCACAGGCGGCAGCGAGCGGAGCGCGCAGGGTCATCCCGATCAGCCGTAGGTGCAGGCGACGACCACGCCGCCGGTCACCTCGAAGGTGAAGCGGTCCTCGCGCAGGTCCATCGTGACCGCCTGGGGCTCGCCTTCGAGCGTGCCCACGCGCGTCACGTAGCCGTTCTCCGTCGCCAGGGCCGTGGCCGCGTCCGGGCTGAGTCCCTCGGCCACCATCTGGGCGCACAGGGCCTGCATCTCGGGCGTGCCGCCACCAGCGGCGGCGGCGTCGGCGGCCTCGGCCGCGTCCGCAGCCTCGGAGGCCGCGGCGATCGCCGAGGTTGCCGTCTCGGCCGGATCGGACGAGCAGGCGACCAGCGTGGTGAGCGCGGCTGCCGCCACGAGGGAAGCAGCGATCGTCTTCGTCGTGCGCATCGTTCCTCCTGTTGTCGTTCCGGTCACGGTACCTCTGGCGCACCCTGCACCACAGGCGCTGCCTTGCGGAAGCCGGGAATGCTGATCACCCAGTCGTAGATCACGCTCGTCCGCAGGACGACGTCCTGAACCGAGCGGTTCGCTCCGCTGGGGATGACCCACAGCAGTCCGAACGGGAACACGGTGCAGAACGCCGCCCTCGCGGCCGCGCCGATCCAGCGCGGGTGCCGTCCTTCACGGTTGACGACGCGCAGGCCCATCACCAGGTTCCCGACGGTGCGGCCCGAGGTCGCCCAGCCGATCGTCCAGTAGGCCCAGTTGAGCCAGTAGCCGTACAGCACCATCGCGGCGGCCCCGGGGATCCGGTCAGGAGCGAGCTTGCCGGACGAGGCCGGGGCGTTCGGCGAGAAGATGAAGGAGAGCGCCCAGATCACGGCGATGGTTCCCAGCACCACCAGGAACACGAGCAGGACGTCGATCCCGGCCGCGAGAGCCCTGCTGACGAAACCCGCACGCGTGCCCTGGTAGTCGACGACGTCGCTGGGGACCGCCGGTATCTGGAGGTTGGGCGTCACCCCCGTCGCCATGGCCTCGCGGTACTCGCGGAAGGAGGTCACGAGGCCGGCTCCCGGTCGGTCGCGGCATCCGATGCGACATCGGCCTCGGCGGCCGTGACGGTGGCCTCCGCGGCCGCCGCGGCCGCCTGCTCCGCCTTGATGAGCGCAATGGACTCCGCCTCGCCGGGGGCGTCCAGCCGGCGCTCACGCCGGCGGAAGACGACCTTGTCGGCCATCCTGGACACGAGCCGGTCGGCTCCGATCCCCTGCCGGCGCACCGTGTTCATCGCGTCGCCGGCGATGCCGCTCGTCGAGTCGCGGATGATCTGCGGAAGGTCGATCTCGTCGATGACGTAGTTGGCCAGCGGGATGATCGGCACCCGGTCGATGACCGAGTCGATGTCCGCCTCGGCGACGATGGCGTCGATGTCCACCCGGTCGATGACGAGCTGGGTGAGGTCGAGGCTGTCGAGTGCCGAGTTGACGATCCGGTTGAGGTCGACCTGCTCGATGACCACGTCCGTCAGGTCGATCCGCTCGATGACCGCGTCGGCGATCGCCGGCACGAGTCGGTCGAGCGCGGCATTGACCGAGCTCGTCACGGCATACGTGACGGTCTGCTCGATGAGGGACAGCATCGTGGTCGTCGTGTAGGTGGCCATGCCCACGCTGTTCGAGAGCACCTCGCGAAGCGTGTCGATCGGGTTGGGCGGACCCTGCTTCGCGGGACGCGTGACGAGGATGACCTCGCCATTGCGCAGCTCGCCGTCCGTCGTCATGGGCACATCATGGCTCACCTGCCGCGGACGCGGTCAGCCTTCGAGCGCGAGCGGCCCGGTCTTCGCCTCGGGGAAGTAGTCCTGGCCGATGCCGCTGGTGCGCTTCGGCACCATGACCGAGCGGAACCACGACACGATCTCGTCGCCGTCCTGGTTCAGGCCGCGGGTCTTCATCCGGATGATGCCCATCTCCGGCCGCGACGAGCTCTCACGCTTGTCGAGGCAGATGCTCTCGGCGTACAGGGTGTCGCCGATGTACACCGGATGGGTCAGCTTGATGTCGGTCCAGCCGAGGTTGGCCACGGCGTTCTGGCTCATGTCGATGACCGACAGGCCCAGGACCAGCGCGACCGTGAACCCGGAGTTCACGATGATGCGCCCGCCGGTGATCGGGTTCGACTGGGCCAGGTGCGCGTTGAAGTGGTTCTGGTTGGTGTTGCAGGTCAGCAGCGTGAACCACGTGGAGTCGGCCTCGGAGATGGTCCGTCCGAAGGGGTGCTGGTACACCGTGCCGACCTCGAAGTCCTCGAAGAAGCGGCCGAGCTGGGCAGGGATCACGGTGGGGGTCGTCGCGTCGCTCATGGCCGCATCCTGCCCCTTCAGGTGACGGGATCGGGGATTGGGGTGACAATGGGGCGTGACCACCGCCCAGAGCACAGGGACCCTGGACGCCGGGGGCAGCGACGACGCCCGACTGGCGGAGGCGCGCACCGTCGTCGAGGACGTCGCGCGCAGCGTGGAACGGGTCATCTCGGGCAAGCCCGACGCCATCCGGCTGTCCCTTGTCGCCCTCCTGGCGGAGGGGCACCTGCTCATCGAGGACGTCCCGGGCGTCGGCAAGACGATGCTGGCCAAGGCGCTCGCCCGCAGCATCGACTGCTCCATGCGCCGCATCCAGTTCACTCCGGACCTGCTGCCGGGCGACGTCACCGGCGTGAGCGTGTTCGACCAGCGCACCAGCACGTTCGAGTTCCGGCCCGGCGCCGTGTTCGCCAACATCGTGCTCGGCGACGAGATCAACCGAGCCTCACCGAAGACGCAGTCCGCCCTCCTCGAGGCGATGGAGGAGCAGCAGGTCACGGTCGACGGCCGCACCTATCCCCTGCCGCAGCCGTTCATGGTCATCGCCACGCAGAACCCCGTGGAGATGGAGGGCACCTACGCGCTGCCGGAGGCCCAGCGCGACCGCTTCCTCATGCAGATCAGTCTCGGCTACCCCGATCGCGGCGCCGAGATCGCCATGCTCGACTCCCATGAGTCGCGGGACCCGCTCACCGAGGTCACCCCCGTCACCGACGCCGCGATGCTCCGTCACCTTCGGCAGGTGACCCGCTCCCTGCATGCGTCCGACGCCATCAAGCGCTACGTCGTCGACATCGTCTCCGCGACCCGCCGGGAGCCACTGCTCCGTCTCGGCGCCTCTCCGCGCTCCAGCGTCCACCTGCTCCAGGCGTCCAAGGCGCTCGCGCTCATGAAGGGCCGCAACCACGTGCTCCCCGACGACGTGCAGGCCCTCGCGAACTCCGTGCTCGCCCACCGCGTCCTCCTGTCGACCGAGGCCCACCTCGATCGCCGTTCCGCCACCGCCGTGGTCGACGACGTCGTCGCCCGCGTCGCGGTCACCTAGCGGGCTATGCGCAGCCTCACTGGACGCGGGCGCGCGCTCCTCGCCATCGGGGTGATCGTCGGCGGCGTCGGATGGAGCATCGAGCAGCCCGCCATGATCGCGGTGGCCCTCCTCCTCATCCTCGTCCCCCTTCTCGGCGTTCTCGCCGTCCGGCGCTCGCGCTTCGTGCTCGGCAGCGCCAGGACCGTGACCCCGACGCGGATCCCCTACGGCACTGACGCCGAGGTCGTGCTGACGGTGGAGAACGGCTCACGGCTGACCAGCGGGGCCCTGCTCCTCGAGGACGCCGTGCCCTCCGCACTGGGCGACGCCCCCCGGCTCGTGCTCGACCGCATCCCGCCCCGTGCGCAGCGGTCGGAGCGCTACCGGCTCACGGGCTGGGAGCGCGGCCGCACCCGCATCGGGCCGCTGACGGTGCACGTGACGGACCCGTTCGGCACGGCGCGGCTGTCCCGGTCCTTCACCGCGACGAACCCGGTCGTGGTCACGCCGAGGATCGTCGGGCTCGGCTCCGCCGGCGCGAGCATGACTCCCGGCGGACGGGGCGAGACGATGCTGCGCTCCCTCGCTGCTCGCGGCGACGACGACCTGCTGCCCCGCGAGCACCGCGCCGGCGACGACATGCGCCGGATCCACTGGCGTGCGACCGCGCGCCAGGGCGAGCTCATGGTCCGGCGCGAGGAGCAGGCCTGGCACAGCTCGGTCACCATCGTGCTCGACGACCGCGAGCGCGCGCACCACGGCACAGCATCGGCATCGACGTTCGAGTGGGCGGTCTCGGCGGCGGCGAGCGTGGCCGTGCACTACCTGCGACAGGGCTGGCAGCTGACCGCGCTCACGTCCACCGGCCAGGTGCTGGTCGACGCCCGGATGTCCACGGACAACGACCTCGACCTCGTGCTCCAGGCGTTCGCCGACGTGCGCATGTCCGATGCCCCCATGGCGGCCACCCTCGGCCTCGACACCGACGCAGCCACGGCGGTGATCGCCGTGCTCGGCCGGGTGACCGATGACGCGGCCCGCGCACTCGCCCGCCCGGTGGCGGGCTTCGCGGGGTGCCTGCTGCTGGAGCCCGGGCCGGCCGACTACCTGCGCGCCCAGGGCTGGCGCGTGTCGGAATGGTCGCGGTCCACCCCGATCGAGGCGGCATGGAGTCGCATCGCGCCCCTCGCGGCTG
>CAVOWW010000020.1:0-75541 GCA_963700255.1 uncultured bacterium | reverse complement strand
ACGCTAGACCTTCAGGCGTGACGCGGGGCGGCAATCAGGTGATTGCCGCCCCGCGTCATTGCCAGCTCAACGCTGGGGACTAGCCCCAGGCGTTGTCGATGCAGTACTGCGCGGACTCCTGCGGAGCGGCCGTGACCGTCTCCTGCGGATCCTCGGTGCACAGGGTCACGCCGGTGTCGAAGAACTGGCCGTTGGCCGAGGTGTTCTCCGGTGCCGCACCACCGTCAGCGATGGTCTTGATGGCCTCGACGCCGAGAGCCGCCATCTTCAGGGGGTACTGCTGCGAGGTGGCCTGGATCTGGCCGGCCTTGACACCCTCGACGCCGGCGAGGCCGCCGTCGACGGACACCACGAACACGTCCTCACCGATGGTCTTGCCCGCTGCCTCGAGTGCCGGGACGGCACCGAATGCGGTGGGCTCGTTGATCGTGTAGACGACGTTGATGTCGGGGTTCTTGGCGAGGCAGTTCTCCATGCCCGTCTTGCCGCCGGCCTCATTGGCGCCAGTGGCCTCGAGGCAGACGATCTCGTAGTCGCCGCCCGCACCGGTGGTGTACTGGCCGGTCGGAGCGGGGCTCGTCATGTCCTCAAGCGTCGGCACCTCGATGCCCATGCCCTTGAGGAAGCCGTTCGCACGGCAGTAGTCGACGGACACGACGCGGTCGTTGAAGATGACCAGCTCCGCGATGATGGCCTTCTCGCCGTTGAGCTTGCCAGCGGCCCACTGGCCGATGGCCTCGCCCGCGAGGCAGTTGTCGGTCGCGAAGGTGATGTCGACGATCTCCGGCGGATCCGTCGGGGTGTCGAGTGCGATCACGTAGAGGCCGGCCTCACGAGCCTTGCTGATGGCGTCGTTGACGTTCACCGACATCGGCGTGATGAGGATGCCTGCCTGGCCCTGAGCGATCGCGTTCTCGATCAGCTCGATCTGCCCGGCGTCGTCGCCCTCTTCCTTGCCCGAGCCGACCGTCAGGTCGACACCGGAGGCAGCGGCCGCCTCCTTGGCGCCCTCCTGCATCGCGACGAAGAACGGGTTGGTCGAGTCCTTGGTGATGAGCGAGACGGCAACAGCGCCGCCCTCGGCCGGAGCCTCGGACGCGGGAGCCTCGGAGGCGGGAGCCTCGGACGCCGCGGGGGCCTCCGACGCAGCAGCCGACGACTCCGTCGACGAGGAGCCGGAGCTACACGCCGCAAGGGTCACGGAAGCGAGGCCGGCCACTGCGATCGCAGTGAAGGCCCGTCCGCGTGTCAAGCGGTTGATCATGTGGTGTCCCTTCGAAGGGTGGGTGGGTGTGACCCGAGGGTCGCCTGCCATGTCTATTCCCGACGCCCTGCCTCGGTGAGCCGAGACCTGACCTTGATACCGAACCGTTACGGTCACCGACCGTTCCGGTGGGCGGAACAGGCACCACGGACGAACCTCGCCGTCATCAGGGCGGCGGCCAACGCCGACCGCCCTGACAACGTTGTCTCGATTTCTAGTGGGTACGAGGACTATCCGTCAAGAGCAATTGCTGTAATACTCCCGCTTCGTAATGACAACGTTATCTAGCCCGATCGAGGGCGCCGGCGGCGTGCGTTCGAGGGCCACCATGAAGGATGTGGCGGCCCTGGCCGGCGTGAGCCTGAAGACCGTCTCGCGGGTGGTGAACCGCGAGGCGGGGGTCAGCGAGGAGCTGTCGGCGCGGGTCTCGAGGGCGGCCGAGCAGCTGGACTACCGGCCGAACCTCACCGCCTCGAACCTGCGGCGCTCGGACCAGCGCACGGGCACGATCGGCCTGCTCGTCGAGGACGTGGCCAACGAGTTCTTCGCCTCGATCCATCGCGGTGTCGAGGAGGTCGCGCGCGAGCGCGGCGTCGCCGTCATCGCCGCGAGCCTCGATCGCGATCCCGCCCTCGAGCGCGACCTGGTCTCGGCCTTCGCATCCCGCCGGGTGGATGGCCTCATCCTGGCGCCGACGGCCAACGAGCAGGGCTACCTGACCAACGAGCTCCGGAGCGGCTGGCCCATGGTCTGCATCGACCGCCAGCCCCGCGGCGTCGACATCGACGCGGTGGTGACCGACAACCGGGAGGCGGCCGCGTCAGGCGTGGCGCACCTCATCGCCCAGGGGCACACGCGGATCGCGTTCATCGGCGGCCAGTCCACCCTCTCGACCGAGCAGGCCCGCTACTCGGGCTTCCTCGACGCCATGGCCAAGGTGGGCGCTCCGGTCCGGCCGGAGTGGGTGCACCACGGCGCCCAGGACAGCGACCAGGCGCGGGAGGTCGCCCTCGGCGTGCTCGGGCAGGCGCAGGCGCCGACAGCCATCTTCAGCGGCCAGAACCTCATCACCATGGGCACCGTGCGGGCGCTGCGCGAGCTCGGGCTCCAGCACCGGGTGGCACTCGTCGGCTTCGACGACTTCCAGCTGGCCGACCTGCTGGATCCCGCGATCACCGTCGTCGCCCAGGATGCCCGCGCCATCGGTCACCTCGCCGGCGAGCTGCTCTTCCGCCGGATGGAGGACGCCGAGCGGCAGGCCACCACGCACGTCGTGCCCTGCACGCTGGTCACTCGCGGATCTGGGGAAATTCCCCCGGGGTGACGGCGACACCGGAAGTACGTGACGTCTCGGCCATGATCACCCCGGCCAGCACGATCAGCCCGCCGATGGCCTGGACACCGGTGAAGGTCTCGCCAAGCAGCACCAGTCCGATCACAGCCGCCCACAGGGGCTCCGTCGTGCCGACGATCCCGGCTCGCTGGGCGCCGATGCGACGCAGGGAGCCGAGGACGAGCAGGAACGGCACCACGGTGCCGAGCAGCACGCCCCACGCCATGAGCGCCCATACCGGGAACGACGGTGTCCCGGGCAGGAGCGGCTCCGTGGGCACCGTCAGCGACGACCAGGGGAAGGTCCACCATGGCGCGATGACCGCCCAGGCGATGGACGCGAACACGAAGCCCCACATCGTCAGCGACACGGCATCGCGATGCTCCTGCCCTGACTCGCCGAGCAGCCAGTACACGGCGAGCGCGACCGCGCAGAGGAGGCCGGCGACGACGCCCGACCGTGTTCAGCGTCATGCCCTGCCAGACCTGCGCCACCATGGCCAGGCCGACGACCGTGAGTGCGATGGCCACCCAGATGCGGTTGCTGACGGCGTGCTCCGGCCGAACCGGAACCACAGGGCGACGAGCACGGGCGCGAGGAACACCAGCAGGGTGCCGATGCCGACGGTCAGCTTCGAGATCGTCAGGAAGTACAGGTACTGCACGAGGGTGAAGGCGATCACCCCGTAGGCGATGAGGAACGGCAGCTCGCGTCGCGTCACGCGGAAGCGATCGGGATGGCGCAGGGCGATGTAGACGACGAGCACGATCATCGCGCCCGCGTTGCGCAGCTGGGTCAGGTGCACGGGGTCGAACCCGGCGTTCAGCGCCGCCTTGGCGATGACCCCGTTGAGGGCGAACAGGAAGGCGGCGACCAGGTACATGGCCACGCCGATGACCTCGGTCCGGCGCCCCACGCCGGCAGATGCCCCCCATCGGCGGATCAGTCGATGAGCAGGTGCCACACGCGGGCCCCGCCGATCATCGCGGCGGAGTTCGGCACGATGACGACGTCGTCGCCCATCTTGGCCAGGACCGTCGGAGTGATGTGCCGGGAGTTGCCGCCGCCGATGTAGAGCCGGTCCCACATGAACACCGGACGCAGTCCCTCGACCATGCGGCCGACGCGTCGTGACCAGAGCGCGTCGCCGAGGCGGCGGCGCTCGTGCTCGCCGATGTAGGTGTCGTATGACAGTCCCCAGCGCACCGGCGCCTGCGACATCTCCATGTGCGGCGCGAGGCGGCTGCCGTCGAAGAGGGCGAAGCCGAGGCCCGTGCCGAGGGTCATGACGAGCTCGAGGCCCGCGCCCGCGATGACGCCGGCGCCGTGGACCTCGGCGTCGTTCAGGACCCGGGTCGGCATGCCGAGCGCCTCGGCCATCGCGGTCTGGACGTCGAAGCCCTCCCACTGCTCGACCAGCTCGGGAAGGACCCTGGTGCGCGGGCCCGACCTGGTGACGTAGTGCGGCGTGGTGACGACGACGCCGTGGCGGATCATGCCTGGCAGGCCGATCGTCGCCCGGTCCGCCTTCGGCAGCTGTCCGGCGAGATCGACGAGGGTCTTGACGAACAGGCTCGTCGGCAGCGGGTACGGAGTGGGCACGCGGATGGGATGGGCCCGCATCGTGCCGGCCTCGTCGAGGACGGTGCCCTTGATGCCGCCGCCCCCGCAGTCGATCGCCAGAGTCGTCATGCGCTGCATTCTGCCGTGTGGCGAGCAGGTATTCTTCTGTGGCTGCCGGGGAGACCCGGAGCGGGGAGGCGTCGCCTAGTCCGGTCTATGGCGCCGCACTGCTAATGCGGTTTGGGCCTTCAAGCCCATCGAGGGTTCAAATCCCTCCGCCTCCGCCACCATCGATGGGGTCCGCCGACGGCGGGCCCCATCGGCGTTCTGGGTGCCCTGGGGAGTCTGATCGGTCTCCGCGTCAGCCGACGGTCAGCTTCCCGTCCACGAACGAGCTCCGCACGGAGCTCAGGGACCGTTCGGCGGGGCCGCCGGTGACGGTGCCGTCCACGCTGTATCTCGACCCGTGCCTGGGGCAGAGCCATGCGCCTCCCGACTTGCCGACCGTCTCGCCCTCGTGGGCGCACCTCAGGTCGAGCGCGCGGTAGGTGCGTCGGCCCGTGCGGACCACGGCCACGGGGATGCCCTTGACGGAGCCGAGGGCGACCGTGCCGCCGACCCGGGCCAGGCCCGGCACCTTGGCCACGGTCACGACGACCTGGCCGTTCGCCTTCCGCCGGATGCCGTCCGCGGCCATCGCGTCGTCGGCCAGCAGGACCGGTCCGAGTGCGAGCGCGGCAGCTCCGCAGACGGTCCTGAGGAAGTCTCGACGGGTCGGCATGGCGGCTCCTCGGCTCGGGTCTCGAGGCTACGTCAAGGGGGATTTCTCGGCGGCTGGGAGCTACCGATACACTTCCGCTCGGCCCGAAACGGCCATGCGCCCGTAGCTCAACGGATAGAGCACTTGACTACGGATCAAGAGGTTGCACGTTCGAATCGTGCCGGGCGCACTCTTGTGAAGTCTCGAGACATCCTTATTGGATGTCTCGAGACTTCCTTATTTTTCGGGGTTGTAGCGGTAGCCCTTGTGCATGCCGCCTTGGCGGGGTGAGCCCTTCTTGGGTCCGGGGGGCAGGCCTCGGGGTTGGTGGTCCTTGTCGGGGTTGAGGACGAGTTCGCGGAGGATCTCGCCGGTGTCGCGGTCGATGACGATGACGTCGAGGTCGTGGACGAGCATGCGGATGGGGGTGCCGGCGTGCTCGGTGCCCAGGCCGATGTGGTGCAGGCGTCCGCCGCGGCGCAGGGTGACCTGGCCGTTGGCGTGGATCTTGTCGTCTCGGATGCGGAAGTGCCTGTCGCGGTTGTGGTCGGGGGTGGCCTTGGTGCGGGCGGCGTAGGCCTCGGCGGGGGTGCGCCGGTTCAGGGAGCGGTGGGGCCGGCGGGTGTTGTAGTAGCCGGTGAAGTCGTCGAGCTGGGCCTGGAGCCCGGCCAGTGCGGCCGCGGGGGGACGGGCGCTCAGCCAGCGCTTGAGGGTCTGGTTGAGGCGCTCGACCTTGCCCTGGGTCTACGGGTGGTTGGGGCGGCCGTTCTTCTGCGCGACGCCCAGGGCGAGCAGTTCGACCTCGAAGCGCGTCGGGGCCGCCGCGGAAGCGGGTGGTGAACACCAAACCGTTGTCGGTCAACGTGGATTGCGGGGTGCCGTGGAGGTGCAGGCGGCGCGGAACGTCGCCACGACAATGCGACCGGTGACCCGGTTGGTGGGCGGTGGCGGAGACCAGGAACCGGGAATGGTCGTCCAGCCAGAGCAGGATCTCCGCATCGGTGCCGTCGGCCAGGGTCCAGTGGGTGAAGTCGGCCTGCCAGCACTCGTTCGGCAGGTCCGCGGCGAACCGCAGGTAGGCATGCTTGGGCCGCTTGCGCGGCTCGGGGATGACCAGGCCGGCCTTGGTCAGGATCGACCAGATCGTCGACGGTGCCGGAGGAGTGTGACCGTTGCGGGCCAGCAGCGCGGCGATCGAGTGGGGGCCGGCGTCGCAGCCGTCCGCGACGAGCTGCTGCCGCAGCGCGCAGATCTCCCGCACGACCTCGTCACGGGTGGCTCGGGAGTTCGACCTCGGGCGCCGCGATCTCGGCTCGATCGCTGCCCAGCCGCCGACCCGCCACGCGGCAACCAACTGGCTGACCCGGGGCTGGGAGACCCCGTAGAGCCGGGCCACCTCCCGCTGGGACTTGCCCGCCAGGACCGCTTCCACGATGACCCGCTGCTTCGACATGCCCCGCAGGCTCGACCCGCCGCGATAAGCATGTCCCGAGACATCCGATAAATATGTCTCCGGTCACGGCAGTGCCGGGCGCACTCTGTGAAGTCCCGAGACCTGCCTGTCGGCCGCTCGGGACTTCGCTCGTTCCGGGTACTGGCCGTGGTGCTTCGAGCGCAGTGACTCTGGACGCACTCGCCGGGCCGTGAAATCGTGAGGACCGAGGTGTCCTTCCTGGTCCTCCTCGTTCGTCCTATGTGTGAAGCCGGCGATCGGCGCCGGTGCCCGAGGAGGTCGCAATGCCCCAGTACGTCGCAATCATCTACACCCACGATGCCGACTGGTCGCAGCCGGAGCACGCCGACGAGCTGGGCGAGTACGGCGCGTTCAGCGCTGCTGCCTCCGCCATCATCCGTGGCGGCGCCGCTCTCTACCCGACGGCGACGGCCACGACCGTGCGCGTCAGCGGTGGCAAGGGCGGTGACGTCCTCACCTCGGACGGGCCGTACGCCGAGACCAAGGAGGCCCTCACCGGGTTCTTCGTCCTCGAGTGCGACGACCTCGACCACGCCATCGCCACCGCGGCGAAGATCCCGGCGGCCTGGAACGGTGCCGTCGAGGTGCGTCCCGTGCTGCCGATCATGTGACGCAGTGAGCAGCCCGACGTCGCCGGATGACGCGGCCGAGCGTGCGGTCCGTGAGGAGTACCCGCGCATCCTCGCCACCCTCATTCGCGTCACCGGCGACGTCGACCTCGCCCAGGACGCGCTTCAGGACGCGGCCCTTCGGGCGCTGTCGACCTGGCCGCGCGACGGTGTTCCCGATCAGCCGCGGGCATGGCTCACCGTGGTCGCGCGTCGCTGCGCGGTCGATCGCATCCGCCGCGACGCCTCACGACAGTCCAAGGAGGTGGCCGCGGTGTCCCTTCTCGACGACGATGCTCCCGAGCCAGTGGCCTCCGTCGTGCGCGACGACCTGCTGCGCCTTGTGTTCACCTGCTGCCACCCCAGCCTCGCCATGGATGCCCAGGTGGCCCTGAGCCTGCGGACGCTCGGCGGCCTGACGACGGCCGAGGTGGCACGGGCACTCATGGTGCCCGAGGCGACCATGGCGAAACGGCTGACCCGCGCCAAGCAGAAGATCCGGCAGGCGCGCATCCCCTACCGGGTGCCCTCGGACGAGGAGCTGCCCGCACGCCTCGCCGGCGTCCTGTCGACCGTGTACCTGATGTTCAACGAGGGGTATGCGGCCGGCTCGGGGGAGACCGCGGTCCGCGGTCCGCTCATCGACGAGTCGGTCCGGCTCGGGCGACTGCTCCACTCGCTGATGCCCGACGAGGCCTCGGTGTCCGGCCTGCTCGCGCTCATGCTGCTGCAGGACTCGCGACGGAACGCCCGCGTCGCACGCGACGGCTCGGTCCTGCTGCTGTCGGAGCAGGACCGGGGGCTGTGGGACGAGGGGATGATCCGTGAGGGGGTCGAGCTCGTGGGGGAGGCACTTCGACGGACCCCCGACGATCCCGACCCCTACGTCGTGCAGGCTGCGATCGCTGCCTGCCATGCGCTGGCCCCGACCTACGGCGACACCGACTGGAACGCCGTGATCTCCTGGTACGACGTGCTGCTCACCGTGAACGCCGCACCCGCGGCCCGCCTCGGTCGTGCGGCGGCGATCGCCGAGAGAGATGGTCCTGACGCGGGGCTGGTGGCCGTCGATGCCATCTCCGGTCTCGACGACTACCCGTGGTGGCATGCATCCAGGGCCGAGCTCCTCACTCGACTCGATCGGGCGGACGAGGCCGGCGAGGCCCGGGATCGCGCCCTCGCTCTCGGGCTGAACGACGCGCATGCCCGTCTCGTCGGGCGCGAGCGGCCCGTCCCGTCGGGCTGAACGCGCCGCACGGCCATTGACCGCGAGCGCGCGGACCGGTGTGATGGGCGGACACGAGGATGGGTGGAGTCGCCATGAGGATCACGGTGGTGGGGACGGGCATGGTCGGCCAGGCCATCGCCGGGCGACTGGACGAGCTCGGGCACGACGTCACGGTCGGCACGCGGGACGTGGCCGCATCGCTATCCCGACTGGACCCGACGGAGGGAAGCGCCTTCGGTGCATGGGCGGCGGCGCATCCCGACGTTCAGGTGGCGCGCTTCGCAGATGCCGCCGCGGGGGCCGAGATCGTGATCAACGCGACATCCGGCCACGTGTCTCTCGGCGCGCTCAGCGAGGTCGGGGCTGATGCCCTCGCCGGAACGGTCCTGGTGGATATCTCGAACCCGCTGGACTTCTCGAAGGGTTTCCCGCCGACGTTGTTCGTCAAGGACACGGACTCATTGGGAGAGCAGATCCAGGCGGCGTTCCCCGATGCCCGTGTCGTGAAGACGCTGAACACGCTGACGGCCGAGCTCATGGTCAGGCCGGGTCAGCTAGCCGGGGACCACACCGTCTTCGTCGGCGGCAACGACCCTGCGGCGAAGGCAGTGGTCGCGGACCTGCTGCGCAGCATGGGTCACACGGACGTCATGGACCTCGGGGACATCACCTCGAGCCGAGGGACGGAGATGTTCCTGCCGCTGTGGCTGCGGGTGATGCAGTCGCTCGGCACGGGCATGTTCAACGTGAAGGTCGTCCGGGAGCCCTAGCCCGCAGGACGCAGCCTGGACTTCCACAGTTTGTCGCCGCTGCCGTCACGCCCGACGAGGCGCCACTTGGACTGGGCGACGTCGAAGCCTGCGGCGGCCAGGGCGACGTCGGCACGCTGGCCGTCGGCCGCACAGCCGCTGCCCGGGATGAGCACGACGTCGGAGGAGACATCCGTCCACGGGTCTTCCTTGGTCCCGCGGGTGCGGAGCCCGATGGCCGCCGTGTCGGCCGGTACGCACACCTCGAACCGCACGAGGTCGCCCTCGGCGCGACACGTGGCCTGCTGGTCGAGCACGTCCAGGAGGCACTCGCCGCCCGGGCCGGTAACGACCGGACTGGCGACGGTCGCGGCGAGCGGGACGGACGTCACGAGGGGCTGGTCTGCCGCTGAGGCGCTGGCGGCGGGGGAGGGGATCGCCGTGGGGGAGGGGATCGCCGTGGGGGAGGCGACGACGATGGACGCGTCGCCTGCGACAACCGCGGGAGGTGCGCTCGGGTTGGCGAGGAGGAGGGCGGCACCGACGCCGGCTGCGAGCACCACGCCACCGGCCACGGCGACACCCACCGGCCGCGAGACGAGGTTCAGGATCCGGGCCCGCTTGTTCTGGGGGTCCTCCCCGTCGAGGCGCACCCAGCACACCGTGCAGAGCACGGCGTCCGGCGCGACCGCATGGCCGCGTGGGCAGGTGCCCGTAGCCTCCATGGTTCCAGTCGTCTCCATGTTCCCCTCGCACCGCTTGCCTGAGCCCCCGCCTGGTGGCGATTGTCCTACGCAATGGCCCCAAGCGCGTGTTAGGCGATGGGAGTGTCGTGCTCAGGTCGCGCCGGACGGTGAGTGCTGGCATCGTGACCGCATGCGACGGGCGGCAGCAGCGGGAGCCTTGGCCGGGGCGCTGGTCCTCACGGGCTGCTCGGCCGCGCCCGAAGCGACCCCGGATCCGGTCGGCTCGAGTTCCGTCCCGGCGAGCACACCCGCTCCGAGTGCTCCGCCACCCCCACCGACCACCGAGCCCGAGGTCCCCGAGTGCGGCGCCGACGTCGCTGAGGGCATCGACGGGATTGTGGCAGCGCAACTGGCCGCGTTCGCCGCGGGTGACTACCGAGCCGCCTTCAGGCTCGCATCCGAGTCGTTCCGGGCGTCCACCGACCTGGCGGGCTTCCGGGCGATCATCCTCTCGGGGTATCCCGAGGTGGCCGCTGCCGCCAGCCACCGGATCGTCGAGTGCCGTGAGCAGGGGCCGGGTCGGGCGGTCGCGGTGGTCGCCGTCACGGGACGGAACGGCGTGACGGCCCAGCTGGGCTACCGCTTCGTGCTCGAGCCGGACGGCTGGCGCATCGACGGCGCATCGACCCTCGGGACCGAGGCGGTCCAGACCGTCTAGCGGCTGCTCCCGGGGAAGTCCTCGCGGAGGAACGGGTTCTCCCAGAGCTGCAGGCCGTCCTGGATCGTGAAGCCGGCAAGGGTCGGATGGGTCATGGTGAACACTGCCGTGCACGGGATGTCGATCGCGAGCCCCCAGCCGCGTGACAGCAGGTGCGTCTGCAGCTGCCCCTCGGTGAGCCGGTCCGTCGTGCCCACCGCCATCAGCCGGACTCGTCCCTGGATCGCGTCGCTTGACGGCTGGACCAGGTCGAACTCAACGCCCTGCACGTCGATGTGCAGGAGATCCGTGAGCACCGGTGCGTCGAGGAGCGACCCCACCGACACGGCGGGCACCTCATAGTGCGGCAGGTGGGCGCCGCGGTAGTCCACGTCGGTGCCGTGCAGGGTCCAGACGGCTCCCCCCATGTCGCCATCGTCGAGGACGGGAAACTGGAGCGTCGTGTTCGTATGCCAGCCCGCCCCACGCACCACGCGAAGCTCGATGTCGCCCGCCGGCTCGGCAAGGCGCATCGCGATCTCCTCGGGCGACCCCTCGATCAGCTCGGCGTTCACGTCGTTATCCAGTGCGTGCTGCATGGCCCACGAACTGCGGGTCTCGTCCGCCTCGACCGCGATCGCGAAGGCGGCCAGACCGCGCCGTCGGGCCTGAACGACTCCCGCCACGGCCCACGGCGCCCAGCCGGCACCGATCTCGACGATCCGGAAGGTGTCGCGGGCCGAGTTGAGGGCCGCCGCGAGGGACGCGTACTCGACGTCCTCACTGCGGTAGCCATCGTCGGGGATGGGCAAGGTGCTGTTGACGCGCCCCGCGAGCTCTGAGGGCGCCCACGGCAGCATGGCGATGCGGGTTCGGATCCCGTCCCAGTCCACATAGAACTCCGGGCTCGCGGGCGGGAGGGCTTCGCCGCGAAGGGACTCGAGCAGGGCCGGGTAGTCCTCGGGCCGGATAGGGACCGTGAGGCCGTTTCCCAGGCTGGGTACGACCGGCGTCGCCGGAGCCGATGGGGTCGGCGGCTCGAACGCGTCACGTCGAGCCCAGGGCAGGCGCACGAGCGGACTCTATCCGTGACAATGATCCTGTGCCCCCCGTCCGCAATCTCGTCAACCTCGAGTCTGTGAGCAAGGCCTACGGCGATCGCCCGCTGCTGGCGGCGGTCTCGACCGGCGTCGGCGCGGGCGAGCGGATCGGGGTCGTGGGCAGGAACGGCGCCGGCAAGAGCACGCTGCTGGCGGTCATGGCCGGTGTCGAGCCGGTGGACGCGGGCCGCGTGAGTCTCACCTCCGACGCGCACCTGGGAATGCTGCGGCAGAACCCGCCGTTCGATCCGGCCGCGACGATCCTCGAGGCGGTCGTGGGGAGCCGCGCCACCCATGAGTGGGCGGTCGAGGCCCGGGTGCGGGAGGTGCTCGTCGGGCTCCTCGGCGGATTCGACGACGCCCTCCTCGACCGGCGGCTGGGGGACCTGTCGGGCGGCGAGCGCCGGCGGGTGGAGCTGGCACGCCTGCTGGCAGCCGATCTCGACCTGCTGCTGCTCGACGAGCCCACCAACCACCTGGACGTCGAGATCGTGGCCTGGCTCGCCGCCTACCTGAAGGGTCGGCCGAACCTCGCCATCGCGGTCGTCACCCACGATCGCTGGTTCCTCGACGAGGTCTGCGACCGGACCTGGGAGGTCGTCGACGGGAACGTCGAGGAGTACGACGGCGGCTACTCCGCGTACGTGCTCTCGAAGGCAGAGCGCACCCGGCAGGGCGCGGCGGCTGAGGCACGTCGCAACAACCTGATCCGCAAGGAGCTCGCCTGGCTGCGCCGGGGAGCGCCCGCGCGAACGTCCAAGCCGAAGTTCCGCGTCGATGCCGCGAACGAGCTGATCACCAACGAACCGCCCCCTCGCGACTCCGTCGAGCTGCTGTCCTTCGCCAACGCGCGGCTGGGCAAGTCCGTCGTCGAGCTGCGGGACACCTCGCTGGCGATGGGCGACAAGGTGCTCTTCGACCACCTCACGTGGAACATCGGGCCGGGCGACCGCATCGGGGTGCTGGGCCCGAACGGCGCGGGCAAGACGTCGCTCATGCGCATGGTCCTCGGCGAGCTGCCACCGACGCAGGGGAGGGTGGTCACTGGCCAGACGGTCAAGCCCGCCTACCTGTCGCAGCACCTCGAGGAGCTTGATCCCACCTGGCGTGTGCTCGAGTCCGTGGAGCACGTGGCCCAGCGGGTCGACCTCGGCAAGGGACGGGAGCTGACGGCATCGCAGCTGTGCGAACGGCTCGGGTTCGGTGCCGACGGGCAGTGGACCCCGGTCGGCGACCTGTCCGGTGGGGAGCGCCGACGCCTCCAGCTCACCAGGCTGCTGATGGGTGCGCCCAACGTCCTCGTCCTCGACGAGCCGACGAACGACTTCGACGTGGAGACCCTCACCGCGCTCGAGGACCTCCTCGACGGGTTCGCGGGCACCCTGATCGTCGTCTCCCACGATCGCTACTTCCTCGAGCGAGTCTGCGACGACTTCGTCGCGCTCCTCGGCGACGGGCATGTCCGTCAGCTCACCGGTGGCGTCGAGGACTATCTCGCGCGGCGGCAGGTCGTCGAGGAAGCCGCCGCCGCCGCGAGTGCGCCCGTGGCGCAGACGGCCAGGTCGGCGTCGGCGCAGGATCGTGACCAGCAGAAGGCGCTCGCGCGGCTGGAGCGGCAGATCGAGAAGCTGCGCGCTCGTGAGGATGTCCTGCACACCGAGCTGGCCGCGCACTCGACCGACTTCGAGAAGGTCACGCAGCTGCACGAGAAGCTGCGCGAGGTGGAGTCCGACCGCGTGTCGCTCGAGGAGGAGTGGCTCGAGCTCGCGACCTAGGGTTCGACGCCTCGTCAATAGGATCCCGGTATGACGCTCCCCACCCGCCGCATCGGCGACCTTGACGTCTCGGCTGTCGGACTCGGCTGCATGCCGCTGTCGTTCGAGGACATGACCGACCACCGCGAGCGCGCCCTGGAGACGGTGCATCGTGCCCTCGACCTGGGCATCACCCTCATCGACACCGCCAACATCTACGCGCCGTCGTGGGATGCCGTCGGTCACAACGAGGCACTCGTCGCCGAGGCGCTGCGCACCTACACCGGCCCGGCGGACCTCGGTCGGGTGCTCGTGACCACTAAGGGCGGCCTGACACGCGGCCCGGGCGAGTCGTGGGGCCGTGACTCGAGTGCGCAGGGACTGCGCGCCGCCTGCGAGGCGAGCCTCGCGGCGCTCGAGGTCGACGTCATCGAGCTGTACCAGCACCATCGCCACGACCCCGCCTTCGCGTACCGCGACCAGATGGCGGTGCTGCGGGAGCTGCTCGACGCCGGCCTCGTGCGCCGGATCGGGCTGTCCAACGTGAATCTCGCCGAGCTCGAGGTGGCGCTCGACGTGCTCGGAGGTCCCGCCGACGGCGGCGTCGTCTCGGTGCAGAACGAGTGGTCGCCACGATTCCGCGGCGACGCCGACGTGCTCCAGCGGTGCACCGACCTCGGGATCGCGTTCCTGCCCTGGTCACCGCTCGGCGGGTCCACCCAGGCGCGCGAGGTCGGGTCGCACTACGCCGAGTTCGCAGCTGTCGGTGACGAGCTGGGAGCCAGCGCGCAGGAGACGGTGCTGGCCTGGCTGCTGGCGAGCACGCCCGTCATGATCCCGATCCCCGGCGCGACCCGGCCGGCCACGGTCGACTCGATCGTGCGGTCGCTGACGTTCGAGCTCACCGGGGACCAGCGGGCCCGGCTCGATGCCACCCGGTCGGAGATGGAGTCGATGTACCCGGACGACCTGCCGCGGAGCCCCCTCGGCTGAGGCGGCCGGTCAGACGGCCGGCGGCTGCGGGTCGATCGTCGGGATGGGCGTCGGCTCCGGGGTGGGCAGCGGGACCGGGATCGGCGTCGGCACCGGGGCCTGCGACGCGACCTCCTTCAGGTACTGCTTGAAGGGCACGAAGCACTGCGCGGAGCGCTTGCCCTCCTTCCAGCCGGCCTGCGTCGGCCAGATCGCCCACCACCCCGGGTACTTCTCCTTGCCGTCCCACTTCTTGCCCTGCTTCGCGCACAGCGCGCGGGTCTTGCGCTCGACAGTGCTGGTGCCGGGGAACGACGAGCCGGGCCCGCCCAGCTCCTGGTCGAGGACCTTGATCCAGTTCTTCTTGGGGCTCAGGCAGGGATAGGCCGCGGTGGCCCGGGCGTTGGGCTCCTGGGGCGTGCAGAAGTTGAACTGATCGGCGGGGGTCGCCGCGACCAGCGCCGCGGCGGTCCCCGCGAAGGCCTTGAGCTGGAGCCCGCCCTGGAGAACGACGTCGCAGCGCACCCATCGGTCGCCGGCGGCCCACTGGTCGTCGGTGGGGAGCAGCACGACGGTGCGGAACCGGCTGGGCAGCTCGCGGTCCTGCAGGCCCAGGTAGGAGTTCATGGCCCGGACGGTGCAGGGGCGCCCGGCCGAGAGGAGCTTGGCCTTGGAAGCCTCGGACGGGAGCCCGAAGGAGGCAGGCACCGTCCCGACGTAGTACGTCTCGGCGGTGTGCTCGGCGCTGCAGTCCACCGCTGGGGCCGATGTCGAGGTCTCCGTCAGTACCGCCGCCTTGTAGGAGTAGCAGGCACCCAGGGAGGGTGCCGCGCTCGCGGGGGCGGGTGCGATGAGGCCGCCGAGCACGACGGCGGCGCTGCACGCCGCGATCGTCAGGCCGGAACGCAGGGAAGGCATGGGACTCCTCAGTCGTGGGGGACCCAAAGACGATAACCCACGCCTTCCGATACCTCGTCATTCGTGGCTGTCGGCGAGGCTGCGGGGACAGCCACGAATGACGAGGCATCGGGTCAGAGCTGGGTGATCTCCACGCTCACGCCCAGGCCCTCGCTCTGACCACCGGCGTAGATCCCCTTCAGGGGCGGCACGTCGGCATAGTCGCGCCCGCGCGCGACGATCACGTGCGCGGAACCGACGGCGCGGTCGTTCGTGGGGTCGACGGCCTGCCACTGGCCATCCCAGTACTCCACCCAGGCGTGCGACTCCCCGGTGACCGTCTGGCCGAGGGCGGGCTCCTCCGTGTGGAGGTAGCCGCTGACGTAGCGCGCCGGCACCCGGGCGGCCCGCAGCAGCGACAGCGTGGCGTGCGTGAAGTCCTGGCAGACGCCGTGCCGGGACTCCCACGCCTGGGCAGCGGTCGTCGACACGTTGGTGATCCCGGCCGAGTAGGTGAGCCGGTCGCGCACGGCGGCGACGGCCAGCGTGCCGGCGTACCAGGGGGTGGGGCTCGCCACCATCTCGGCCACGATCCCGGCCCGATGCTCGTCGGCGAGGGCGTCGTCGACGTAGTCGGTCGGGAACAGGAACTCCGAGTACATGTCCTGCACGTTGCCGTCGAGCACGACGTCCCACGACATTCCCGGGACGGGCGGCTTCATCGGCGGGGTGTCCACGGTGCTGAGCGCGACGATCTCCAGGACGCGATGGGGCCCGTGGACGTCGAACGCCTCGACGTGCGCGCCCCAGTAGTCCTCGTACGTCTGGACCGACGAGGCCGGATGAACGCTGAGGCTGTGGTTCAGGAGCAGCTGGCCGTCGACGCTCAGGGGAGTCATGCGCACCTCGTTGAACGAGGCATCCACCACGTCGGCGTAGCGGTAGCCCGTGCGATGGGCGATATGGAGGCGACGTCCGGTCCTGGTCTGCATCAGTGGCTCCACACGATGGTTCCGTGCTGGCGGAAGAACGCCCGATTGACCTCTTCGGAGGCGCGCAGCGACGCCTCGCGGGCCTCGTCGATGAACTTCTCGATGTCGTTCGACGAGGGCACGCGGGCGTACTCGAGCTCCGATCGCAGCATGCCCACCTCGCGCAGCAGCGAGCCGCTGTCGCTGACGCCCAGCTGCTGCAGGCTGCGAACGGCCTCCTCGGCGTCGGCAGCGCAGGAGCGCATCGACCGGGGGAAGGTCGCATCGAGCACGAGGAAGCGTCGGACGTCGGTCGCGTTGAGGGGCTTGCCGGTGCGCAGGTAGGGCGAGAGCGCCCCCGCGGCACGCAGGGCGGCGGCCGGTCCCGACGACGGCCACATCTCGTCGTGGCGGATCGAGAGGAGACGGCCGACCATGTCGATGCGCTCGAGCTCGCGGCCGAGGACCATGAACTGGTAGGCCTCGTCCCTCGGCATCGTCCAGTCGACGACGCCGTTGACCACGAGCAGCCGCTCGAGCACCCGGTGCAGGGCGACTCCCGGGCTGGCGGTGAAGGCCATGCCGCGGGACAGGGCGAGGTGGGCCGAGTTGAGGGCCTCGAACGTGTCCTGGGAGAGCGAGTCCCGCACTGCCCGGGCGTTGGTGCGGGCGGCCGAGACCGCTCCGGAGATGGTCGAGGACTCGAGCTCGCCGCCGACGACGACCCGGACGAGGTCCTGCGCGGTCTCGACGCCAGTGGTGGGCATCGTGAGCGCGTCGAGCAGGAGGGCGCACCCCATCTCCTCCGGGACGGAGCGGTCCTCGACCAGCAGCTGATGGTGCTCGGACAGCAGCCGAGCAGTCGCCTCAGCACGCTCGACGTAGCGCCCGAGCCAGAAGAACGACTCGGCGATGCGGCTCAGCACGGTGCCTCGTCATCCCGCAGCGGCCTCGGCAGCCGGGACTGCTGCTGCTGCCGCTGCTGCTGCACCAACCGGTCCTCGTGGCTGGTCGGGGAGTTGTAGCGCTTGGAGAAGTTGGCCGCGACCGCGTCGGAGAGCGAGCGCTCGGCGGGCTCCGGCGACACCGACTCCGGGGGAGCGTCGTCGAGCGTCCCGTCGTCGATCACCCACGTGTCCTTCGAGCCGCCGCCCTGGCTCGAGTTCACGACGAGGCTGCCCTCCGGCAGCGCCACGCGGCTCAGCCCGCCAGGCAGCACGAACACGTTCGTCCCGTCATTGACGGCGAACGGCCTCAGGTCGACGTGGCGAGGCGAGATCCGCCCGTCCTCGACGACCGTGGGACAGGTCGAGAAGGTCACGACGGGCTGGGCGATCCAGCCGCGCGGGTTCTCGAGCACCGCGGACCGCGTGTTGGCGAGCTGCTCGTCGGTCGCCCACGGGCCCATCATCAGTCCGTACCCGCCGGAGGCATCGCTCGGCTTGACCACCATCCGGTCGAGGCGGTCCAGCACCCACGCGCGCTGGTCGGCGTCGGAGAGGTCGAAGGTGTCGACGTTGGGCAGGATCGGCTCTTCGTTCAGGTAGTAGCGGATGAAGGCCGGGACGTACGGGTACACCGCCTTGTCGTCGGCGACGCCGTTGCCGATCGCGTTGGCGATCGTGACGCGCCCGGCGCGCGCGGCGTTCACGACCCCGGGGATCCCGAGGACGCTGTCGGGCAGCAGGTGGACCGGATCGAGGAAGTCGTCGTCGATGCGGCGGTAGATGACGTGCACCGGCTCCGGTCCGGACGTCGTGCGCATCCACACCGTCGAGTCGCGGCAGTAGAGGTCGCGGCCCTCCACGAGCTCGATGCCCATGTGGCGGGCCAGGAACGCGTGCTCGTAGTGGGCCGAGTTGTGCACGCCGGGCGTGAGCACGACAACGGTGGGGTCCTTGATGTCGGGCGGGGCCGCGGCCTTGAGCGCGTGGAGGAGCCGCTCCGGGTACTCGTTGACCGCACGCACGCGGTGGTGGGTGAAGATCTCGGGCAGCACGTGCGCGAGGGTCCGTCGGTTCTCCAGGACGTAGGAGACGCCGGACGGGTTGCGCAGGTTGTCCTCGAGCACCCTGAACTCGCCCGCCTCGTCGCGGATGAGGTCGATTCCGGACACGTGGATGCGGACGTTGTTCGGCGTCTCGATGCCCCAGGCCTGGCGGTGGAAGTGCGTCGACGTCGTCACCAGCCGCCGCGGGATGAGGCCGTCCTTGAGGGCGTTGCCGGCGCCGTAGACATCGGACAGGAACGCCTCGAGCGCCCGGAGCCGCTGGATGACGCCTGCCTCGATCTGCTTCCATTCGGGCGGCGTGAGAACGCGCGGTACGAGGTCCATCGGCAGGGGGCGCTCCCGCTCACCGAGAGTGAAGGTGATGCCGTGCCGGTCGAGGTAGCCGTCCCGCTGCCGGGCCCGCTCGGCCAGTCCGTCGGAGCCGAGGCTCGAGAGCGTCTGGAACATGGCGGAGTGCGGCTCGCGTGGGCTGCCGTCGGGCAGGAGCATCTCGTCGAAGGGGTCCACCGCCGTCGGCGCGGGCGTGGTGCCGGTGTCCATGTGCCCCCTTCCCTTCTCCGTGTGACCTAGCGCACCCTAGACAGCCCGTGTTTCGGGAGCGTTGCACACGACAATGGCAGGTGCAGGGCGGCTACGACGGGAAACCCCGGGGGGTTTCCACCTAGGCTGGCCGAGGCCCGGCGGGCCTGGGTACCAGGCCGACCGGCGAAGACGAGAGGTAGGAGATCGAGTTGCTGATCGGAGTTCCCCGTGAGCACCGGCTCGGCGAGACCAGAGTCGCCGCCACCCCGAAGACGGTCGGTCAGCTGATCGGACTCGGCTACGAGGTCGTCGTGGAGACCGGTGCGGGAGTGTCGTCGGCCTTCACGGACGCGACCTACGCGGCTGCTGGCGCCGCCATCGCGACGGGTGACGAGGCCTGGGCCGCCGACATCGTCTTCCACGTCAACCCCCCCTCGGACGACGAGATCGCCCTGCTGCGGTCCGGAGCCACCCTCGTCAGCCTCATGAGCCCCGCCCTCCAGCCCGAGCTCGTGGACAAGCTGGCTGAGCGCGGCGTGACCGGCATGGCCATGGACATGGTCCCGCGCATCTCGCGGGCGCAGTCCCTCGACGTCCTGAGCTCGATGGCCAACATCGCGGGCTACCGGGCGGTCATCGAGGCCGCGAACGTCTTCGGCCGCTTCTTCACGGGCCAGATCACGGCCGCCGGCAAGATGCCGCCGGCCAAGGTCCTGGTCGCAGGAGCCGGCGTGGCCGGCCTCGCCGCCATCGGCGCCGCCGGCTCCCTCGGCGCGATCGTGCGCGCGACCGATCCCCGGCCCGAGGTGGCCGACCAGGTGAAGTCGATGGGCGGGGAGTACCTCGCGGTCGAGTCGCCCGAGGTCGAGGTCAGCGCCACCGGGTACGCCAAGGAGATGGGCGACGACTACAAGGTCCGAGAGACCAAGCTGTACGCCGAGCAGGCCAAGGACGTCGACATCATCATCACGACGGCCCTCATCCCCGGTCGACCCGCACCGCGGCTGATCACGGCGGAGATGGTCGCCTCGATGAAGCCCGGGTCCGTGATCGTCGACCTCGCAGCATCGAACGGCGGCAACGTCGAAGGCTCCGAGCCCGACGAGGTGATCGTCACGCCCAACGGGGTGACGATCATCGGGCACACCGATCTGGCCGGCCGCCTGCCCGCCCAGGCGTCTCAGCTCTACGGCACCAACCTCGTGAACCTGATGAAGCTCATGACGCCGGGCAAGGACGGGCAGCTCGTCATGAACTGGGATGACGTCGTCCTCCGGACCATGACCGTTGCGCGCGACGGGGAGAAGACGTGGCCGCCACCGCCAGTGGCGGTGTCAGCGGCACCTGCCGCTCCGAAGCCGGCGGCCACGGTGGCCGTGAAGGAGGCGAAGAAG
This sequence comes from uncultured bacterium, assembly GCA_963700255.1. Classification (GTDB taxonomy): domain Bacteria; phylum Actinomycetota; class Actinomycetes; order S36-B12; family S36-B12; genus UBA10649. Next base: position 55,558 of record CAVOWW010000020.1, on the reverse strand, counting down.
AGCACCTCCCCGAAGCGCAAGTACACGATCACCGCCATCGGTGCCCTGATGCTCTTCCTCGTGACCGCTGCGGCTCCACCCGAGCTGACCGGCAACATCACGGTCTTCGTCCTGGCGATCGTCATCGGGTACTACGTGATCGGGCACGTGCACCACGCCCTGCACACGCCGCTGATGTCGATCACGAACGCCATCTCCGGCATCATCATCGTCGGCGCGCTCCTGCAGATCGGGACGGGTGACACCATCGTGACCGTTCTCGCCTTCGTGGCGATCCTGCTGGCCAGCATCAACATCTTCGGCGGATTCGCCGTCACCCGCCGGATGCTGGAGATGTTCCAGCGATGACCATCGACTCGATCGCGATCGCGGCGTACCTCGTAGCCGCCCTCCTGTTCATCATGAGCCTCGCCGGGCTCTCCAAGCACGAGACGGCGAAGCAGGGCATCTGGTTCGGCATCGCCGGCATGGCGATCGCCCTCGTCGCGACCATCGCGCTCGCCGTCTCCGGCGGCCACGGCAGCGAAGGCATGACAACCATCGGCATCGCCTTGATGGTGGTGGCCGTCGTGGCCGGTGCGGTCATCGGGCTGTGGCGGGCCCGGGTCGTGCAGATGACCGGCATGCCCGAGCTCATCGCCCTGCTGCACAGCTTCGTCGGCCTGGCCGCCGTGCTCGTGGGCTGGGCGGCCTTCTACACCGTCGAGGCCAAGGGCTCGGCGCAGACGGAGATCTCGCCGGACCTGCTCGGCATCCACCACGGCGAGGTCCTCGTCGGGGTGTTCATCGGCGCGGTGACCTTCACCGGCTCGATCGTGGCGTTCCTGAAGCTGTCGGCACGGATCGACTCGAAGCCGATGATGCTGCCGGGGAAGAACGCCCTCAACATCGGCGCGCTGGTGGTCTTCGTCGCGCTCACCGTGTGGTTCGTCATCACGCCGAGCCTCGGGATCCTCATCGCTGGCACCGTCCTCGCCCTCCTGCTCGGCTGGCACCTGGTGGCGTCCATCGGCGGCGGCGACATGCCGGTCGTCGTGTCGATGCTGAACAGCTACTCCGGCTGGGCTGCAGCGGCGTCCGGCTTCCTGCTCGGCAACAACCTCCTCATCGTGACGGGTGCCCTCGTCGGGTCCTCCGGTGCGTACCTGAGCTACATCATGTGCGAGGCGATGAACCGCTCGTTCATCTCGGTGATCGCCGGCGGATTCGGCATCGAGGCGCCCACCTCGGGCGACGTCGACTACGGCGAGCACCACGAGATCAGCGCGGAGGAGACTGCCGACCTCCTGCGCGAGGCCTCCTCGGTCATCATCACGCCGGGCTACGGCATGGCGGTCGCGCAGGCGCAGTACCCCGTGGCCGAGCTCACCCGGCACCTGCGGGAGAAGGGCGTGAACGTCCGCTTCGGCATCCATCCCGTCGCCGGTCGCCTTCCGGGGCACATGAACGTCCTCCTCGCCGAGGCGAAGGTGCCGTACGACATCGTGCTCGAGATGGACGAGATCAACGATGACTTCCCGAGCACCGATGTGGTCCTCGTCATCGGTGCCAACGACACCGTCAACCCGGCAGCGGAGGACGACCCGACCTCGCCGATCGCCGGCATGCCGGTGCTGCGCGTGTGGGAGTCGAGGAACGTCATCGTCTTCAAGCGCTCGATGGCGGTGGGCTACGCAGGAGTGCAGAACCCGCTGTTCTTCCGCGACAACACCTCGATGCTGTTCGGTGATGCGAAGGCGCGGGTCGAGGACATCCTCAAGGCGCTGTAGCCGTTTCTCCCGCGACGCGGGAGAAGTGAGCGAAACCGGGCCGATCGGGCCCGGTTTCGCTCACATCTCCCAGTCTCAGGGGTGCCGCCCGAAGCCGGCGGGCTAGTAGTGGACCGTGAGCCGACGGGCCGGACCGTCCACGGTCATCAGGCCTCCGTATGGGAGGACGTACTGCGGGTCGGTGTGGCCGAAGTCCGGTCCGAACACGGCCATGGCCGTGGGGTGGTAGTCGGCCAGCACCTGGAGAACGGCGTCGCGCTGCGCGGCGCGGAACTCGGCTCGCGCAGCCTCCTCGAGGCGCGCGTCCAGAGCCCAGGCCTTCGGCTTGGCGACGACGAGCGCCGGGAACTGCTGCAGCAGGCCGCGCTCGCCCATGTCGCGCAGCATGCGGAGGACCGACGTCGCCGACGGCAGTTCCTCAGACGTCTCGAGCACCAGGACGAGGCCGGCGTACTCCTCGGTCGGGCGGATCCACCGGTTCGCGGCGAGGTTCCAGTGGAGGATCTCCAGGTTGCCGCCCCAGGTGCGGCCCGCGACGACGCGGTCGGCGTTGTGCCAGTGCCAGCCCGGTTCCTCGGTCTGCGGCAGGTCGGCATCGAGGGTGGCCGGATCGGCCCAGTCGCAGTTCACGTCGGTGAACGTCCGGACGGGCGTGATCTCCACCTCGCCGTGGCTGAACAGCGCCGCGCGCAGGGAGGCGAGCGAGACCGGATGCACGGCCATGGGGCGGGCGAGATGGACCATCGTCGAGCCGCCGTGGTAGCCCACGATCCCTTGGTTCCAGAGCCAGTTGAGCAGGTTGGTGTTGTCGCTGTAGCCGAAGAACGCCTTGGGATGCTCGCGAACCACGTCGGCATCGAGGTACGGCAGCACGGTCAGCTGGTCGTCCCCGCCGATCGTGGCCATGATCGCCGTGGTGCGGGGATCGATGAACGCGGCCATGAGATCGGCCGCTCGCTCCTGTGGGGAGGCGTCGGACCGTCGCGTGGTCGGGTACTCGACGGGGACGAGCCCGAGCTCGTCACGAAGAACCCGCATGCCGCGCTCATGCACGTCGGGAAAGACCCCGGGCCCTCCCCAGGAGGGCGAGACCACCGACACCCCGTCGCCCGGTCGGCTCTTCGCCGGCATGGCGAGGGGCGGGCGCGCCATGCCTACTCGGCTACGCCGTACAGGCGGTCGCCGGCGTCCCCGAGGCCGGGGACGATGTAGCCCTTCTCGTTCAGGCGCTCGTCCAGGGACGCGGTCACGACGGTGACCTCGGCGTCGCGACCGGCGAACGCCTCCTCCATGTGCTTGAGGCCCTCGGGAGCGGCGAGCAGGCAGATCGCGGTGACGTCACGGGCCCCGCGATCGAGCAGCAGGTCGATGGCGGCCACGAGCGTGCCGCCCGTGGCCAGCATGGGATCGAGCACGAAGACCTGACGGTCGTCGAGGTTGTGCGGGAGGCGGTCGGCGTAGGTCGTCGCCAGCAGCGACGTCTCGTCACGCACCATGCCTAGGAAGCCCACCTCCGCCGTCGGCATCAGCTTCATCATCCCGTTCAGCATGCCGAGGCCGGCCCGAAGGATGGGGACCACGATCGGCTTGGGGTCGGCCAGCTCCACGCCCATCGTGGTGGCGACGGGGGTCGTGATCTCGACGGGCCGCACACGGAGGGCGTCGGTGGCCTCGTAGGCGAGCAGCGTCACCAGCTCCTCCGCCAGCAGGCGGAACGTGGCCGACGAGGTCTCCTCACGACGCAGGCGGGTGAGCTTGTGGGCCACGAGGGGATGGTCGATCACGAGGGTGCGCATGGCGCCGAGAGTAGTGGTCTGGCCCACGTCGAGGCGCGGTGCATGACACGATGCACGTGTGAGCGCTGACGAGGTAACGGCAGACGTCGTCGACTTCGCGGTCGCGGCCTACCGCGAGGAGGGCCGTTGGACGGTCGTCTCGCTGCCCCCGCACGCGGTCGTCACGGCTGAGGGCTTCGTCGCCTCCCTGCGGCAGCTCCCCGGCGAGGGCGGTGTCTTCGGTGTCGTGAGCATCGCCGACGAGTTCTTCATCCTGGCCCACACGGTGCGCGATGGCGTCCGGCTGATGATCAGCGACGCGGCCGCGCTGCTCGACTGGTCGCTCGCCCAGGAGGCAGCCGACCTGATCGGGCTCGAGTGGGACGAGGACGACATCGAGGAGTTCGAGGCAGCCGGCGACGTGTCGCTGTGCATCGACTTCGGCCTCGACGGCGCCGAGCTGATCATGATCTGCCAGGACGAGGAGCTCTACCCCGACGATCAGGTCCGCGCCATCGCCAAGCGCCTGGGGTTCGCGAAGGAGCTCGCCGCGACGCTTCGCGGACGATGAGCCGCACGCACGCCGAGGCCAGTCCATGAGCCTCACGCACGCCGAGGCTATGAGCGTCGCGCTCGACGAGGCGCGAGCGGGCGCCGAGGCCGGGGAGATACCTATCGGCGCAGTGGTCCTCGATGAGGGTGGCAACGTCATCGCCCGGGCCCACAATCGGCGCGAGGGCGACCACGACCCGACGGCCCATGCCGAGGTGCTCGTGCTCCGGGAGGCCGCGCGGGCTCTGGGGCGCTGGCGGCTGGACGACTGCACCCTGGTGGTGACGATGGAGCCGTGCCCGATGTGCGCCGGGGCGGTGGTCATGGCACGTCTGCAGCGACTGGTCTTCGGAGCCTGGAACGGCGAGTACGGCGCCGCCGGCTCGCGGTGGGACCTCGTGCGCGATCGACGACTCAACCATCGTGCGGAGGTGATCGGCGGGCTGATGGCCGATGAGTGTGGTGCGATGGTGAGCGAGTTCATGTCCGCCAAGCGGCCCGTGCCGGAGGAACGATGACGTCACTGAGGGAGAGCCCGATCCGGCGACAGCGGCCGGGGCGGCCCACCTGGCTGGTCGGGCTGCTCGTCGCCGTGGGCGTGCTCGTCGTGATCGGGATCGGGTTCGGGGTCGTCAGCCTCGTGCGCGGCTCGTCGGACGCGGCCGCACCCGATGCAGCCGACGCCACGCCGACCCCGTGCGTGACGACACAGGTGACGCAGGCCGAGCTGCTCCCCAAGCCGGCCAAGGTCAAGGTGAACGTCTACAACGCGACGGCGACGTCCGGCCTGGCCAGCAAGACAGCCAATGAGCTGGAGGACCGGGGGTTCCGGGTGGGCGAGGTCGCCAACGACCCCGTCGGCAAGGCGCTTCCTGGGGTCGGTGAGATCCGGTTCGGGCCCAAGGGCGCTGAGGAGGCCCAGCTCCTCGTCCTCTACGTGCCCGGCGCCGAGCTCGTGGAGCTCGACCGCAAGGGCCGCGCCGTGGACCTCGCCACCGGCACGGGCTTCACGGGGCTCGCGCCCCAGCCCGAGGTGGCCGCGCAGCTGGCCTCGCCGTCGCCGGTCGCCAGCGGACCGGGCTGTCCGAGCCCGGCCGCTGACGCGACGCCGGCAGCATCGCCCTCTGCGACCCCGTGAGCCCCGCCCGCGTCGTCGCCCGCGTGGAGGACAAGGTCCGGCTCGGGCCGGACGCGCAGGTCGACGACAAGGCGATCATCATCACTCCGCGCGACCCGAAGGCGACCGATCCGTTCCTCGCCCTGGCGGAGGACTGGTTCTCGGAGCCCGGCTTCGAGTGGCATCCGCATCGCGGCATCGAGACCGTGACGATGGTCCTCGACGGCGTCCTCGAGCACGGCGACAACGCAGGCAACGCAGGTGCGCTGCTGCCTGGCGACGTCCAGTGGATGACGGCGGGCCGCGGGATCATCCACCGCGAGCTGGCCTTCCGCAACGAGCATGCGCACACGCTCCAGCTGTGGGTGAACCTGCCTGCCCGCCGGAAGATGGTCGAGACCGGGTACCAGGACCTCCGGGCGTCGTCACGACCGATCGCGACGACGCCCGGCGCGCAGGTCGACGTGGTCTCCGGCACGGTGGCGGGTGTCGCCGGCCCTGCGCGCAACCAGCACCCGATCCAGGGAGCGATCCTCACGGTGGAGCCCGGTGCCTCGGTCGACTATGCGATCCCAGCCGCACATCGAGCCTTCCTCTATGTGCTCGACGGTGACGTCATCATCGGGAAGCGCCGGGTGCGCGAGGGACAGGTCGCATGGTCGGATCCGGTGGGTGGAGGAACAAGCAGCCTGCACGTGAGCGCGCTCGGCAGCGACCGGCCAGCGCGGGTGCTCGCGTACAGCGGCACGCCACTGCGGGAGCCCGTCGTCATGGGCGGCCCGTTCGTCATGAACTCGCGCGCCGAGATCGAGCGGGCCTACCGGGACTTCCACTCCGGCAGATTCGGTCAGGTGCCGCGCCGGGCGCGGCTCAAGCGCACCTGACGCACGACGCGCGCGCCCCCATCTCGGCGATTCGCGCCATCAGCGGCATTATTGGCTGCACAATCGCAGCATCACGCCATCTGCCGTAGGAGTCACCGTGCCCGTCGACAACCAGACCGACATGACCGAGATGTACGCGATCCACGACTGCCTGCGCCACGAGTTCGCCAAGCTGCCGCTGACGGTCAAGGCGGTGGCTGAGGGCAATGCCGATCGTGCGGCTGTCGTCGGCGGCCACGTTCTCCTGATGACCTCGATGCTCCACGCCCATCATGAGGGTGAGGATGAGCTCGTGTGGCCGCTGCTCGAGGAGCGGTCGCCAGAGCATGCCGCCCTCGTTGGCGACATGGTGGGGCAGCACGAGGCGATGACGGCGCTGGTCGACTCGGCGCAGGAGCAGGCCCAGGTGTGGATGGCCAGCCCAGGGGTTCTCGAACGGTCCTCGCTTCACACGACGCTCATCATGCTCGAGAAGGAACTTCTTCATCACCTCGCCATGGAGGAGCAGCAGGTCGTTCCACTGATCTCGCGCGACCTCACGCAGGAGGAGTACGCGGCGGTCGGTGCGCATTCGCGGGCCGCGCTGACCCCCGAGCAGCTGGCCGTCGGACTCGGCCTCATCCTCGCCAACACCTCGGCGGATCGGGGCGAGGCGATCCTCAACGGCATGCCGGCCGAGGCACGTGCCGGCTTCGATCAGTTCGGCCGTCCGGCCTACGCCGCCTACGCGGCTCGGCTCGCCGACTACTAGGAGCCCGCTGCCCCGCGTCCTACCCGTGATCGCCTCACGGATTTCGGGATGCAAGGCTTTGCATGCCATACTCGAGTGTCTCGACTGCACCGCTTGAGCGTGTGCGTCGTTCCGCTCCAGTCGCAATCCCGCGGCCATGCGAGCATCTCGCGTGAAGAGCGTCTTCGCGTGCGAGGTCCAGGTGGATCTCGCTATCCCTGATCTGAGGATTCCTTCGTGTCATCTGCACCAACCAGCTCATCCACGTCCGCTCACTCCTTCACCGACCTCGGCGTCCCTGCTGCGCTGGCCGACCTGCTCGGCCGCGACGGGATCATCGACCCGTTCCCCATCCAGACCGCGACCCTTCCTGACAGCCTCTCGGGCCGTGACGTCCTCGGCCGTGGCCGCACCGGCTCCGGCAAGACGCTGGCGTTCGCCCTCCCCCTCGTGACGCGCCTCGCCGCGTCCGGCACGTCGACGCGGCCGATGAAGCCGCGCGGCCTCGTCCTCGTCCCGACCCGCGAGCTGGCCAACCAGGTCCTCGCGGTCGTCGAGCCGCTGGCCCGTACCGCTGGCCTCACCGTCATGACGATCTTCGGCGGGGTGGGCCAGAACCCGCAGGTGCGCGCGCTGCGTGCCGGCACCGACATCGTCATCGCCTGCCCGGGTCGCCTAGAGGATCTCGTCGGCCAGGGTCACTGCGACCTCGGCAGCGTCGAGATCACCGTCCTCGACGAGGCCGACCACATGGCCGACCTCGGCTTCCTGCCGGGCGTGCGTCGCCTCATGGACCGGACCCCGAAGGTGGGCCAGCGGCTGCTGTTCTCGGCGACGCTGGACCGCGGCGTCGACGTGCTCGTCAAGCGCTACCTGTCGAACCCCGTCACCCATCAGGTCGACCCGGTCGAGACGCGCTCGACGGACATGGTCCATCACGTGTTCACCGTCGCGTCGGGTGACAAGGCCGCCATCGTCCGTGACCTCGCTTCGGGCCGCGGTCGCTCCGTCCTCTTCATGCGGACGAAGCATCAGGCGAAGAAGCTGGCCAAGCAGCTGACCGAGTCCGGGATCCCGGCGGTCGACCTGCACGGCAACCTGAGCCAGAGTGCACGCGAGCGCAACCTGGCCTCCTTCACCGATGGCACCAGCCGTGTCCTGGTGGCAACCGACATCGCTGCGCGCGGAATCCACGTGGACGAGGTCGCACTCGTGGTGCACGTCGACCCGCCGGCGGAGCACAAGGCCTACCTGCACCGTTCGGGCAGAACCGCGCGCGCAGGCGCAGCGGGGATCGTCGTGACGATCGCCACGGCGGACCAGTCCCGCGATGTCACCGCCCTGACCCGTCAGGCCGGGATCAGCCCCACGTTCACTCGTGTCCAGCCGGGCAGCGTCGAGGTGGCGAAGCTCCGCGGCGAGCAGGCTGCCCATGTGACGCCCGCTCCGGTGGCGGCACCCGTCGCGCAGGCGCCTCGCACGGCGCGGCCCGCCGGCCAGCCCAACCGCCGTCGCCGCCGCACGCGCTGACTCAGGCGATCAGGGGGTTGCGGACCGACAGCTCGGGGAACCGCGTGAAGTCTCGATCGGCGGTCCACAGCTCGCGGATGCCATGGTCGAGACAGGTGGCAGCGATCCTCGCGTCGTGAAGTGAACCCCCGGCGACACGTCCGCGCTCGACCAGGCGTCGCAGCGTGACGAGGTGCTGACGTGTCTCCGTGAGCAGCACGGCCCGAGGGCTCGCCATCCAGTGCTCGGCCTGGTCGAACGCGATCTGCGGCGGAGTCGCCTCGACGAATGCGCGGGCGTTGGTGACGACCGCCAGGAACTCGTGAAGGACGGACCAGCACAGGGCAACATCCTCGGACCCCGACAGCGCCGCGTCCATGACGGTGATCGCCTGCTCGTGCCACGGCAGGTCGGCCCTGTGCGGCGTAGACGAGGATGTTGGTGTCGAGGGCGATCACCGCTGCATCGAGTCCTCGCGGATCTCGGCCCAGGTCATCGCTCGTGCGGCCTGGGTGAGCCCTCCGGACCCGAAAGCGAGGTCGGAGCGCGGCGTCCACGTGGCCGGTTGCGCGCGCCGCTCGAGCTCGGCGCGGAGGCCCGCCTCGACGAGGCTGCGCAGAGTCGTGCCCGTCTGGGCGGCGATGCGCTTGGCCTCGTTGGCGAGATCGTCCGGCAGGTCAATGGTGGTCTTCACGGGGCGACCGTACCAGAGCACCCGTACTTACGGGTCCAGGTGACGACGACGGCTGCGGCGCGCGAGGTGCGCCGCAGCCGTCGTCGTTCGCACGTCAGACGGCCGGCTGGGGCGTCCACCGGAGGTAGGGCGTGACCTCCTCGACCTCGCCGAAACGCTCGATCGCGTCCGCGGTCGACAGCAGCGGCGAGACGATCACGCGGTCGCCGGGGGTCCAGTCCACGGGGGTGGACACGGCCGCGCGGTCGGTGAGCTGGAGTGCGTCGATGACGCGCAGGATCTCGTCGAAGTTGCGGCCGACCGACTTCGGGTAGGTCAGGGTCAGGCGGACCTTGTTCTTCGGATCGACGATGAACACGGAGCGCACGGTCGAGGTGTCGCCCTCGCCGGGATGGATCATGTCGTACAGATTCGACACGGTGCGATCCGGATCGGCGATGATCGGGAAGTTGAGGTCGACGCCGCCGACCGCACCGATGTCGCCGGCCCATCCGCGATGGTCCTCGATCGGGTCGACCGAGATCGCGATGGCCTTGACGCCGCGGGCCTCGAACTCGCCCTTGAGCGACGCCGTGCGGCCGAGCTCGGTGGTGCAGACGGGCGTGTAGTCGGCCGGGTGGCTGAACAGCACGGCCCAGGAGCCGTCCTTCCAGTCGTGGAAGGAGAGGGTGCCGTCGGTGGTCTCTGCAGTGAAGTCGGGGGCTTCGTCGCCCAGTCGGATGGTCATGTGTCGGTCCTTGTCTCGAAGCGGATCGGTTCGGCGAGACGCTACGACGCCGCGGGAGGGGCGCCATGACCCCCTACGACACCTGCGAAGAGCGTGCAGGTAGGCGACTTCCCCACCATCGGCTGCATCACGGCGCCATCTGCGATGGACTGACCCCATGGATGAGCCACTGTCACCGGAGCCAGCGGACCACGAGTACGCGGGAGCCCGGCCCGTCCCGTTCCAGGTACCTGTCGTGTCGACGTCGCCGCTGCGACTCGTCCCCGTGATCGGGGACCTGCGCAGGTACACCCGCCGACTGCTGCGGGCCGACGTGATCGCCGGCGTGGCGATGGCGGCCGTGGCCATCCCGCAGTCGATGGCCTACGCCCAGACGGCTGGTCTTCCCGTGGTGGCGGGACTCTACGGTCTCCTCCTGCCGCTGCTCGCGTACGCCCTGCTGGGGTCGTCCCGCAACCTCGTGACCGGCCCGACGGCTACGACGGCCCTGATGGTGGCACCCGCCCTCGTCGCCATCAGCTCCGAGCCGGCCGACTACCCCGCCCTCGCAGCCATGATGGCGCTCCTGGTCGCGGCCGTGTTCGTCCTGGCGCGGGTCCTGCGCCTCGGCTGGATCGCGGACTACTTCTCGACGTCCGTCCTGCTGGGCTTCCTCACCGGCCTGGCACTCACGCTCCTCGCCGGTCAGCTCGACGAGTTCACCGGCGTTCCGGTCGAGGGCGACACGCCGCTCCAGGAGTACGCGTCGTTCCTGACCGGTTTCGTGGGGCAGGTCGATGCGCTCGAGCTGCTCATCGGCAGTCTCTGCCTTGCCGCACTCGTCATCGGAGCGCGCTGGCTGCCGCGCTTCCCCACCCTGCTGGCGGTCACGGTGCTGGCCATCGCCTGCTCGTGGGCGTTCGACCTCGGCGAGCATGGTGTGACCCTCGTCGGCGAGATCCCGCCGGGTCTCCCCGGCATCTCGTGGCCGAGCGTGGGCGTGACGCAGGTGCTCGAGCTCGCTCCCGTTGCGGTGGCGATCGCTCTGGTCGGGTTCGCCGACGCCATCCTGACCGCGCGCAGTTTCGCCGCGCCTGGGGGCAGACCCATCGACGCGAACCAGGAACTTGTCGCCCTGGCTGGCCTGAACGCTGCCGCCGGCCTGTCGCAGTCGTTCCCGCTCGGGTCGAGTGGCTCGCGCACCGCGATCAACGCGCGCGTCGGCGGGCGCACCCAGGTCGTCGGCCTCGTCCAGGTCGTGGTGGCCGCACTCGTCCTGCTGTTCCTGACCGGCGTGCTGGCGCTGCTCCCGAAGGCCACGCTGGCCGCCGTCATCATCTACGCCGCCATCGGCCTCATCGACCTGCGCGCCTGGAGGGCGCTGTGGCGGGGGTCTCGCGCCGAGTTCGCCATCGCGGGCGTGCTGGTCGTGGGGATGATCACCATCGGACTGCTGCCCTCCCTCGTGCTCGCCGTCCTGCTGTCCATCATCGACGTGGTGCGCACCAGCGCCCAGCCGAACGACGCTGTCCTGGGCTGGAGCGCCCGCGCAGGACGGTTCGTCGACGTGGAGAGGCGCCCGAGTGCGCGTGTCGTCCCCGGCGTCGTCGTCTACCGGTTGGATGACCGGCTCTTCTTCGCGAACAGCCGGTACTTCTCCAGCCGGATCAGGGAGGCGATCGAGGGAGCTCCCTACGAGGTCCACGCCGTCGTCTTCGACGCCGAGGCCGTCGTCGGTCTGGATGCGTCAGGCGCCGAGGAGCTTCGCGACGTGATCGAGGAGCTGAACGTCCGCGGGGTCCGATTCGTCGTGGCACGCCCGCGGCGCAGCCTCGAGCAGCACCTGGGTCGCCTGGGCCTGGCCGACCTGCTTCCGGGCGACGCGCTCTTCCCGACGGTGCGCTCGGCCGTGCTGGCCGTCTCGGGCGTCGATGTCGAGGACGCGGCCTCGTAGCTTCAGGGCTGGCGCCACTCAGAACCGGTCGCGGCGACGAAGGCGTTGGTGGCCGTGGTGATCGTGGGGTAGTAGCGATCGTCGGCGAGCACGTGCTCGAGTCCGTATCGGTCGATCTTGCGCCGCGCCGGGTCCTTCAGCTCGGCGAAGACGAGGCGCACTCCCTGCTGGTCGAGCTTCTGGACGAGCTCCTCGAGCATGTCGCAGGCGGTGGTGTCCACATCGGTGATCGGCTCCGCCGCGACGATGATCCAGGTCGGCCGGGGATCACCGTCGGCAAGGTCGAGGATGTACTCGCGGAAGGTGCCCGCGTTGGCGAAGATCAGGGGCGCGTCGAAGCGCACCACGGTGCAGCCGTCCAGCAGGTCAGCCTGCGGGTAGCTGGTCACGTCGTGGAGGCCGGCGATCCCGTCCACCCGCCCGAGCGTCGTCCGGTACGGCCACCAGATCCGGCGGAAGACGTTCGCCACCGACAGCACGATCGCGACGACGATGCCGGGCAGCACGCCGAGCAGGACCACGCCGAGGAACGCCGCCAGGGACAGCAGGAAGTCGGTGCGCCGCTGCGCGTACAGGCGCCGCGTCGCCGGCAGGTCGGCGAGCGAGATCGAGGCGGTGATGACGACGGCAGCAAGGGTGGGTTGCGGCAGGTCGGCGAGGAGTGAGGGGAAGGCGACGAGCATCAGCGCGATCATCCCGGCGCCGACGAGACCTGTGACCTGCGTGCGCGATCCTGCCTTCTCGGCCACGGCCGTGCGGGAACCGCTCGTGCTGACCGGGAAGCCCTGGAACAGGCCGGCAGCGACGTTGGCCGTTCCGATGCCGATCATCTCCCGGTTGCCGTCGACCTTCACTCCCTGACGCTCGGCGAACGAGGTCGCGGTGGAGATGGTGTCGGCCAGTGCGACAAGGGAGATGCCGAGGGCGCCCAGAACCAGCAGGGACAGGTCGTTGAAGCCGACCCTCGGGATCGTGAACTGCGGCAGGCCCTGGTCCAGCGGACCGACGACCGCGACTCCGCGGTCGGCCAGGGAGAGGGCGACGCTGATGATGATCGCGGCCACGACGGCCACGAGAACGGCCGGGACCTTCGGGAGCAGTCTGCCGAGGACGAGCATGATGGCCAGGCTCAGCAGGCCGATGGCGGCCGACGCCAGGATCACCTCGCCGTCGATGATTCCCGTGACCACCCCGACGACCTCGCCGATGAACCCGTCGGCGTCGACGGAGAAGCCGAGGAGCTTCGGCAGCTGTCCCACGAGGATGGTCAGGGCGAGGCCGTTCATGTAGCCGAGGATCGTCGGCTTGGACAGCAGGTCAGCGACGAAGCCGAGCCGGCCCGCACCCGCGGCGATCATCATCAGGCCCGTGATGATGGCCAGCCCCGATGCCAGGACGACCGCCTTCGCGGGGTCGCCGTCGGCGCCGATCAGCGGGAGGATCGTGGCCGCGATCATCGGGCCCAGTGACGAGTCCGGGCCGAGGACGAGGATGCGTGACGGGCCGACCAGCGCGTAGCCGACGAGGCAGAGGATCGAGGTGTACAGCCCGGTCACGGCCGGCAGCCCGGCGAGCTCGGCGTAGGCCATCCCCTGGGGGACGAGAAGGGCCGACAGGACGAGGCCGGCGACGATGTCGCGCGACAGCCAGCGACCCTGGTAGCCCGTGAGCGAGGGGAGGACCCAGCTGCGGATGCTCACGGGATGTCCCAGCGGCGACGGGCGAAGGCGAGGCTGCGGCAGGCGATCTCTCCTGACGTCACCCCGATGAGAGCACCGGCAACGACGTCGCCCGGGTAGTGGACGCCGGTGTGCACGCGCGAGTAGGACACGGCGACGGCGAGCATCCGGACGGGGACCCCGAGGGCAGGTGCGGCCGCTCCGACCCCTTCCGCGAAGGCGAACGCCGACGCCGAATGGCCGGAGGGGAACGACGTCGATGTCGGCATCGGCACGTGCCGCACCTCGGGCACGTCGTGCCAGACCCGGTCGGGACGCCTGCGGTTCGTCACGCGCTTGCCGACGAGATTGGCGGTCGCTGAGGCCACGGCGATGGACGCGAGCCCGTTCACGGCTGCTCGACGCCCCGTGCGCCCGCCCACGGCAGCCATGACACCGGCGACGCCCAGCCACAGCACCGACTTGTCGGCCGTGCGGGACAGGCGGCGGAAGAACGCGTCGAGAGTCGGCGTGTGCGCGCCGGCCACGGCTGCGTACAGGCGGGCATCGAGCTCGGCTAGTTCCGCGCGGATGCCGGCAGAGGGGATCGTCAGGGGATCGGGGTCGGTCACCGCGCCAGTATCGCCCGTCTGCCACGTCGATTCAGCCCGCATGGGGCGAGTGGACGGAGGATCATCCGCAGCGGGTGAGGAGCACCCGTGACAATGCTCCTAACCTGTCCGACGAGAGGGGAGTGGTCACGTGTCCCGCCGCATCGCTGCCGCGCTCACGCTTGCCTGCCTGGTCCTCGGCCTTGTTCTCGTGGTCGCATCCGGGCTGCGCACCTTTCCGCGCGGGCTGATCGCCCTTGCCCTGGTGGTGCTGGCGCTGTTCGTGGCGTGGCAGGGACTGATCCGCAGCGGGCCGTGCCCGCGTGGTGTCGTGGATCGTCGCGGGCATCCTGGTCATCGGAGCCCTTGGCTACCTCGTCGTCGACGGGATCATGATCGAGGGCGTCGTCGGCATCGTCCTGATCGGCGTGAGTGTCGTGCTGGGCAAGCACGCCTTCTCGGTGCACGTGCACCTGCCGCCCGCACCGCCGCCGACACGCGCGGTCGTGGTCTGGAACCCCAAGTCCGGCGGCGGCAAGGCCCTCAAGAGCAATCTGGCCGACGAGGCCCGCAAGCGTGGCATCGAGCCGATCGAACTCAAGCCTGGGGACGACCTCGTCGCGCTCGTGCAGGACGCCGTCAGCCGCGGCGCCGACGGGCTGATGGCCGCAGGGGGTGACGGGACCCAGGCCCTCGTCGCGACGATCGCGGCGGAGCACGACCTGCCCTTCGCCTGCATCCCCGCCGGCACGCGCAACCACTTCGCCCTCGATCTCGGCGTCGATCGCGACGACGTGGTCGGGGCGCTGGATGCGTTCGTCGACGGTGGCGAGAAGCGCGTCGACCTCGGGGAGGTGAGCGGTCGCACGTTCGTCAACAACGTCTCGCTCGGTCTCTACGCGGAGGCAGTGCAGAGCGACGGCTACCGCGACGCGAAGATCCGGACCATCCTCGACACCGTGCCGACGATGCTCTCCCGCGATCCCGCGCACGAGTCGACACGGGAACTGCGCTGGACCGGCCCGGACGGGCGTGCGGAGAGGTCCGCCGCCGTCATCCTTGTGTCGAACAACGTGTATCGGCTGGGCCGGTTGCTCGGCTCCGGCACCAGGCCGCGCATGGATGCCGCCGTGCTCGGCGTGACCGTCGTCGGCGCTGTCGTCCCTGGCACGAACCACAGGAGCGTCAAGAGCGAGTGGGCCGCGCAGGAGTTCGTGGTCGAGAGCGAGGACGGTATCCCCGTGGGCGTCGACGGGGAGGCTCTGGTCCTGCAGTCGCCGCTGGTGTTTCGGACCCGCCCGGGCGTCCTTCGCGTTCGGATCGCGCGGTCACATCCGGGGGCGTCGCCGTCGTCGGCCCAGCCGACGGGACTGCGCGATGCCGCGCGGCGGCTGGCGCGTGTCGCAATGGGAATGGACCCGATCGACGCCGGCCGGGCCCGGTCGTAGATGGACGAAGGGATGCCGGCGGCCGAGCCGCGCCGACGGGGTGAGCGCCGCCTGCCCATGGTGCTCGCCGTGCTCGTGGCCGCAGGCCTCTACCTCTTCATCCCGGAGCAGTTCCGGGTCAGCGAGGCGACGCACTACATCTACCCACTGTTCCTGCTCGTCCTCGTGGTGATCCTGGTGGTGGGCGATCCTGGTCGGATCGACCGCGAGAGCCGGTGGCTGCGAGTCGTGACGGGCGTGATGGTCGCCTCGATCACCGTCGTCACGGCCATCTCCGCTGCGCGGCTCGTGGTCGGCATCCTGCAGGGCGCAGAGTTCGGCGATGCGGCAGAGCTGCTGACGATCGGTGGGGTGGTCTGGGTGACGATGGTGATCTCCTACTCGCTCTGGTTCTGGCACCTCGACTGCGGTGGGCCCACGGCCAGGGCTAACGGCACGTACGAGGAGCGAGGGACCCTGCCGGCGTTCCGCTTCCCCGAGCAGGACCTGAGCGCGCCCGCCTACGCGACCTGGTACCCCCAGTTCGTCGACTACCTGGCCCTGTCGTTCAATACGGCCACTGCCTTCAGCCCGACGGATGTCTCGGCCGTGCGGCACTGGTCCAAGCTGTGGCTCATCACCGAGTCCGCCATCTCCCTGGCGCTCATCGGGCTCGTCGTTGCCCGCGCGGTCAACGTCCTCTAGCGCGTCACCCAGGAGGCAGGCATGGTCGATCGAGCAGCAGTGATGCAGGCGGTCCGCCGACCCGCGTCCGCCGCGGTGGCGGGAATCATCTTCGCCGTCATCCTCGGGGCGGTGATCGTCCTGCTCCGCAATGTGGTCCCCGAGGTGCCGTCCGACCTCGGGCAGTGGTCGGAGGATCCGGCGCGACGCGAGCCGTCGGCCTTGCGCTCAACCTCATGCCGTTCGCCGGGCATCGCCTTCCTCTGGTTCATCGCCGTCATCCGCGCGCAGGTCGGTGCGACGGAGGACCGCTTCGTCGGCACGGTCTTCCTCGGCTCCGGCCTGATCTTCGTCGCCCTGCTGTTCGCCGCGGCCGCCGCGCTGAAGGCGGTGCTGACCCTCCAGGATGTCGGGGATCGAGCTGCCGCCGGAGAGGACGGGCGTTCGGGTGGGCGCTCGCCGCCGCCCTGCTGGGCACCTTCGGCACGCGCATGGCCGCTGTCTTCGTCGCGACGGTGGCGACGACGGGCCGGCGGGCAGCGGTGCGTTCCCGAAGTGGCTGGCGTTCAGCGGCTACGCTGTGGCCGTCATCATGCTGCTCACCCCGCCGCTGCCGTCGTTCATGCAGTTCCTGTTCCCCGCGTGGGTCCTCCTGCTGAGCCTGTTCTTCCTGCTGACGGGGGCGGCTGCCCGCCGGGCGAAGATGTCGGCGACGTGAACAGGTGATCGCGAGTCATCCTCTGGGGGGATACTTCAGGACGTCCGGGGTGGCAGCCTCGGATCGGGATCCGCGGGGACCCCAGGAGAGGACGAGGAATGACCAGCATCGACCTGACGGACGGAACCGCCGAGGCCATGGCCGGGACGGAGGACCGGCTGAGCCGCTACTACAGCAGCGGGCTGGATGTCTCATCCCGGGCCGGCTTCCTCCTCGGTGCCTTCTACACCGGCCTGTCCTTCCAGCCGAACCTGCTCTCCCGCGGCACGCGTGACCAGGCGATCATCAGTGGCGTGGCCGCGTCGGTCGGCTACGCGTGGGGCTCGTCCGCGCACTCCTTCCTGCGGTCCACCGCCGACCGGTTGCCGATGTCCTCCCGATCGACGGCAGGGCACGCGACGTCCGGCCTCATCGTCGACGCCGCCGCCGCGGCCGTCGGAGCAGCCATCATGAAGGCCGTTCCGCCGCGCGAGCACGAGAGCTCGAAGCGTGCGCTGATCAGGCTCGGAGGCGTTGGACTCACCGCAGCCGGCCTGGCGGGCATGGGTGCCGACAGCCTCGAGCCGACGCGGGGCAGGCCCGGCTTCCACGCGGCCGGGGCAGCGACGGCGATCGCCACCACCGTCGGCGCGTACCTGCTCACGCGGCCGGGCACCGCCACGAGGGGAGCCCTCGCCCCCGGGGAGACCGAGGCCCGGGAGAACGTCGTGCGCGAGGTCTCCATCCCGAAGGCGCTCGGCTCCAGCCTGGCCGTCACGGCCGTGCTCTTCGCCGTCGCCAAGGGCGAGTCCGCGCTGTCCGGGGGTGTCGCGCGCGGCGCCGCGAAGGTCCTCGGCGGACACCCCGACGACCACCGCACGATCGGCCGCTTCGCCGCAACGGCGGCACTGGCGGGAGTCGGCTGGGCGGCTGTCGCCGCGGCGAACACGATCCTCGGCAAGGCAGGTGTCAGCGCGGACATCGCGCACGAGGTCGCACCGACCGTTCCGGAGATCACGGGCGGCCCGGGGTCAGTCGTGCCATGGACCGACCAGACCCGGGAGTCGCGTCGCTGGCTCACCATGACGTTGAGGCCCGACGAGATCGAGGCGGTGATGGGCGAGAAGGCGACGCAGCCCATCCGCGTCTACGCCCCCCTGCAGGCGGCGACCACGCCGGAGGAGCGCGCCAACCTGCTGCTCGCCGAGATCGACCGCACCGGAGCGCTGCAGCGTCCGGCCTTCGCCCTGTTCTCCCCGACCGGGTCGGGCTACGTCAACTACGTGGCCACGGAGACGTTCGAGTACCTCACGCGGGGCAACTGCGCGTCGGCGTCGATCCAGTACTCCGTCCTGCCGTCGGCCCTGTCGTTGACCAAGGTCGACTACGCGACCCATCAGACGCGAATCCTCGTGAACGGGATCGTCGCCCGGCTCATGGCGATGCCAGCCGACCAGCGACCGAAGTTCTACCTGTTCGGGGAGAGCCTCGGATCGCAGGTGAGCGAGGAGATGTTCCGCGGTACGGGCACGAGCGGCCCCACCGGTATGGGCCTCGATGCGGCGTTCTGGATCGGCACCCCCGCCTCGACCGTGTGGCGTCAGGAGATGTGGGGCACTCGCACGGTGTCGCAGGCGCCCGAGGTGGGCCCCGGGGCGTTCTACCTGCCGCGCGCCATCCGTGACTGGGACGCGCTGCCCGCGGAGCAGAAGGACGGGGTCGAGTTCCTCCTGCTGCAGAACGGCGACGACCCCGTGCCCAAGTTCGCGGCACCCCTGGTGTGGAAGCGACCCGACTGGCTCGGACCGGACGCCTCCCGGCCGCCGGGCTCGCCGCTCGGCACCCGCTGGCTGCCGGTCGTCACCTTCGTCACGACCTTCATCGACCTGCAGAACGCGCTGGTCCCGACCCCGGGCATCTTCCAGGAGGGCGGGCACGACTACCGCCTCGTCATCCCGGACACCCTCCGTCAGGTGTTCGGTCTCGACGCGAGCCCCGACCAGATGGATCGGGTGCAGGCCGCGCTGCGCGCACGCGAGCTGGCGTGGGAGGTGCGCCGTCGTTGGGACAAGGCACAGGCGGTCGCCTCGCCCGAGCGTCCGGCAGCCGAGCAGAAGGTCATCGACAGCGTGTCGACGTGGACCGGCCGCGACATCACCCGCGAGGACGTGGAGCGCATCGCGTTCAGCGC
Source organism: uncultured bacterium (assembly GCA_963700255.1). Taxonomy (GTDB): domain Bacteria; phylum Actinomycetota; class Actinomycetes; order S36-B12; family S36-B12; genus UBA10649. Next base: position 36,600 of record CAVOWW010000020.1, on the reverse strand, counting down.
CTAGGCCCGCTCAGATCAGCCGACGCGCGGACGCCCACTTCGCGAGCTCGCGCCGGTCGGACAGCTGAAGCTTGCGCAGGACCGCGGAGACGTGGGTCTCGACGGTCTTGATCGACAGCACGAGCTCGCTGGCGACCTCGCGGTACGTGTACCCACGAGCGATGAGGCGCATGACCTCGCGTTCGCGCGGGGTCAGCCGGTCGATCTCGTCATCCTTCTCCGCGGCCCCGCCGGCGAACGCGTCGAGGACGAAGCCGGCCAGGCGGGGGGAGAACACCGCATCCCCGTCGGCGATCCGCTGCACGGACTCCCGCAGCTCGACACCGGAGATCGCTTTGGTCACGTAGCCGCGCGCGCCGCCGCGGACGACGGAGACCACATCCTCGGGGGCGTCGCTGACCGACAGGGCGAGGAACCGCGTGCCCGGCACCTGGGTGATGCAGGCGTCGAGCACGGCGCGCCCATCTCCCCCGGGCAGATGGACGTCGAGCAGCACGACGTCGGGCGCCGTGTCGAGGATCACCCGCACCGCCTCATCGACGTCGGCAGCCTCGCCGACGATGTCGAACGAGTCGCCGAGCTCGGTGCGGACGCCGGCACGGACCATCGCGTGGTCGTCGACGAGCACGACGCGCAGGCGGTCCAGGGTCATGGCGTCACCTCCGCGTGCCGGGGCAGGCGGAGCTCGACCTCGGTGCCCGTGCCCGGCGTGCTGCGCACCGTCGCCGAACCCCCATGCCGGTCCATTCTCCCGACCACGGATTCGCGCAGCCCGTGCCGGTCCTCGGGCACGGCTGCGACGTCGAACCCCGGGCCGCGGTCGCGGACGAAGGCCTCCATGCCGTCGTCGGATACCTCGGCGTACACCGAGACCTGACCGCCCCCGTGCCGCGCTGCGTTCACCATGGCCTCGCGGGCAGCGGCGAGAAGTGCCGCCACCCGAGCATCGAGCGGGGCGTCGCCGACGGCGACGACGTCGATGGTGGCGCCGTAGGTCGCCTCCACATCGGCGGCGTCCCGGCGCAGCGCTGCCGCGAACGTGCGGTCCGGGTCGCCGGTGGGCGTGTAGAGCCACGAGCGCAGTGCGCGTTCCTCGGTGCGGGCGAGCCGTACGACCTCCGCGGGGTCACCGGCGTTGCGCTGGATCAGGGTGAGCGTCTGCAGGACGGAGTCGTGGACGTGGGCCGCGATCTCCGCGCGCTCCTCGGACCGGATGAGGGCACGGCGCTGCTCGCCCTGCTCGCGGAAGCGGCGGTAGACCCACGGGAAGACCACCACGGCCACCCCGCCGATCAGGAGAAGCGCGGTCGCCAGGGCCTGCAGCGCCTCGGCCGGGCCTGTTCGGCTGGCAAGGAGGGCGACGAGGCCCAGGAGGACGAGGCCGACGCCGATCGCGATCCGCCATCGTCCTGCGCCGGCAGTGGTGCTGGCCGTCTGGCGTGCGGCCCGGCTGGCCGCGGTCGACCATGAGTCGCGCTGCTCCTCGTCGGCCTGACGCCAGATCAGGGCGGCGCCCACGACGGCCAGGATGATGGGCACCAGCGCCCCGGTGACGATCGTCACGCCGGCCGCCGTCATGAGCAGTGCGACACCGATGGCGACCGCAGCGAGGGCGAGCAGCCGGGTGGTGTCCGCAGCGCGCGCGGCCGACGGATCGACGTCCGGATCCTCCGCGGACAGGGGCAGGACGGCCCAGAACGCGGCGTAGAGCACGACGCCGATGCCGCCGGCGAACGCCAGGATGACGAACACCAGGCGCACGAGCCAGGTCGGGATGCCCAGATGCTGGGCGAGCCCGATCGAGACGCCCGACACCACCCGACCCCGGGTGGGGCGGGTCGCCCGCGGGGGCGCGTCGCTCATCGTCACCCCCTGATCATCCCCGTCGATGGCCGCCCGTGGCATCAGGGTCGACCCCTGAGCTTTCCCCGGGCAAGATCAGGGTCGGATCAGGGTTGCTCCCCGATGTGGGGACGACCGCAGCGGAACAGGCTGGAGCCATGACACAGAACACCGAGTTCCCGGCCTACGTGCCGCCTCCCCCCGCCCCCCGCCCGCCCCTGCGCCGAAGCCAGTCCGACCGCGTTCTCGGCGGTGTCGCCGCCGGCTTCGCCCGCTGGCTCGGCATCGACCCCGTGATCGTCCGGGTCGTCCTCGTCGTGCTCGCCGTCTTCGGCGGCAGCGGACTCCTCCTCTACCTGATCGGGTGGCTGTTCATCCCGGAGGAGGGTGCCCCGTCGAGCCAGGCCGAGCGGTTCATCGACCAGTCGCGCCAGCCGAACTCGACGGCACGTACGGTGCTGATCGTCGTGGGCATCGTCGTCGGCGTCATCATCTTCGCCAGTCTGGGCGGCGCCATGTTCGGCGGATGGGGCGGCGGCGGATCGTTCCTGCTCCTGCTCGCGGTGGGGGCCCTCGTGCTCTACCTCGCCACCCGGCCGCCGGCGAGCGCGCTCCCGGCTGCGACCGCCGTCCCAACCGAGAACGACACGGCAGTCATGCCGGCGCCCTACGCCTACGGCGGCTCGGGTGAGTACCCCGGCTACGTGGCGCCAGTGCCGGCCCCCGTGCCGCCGGCACCGCGACCGCGCTCCTACCTGGGGCTGGCCACGCTGAGCCTTGCCGTCATCGTGACGGGCGTCCTGGTGTCGCTCGACGCGACCGGTGCTGCCGACATCCCGTTCGTCGTGATCCTCGCGTCAGCGCTCGGCATCCTCGGCATCGGCCTGCTGGTCGGAGCCTTCGCCGGCCGGGCCCGCTGGCTCGTGGCGATCGCCGCGCCCCTGCTGCTGGTGACGGCTCCGATCGCCATGATCCCGGCCGACTTCGGGCAGCGGCTCGACGCCGGCGTCGGTGAGCGCGCCTGGACGCCGACCACCCCCGCCCTGGCGTCGAGGCCGTTCGAGCTGAGTGTGGGCTCCGCGGAGCTCGACCTGACCCGGCTGGTCATCCCGGACGGGACGACGACCATCGAGGTCGATGCGTCGGTCGGGCTCGGCGAGCTCCTCGTGACCGTCCCGGACGACGTGCGCGTGCTCGTCGACGCCGAGGTCGGCCTCGGCACCCTCGACGTCGACGGCCTGCCCCGGGAGGACGGCGACGACGTGAGCGTCGTCGCCGAGCTGCCAGACGGGCCGCTGACCGGCCCGACCATCGAGCTGACCGTCCGAACGGACGTCGGAGACCTGGAGGTGTCCCGTGCGTAAGCATCCGATCGACCTGTTCTCGCTGATCTCCGGACTGCTGTTCACCGGATTCGCCCTCGCCTACATCGTCGGTGCGTACACCGACGTGCGACTCGACGCGCGGCTGGCGCTGCCACTGGCGCTGGTGGGCCTGGGGCTTGCTGGATTCGGCGGTGCCCTGGTGGCGCAGCGACGCTCCGACCGTCGGCTGGCCGCCGGCATGGAAGGGAACGACGCAGCGGGGACGTGACCCCTCAGGGATGGGTCGGCACAGGCCGAGGGTTAACCTCGAAGTGTGCCGGCCCATCGCCGTCCCGGTGGCGGGCTGAGCCCACCGTGAGGAGAACGCCATGGATCCGAAGATCGAAGAGGCCACAGGTCGAGTCAAGGAAGCAGCCGGTGCACTGACGGGCGACGAGGACCTCAAGGCGGAAGGCCAGGCGGATCAGGCCTCCGCGAAGGCGAAGCAGACCCTGGACGACGTCGCCGACAAGGCGAAGGACGCGGTGAAGGGCGCTGCGGACGCCGCCGAGGGAGTCATCGACTCCGTCAAGGAGAAGCTCTCCTAGCGGGAGTCCGTGGGGCGCTTGCCCTGAGGGATGATCTCGCCGCCGTAGGCACCCTTCGGCACGAGTGTCAGGATGCCTCGGCGCCGGGCCTTCTCCACCCAGCTGACCACGGTCCGCGGTGAGACGTGCCGCTCGGCCGCCATCGCCTTGGCGTACCCGCGACCGTGGGCCAGGTACTCGCGGGCGATGTCCTCGAGGAACTCCTCGGTCAGTCGCTCGTTGACCGGCTGGCCGAGGTCGGCTGCCTGGGGGAAGCCAGCGACGGGGAGGTCGTAGTCGAACGGATCGAGGCCCTTCTCGAGGAGATGGGGGACCCCCCTGCCGATGATGTTCACCGGGGTGGCCCACAGGAACTCGCGCTGCATCCGGGTGAGATCGAGTCCGCGCGGTGCCACGACCCGCAGCTCGGTCACGACCAGTTCGTCGTCGATGAGGTCGACGGTCGCCTCGATGTGCCATTCCAGCTCGTCGCTGCTGGGATCGACAGACAGGTGGTCGACGACCACCGGCAGAGTGAAGGTCCGTGCATCGTCGATGCGCCAGACGTGCTTGCTGCCCTTCGCCGGGCGGATGCGCGACGTGATCCCTGGCCGGTCCACTTTCGACATGGACGGACCTTACATGGGCCGCGACCTTCTTACATGGCTGCGGGCGGGTCCTCGGTGCTTCAGGCGCGGGGCCGGACGTCCAGCACGACCTCGAACTCGAGGAGGCTGGCACCGGACGACACCGCCGGGCCGTGCTGGCCGGCATGGGCGGATCGCGCGTCCCCGTCGCGCCAGGCCGCGAACGACTCCTCGTCGGCCCACTCGGTGACGACGAAGTAGCGGTCGTCGCCCTGGACAGGGCGCAGCAGCTGGAAGCCGAGGAAGCCGGGCGAGGCCTCGACCGTGTGGGCACGGTCGGCGAACCGACGCTCGAGCTCGGGCCCCGCCTGCGGCGGCACGGAGATGGCATTGATCTTCACGACGGGCATGGGCCGACAGTAGCCACCTGCGGAGGACACCAGGTCCGTCGGATGGCTACCGTCGAGTCATGCGACGCATCCGCGTGATCGCGCTGTCGGCGCTGCTGATGACCGGGTCGTTGTCGCTGGCCGTGTCCCCGGCGCCGGCGATCGATCTCGCAGTGGCAGCTGACTGGGTCGACTCGACCATCGCATCCATGACGCTCGAGCAGAAGGTCGGGCAGCTGTTCGTCCCGCGGATCTACGGCACCACCGCGGACACGACGGATCCCGCGACAGTGGCGCAGAACCGAGCGGAGTTCGGCGTCGACAACGCGGCGGAGCTCGTCGCCCGCTACGCGATCGGCGGGCTCATCTACTTCGGTCCCAACATCACGACGCCGCGCGCGCTCGCCGAGTTCGGCAACCGGGTGCAGGCGGTGGCGGCCGCGCAGGCGGTGCCCGTGCCGGTGCTCACGACCCTCGACCAGGAGCAGGGGCTGGTCGTCCGAGTGGGACCGCCGGCGACGATGCTGCCCGGAAGCATGGCGCTCGGGGCCTCCCGCTCCGTCGAGGATGCGTGGTCGGCGGCTCGCATCACCGGCATCGAGCTGCGGGCGATGGGCATCCTGCAGGACTACGCGCCGGACGCCGACGTCAACGTCAATCCCGCGAATCCCGTCATCGGGGTCCGGTCGTTCTCGTCGAGCGCGGGTCTGGTGTCGCGCCTCGTACGCGCTCAGGTCGACGGCTATCAGGCCGCGGGAGTGGCGGCGACCGCGAAGCACTTCCCCGGCCACGGCGACACGGGCACGGACAGCCACACGGCGCTCCCTATCATCACGCACTCCGCCAGCCAGGTGGCGCGGATCGACCTGGCGCCCTTCGAGGCGGCGATCGATGCGGACGTGGACGCGATCATGACGGCCCACATCGTCGTGCCGTCGATTGATCCGTCGGGCCTGCCGTCGACGCTGTCGAAGCCGGTGCTCACGGGGCTGCTGCGCAATGAGCTCGGTTTCGACGGGGTGATCGTCACGGACTCGCTCCGCATGCAGGGAGTGCGCACGATGTTCTCCGACGGGGAGGTCGCCGTGCGCGCCCTCGAGGCAGGGGCCGACCAGCTCCTCGATCCGCCGGACCTGCCGGTTGCCTTCAAGGCGGTGATCGGCGCCGTCGCCCGCGGCCGCCTCAGCGAGGACCGGATCGAGGCATCCGTGCGACGCGTACTGGAGCTCAAGCAGGCGCGGGGGTTCACGTCCCTGGGTGCGGTGACGGTTGACCCGAGTCTCGTCGACGCGGTCGTGGGTGCGCCCGCCCACGAGACCGTGGCCCAGCAGATCACCGACCGCACGACGACGCTGGTGCGCGACGCAGCGGACCTGCTGCCGCTCCGGCAGTGGGTGGGCAAGCGCGTGCTCGTCACCGGCCGGGGGGCCGTGACGACCGATGCCCTCGCGACGAGCCTGCGCCAGCGGGGGGCCGTCGTCACCATCGTCGAGACGGGGTCGCAGCCCACCGCCGCCCTAGTGGCAGCGGCCGTGGCCGGGAGCAGGGGCCAGGACCTCGTCGTCACGGTCACGTACAACGTCGGCGCGAACCCGCAGCAGGTGGCGCTCGTCGAGGGGCTCAGGCGCACCCGTGTGCCCCTGGTCGTCGCGGCCGCCGGCACGCCCTACGACATCGGCTGGTTCCCGAGGGTGGGCACGTATCTCGCGACCTACTCGACGCGCCCGGTCGCACTGGAGTCGCTGACCCGCGTGCTGACCGGCCAGGTCGAGCCGACCGGACGGCTGCCCGTGGCGATCCCGCGTCAGGGTGCCCGCGGCGGCGACCTCTATCCGTTCGGCTGGTCTGCGCCCGCGGTCCCTCCACTCCAAGGTGCCAGCACTCGCTCGTGGTGAAGCAGGCGCCGGTGGAACTTCCTCCCGCCGGCCTCCTCGAGGGCGTCCTCGGGCGCGACGACGATGAGCAGGTCCCGGGCGCGGCTCATGCCGGTGTAGAGGACGCTGCGGGGGTCGAGATCGTCATGGAAGCCATCGACCATGAGCACGACGGCGGGCCGTTCGAGGCCCTTGAAGCCGGCAACCGTGGAGTAGAACACGTCGTCGCAGTCCCACAGGTCGTTCCAGTAGGACTCCTTGTCCAGGTACTCCCTGTGCACGGGGTGCCGGTGTCGGGTGGTGAGGACGACGACGTGCTCGGGCAGCCAGCCTCGGTGGTCGACCAGCTCACCCACGACGTCGTCGGTCACCTCCTCGACCGTGCCGGGGGTGCAGCGCACGTACTCGATGGGGAAGCCGCTGCCGGACCGGCTGGTGACCTCACCGTCGATGAGGTGGCGGAAGGTCTCGACGATCTCACTGGCGTTGCGGAGGTTCTCGCCGAGCACGAGGGGCACGAGGTCGATGTCGGGACGGCCACGCCTCTGCGAGAACACCGCCTGCTGATCGTCGCGGAACACGGCCACCTTCGCGTCCGGGGTGCATGCGGCGAGCAGGGCAGGCCACCAGGAGTCGGCGAAGTCCTGCGCCTCGTCGACGATCAGTGCCGTGAACCGGTCGGCGTCGTCCATGCGCTGGGCGTGGGCGAGCATCTCCTCGGGGCCGCGGCGCGTCCAGAAGTCCTGGTCGTCATCGTCGGCAGGCCGGATGCCCCATGACGCTGCCATGAGGAAGTAGGTGCCGACCCACGCCGGCTGCTCGCTCGCCGGAAGGAGCGCCGTCGAGCGGCGGATGGACTCGATGACGCCGCGGGTGTAGCTCAGGTAGGCCACCCGCTCACCGGCCGCTGTCCAGCGTCGGGCCTGCTCGGTCGCCATCCAGGTCTTGCCGGATCCAGCGGGCCCGGTGACCTCGAACCGCGGCACGTTGCGGATGACGGCCAGGAGCGCGGCCTGCTCGGCGGTGAGCTGGTCGGCGTGCTTGAGCCGTTCGGCGGTGCGGCCCTGGATCTCGACGGTCGCGTCGTAGGTGCCGAGCAGGTGGCCCATGCGGTCTGGACCCAGCCGTCCCGGGGCGTCCACCGCTCCAGGGAAGGGTCCTGCAGGCGGTCGAAGACCTTGCCCGCCGCGTCGTCGAGGTCGTCCGCGCCGATGACGATGTCGCGTCGCAAGCCGAGGGCCGAGGTCTCCGGTGACGCGGGTGTGCGGGAAGGCGACCAGCCAGGCCGCGCGCAGGTAGCCACGGGACCAGTCCGGCTGCCGCTCGAGGAATCGCTGCAGGGCTCGGACCTCCTTCGCGGCCTGCTCCGCCGGGTCGATGGGGTGCCGGCCGTCGCCTCGTACCTGCCACACCTGGCCGTCTGAGTAGGTGATCTGTCCGCCCTTGACCTCGATCACGGCTGCTCCGAGGTCGGGCATGAGGACGAGCAGGTCGATCTCGACCTCGCCGTCGACCGGGTCGGTGAACCGCAGCCCGTGCATCAGCACGTCTCCGTCGCGCAGCTGCCGCTTGAGCGCTCGCCACGCCATCCTGCTCCGCGTCGTTGACGAAGTCCGGATGCTCCGGCCAGCACGTCGGCGCCATGCCTACCTCCCCGTTGTGGACGCGCGCTCCATCCTCCCGCGTTGATGCGCCGCGAGGAGACCGGATCGAGCAGGCAACCGCCGAAAGCTCGAAACCCCGTGGCCCTCGCGGACCCGGCCCTGAAGGTGTGTCTTGGTTCAGGTGTGCACACGCTTCCGCGAAATCGTGCACACGGCCTGCCCTCGTGGGGAAGCCCTGGGGATCCGGGTCATCGTTCGGCGGACGCTGGCTCCGCACCGGTCGGAGTGATGCGCCACCAGCGTTGGGTCACGGCGATCACGATGACCAAGCCCAGTGAGAGCAGGAAGAGCACCTGGCTGGCTGTGGACGACGATGCCGGGTCGGGCCCGAGGTAGCCGCTGTAGACGGCGAAGTCCCAGACGGCGTGGGCCGCTATCGGCAGGATGATGCCCCTGGACACCCGCCGGACGACGTACAGCAGCGCGCCGGTCAGGCCGGCGCCGACGGCGACGAGGACGCCGCCGGGCAGGTGGAAGACGGCGAACAGCGCCGTGGTCACCAGCGCGGCGATCCACTCGCGATAGCGGGCGCGCGTGAAGGTGAGGGTGACCCCGCGGAAGAGCAGCTCCTCTCCCGCGCCGATGAGCAGGCAGCCGAGCGCGAGACCGAGGATCAGTCCCCACCCCGACCTCCCGAGCTGGGCGTAGTCCGTGAGGACGATCGGCGCGGCGAGCATGACGACGGGCAGGGCCCACAGCCAGGGGCGAACGCGAAGGCGCTCGTGGAGGACGGGGGGCCACCAGCGAAGCCAGGTGATGACCACGAGGGCCAGCGCCACTTCGGCCCCCGTGCCGAGGACGAGGGCGGCGATCGACCGGCTGTCGGGGTAGAGACCTTCCGGCACTCCCGTGAACCAGAGCAGCTCCACGATGGCCGGCGCAACCAGGCAGACCAGCAGCGTGGCGATGAGACCGGCCCAGTTCAGGCGGCGTCTGGGCGTGGCATTCACGGGTCCGTCCCGGGTTCGCCGTCGGCATCTTCGTTTGGTGGTCGCCCTGAGGCGTTCTGGAGGGCGAACATCCCGAGGGCACCCAGGCACACGACGATGAAGACGATGAGCCAGGCCGCGTCGCTGCTGCGCTGCCAGATGGCGACGAGCACGATCACGCAGTGCGATGACCACTGCGATCGCCGCGGCACGCCAGCGGCGCGAACCGCTCACGTCAGCAGTCGGGATCGGTCGTGTTGCAGAACTCGATCCATCGCGTGAACGGCAATGGACCGGCGTCGGCGTTGACGGACGCCAGGTCGACGACCGTGATCCGCTCGGGTTGCGTCTGCCCGCAGTCGCCGAAGACGGCCGGCTGCTGGAGAGTCGCCTGGCCGAGCGTCAGGCTCGCCCCGAGCAGGTCTGGCGTGCCCTTCGCGTCGGGCGGGCATACGACGAACGACTCCGTGCCCGGTGACGCGCTGGCGATGATGTCGGGCCCGCCGGCCGGCGTGAAGGTGAACTGGCCTCCATCGACCGTCACGGTCGCATCCGGTGTCATGACCAGCTCCCCGGATGCCGCCAAGGCCCGGTAGGTGCCGTCAGCGAGGTCGGCGGGGCCGGAGGAGCAGGCCGCGAGGACAAGGCCTGGCAGCCCCGAGCATCGCGGCCAGCCCAACGGTCGGGCGTCGCGTCATCAGCGTTCGACGCCGGGAAGGTAGTCACGCAGGGTGCCGATGGCCGGGCCCAGGGAGCCGCTGTCGTTGACCATGATGACCACGACGGCGCCAGTGGTCGTGTTGTAGGCGACGCGGGTCTCCCAGCCGATGGCCTGGCCGTCGTGGCCGATCCACCCGCCGCCGTAGTTCTCCATGCCCAGGCCGTACTCGATGCCCCCGTCGTTGATCGGCCGGAAGTCGAGTCGCTTGGCCGCCAGGGCCGGGGACAGCTCCTTCGTTCCCAGGCCCGTTGCGGCCCAGGCGCCGAGGTTCTCGACGGTGGAGTACATGGCGCCGGCGGCCTGGCCCCAGGCCGTGACGTCGTCCTTCTGCTCCGAGCCGAGAGGGACGTTCAGCCCCTGCTGGGCGAGATTGCTCTGCCCGAAGAGGAAGTTGTAGCCCTTGGAAGCCGGTGCGGGCATCGCCGGATGTCCAGGCGAGGGCAGACGCGTCTCGGTCAGTCCCAGCTTGCGGACGTTCTGGTTCACGAGCGTCCAGATCGGCTTGCCGGTGACCTTCCTGGCGATCTCGCCGAGCAGCAGGTAGTTGGTGTTGGCGTACTTCGGCTTGCCGAGCTTGTTAGCGCTCGCCAGTGCCGTGTTGATCAGCTTCGCTGCCGTGGGAACCACGTTCGGGTGGTTGTAGTAGTACCTGATGACGGACTGGATCTCGCTGTAGTCCGGCATCCCGGACCGCATCCCGAGCATCTGCTGCACCGTCACGTCCTTCACGTACGGGTACTTCTTGGCCAGGGCAGGGAGAAGGGCGCCGATGGTGTCGGTGAGCTTGAGCTTCTTCGCGTCGACGAGCTTCAGGATCTCGGTCGCCACGAACGTCTTCGTGGCCGAGCCGATGCGCGAATGATCCGCCGTGGTGGCGGCAGCCCCTCCCACCACCGCCTGGCCCGCGGACACGACCGCCCAGCCCTTGGTCGGATCCCACACGCCGACCCACATGCCCGGGATGTTCGGGGCGTAGATGTCGACGGCCTTGTTGACCACCGTCTGCAGTGCGGCCTGGTCCGCGTCGCTCATCGGAGTGCTCGTCGTTGTCGGACCCTGCCAGCGATCCGCTGACGGTACCGGCATCGACGGAGCCGCGGTAGCGACCGGCACGGCGACGGCGCCGAGCACCATGGTCACCGACACTGCCCCGACAACTGCGGAACGGCGAGAACGGGTGGGCTTCATGCTTCTCCTTAGGCGGTGATGGTGGCCGTGCGTGTCGTGGTCGTGTGGAGGGTCAGTGAGAGGGCATGGACGATGGCGGTGCTGTGCGTCGCGAAGATCGCTACCTTGACTCTCGCCGCGCGCTCGCCTCTCGGTGTCAGAGTGACGTGCACCGCCCGGCGATCCGCCTTGTCCGCGTGCTCTCGACGGATGAGTGCGGCATCCTCCATCCGGTCAAGCAGGTCCGAGACCCCGCTGGTGCTGAGCAGCAGGTAGCCGGCCAGGTCGGTCGGTCGGATGGACGTCCGGGCGCGGATCAGCGTGAGGGCGTAGCGCGCTGACTCGTCCTCAGCGCCGAACTCTGTGAGCGCCGCAGACGCCTGCTCCACGTAGGCCGCCCCCACGCGCGTGAGTGCCAGCATCGCGTCCAGCGCACTCACCGAGGGGCCATCGTCAGTCACGTCCACGTTCAGCAGTTCGAGCGCCTCGCGCACGGCCGGCCTGCTGTCGGCGAGATAGGCGCCAAGCTCCCTCTCGAAGCATGCGATGCGGGCGTGGCCCTTGCGGCTGAGGCGAAGGTTGGCGGACCGGCCATCGAAGGGTGCGGGAGTCCGAGTGACGAGGCCGTCGTCGGTCAGGTGCGCCAGCGAGCGAGACACCGAGGTCGGCCGCAAGCCGGTCGCGGCAGAAAGGCCCCCGGGAGTGATGCCGGGACGGAAGTGGATGACCAGCATCGACTGGATCTCCTGATTCCGCGGTTGCCCCAGGGCGGTAGCCGCCACCCGCGTCACGTCGATGCTGAAGCGGTCCAGCAGCAGCATTGCGTGCGTCAGGGCCTCCTCGCTTCTCACGGGGCCACTGTAGCCAGTTCGAGTCACATTACTTCTCGCCGCCGGATGATCCGGAGCGGGAAGGACTCTGCTAGTGTCCGGCGGAATATCCACCGTACGACGTTCGCCCAGGGAGCACGGATGAAGCGCTGGATCGTTGCCGCCGGAGCGGTGCTCGCCACTATCGCCGCGTCGGCCGTCGTGGCGCCGGCCGCTCAGGCGGGCATCGACACTCCGAGGGTCTTCGGATCCAGGGATGCATCCGGTACGGGTCGGTGCTGGATCGACGGCATCACGGGACAGACCGAGATCACGGTGACGGGCAACCCCGGGGACACGTTCGTGTTCGTCAACAACCAGTGCGGAGCCGCCACCGTCCTGATGGCCGGCAATGTGGTCACAGGAGCCAAGGCGATCGCGAATGGTGGACGAGCGACCTACACGCTCTTGAGCACGCCCGGAACGGGGACCATGCTCGTCCAGACTCCCTTCGGCGACCTGGGCGTCAACATCGTCGTCACCACGGCCCCCGTCACCACTCCCGCGCCCGAGTTCCACGACGCCATCCAGCAGGTCGGCGTTCCCGCGAGCGGGGACTGCGCAGACGTGCGCCCCTCCGTGGGCCACTACCCGGGATTCCCCTTCGGCGGCTGGTCCAAGTCGTGGGCATACTGGATCAACGACGGCAAGGGCGGCCCGGTATGCACCAGGGAGATCTACTACGACACCGGCCTCGGTGAGTGGCGGTACGTCGGCCAGCAGTAGCCGGGACCCACGCACCATCGACACACAAGGAAGGCGAGAACCATGACCGATCCCCGCATCGAGGACATGACCGGCCGGGCCAAGGAGGCCGTGGGCGACCTCACCGGCAACGACGAACTGAAGGCCGAGGGCGAAGCAGACCGGGCCAAGGCCGAAGTGCACAAGGCCGTCGACGACGTCGCCGACACGGCCAAGGGCGCGATCGACGCCATCAAGGACAAGCTGACCTGACCACCCGAGGATGTCAGCCATCCGGCTGACGCCGTCAACCCCGTAGGAGCGTTCCGTTGGACATCGTGTGGGCCATCCTCTCGGCCATCGTCACCGGCCTGATCATCGGCGCGCTCGCGCGTCTGATCGTCCCCGGTACCAAGGGGGTCAGCATCGTCATGACGATCCTCCTGGGCATTGCCGGTGCCATCGTCGGCAGCCTCGTCTACGGGCTGTTCGGCGGGAAGGACACGTCTGGAGTCGACTGGATCCGCCTCGTCGTCGAGGTGGTCGTCGCGGCGATCTTCGTGTGGATCTACGTCGCAGTCTCCGGCCGCAAGGCCAAGGCCTAGCCACACTCGGAACGCCAGCCCGCTGCTCCGGCAAGGAGTAGCGGGCCGGCGACCGAGGTTCGGCCATCTGCCGGCAGGCCCTTGGAGCGGTCACCGAGGTGCAGGCCACGACGAGGAGGCGCACATGGATCGCCGAGCACCCATCCGCTTTCGGTGGGGGACCACCATGCTGCTGGCGGGACTGGCAGCAGCAACGGTCGCCATCGCCCCGCTCGCTCCAGCAGCCGTCGTCACGGGTGACGTGCCGGCACCGTCGCCTCAGGGCGTGACGACCACCGCAGCGGGCGCTCAGGCGAGCGGGTCGTGGACACCGTTCTCCGCCAGGGGGGCGGACTCCGGCTTCGGCTGGGCGAAGTGTCCGGAACCGATCACTCTGTCGTTCTCGTCCCCGTTCGGCGACTTCGACACGCGCACCCGCATGGCCATCAGGGCCTTGGCCTGGGCCGCATACCGGTGGCAGACGGAGACCGGCATCCCGATCGCGGGAATCGGCACTGTGCCCGCAACCTACGACACAACCAACGGCATCCTCAGCCCGATCGACGGTGTCGAACGCACCCGCCACATCTACTACGCGGCCGTCCCGGAGAAGGACGTCGCGATGCTCAAGGGCAACACCGTCGGGCTGGCCGCTCCCACCCTCGTGAACAGGTCAGCCGGCGAGTACCTCCAGGGTTCGGTTCTCTTCGACGCGAACTACCTGAGCAAGGCCACCTACAAGGAGATGCTGAACCTGTTCACCCACGAACTCGGTCACGCCCTCGGGCTGGGGCACTCAGGCGACCCACGGGACGTCATGTACCCGATCCTGTCCAACGTCAAGAGGCTGGGGCCCGGGGACATCGCTGGGATCAAGCAGATCACGCGGCCATGTGCGTCGCAGCCCGGCACTGACCCGAGTGCGACAGGAGGTGGCACCGGTGCTGCCGTGCGCTTGCCCCCCTCGCACCTGACCACGTACCCCGAGCGAGCGCGTCGCTCGACCCGGTAGACGGCCACGCGAGCAGCCTCGTGACCTCGCTCTAGCGGTCGACGGCCTTCGCTCGTCGGACTCGTTGGCGAGTGCGACAGACCGGATTGCCGGCCGTTGCGATCTGGTGAGGTCGCCGTCCTCGAGGAGGCGAGACGCCGCCGGAGATTGCCTGACACCAGTAGGAGAGGGCCCCCGCATGCGGGGGCCCTCTCCTACTCCTGGCGGTGGCGGTGGGATTTGAACCCACGGTGAGGTTGCCCCCACACACGCTTTCGAGGCGTGCTCCTTTGGCCGCTCGGACACGCCACCGCGGAAGAGATTACAGCCCTGCACCGGTGCCATCACCCTCGGGCGTAGGACTCCACCCGGAAGGCCGGGGCCAGAGCCACCACCGCCAGCAGGATCGGGATGAGCAGCGCGAACGCCCAGCGAAGTGACGACACCTCGGCGACGAGCCCGATGAGCGGCGCACCCAGCACGAAGCCGACGTAGTTGAAGACGTTGACGCGGGCGATGGCGATGCCACTGCCGAGGTGGTCGTGCTGGGCCGCGGCGGTGAACGCCAACGGGATGATGGGGGCGGCGCCGAAGCCGAGGACGGCGAACGCGAGGAGTCCCCAGGCAGGGGACGGCGCGAGGGCGATGACCAGGGCCGCCGCTGCGGCGACCAGCGCTCCGAGCCGCACGAGGCGGACGGGCCCGCGTGCCATGACCCCGCGGTCGACGAAGATGCGCGCGATCAGCGTCGTCAGGGCGTAGCAGGCGTACGCGAGGGCGGCGATGGACTCGCTCGCGCCCAGGGCATCGGTCAGGTAGACGGCGCTCCAGTTGGAGGCGGCCGAGTCGGCGATGTAGACGCAGGTGAGGGCCACGCCGATGACGATGATCGGACGCCAGGGGACGGCGAACCTCTCGCGGCTCGGATGCTCGGGCGACACGTCGTCGACCTGGCCGGTGACCTCGACGCGTCCCCTCAGGAGGTGGGGGCCGACGATGAGCTGCGCCGGGATGATCACGACGGCGAGGAGGCCGAAGAACAGCGCGAGGGAGACGTCCGTCCCGGCGGCGACTGCTGCCAGTGCGGCGCCGAGGATCCCGGCGAGGCTGAAGACGGCGAAGAAGGAACCCATCAGGCTGCGTCGGTAGGTGAGCTCGACGGCCGAGGCGTGGGCGTTCATCGCCGCGTCCACGGCGCCGAGGGCGAAGCCGACGACGACGAGCGAGGCGATGAGCGCGGGCATGGACGAGCTCAGCCCCACGCAGACGAGGGCGATCGGGGTGAGCGGCCCGAGGACCCGCAGCACCGCGGCGCTGCCGACGCGGGCGAGTGCGGCACCGGCCGCGATGCTCCCGAGGCCGGCGACGATGGGGACGAGTCCGAGGAGGAGGGCGAGCTGCCCCTCCTGCAGGGAGAAGGTCGACTGGATCGTCGGGATGCGGGTGACGAGCGCGGCGAAGCACAGCCCCTGGGCGGCGTAGGCGACGGCGCCGGCCCTCCGGGCAGCGGGATCCGCTTCGGTCACGTGCGGACTATCGCAGCCCGCGAACCAGCAGAGGCGGCAAACGAGAACGGGACCCCGCCCGAGGGCGGAGTCCCGTCAGCCCGCACCGAGGCGGGAGCGCGGAGGATAGGGGATTTGAACCCCTGAGGGATTGCTCCCAACACGCTTTCCAAGCGTGCGCACTAGGCCACTATGCGAATCCTCCCCGGAGGAGGCTATACGGCGGAACGCCCCGACCACGAGCCGCCCTCTACGGGCGACCACCGGGCACCGCGTACAGTTGGCCCGACCCCTCGTGCGGCGTCATCGCGTGAACCTCCCCAGGGCCGGAAGGCAGCAAGGATAAGCGTGCTCTGACGGGTGTGCGGGGGGTCCCTTCATGGGCATCAGCAGTTGACGGCGCTCACGCATGCAAGTACGCATGTGCTGGTGCAGAGTCGCATGCTACGGTCGGGGCATGTCCAAGACCGTGCAGATCCGAGACCTGGACGACGACACCTACCGCGGCCTCGCCCTGCGAGCGGCCGAGCTCGGCGTCAGTGTTCCGGAGTTCCTGCGTCAGGAGGCCGAGCGCATCGCGCGCCGTCCGAGCATGGTCGAGTGGCTGCACCGCATCGACAGGAGCGGCGCGCCGGTGCGGAGCAGCGACGTGGTGGAGGCCCTCGACGGCCTCCGCGGTGAGTGGCCGCATGCTCGTCATTGATGCATCGGTGCTGTACGAGGTCATCACGAACGGGCGCCATGCCGGCGCGGCCCGCGCGGCCCTCGCCAGCGACGGCGATCAGGCGGCCCCGCAGCTCCTCGATGCCGAGGTGGTCGGCCTGATCCGCCGGGACCTCCTCCACGAGGCCCTGGACGGGACTGCCTCCCAGCTCGCGGTCACAGCCCTGATCCAGTGGCCAGGTGAGCGCTTCTCGCTCCACCCGTTCGTCGATCGCGTCTGGGAACTGCGCGACTACGTGCGCTCGTGGGACGCCTTCTACGTTGCCCTTGCTGAGGCGCTTGCCTGCCCCCTCGTGACCCTCGACCGTCGGCTGGCATCGGCGACCGGCCCGAGGTGTGAGATCCAGGTCGTAGGGTGACGTCGTGTCCATGGCCCTGTACCGCACCTACCGCCCGGCGAAGCTCGACGACGTCGTCGGCCAGGACCATGTGACCGGACCGCTGCGTCGGGCCCTCCAGAACGACCGGGTGCACCACGCGTACCTGTTCTCCGGCCCCCGGGGCTGCGGCAAGACGTCCACGGCGCGCATCCTCGCCCGCTCACTGAACTGCGAGCAGGGGCCCACTCCGGATCCGTGCGGGGTCTGCCAGAGCTGCACCGACCTCGCGGCGAACGGGCCAGGCTCGCTCGATGTCATCGAGCTCGATGCCGCCAGCCACGGCGGCGTGGAGGACACCCGCGACCTGCGCGAGCGGGCCATGTTCGCGCCGGCATCGTCGCGCTACAAGGTCTACATCATCGACGAGGCGCATATGGTGACGACCGCGGGCTTCAACGCCCTGCTCAAGCTCGTCGAGGAGCCACCGGAGCACGTGCGCTTCGTGTTCGCCACGACCGAGGCGGAGAAGGTCCTGCCGACCATCCGCTCCCGCACGCACAACTACACGTTCCGGCTGGTGCCGTCCAAGACCCTGCAGCAGCATCTCGCCCACATCTGCGAGGAGGAGGGAGTTGCGGCCGAGCCGGCTGCGCTCGCTCTCGTGGCGCGGGCAGGGGCGGGCAGCGTCCGCGACTCGCTGTCGGTGCTCGGGCAGGTCATCTCCGGCTCAGGCCCCGACGGGGTGACGTATGCGGAGGCCGTCGCGCAGCTGGGCATGACCGACGCCACCCTCCTCGACGCCACCATCGACGCACTTGGCCGCGCACGACGGTGCCGGACTGTTCACGGTCATCGACCAGGTCATCGACGCCGGGCATGATCCGCGCCGGTTCGTCACCGATCTCCTCGAGCGGTTCCGCGACCTGATCGTCCTGCACAACGTGCCGAACGCCGTGGAGCTCGGGCTGATCGACGCCCCCGAGGACCAGGTCGCCCGCGAGATCGAGCAGGCCAACCTCTTCGGCCCGGCCGAGCTCACGCGCGCAGCTGATGTCACGAGCACGGCACTGAGCGAGCTCCGCGGGGCGACGGCGCCCCGGCTCCATCTCGAGCTCATGGTTGCCCGACTCCTCCTGCCCGCGTCGGATGCGGACGAGGCCGCGACCCGGGCGCGGCTCGACCAGATCGAGCGACGCATGGCCGCGGCACCCGTGCACGCCCCGTCGCCTGCGGCTCCGTCCCCGGCCGCATCGTCGGCTCAGGCCGCTGCCCCGCACGCTGAGCCGCCCGTGGTGCCCGTCCCGCCGAAGCGGCTGTCCGAGGTGGCGCCCACCACGGCGGCATCGGCGCCGAAGCCCCCGGCGGCGAGCGCGGCCGTGCCACCACCGGCCCCCGGGCCGGTGCCCTCGCCAGCGCCTTCTCCCTCGCCTGAGCCCGCCGCGCCAGCGGAACCTGTGGTCGCTGAACCTGTGGTCGCGGAACCCGGAGTCGGACTCGACCAGTTCGTGTCGATGTGGCCGGCCGTCCTCGACGCGCTCAACTCGAAGCGGAAGATGGCCTGGGCAGCGTTCATGCCCTCCACGCCGATGTCGCTGGCCAACGGCGTCCTCGCCGTCGCGGTCGGGGATCCCGGCAAGCTGAGGAACATCCAGGACAGCAAGCACGACGTCCTCCTGCGGGAGTCGATCATCGCGGTCATGCATGTGGCCGTGGACGTCCAGCCGGTCCTGGCTCCGGACCGAGCCGGTGGGTCGGCGTCGAGCGCCTCTCCGAGCGGAACGACCGCCGCTGCGGCGGCGGCTCCCGCTCCGGTCGCCACGGAGCCTGACGCTCCCAGCCTCGACGATGACAACGCCGACGGCGCCGTCGGCGTCGACCTGGCCGTGCGCGAGCTCGGCGCCACCCAGATCGGGGAGATCGAGCACTGATGACGAGAGTGACGCCCGCTGATGTATGAGGGAATCGTCCAGGACCTCATCGACGAGCTGGGCCGGCTTCCCGGCATCGGTCCGAAGAGTGCGCAGCGCATCGCCTTCCACATCCTCGCCGCCGAGCCTGCCGACGTGCTGCGGCTGGCCAACGTCATGCGCGAGGTCAAGGAGAAGGTGCGCTTCTGCAGCATCTGCGGCAACGTCGCCGAGCAGGAGCAGTGCCGGATCTGCCTCGACGCCCGGCGCGACCTCACGGTGCTGTGCGTCGTCGAGGAGCCCAAGGACGTCGTCGCGATCGAGAAGACCCGTGAGTTCCGCGGCCGGTACCACATCCTCGGAGGAGCGATCAGCCCGATCGAGGGCATCGGTCCGGACGACCTGCGGATCCGCGAGCTCATCGCCCGGCTGTCGGACGGAGCGATCACCGAGGTCATCCTGGCCACGGACCCGAACCTCGAGGGCGAGGCGACGGCCACCTACCTCGCCCGCATGATCAGCCCCCTCGGCGTCGCCGTGTCGCGGCTGGCCAGCGGGCTTCCCGTCGGCGGCGACCTCGAGTACGCCGACGAGGTCACCCTGGGTCGGGCGTTCGAGGGCCGTCGCCGGGTCTAGCGGGAGAAGGCGGCCGCCAGGGCCGCTGCTGCCTCGGCCGCGCAGGCGGCGTCGGACCGCGGACGCCGGCGCGCAGCCGAACCTCCCGACAGTGCCATGATCGCGGGCTCGCCGACGATGTCGGTCAGGGGATAGAACTCCGTCCATCTCAGCGCCGCCGAGGTCCCTGCGGGCGCGCCCGGGGCACCGCCGCCGACCACGCCGATCACCTGGTGGTCACCCCACCACGGCTCGGCGTAGCGCAGCACGACCTTCTCGAGGTCACCCGTGCGGAGCCGGTCGAGTGCGGCCCGCACGTCGCGCGGCATCGGGCTGACGGTCAGCGCCCCGACGCGCAGCACCTCCAGCGGCACCGCGACGACTGCCGCGTCGGCGCGCTGCACCGATCCGTCCACCAGGGTGACGTCGACGCCCGAACCGTCGGCGACGACCTGGGCCACGGGCGATCCGAGCCGCACCTCGAGCCCGTCGAGCAGGGTCTCGGGGATCCGGGCGTAGCCGCCCACCACCATCGAGTCTCCGCCGCGGTACTCGTCACCTTCCTGCGCGGCACGCACCCCGAGCAGATCCGGGTCGCGGCCGTACTCCTGGGTGACCTCGACCTGCGCCGCCCAGGCGTCCAGGCGTCCGTCGCTCCACCCCTGGTCGGTCAGCCAGGAGCCGACGTCCTGCCTGCGCGGCCCGGCGGACTCGGACAGTCGGGACAGCAGGGCGTCGAGCCGGCCCCACCGGCGTTCGGCCGCGGGCGAGCGGCGCCCGGTGAGGGTGTCACGCGCGACGGCATCCTCGAAGTCGGTCGGGGCGAGGCGGAGCCCGGCCCGCGACGCCAGCGGCACCATCGAGTTCCCCCGAAGGCCGTGGATCCACGATGCACCGAGCTCGATCGGCACCCCCCACGAGCGATCGGTGCGGATTCGCCCGCCGACGCGGTCGCGGGCCTCGAGCACCACCACGTCGACGCCGCGGGCCGCCAGGTCGGCGGCCGCCGTAGCCCCCGCGAGCCCGGCACCGATGACGAGGACCGTGCTCGGCTGGGCCGTCTCCGCGATCAGGCGTCCTGCCGCGCGGCCCGAGTCGTGTGCTCCGGTCGTCGTCGATGGCCGCCCCGGGCTGGCGTACTCGCCTGCGAGCACGATCCGTCCGCCGAGGACGGCATCGGCCAGGGTCCGGCGGACGCGTGGGGAGACCCCGGGCGGCAGCGCCGAGTAGGCGCCGCGGGCCCAGGGATCGGTATCCCAGCGCGTGACCAGGGCGCCGGTGGGGCGGGGAACCGTCCTGGGCGTCCCAGCCACCGCGGGCCGCGCGGGCAGGGCTGTCACGGCGGCCCCCAGCAGGGCGGCTCGAAGCAGGGTGCGGCGGTCCACCCGGCTATCGAAGCACGGCAAAACGCCGTGTGTAAGCGTGTTCTTCGTGCCGGGTAGACTCATCGGTCGTGTCCTTGATTGTGCAGAAGTACGGCGGATCCAGCGTCGCTGATGCGGCCAGCATCAAGCGCGTCGCGCGCAGGATCGTCGACACCAAGAAGGCCGGCCACGACGTCGTCGTGGTCGTCTCCGCGATGGGTGACAGCACGGACGAGCTGCTCGACCTCGCCGAGCAGGTGTCCCCGCTTCCCCCCGCTCGCGAGCTCGACATGCTCCTCACCGCGGGCGAGCGCATCTCGATGGCGCTGGTCGCCATGGCGATCTCCGACCTCGGGGCCGAGGCACGGTCGTACACCGGCTCCCAGGCCGGCCTCATCACCGACTCGGCCCATGGTGCCGCCCGCATCATCGACGTGACCCCGGGGCGCATCCGCCAGGCCATCGACGAGGGCGCGATCCCGATCGTCGCCGGCTTCCAGGGCGTCGCCCAGGACACCAAGGACATCACCACGCTCGGCCGAGGGGGCTCGGACACGACGGCTGTCGCCCTCGCCGCCGCACTCGACGCCGAGGTGTGCGAGATCTACACCGACGTCGACGGCGTGTTCAGCGCCGACCCGCGCGTCGTCGCTGCAGCCCGGCAGGTCCCCTACATCACCTATGAGGAGATGCTCGAGCTCGCTGCAGTGGGGGCCAAGGTGCTGCACCTGCGCTGCGTCGAGTACGCGCGGCGCTTCAACCTGCCGATCCACGTACGGTCGTCGTTCTCGCAGCGCACGGGAACGATGGTCATGTCCCCCGAAGCCATCGAAGCCGCTATCGCCGAAGGAAGTGCCATGGAACAGCCGATCATCTCCGGTGTCGCCGCGGACGTGAACGACGCCAAGATCACCGTGGTCGGCGTGCCCGACAAGCCGGGCGAGGCGGCGGCGATCTTCAAGGCGCTCGCCCTTGCCAGCATCAACGTCGACATGATCGTCCAGAACGTCTCGGCCGCCTCGACCGGCCGCACCGACGTGACCTTCACCTGCCCGCAGGGCGCGGCGCCCACCGCGATGAAGGCGCTCGACGCGCAACGCGACTCGATCGGCTTCGAGTCGCTCCGCGTCGATGACCAGATCGCGAAGGTGTCGCTCGTGGGCGCCGGCATGCGCTCGCACCCCGGTGTCTCGGCGACGTTCTTCGAGGCGCTTGCGGACGCCGGCATCAACGTCGAGATGATCTCCACGTCGGAGATCCGCATCTCGGTGGTCACCCGCGTCGACGACGCCCAGCGTGCGGTGCAGACCCTGCACACCGCGTTCGGGCTCGACGTCGATGGCGAGGCCGTGGTGTACGGCGGGTCGGGCCGATGAGCCCGGTCGTCGCCGTCGTCGGTGCCACCGGTCAGGTCGGTGCCGTGATGCGCCGCCTGCTCGACGAGCGGGGCTTCCCGATGGATCGCGTGCGCTTCATGGCCTCCGCCCGCTCGGCGGGCACCACGCTGCCGTGGCGTGGCACCGAGATCGTCGTGGAGGACGCTGCCGAGGCCGACATCTCCGACGTCGACATCGCGCTGTTCTCTGCCGGTGGCGCCACGTCGAAGGCCATCGCCCCGAAGTACGCCGCGGCCGGTGCGGTCGTCATCGACAACTCGTCCGCCTGGCGCATGGACCCCGACGTCCCGCTCATCGTCAGCGAGGTCAACCCCCACGCGATCGGCGAGATGCGCAAGGGGATCATCGCCAACCCGAACTGCACCACCATGGCGGCGATGCCCGTCCTCAAGCCGCTGCACGTCGAGGCGGGGCTGCGGCGGCTGGTCGTCAGCACCTTCCAGGCCGTGTCGGGCAGCGGGCTCCAGGGCGTCGAGGAGCTCGACTCCCAGGTGCGCGCGGCCGTGACCCAGGACATCGCGCAGCTCACGCATGACGGATCGGCGGTGACGTTCCCCGCGCCGCGGAAGTACGTGCGCACCATCGCGTTCGACGTCGTGCCCCTGGCCGGGAGCATCGTCGACGACGGGTCGCTGGAGACCGACGAGGAGCAGAAGCTCCGCAACGAGAGCCGCAAGATCCTGGAGATCCCGGACCTGCTGGTCTCGGGCACCTGCGTGCGCGTTCCGGTGTTCACCGGGCACTCGCTCTCGATCAACGCCGAGTTCGACCGCCCGATCTCGGCGGCGCGGGCGACGGAGATCCTGTCGTCGGCCCTCGGCGTCGAGCTCTCCGAGGTGCCCACGCCCCTGCAGGCGGCGGGCGCGGATCCGTCGTTCGTCGGCCGCATCCGCCAGGACCAGTCGATCGCTGATGGTCGCGGGCTGGCGCTCTTCGTCAGCAACGACAACCTGCGCAAGGGCGCTGCCCTGAACGCGGTCCAGATCGCGGAGCTGGTCGCCGCCTCCCGCTAGCCCTTGCCGAGTGCGTAGCTGCGGCCCGTTCGGCACGGGTCAGACGGGCCGCAGCTACGCACTCAACGAGCTGGCGTCAGGCGGCGGGGTCGATCACCGTCACGTCGGGTCGCCTGCCGAGGTAGGACCCGTACTCGCGGAAGGCCCGGTCCAGGCTCGCTCGGCCGGCCGTGGTCATCGGCTCGAAGGCCTCGACCGTGATCGCGACGGAGGCGGCCTTCATGGTCCGCCTCCACGTCGCCCGCACGATGCCGTCGGACACGATCGTGGGCCGGAAGATTCCATTGCCGCCCGGGACGATGTCGTCGAATCGGCCCTCGGGGATGTGCAGGCGTCGGTCCTTGAAGCCCAGGATGAGCTCGTCGAAACCCGGCAGCGCGACCGTCCGGCGCTGTGGTCGGACCGCGTCGGGGTCGTCGGCGAGCTCGGTGCACAGCCACATCTCCTCGCCACCGACCGTGATGGACGTGAGCCGGCCGGCGTTGTCGCTCACGGCGGTGCGTGTGATGCGAAGCCCGAGCCCGGTCCAGCCGGCGAAGTCCGACCCCGGGGCCGGCCCGTGGCTGCGGAAGTACCGGTAGGCGAGCTCGGCGGCCGCCTCGCGTGCGTCGAGTCGGCGTGGGTTGGCGACCCATTCGTCCAGCAGCACGAACGTCTGCTCGCCTTCGACCTGCGGGCCGATGCACGTGACGCCGGTCAGGGCGGCGTACCAGAGCAGGTGGTAGCCCCGCTGCCCCTCCGTGGTGACGCCCGCGTCGTTGATCGTCGACAGCGCCTGCGATCGCGTGAGACGGCGGCTGCCGGAAAGGGCGTCGGCCAGGGCGGCCGTCGCCTGGTCCGTGTCCTCCTGCGTCAGGCCCAGGTTCTCGCGTCGACGATGGCTGGTGGCCATCATGGTGCTGCCCATGAGGTTGAGCATCCAGTGGGCATCCTCGGCGGGGACGAGGTGGATGGTGCCGCGCATCGGCCAGGTACGCAGGATCCGGCGCTGTTCCAGTGCCGTGAGCATGTCTCTCTCGGTGGATCCTGGCAGGCGCAGCCCCAACGACCACAGCGCACTGGCGAGGTCCTGCGCCTGCATGGCGCCGAACCACGTGACGACCTCGTCGGCACTTCGCCACTGATGCGACCCGAGCAGCAGGCTGCGCAGCCGTGCGGCTCGTGCCTGCGTCGGAGTCCAGTCGGACATCGTCAGGACTGCCGCGGATCCAGCATCGTCAGGAGCAGCCGACTCGGCACCCTGGCCACGACGGCGTGCGGTGTGCGGGTGCCGAGGTGGACGACGCCGCCGGGAAGGAGGTCGACGGTCCGGCCGGCCGCGGTGATCTCGAAGCGGCCGTCCAGCGCCTGCAGCAGGACGGGCACCGCCGCGGTGTGCTCGGTGAGCTCCTGTCCCGCGTCGAAGGAGAACAGCACGAGGCGCGCACCCTCGGCCTTGAGGACCGTGCGCGAGACGGTGCTGTCGGGAGCCACGTCCACCAGCTGCGCGATGTCAGGCAGGTCCGTCATGGCCAGGTTCACGTCATCACTCATCGTCGTCTCCCTCGGGGGCGGCAGGGGCGCGCAGGACGCTGACGGCGAAGTCGGCGTCGTGTCGCCATGGCCGCAGGTCCCATGTGGCGAACCGGTGCTCCAGGGTGAAGCCTGCGTCCACGAGGTGCTGGTCGAACGCGGCCATGTCGTAGCGGTCGGTGTGGAAGCCGATGACCGCGAACGCGTCGGGCTTCAGGTGCGCGAGGACGTGGCGCAGCACCTCCGTCTCCGTGTCCGGCGCTACGAAGGCCATGACGTTGCCGGCGAGGATCGCAGCGTCGAACGGCTCGTCCTCGCCCATCGCGGGCAGGTCGAGGGAGGCGAGGTCGGCCACGAGCCAGTGCGACCCCGGGTGGTCCTCCCGGGCCGCCTCGATCAGCTCAGGGTCGGCGTCGACCCCGACCACGGTGTGCCCGCGCGCGTGCAGCTCGGCTCCCGTGCGCCCCGGTCCGCAGCCCGCATCGAGGATCCGTGAACGCGGAGGCACCATCGCGTCGACCAGCCGGGCCTCGCCGGCGAGGTCGGCGCCCTCGGCAGCCAAGTCGCGGAAGCGCTGGATGTACCACTGCGAGTGGCCTTCATCGGTGTCGGTGAACCAGCGCGGCGGAGTCATGGCCCGACGCTACGCCAGTCAGGCGGAGGGGTGCGAGTAGCCCAGCTCCGCGTAGTCGCGCCCATAGACCTCGCCCACCCGTGCCAGCAGCTCCGGAGTGAAGTAGTCCTGCATCCGGTTGCGCGCCCCGGTCGAGTAGCGGCAGAAGAACTGCTCCTGCAGGTCCGGCGTCGAGGTGAGCTCACCGATCCGTGACCACGACGAGTCGAGGTCCTCCAGGTGGATGACCGCGTCGTAGTCGACGATGCCCAGGCCGAGGTGGTCGGCCTGGCGACGCCAGTGCGGATCCTGGTCCCGCGACTCCTGCGCCCCGATGACGTCGAGCAGCTGGTCGAGGGTGATGTCCTCCGGCTGCACCACCATGCCGGTGGACGCGGTGATGGCCTCGACGATCGGCCGGCTCTGCTTCAGCCCCTGGCCGATCTTCTCGATGTAGCCGGACAGGAGCCGCGAGGCCGGTTCGCGCACGACGGTGAAGCGTCGGTAGTCCGAGGAGGTGAGGACCTCCTCCAGCAGCGCGGGCGGCAGCTGGAACGGCTTGACGAACGGCGTCGCGTTGAAGCGGTTGTGCGGATCCTCCTGGACCCGCTGGACCATGCCCGGGTTCATCCGGGCGGCCTCCATGCCGCCGAGGGTCGCCTTCATCGTGCCGCAGCCGGCCTTGGGGACCTCCACGTAGACGTAGCGGCTCACCAGGGAGATGTGGGTGTGCATGTTGACGGAGCGCCAGCCCATGGCCCTGACGTACCCGCGGGTGACCGGGCCGAGCTCGCTGCGGCTGGGCCGGCGGTCGGGGACAGTCATGACGGGAAGGCTATCCCGTGCGGTGTCAGGGCCGGGAAACGACGTGGGGCCAGCCTGACGGCTGGCCCCACGATGTGGTCGGGGTGGCGGGATTCGAACCCACGGCCTCTACGTCCCGAACGTAGCGCGCTACCAAGCTGCGCCACACCCCGAAGTGCTTGCGGAGTCTAACCGAGGACCCGTCCGGCCTCCGTGGGCGGGGGACGACCGGCGGGGCCGTTCGGTGTGGGTAGGGTCCGGGACCGAGCCGATCGATGAAGGAGCACCCGTGGTCCTCGAGGACTTCCCGCGCTACCCGCTGATGTTCGGGCCAAGTCCCGTCCACCCCCTGCCACGGCTGAGTGCGCACCTCGGCGGTCCCCAGATCTGGGCCAAGCGGGAGGACGTCAACAGCGGCCTGGCATACGGCGGGAACAAGACCCGCAAGCTCGAGTACATCGTCCCGGACGCACTCGCCGAGGGCGCGGACACGCTCGTGTCGATCGGCGGCGTGCAGTCGAACCACACGCGCCAGGTGGCTGCCGTCGCGGCGAAGCTCGGTCTGAAGGCGGTGCTCGTGCAGGAGGCGTGGGTGGACTGGCCCGACTCCGTCAACGACCGCGTCGGCAACATCATGCTGTCGCGCATCATGGGGGCGGAGGTCCGGCTCGACCCGTCCGGTTTCGACATCGGGTTCCGCGACAGCTGGAACCAGGCGCTGGACGACGTGCGGGCGCGCGGGGGGAGGCCCTACGGCATCCCGGCGGGTGCGTCCGACCATCGGCTCGGCGGGCTCGGCTTCGCCAACTGGGCGTACGAGGTCCAGCAGCAGGAGCAGGAGATGGGCGTGTTCTTCGACACCATCATCGTGTGCTCCGTCACCGGCAGCACCCATGCGGGCATGATCGCGGGCTTCGCCGGCCAGGACCGCCCGCGTCGCGTCATCGGGATCGATGCGTCGGCCAAGATCGAGGCCACGCGCGCGCAGGTGGCGCGCATCGCACGGAACACGGCCGAGCTCATCGAGCTGGGACGCGACCTGCGCGACGACGAGATCACGGTGCTCGAGGGCTGGGCCGGCGACTACTACGGCATCCCGGTCCAGTCGACGATGGACGCGATCCGGCTCACGGGCAGCCTCGAGGGCATGATCATCGATCCGGTGTACGAGGGGAAGTCGATGGCCGGGCTCATGGACCTGGTGCGGACGGGGCGAGATCGGCCGGGACTCGACTGTGCTCTACGCGCACCTCGGCGGTCAGCCCGCCCTCAACGCCTACAGCGCCCTCTTCCGCGCGTAGCGCGCTCCCGCTGTGTCGAGCGGAGCGAGGCCACAGCGCCCTCTTCCGCGCGTAGCGCGCTCCCGCTGTGTCGAGCGGAGCGAGGCCACAGCGCCCTCTTCCGCGCGTAGCCCTGCAGGCGGGGTGGGGCTACGCGGGCGCGGTGAGGGTGAGCAGGGTCGCCTCCGGCCGGCAGGCGAACCGCACCGGGGCGTAGGGAGAGGTGCCGAGGCCCGCGGAGACGTGCAGCACCGATCCGTCGTGAGTGGACAGCCCCTTGGCCTGGGCGCGCGGCAGGTCGCAGTTGGTCACCAGTGCTCCGACGCCCGGCACGCACAGCTGCCCGCCGTGGGTGTGGCCCGCGAGCACGAGGTCGGCGCCGTCGGCCGCCATCGCGTCGAGGACGCGCAGGTAGGGGGCGTGCGTCACGCCCAGCGTGAGATCCGCGGCCGAGTCGAACGGCCCGGCCACCTCGTCGTAGCGGTCGCGGCTGATGTGGGGGTCGTCGACGCCGCGCACGTCGACCTCGCGGCCATCGATCTTCATCGTGGCCCGCGCGTTGCCGAGATCGAGCCAGCCGTTGGTGGTGAGGCCGTCGACGAGGTCGCCCCAGGGGAGCATCGGGCGCTTGGGCTCGAGCTGCGAGGGACCCTTGAGGTAGCGGGCCCAGTTGATCGGCCGTGGGGCGTAGTAGTCGTTGCTGCCCAGCACGAACGCGCCCGGCACGTCGAACAGCGGATCGAGGGTGTCGAGTACGTGCGGCACGGCGTCCAGGTGCGAGAGGAAGTCGCCGGTGACGATGACGGCATCGGGACGCAGCTCCCGCAGGGAGCGAACCCACGCCTGCTTCTTGCGCTGCCCGGGCACGAGGTGGAGGTCCGACAGGTGCAGCAGGCGAATCGGCGGTTGACCGGCCGGGAGGACCGTCGTCGTGGCCCGGCGCAGCGTGAACGCCTCGGATTCCCAGCGGGCGTACGCGAGACCGGCTGCACCGACGGCTGCGGTGCCGATGAGTGCCTTGGTCGCGGTGCGCATGGTTCATGGTCCCACGGCAGGGGCGGGTGCGCGATGAGCGGTGAGAGGATGCCCTCATGGGCACCCTCAAGGACCAGCTGAAGTCGGACCTCACCACCGCCATCAAGGCGCGCGATGAGGTGACGTCGGCGACGATCCGGATGGCGCTGACCGCCATCACGAACGAGGAGGTGTCGGGCAAGGAGTCCCGGGTCCTCTCCGATGACGACGTCCTGACCGTTCTCGGACGCGAGGCGAAGAAGCGGCGCGAGTCCGCGGAGGCCTACGACGCCGCCTCGCGACCCGAGCTGGCGGACCGCGAGCGTGCCGAGCTCGGAGTCATCGCGCGCTACCTGCCGCAGCCGCTGAGCGACGCGGAGGTCGAGGCGATCGTCGCGGCCGCGGTGGCCGAGGTGAGCGCCTCAGGGGCGACAGGCGGTGCCGCCATGGGCGCCGTGATGAAGCTCGTCCAGCCTCAGGTCAAGGGCCGCGCAGACGGAGGCAAAGTGGCCGGGCTCGTCAAGTCTTCCCTCGGGATGTAGCAGCGCGCGTGCCGGCGGCCCAGCCTCAGGGCGTGGCCGGTGCATCCGCGGCGGGCGGCTCGGGGTTCGAGAACGTCTCCGGCTCAGGCACGGTGTCCGCGGGCTTGTCCTCGTCGCTCGGCGCCACGTTGGTGTACGTCGGTGCCACGAACGGGTCCTTCGTCGTCAGGCCGTACTTGTTCTTGATCTCGAAGTCGGTCGGCTCCGTGCCCTTCAGCGCGATCTCCATCGAGTCGCGCCAGATGGGGCCGGGCAGCGTGCCTCCGAACACCTGGTCGTAGTAGGTGCCGTTGATGGTGACCTGCTTCATCGGGAAGGCGTAGCCGCCGCGCGGGTCGCCGACCCACACGGCCGAGGCCAGCTGCGGGGAGTAGCCCGCGAACCACACGGCAGCGGACTCGTTGGTGGTACCGGTCTTGCCTGCGACCTGCTGCTCCTCGAGCGCCATGTCGGCACCGGTGCGTCCGCTGATGCTGCCGTTCACCACTCCGTTGAGCATGACCGTGACGGTGTCGGCGACGTCGCGCTTGAGGACCCGCGTGCAGTCACCGTCCGGCACCGGCAGCGGGGTGCCCTCGCGGTCGCTGATGTCGAGGATGACGACGGGCTTGCAGTAGATGCCATGTGCGGCGAACGTCGCGTAGGCGTTGGCCATCGCCAGTGGCGTGACCTCCATCGTGCCCAGGGTCAGCGTCGGCACGCGCAGCAGGGGATCCCCGTTGCCGAGGGTGACCCCCATCGACTCGGCGATCTCCGCTGTCCGGCAGATGCCGGTGCGCTCCTCGATCCGCATGAAGTACGTGTTGGTCGAGTAGGCCGTCGCTCGCGCCATGTCGAGCGTGCCCGACGTCGTCGAGTTGTTGATGGTGACGGGCTTGAACTTCTTGCCCGTGGTGCAGTTCTTGAATTCGGTGAAGGTGGTGGGGCTGTAGGCCGGGATGTACTCGAACGGCGAGATGCCGGTGTCGAGTGCCGCGGCGAGCTGGAAGATCTTGAACGTCGAGCCGGCCTGCATGCCGATAGTCCCGCCCATGTCGCGGCCGACGTTGTAGTTGTAGGTGGTCTTGCCGCGTCCCGACGTTCCCCACTCGCGGTTCTGGGTCATGGCGAGGACGTGGCCCGTGCCGGGCTGCACGATGCTGATCGCGGTCGCGCGCTTGCTGTCGTCCTTGACGGGGATGTACTTCGTGACCGTCTCGAAGGCCCCGTTCTGCGCCTTCGGGTCGAGCGTCGTGCGGATCGTGTAGCCACCGCGTCGGAGGAAGGCCTCGCGCTCCTCGGGGCTGGCTCCGAACGTCGGGTCCTTGCGGATCGTCTGGACGACGTAGTCGCAGAAGTAGGGCGCGTACGACGAGGTGCAGCCGTTGGTGGTCAGGGACGGGCGCAGCAGCCGGTCCATGGGGGTGAGGGCGGCACGGTCGGCCTCGTCCTGTGACACGTAGCCCAGCTCGGCCATCCTCTTGAGGACGACGTTACGGCGCGTGGTGCTGAGCTCCGGGTTGCGCAGCGGGTCGTACGCGGTGGGCTGCTGGACGATGCCGGCGAGAGTGGCGGCCTCGGCGAGGTCGAGGTCGGCGGCCGGCTTCGAGAAGTACCGCCGCGCGGCGGCCTCGACACCGTAGGCACCAGCGCCGAAGTAGGCGATGTTCAGGTAGCGCTCGAGGATCTCCGCCTTGGTGAAGATCTTCTCGAGGCCGAGGGCGTAGCGGACCTCGCGGAGCTTGCGGGTGGCACTGTCGCCGCGCGCGGCGTCGAGCTCGTCCGCCGTCGCCGCCTGGTTGACGAGGACGTTCTTGACGTACTGCATCGTGAGGGTCGAGCTGCCCTGCTCGATCGCGCCGGACTCCACGTTCGTGGCGATGGAGCGGACGACGCCGCGGAAGTCGACACCGTTGTGGTCGAGGAAGCGCGAGTCCTCGATGGCGACGGTCGCCTGCCGCATGTACGGGGAGATGCTGTCGATCGGCACCTCGACGCGGTTCTGGTAGTACAGGTTCGCCAGGACGGATCCGTCGGAGGCGAGGATCAGCGAGCGCTGCGGCAGTGGTGGCGTGCTGAGGGAGTCGGGCAGGCTCTCGAAGTTCTTGACGACATCACGGGTGAGGACACCCGCACCGCCCACGAAGGGCACCAGCATGAACGCGAAGAGCAGGCCGGCGATCGTGGCGACCACGAGCAGGCCGCCGATCCGGGCCAGGATCCCTATCGGCCCGGGTCGGTTGCCGGGAGGCTGGTGCATGCTCATCAGACGTTCAGGGTAGGCGGCCGGGTTCCGGCGTGTCGTCACCGGCTCACTCTGGGAGGGGCGCGCGAGCCCGATACCTGTCGATATGGCTATATCGAGCCAAGCCGAAGTAGTTATATATAGCCTTTCTGCGGGGTGGGGGAGCGCGTAACGTCCGCCGACACGTGACGAGGTGAGGGGTGTACATCAAGCATGACCTTTGACACCGATTGGGCCGCCCAGGCGGCCTGCCGCACCACCGATCCGGACTCCCTCTTCGTGCAGGGCGCGGCACAGAACCGGGCAAAGGCCATCTGCGTCGGCTGCACCGTTCGCACGGAGTGCCTCGCCGACGCCCTCGACAACCGGGTCGAGTTCGGGGTGTGGGGCGGCATGACCGAGCGTGAGCGCCGGGCCCTCCTGCGTCGCCGGCCCAACGTCACGTCGTGGCGGCACCTGCTGCAGACCGCTCAGGACGAGTACGAGCGGCAGCGGATCCTGACGGGCACGGAGCGCGCCAGCTAGCGAGGAGTGAGGCGTCAGCCGAGCCCCGGAGCTACGGCGCCGAGAACGCGCGCTTCCTAAATCGAGTCCACACCCCGGCGTCACACCGCGGGTCGCATGTGACCGCTGGGCGTGGACTCGGCGGTCAGAGACCGTTGGCCAGCAGCCCGCCGATGGTGCGCAGTCCATCGAGGTCGTGGACGTCCTCGGCCAGCGCAGGCACCGCGCTCACGGGAACCCCGGGATGAGCCGCAGTGAAGCGGTCCGCGAGGTGACGCTGGCGCGCCGACAGGTTCATCCGCTGGGCGTGCAGCTGCAGCAGGGCGGCGGTGAGCCGTGCGTCCTGGGCCTGCTCGTCTGAATCATCGCCGGCCAGCTCAGTCAGGAGCTGGGCCCCTGCGGCTGCCTGCTCACTCGTGAAGTCGGGGTCGACGACGTCCTGCACGCGGTTGAGGACCAGGCCCGCGAGCGGCATCTCGTCGGTCCGCAGCCGCTCGACGAAGTAGGCAGCCTCGCGGAGAGCATCGCGCTCGGGAGCGGCGACGACGACGAACGAGGTGCCGGGGTCCTTGAGCAGTGCGTAGGTGGCGTCGGCCCGCTCGCGGAATCCGCCGAACGTGGTGTCGATGGCGGCGACGAAGCTGCCGAGGTCGGCAAGCACCTGGGCGCCGAGGATCTTGTTGAGCACGCTGGTGAAGATCCCGAAACCCATTGCGGCGAGCCGGCCGAGACCCTTGCCCGCACCACGCGCGGGCGCGGTGAGGATGCGGATGAACCGGCCGTCGAGGAACGAGCCGAGACGGGCCGGTGCGTCGAGGAAGTCGAGCGCGCTCCGCGACGGCGGGGTGTCGACGATGATCAGGTCCCACGTGCCCTCGGCCTCGGCGCGCACCCGCAACTGGCCCAGCTTCTCCATCGCCATGTACTCCTGCGTGCCGGCGAACGAGGACGACAGTGCCTGGTAGAACGGATTCGTCAGGATCTGCTGAGCCCTCGCCGGGTCGGCGTGGCTCTCGACGACCTCGTCGAAGGTCCGCTTCATGTCGAGCATCATCGCGAACAGCGACCCGGACCCATCGGGTGCGCAGACGCCGGGCACCTGTCGCGGCGTGTTGTCCAGCGACGACAGGCCCATCGCCTGAGCCAGCCTCTTGGCCGGGTCGATCGTCATGACGCAGACGTCGCGGCCCATCTCGGCGGCCCGCAGGCCCAGGGCTGCGGCGGTCGTGGTCTTGCCGACGCCGCCTGCTCCCGTGCACACGATGATGTGGATCGACTCGTCGGCGAGGACGTTGTCGATGGACAGGCGGGGAGCCTTCGCGAAGCTGCGGCTGGTCATCCGATACCGCCGTCGGCGAGGATCTCGGCCAGCTCGTACAGCCCGCCGAGGTCGATGCCGCTCGCGAGCATCGGCAGAACGAAGGTGGGCAGGGCCAGCTCCTCGATGCGCGCCATCTCGCGCTCCTCGAGGGCGACGCGCTGGGCATGGTCGCTGGCCTCGCGCATGAGAGCGGGCACGATCTCGGCCTCGTGGGCACCGAGTCCGGCACGCACGAGCGATCGGCGGATCGCGTCGGCAGGCAGCGTGCCCGCGCTGGCCAGGGCGAACTGCGGCTCGGTGAGCACGGGCGGCCGGGTCAGGTTGACGATGACGCCACCGACCGGAAGGCCCTCGGCGCGCAGCTCCGCCACTCCGTCGATGGTCTCCTGGACGGGCATCTCCTCGAGCAGCGTCACGAGGTGCACCGCCGTGCGGGGCGACGCGATGACTCCCATCACCAGGTCCGCGTGGTTGCGGATCGGACCCACCTTCGCGAGGCCGGAGATCTCGGAGTTGACGTTGAGGAACTTCGCGATGCGCCCGGTGGGCGGGGCGTCGAGGACGACCGCGTCGTACTTGTCGGACGCGTTCTTGTCCCGGCGGCGGACGACCTCGACGGCCTTGCCGGTGAGCAGCACATCGCGCAGTCCCGGGGCGATCGTCGTGGCGAAGTCGACCGCACCCATCCGCTTCAGGGCTGACCCGGCGCGCTTGAGGTTGTAGAAGCTCTCGAGGTAGTCGAGGAGTGCCTCCTGGGCGTCGATCGCGAGGGCCCACACCTCACCTCCGCCGGGAGCGACGGCAACCTTGCGCTCCTCGTACGGCAGGGGAGGGGTGTCGAACAGCTGGGCGATCCCCTGTCGTCCCTCGACCTCGATGAGGAGCGTGCGTCGGCCGTCTCGCGCCAGGGCAAGCGCCATGGCTGCGGCCACCGTCGTCTTGCCCGTGCCGCCCTTGCCGGACACGACGTGCAGGGCGACGTCGGGCCACAGGCTGTCACTCACTCAGCCAGCCTATTCCGATAACGGAGGACAAGCCGGACGGACTACTGTCGGCCCATGACCACATGGGAGTACGTCACCGTGCCGCTTCTGGTGCATGCGACCAAGCAGATCCTCGATACGTGGGGCCAGGACGGCTGGGAGCTCGTGCAGGTCGTGCCCGGGCCCAACCCGGAGAACATGGTCGCCTACCTCAAGCGCCCGAGGGGGAACTGATGTCCACCGTCGAGGATCGCCTGGCCGCGATGGGCCTGACAGTTCACGAGGTCGTCCCGCCGGTGGCCGCCTATGTGCCTGCAGTGGTCACGGGTCGCTACGTCTACACGTCGGGCCAGCTGCCGTTCGTGGACGGCGTTCTGCCGGACACCGGCAAGGTCGGCGCCGAGGTCTCGCCCGAGCGGGGCGCTGAGCTCGCCGCGGTCTGCGCCCTGAACGCCATCGCCGCCGTGAAGTCCGTCGCGCTGCTGGAGTCGGTCGTCCGGGTGGTCAAGGTCACCTGCTTTGTCGCCAGTGCTCCCGGATTCACCGGGCAGCCCGCCGTCGCGAACGGCGCAAGCAACCTCCTGCTCGAGGCGTTCGGCGACCTGGGTGCGCACGCGCGCTCAGCCGTCGGGGTCGCGGTGCTCCCGCTCGATGCCCCCGTCGAGGTGGAGCTGATCGTCGAACTCGCCGACTAGGTGAGCGCGCCCGTTCGACCGGCCGCGACCGTCGTGCTTCTGCGCGATGGCGACGAGGGCCTCGAGACCTTCATCATGCGACGCGCCACCACCATGGCGTTCGCGCCGCGCATGCACGTCTTTCCCGGCGGACGGGTCGATGACGTCGACCTGCAGGAGCGCGTGCACTTCGTCAGCGGAGACGTCGATGAGCTGGCGGAGCGCGGAAGCACGGACGCGATCGGTATCGCGGCTCTGTACTCCTGTGCGATCCGGGAGACGGCGGAGGAGGCGGGCATCGACATCGCCGTCCGAGACGAGCACGGTCGGCTCCTCGTCGATCCGGCCTTCCTGCCGATCATCGACCACTGGGTGACGCCCGAGATGGAGGGGCATCGCTACGACGTGCGCTTCTTCGCAGCGGAGATCCACGACGGCCAGGCGGAGCTCACGACCACCGAGGCAGACGTGGCGGCGTGGATCGCGCCGTCCCTCGCGCTCCTCGAGTTCGAGGCGGGGCGGATGGCCATGCTCCCGCCGACGGAGTCGGTGCTGCGGAGGCTGGCCGAGTTCGACACGGCAGCCGCGGTCATCGCGGATGCGCCTGGTCGCGCCGTGGTCCCGCTCATCCCGCGGAGGATCGTCGGCGAGGACGGGACCGCGCGCTGGGTGCTGGCGCACGATCGCACGGGAGAGGTGCTCGTCGATGACGTCGCGATGCCCCACACGCGCGAGGCCGACGGCCTGCCGACCGCGGCAGAAGAGGCATGAGCGGGCACGTCCTGCCGCTCGCGGGCTCGAGTGAGCCATGGACGGGCGGGCAGGTCACGGCGTCGGCCACCTGCGTGCTCGCGCCCAACCCGTCGCCCTGGACGCTCGACGGGACCAACACATGGCTCCTGACGGCACCGGGAAGCACGCATGCCGTGGTCGTCGACCCCGGTCCTGACCATCCCGGCCACCTCGACCAGACCCGCCGCCTCGCCGACGAGCGCGAGGTGCGGATCTCGGGGGTGCTGCTTACGCACGGCCACATCGACCATGCCGAGGGGGCTCGCAGCCTCGCTGAGCGCCTCGGCGTCGGAGTGCGGGCGCTCGATCCGGAGCACCGCCTCGGCAGCGAGGGCCTGGTCGACGGAGACGTCGTCGTTGTCGGCGACTGGAGCGTGCACGTGGTGGGCACCCCCGGCCACAGCCATGACAGCGTGTCGTTCCTGCTGCCGCACGACTCGTCGATCCTGACGGGCGACACCGTGCTGGGACGGGGAACGTCACTGGTTGCCTGGCCGGATGGTCGGCTCGGGGAGTATCTCGACAGTCTCCGACGCCTGCGCGACCTCACGGAGGCCGCCTCCGTCGAGCGACTCCTGCCGGGGCACGGTCCGGTGCTGACAGCGCCCGGCAGCGTCATCGACGCCTACCTCGAGCATCGGCGAGCGCGGCTCGAGGAGGTGCGTGCTGTCGTCGGCTCCGGCGTCACCGACGCACTCGAGATCGTCGCGATCGTCTACGCCGACGTGCCGCGCGAGGTCTGGCCGGCGGCGGAGCTGACGGTGCGTGCGCAGCTCGCGTACCTCGCGGTGGGCTAGCGGGCTCGCTTGCCCAGTCGCTCGACGTCGAGGATGAGGACCTGACGGGACTCCAGGCGGATCCAGCCGCGCTGGGCGAAGTCGGCCAGCGCCTTGTTGACGGTCTCGCGGGAGGCGCCGACCAGCTGCGCGAGCTCCTCCTGCGTCATGTCGTGGGTGACCATCAGCCCATCGGACGTGACCGTCCCGAACTTCTCGCCGAGCTCCATCAGGGCCTTCGCCACGCGACCGGGAACGTCCGAGAAGACGAGGTCCGCCATGGCCTCGTTCGTGCGGCGCAGGCGCCGGGCAAGTGCCTGGAGCAGAGCGGCGGCCACCTCCGGGCGGCCCGCCAGCCACGGCTTCAGCTGGTCGTGACCGAGTCCGAGGACGACCGCATCGGTGAGGGCCGTCGCAGTGGAGGTGCGCAGGCCCGGATCGAACAGGCTGAGCTCACCGAACATCTCGCCGGGCCCCAGCACCGCCAGCAGGGTCTCGCGGCCGTCGTTCGAGGTCTGGCCGAGC
>CAVOWW010000019.1:0-46197 GCA_963700255.1 uncultured bacterium | reverse complement strand
GCCTCCGCCGAGATGTCGCACCAGCAGGCCGGGGTGTGCGCCCCGTACTCGTTGCCGACGTGCCACATGACTACCGCGTCATGGTCCGCGTACCGCGAGGCCATGCGCTCGGTGAGCGCCAGGGCGCGGTCACGGTAGGGAGCGGAGGAGGGACAGTACTGCTGCCGTGCGCCGTAGACGAGCCGCACGCCGTCAGCCGTGACCGGCAGGCTCTCGGGCCAGCGATGTCCCAGCCACGGAGGCGGCGATGCAGTCGCGGTGGCGAGGTCGACGGCGATGCCGGCGTCCAGGCACTTGTCGAGCACCGTGTCGAGCCAGCCGAACTCGTACTGGCCGGGCACCGGCTCGAGGTAGGCCCACGAGAAGACGCCCAGGGTGACGAGGTTGACGTGCGCCTGGCGCATCAGCCGGAGGTCCTCGTCCCACACGCTGCTGGGCCACTGCTCGGGATTCCAGTCGCCGCCGAAGCCGAGCGCGGGGAGCCGCGGGATCACGTGAGCAGTCTCGTTCGGCACGGTCGTCACCGTCTTCCCCCGTTCCCCGGGAGCCCATGAACTACCCTGCACTGCTTGTGACCTCCAACAGCGCCGACATGTTCACCGACCTGATGGTCTCTGCCGACCCGACGGGCGAATGCTTCGTCTACGAGCACGGCTGGCAGTCGTGGAGTCCGGCGGGCGTCTACGCCGGCAGCACGGCCTCCTCGCCGAGGCCACGCAAGCACATCTGGCAGGCCATGGCGTTCCGTCCGGAGCTCGCTGCGCCGAGCGGCGGCTTCCAGGCCGAGGGGCTGCTGGGCATCGTCAATGCGGACGGATCGGCGGACCTGCTCGTCGCGATCTCCCCCGATGTCGAGGTGCCGTCGATCCGCGCGCGTGATGAGGGCGGCCGTCTCGTCGTCTCGTCGAACGGCGCGGTCGAGCACGTGCGCGCGGAGTCGCTCGATGACGGACTGGCCGCCGTGGGCGACCTGCTCGCGGCACGGCTGGTGACCCGGCCCGTGCAGGAGCTGCCGGCCGGCTGGTGCTCCTGGTACACGTACTGGAACCAGGTCACGGCGCAGGACGTGCTCGACAACCTCGCGGTGATCGACGACCACGAGCTGGGCATCGAGGTCGTGCAGGTCGATGACGGGTACCAGAAGGACATCGGCGACTGGCTCGACGGGCGCCCCGGCTTCGGCGACCTGGACGAGGTGGCCCGGCGCATCGCCGACACCGGCCGCACCCCGGGACTCTGGACGGCGCCGTTCCTGGTGGGAGCCGGGTCCGACCTCGCGGCCGCGCATCCGGACTGGCTGGTGCAGGGGGCCGTTGCCTGCGAGCGCCACTGGGACCAGGAGATCCGGGTGCTCGACGTGACGCATCCCGACGCTGCGGAGCATCTGGTGGGAGTCTTCGCGACGCTGCGCGAGCGGGGCTTCCGCTTCCACAAGATCGACTTCATCTACGGCGGTGCGATGGCGGGCCGCCGGCACGAGGACGTCACCCCGATCGAGGCGTACCGGCGCGGGCTCGAGCTCGTGCGGGCAGGAGCCGGTGACGACGCGGTGATCCTCGGCTGCGGGGCACCGCTGCTCCCCAGCATCGGCCTGGTGGACGCCATGCGCATCAGCCCGGACGTCATGCCGGCGTGGGCTCCCGACCTGGACGACATCAGCCAGCCCGGCATGCGCAGCGCCCTCGCGGCGGGCCGCGCCCGCGCCTGGATGCACGGCCGGCTCTGGGTCAACGACCCGGACTGCGTGCTCGTGCGGCCCGAGGTCGAGCGTCCGGAGCCCTGGGCGGAGTACGTGGAGACCCTCCGCGGGCTGGCCGTGAGCAGCGATCCGCTGCCGCAGCTGGACGAGGCGCACCTGGCCCGCACGCGCGAGCTGATGGTCCCGGCCGACCTGACACCGGTGGGCTGGGATCCCTGGGCGGGCCCGGACCAGGGGTCGATCCATCGTGCACCCGCCTCTCCCGCTGCACCCCGTCGATAGTCGGCCGTCCGGCTCGGAGCGTTTCGTAGGTTATCGAAAGTTCGACACCGCGTCACTAGCCCGAATAGTCCGATTCAGGCAGCAATTCCTATCCAACTGCCTGCAATCGCTGTCATATGGACTTTCGTATCCTTTCGATAACGGGTCGGTAACAGCGTGCTTCGAATGCTTTAACAAATCACCGCAAGGTGGTTGAGTGCTGGTGTGACCATTGCCGACTCCACCGCCGACGCCCCGGGCGTGCCGGCGGAGCTTCGGCAGGATCGGATCGCCGAGGAGATCGAGTCCGTCGGGTTCGTCCGCGTGACCGACCTGGCCGATCGGTTCGGGGTCTCCGTCGTGACGGTCCGGTCCGATCTCGGCTCCCTCGAGGCGACCGGTCGGGTGCGACGCGTCCGCGGTGGCGCCGTTCCGGTCGGCACGCTGCGCCACGAGCCCCCGTTGGAGCAGGCGGCCCGCGAGCACGAGACCCAGAAGGCCGCCATCGCTTCCTACGCGGCGACGCTCGTCCAGCCCGGCCAGGTCGTCATCCTCGACGTCGGCTCGACGACGACGGCCATCGCCCTCGAGCTGGTCGCTCGTCGTGACCTGCACGACGTGACGGTCGTGACGAACGGCCTGAACGTCGCCCTCACGCTCGAGCCCGCATCCGACCGCATCAGCGTCCTGGTCACCGGCGGCATGGTGCGCCCCCTGCAGCACTCCCTGGTCAACCCGTTCGGCGCGCTCATGCTCGAGCAGATCTCGGCGCACATCGCCTTCATCGGCTGCAACGGCGTGGATGCCGAGCGCGGCGTCACGAACCTGAACTTCGCCGAGGCCGAGGTCAAGCGAGCGATGATCCAGGCCGCGCGCGAGGTCGTCGTGGTGGCGGACGGGAGCAAGATCGGCGCCGTCGAAGCCGCCAAGGTCTGCGCCGTCTCCGAGGTGGACGTCGTCATCACCGATGCGAGCGCGGGCTCGGACCACGTCATCCAGCTCGAGCAGGCCGGAACGACGGTGCACTATGCGTGACTCACGAGATGTCGACCCCGGTACCCGTGCCCCGGGTGGATCGCAGTACCCAACCGAAGCAACAAGGAAAGGAACAGTTCATGCGTAAACGCGGTTCCATTGCCGTCGGGGTAGGTGCGGTGCTCCTCCTGAGCGCCTGTGCCAGCACGACCACCGACAGTGCATCTGAGAGCGCTGCACCCAGCGAGGCGGGCTCGCCCGCAGCGTCGGCGGCTTCCGAGGCTGCTTCGGGTGAGTCTGTCGCCCTTCGCTGGCGCACCCGTCCCGACAACCAGGCCGAGGCGGACCTGTACGCGAGCATCTCCGACGAGATCACCGCGTCCGGCATCGGCCTCGACCTCACCTACGAGCCCGGCAACTCCGAGGGCTCGCCGTACCAGGACAAGCTCAAGACCGAGCTGTCGGCGGGCACCGCCCCCGACGTGTTCTGGATCCCCGGCACCGACATCGCGGACTTCGCGAAGGCGGGCCTGATCCTGAACGCCTCCGAGCAGGCTGCGGCATCGGGCTTCAACCCGGCCGACTTCTACTCGGGCCCGATGGACCAGCTGCAGGTCGACCCGGCGACGGGCCAGAAGGCCGATGGCTTCCTGTGGGGCGTGCCGCGTGACGTGTCGACGTTCGCGCTGTACCTGAACCTCGACCTCATCGACGCCGCCGGCGCCGAGGATCCGCGTGAGCTCGCTGCCAACGGCGAGTGGACGTGGGAGAAGTTCGCCGAGGTGTCGCAGCAGATCGCCGAGAACGTCGAGGGTGCCAAGGGCTTCGGCGCGAACTCGTGGTGGGCGAACTGGGGCTACTTCGTGAACTCCGGCGGCGGCAGTTTCTTCAACGCCGACCGCACCGGCTGCGCCCTCGACTCCCCGGAGTCCATCGCGGGCCTGGAGTTCTACCAGGAGCTCTACGCGAGTGGCGCCGGCGTGCCCTTCGGCGAGGATGCCGAGCCGCCCTACAAGGCAGGCACGCTGGGCATGTTCATCAACGGCCGCTGGGCCACCCCCGGCGCTCGTGAGATCACCGCCTTCAACTGGGACGTCGCGCCGCTGCCCACGGGCCCGGCTCCCGGCAAGAACTGGCAGTTCTGGGGCGCCTACGTGGTGAACGCCAACACGGCGGACCCGGCGGCGGCCTGGAAGCTCGTCGAGGCGCTGACCAGCACAGAGGTGCAGGGCAAGATCTCGGAGCTTGGTGCGAACATCCCGTCGCGGACCTCCCAGGAGGCCATCGACGCGTTCCTCACCTACACGCCTCCGGCGAACAACCAGGCCTTCGTGGACGGGATCTCCAACGATCCGGTCGCTGAGGGTCCGCTCTGGACGGGTAACTGGCCGGCCTTCGACAAGGCTGCTGGCGACGAGGTCACTGCCCTCATGACGGGCAAGACCACGATCGACGACTTCCAGAAGAACATCTGCAAGGCAACGGCGGTGGCCTGGGAGTAGTCCTCCCGGCCCGGGTGCGGGCCGGGGAGCTGATCCCCGGCCCGCACCCCCGCACCACCCCAGTCCCGCACCACCCGACCCGACCGAGGAGGAGGAGACGTGAGCGCCATCACCGCCGAGCGGCCGCCGCAGGTCGCGCCTCGCGGCCCCGGTCGAGTCCTCCAGCCGCGCGTAGGCGTGGCGATCCGCCTGGTCATGGCATGGCACGTCGTGGCCGCCCTCGTGTTCGCCTGGATCGCCTGGAACATCGTCGGGGCGGTCTGGCAGCTCGAGTCCCTCCCGCGCACGGCCATCGGTGCCGGCGCCGCCGTCGGCATCGCCGCGAACCTGCTCGCGGCCGTGCTCATCGCCCGCTCCAGCCGACGCGCGCGGATGACCTCCTTCACGGTCAACTACCTGACCCTGATCCTCGTCATCGTCCTGCTGTTCCAGTCCCTCGACCTGGCGGCCTTCCTCGACGACTTCGCCGCGTCGTTCAATGCGGCCTTCCTGCCCTTCATCGGCATGGCCCTCGCGGTCGCCTGGATCGTCCTGGCGCGCAGGCTCGACTCCCGGCTGACGGAGTCGAACCGCACGGACGTGCCGCCCTCGCTGACCGCCTCGATCACCGTGATGCACTGGATCGGCCGCATCGGGCTCGCCGTGTTCGCGCTCCTCTGGCTGTGGAGGCTGGAGCCGTGGAACCTTGCCAGCCTGCTCGCAGAGGCGTACAGCCCCTCGGCGCCGCTGAACACCGTGTACGTCGTCGCGATCGTGATCCTGCTGTGGTGCACCGTCACGATGTGGGCCCAGCGGACCGCCATCCACTACGACACCCCTGCCGACAAGCTGGAGAGCCAGGCCGGCTGGCTGTTCCTGTCGCCGAACCTCATCGGCTTCCTGCTCTTCTTCGCCGGACCGCTGATCTTCTCCCTCGTGATCTCGTTCTACGAATGGGACGGGATCACGAGCCCGGTCTTCGTGGGCCTCGGCAACTACATCGAGACGCTCGGCGTCTCAGTGGCGAGCACGGCGGACGGACTCCCCGCCGGCTACGAGGACATCCTCACCGCGCCCTTCGGCGTGATCGGCGCGAGCGACCCGCTCTTCTGGCGCTCGATCAGCAACATCGTCGTCTTTCTCGTCCTTGCGGTCCCCCTCGCCGTGATCCCGGCCCTCGTCCTGGCCGTCCTCATCAACATCGGCTACCGGGGCACCAAGACCTTCCGCACGATCTTCTTCGTCCCGGCCGTCGCCGGCGTCATCGGCGTCACCCTCATCTGGAAGCAGATGCTGAACTCCACGGTCGGGTTCGTCAACTGGTTCATCGGCTGGGTCAACGGCATCATCAACCTGTTCGTGCCCGGCGACCCCATGCCGCAGCCGGTGGAGATCGGCTGGCTGTCCGATCCGTCGGTCGCCCTCTTCGCCGTGGTCCTCGTCTTCGGATGGTCGCAGTTCGGGTTCAACACCGTCCTGTTCACCGCTGGTATGCAGGGCATCCCGCGTGAGCTGCACGAGGCGGCCGAGCTCGACGGCGCCGGGCCCTGGCGGCGCTTCTTCAGCATCACGCTGCCATCGCTGCGGGCCACCACGTTCTTCGTCGTCGCGAGCACCGTCATCCTGGCCCTGCAGCTGTTCGACATCGTCTACGCCCTGAACCAGCCCAACCCGGTCGGCTTCCCGGACAACGCCACCCTGACGCCGGTCGTCTACCTGTACCAGCTCGGCTTCCAGCAGGATGCGTTCGGTCAGGCCAGCGCGGTTGCCTGGGTCCTGTTCATCCTGATCTTCTCGCTCACGCTCGTGCAGTTCCGGCGCCAGCGCAAGTACGCGGAGGAGAACTGATGGCCACTCCACGCACGCGCATGCACCGGACCTGGCGCTCCTGGGTCGCCCAACTGTCCACGTACACGATCCTGCTCATCGCGGGCATCGTCGTGCTGGTGCCCTTCATCCTCGCCTTCTTCGGATCCTTCAAGACCGCGGAGGACTTCTTCACCTACCCGCCCCGGCTCCTGCCCAACGTCGCAGCAACGGCGGAGGTGGACGGCGAGGACCTTCCGCTGTTCACGGTCCCGCTGCCCGACGGCGGGACGGCCGACCTCGCCCGAGTCGAGAACGGCACCAGCCTGCGCGAGTTCATCGGCGTGGACGACCCGACGGTCGTGCTGGTCGCACCACGGGACTCCGCGACCCCGACCGGCGACACGATCGTCGTCGACGGGGACGAGAAGGACGTCTACGCCGTGGACATCGGCGGCACGGCCGTCCTGGTGTTCGACAACAAGTCGCGGATCGGCGGCACCTACGTCGACCCCGCGGACCCGTCAGCGCCACCGGTGTTCGCCGTCTCCTCGGTCGTCGTCCCGGTGGAGGAGGTCGAGTTCCAGACGGGCAACTACTCCAAGGTGCTCGAGCTCGAGGGCTTCGGCCGGTCCCTGACCAACACCGTGCTCGTGACGATCCTCGTGGTGATCGGCCAGGTGTTCACCAGCATCCTCGGCGGCTACGCGTTCTCGCGACTGCGCTTCCGCGGCCGCGACAAGATCTTCCTGCTGTACCTCGGCTCGATCATGATCCCGTTCGTCGTCCTGCTGATCCCGCTGTACCGGCTCATGATCGCCATTGGCTGGGGCAACACGCTGACGTCCCTGGTGATCCCGTTCATCTTCACGGCCTACGGCACGTTCCTCATGCGGCAGTTCTTCGTCTCGATACCCAAGGAGCTCGAGGAGGCGGCCGTCATCGACGGGGCGTCACGCTGGACCATCCTCTGGAAGATCTTCTTCCCGCTGTCGATCCCTGCCGTGGCGACGTTGTCCACGTTCTCGTTCCTGTACGCCTGGAACTCGTTCGTGTGGCCCCTCATCATCATCGACTCCGGCAACACTGATGGCAGCGTCCTGGCGCTGACGCTGTCGGTTCTCGGTGGCCGCGCGGCGGACACCCCGAACCTCGTTCTCGCCGGTGTCGTCATCGCGATGATCGCCCCGGTCACCGTGTTCCTGCTCGCACAGCGGTACTTCGTCGAGAACGTCGCGTCCAGTGGTCTCAAGGGCTGATGTTCGGGCGCATACTGGTTCTGGTGAGTGAAGGTAGGACATGAGCAGTTCGCTGGGCCCGGCAAGCCGTGAGGCGGCCGTGCACGCCATGCAGTCAGAGGTCCTCGACCTCCTCGTCGTGGGCGCGGGTGCCACAGGCACCGGCACCGCGCTCGATGCCGCGTCGCGGGGACTGTCCGTCGGCCTCATCGACAAGGGCGACATCGCGAGCGGCACCTCGAGCAAGTCGAGCCAGCTCGTCCACGGCGGCCTCAGGTACCTGCAGCAGGGCAACGTCGCCCTCGTCCGGGAGTCCCTCCGCGAGCGCAAGCTGCTGCTCACCACGCTCGCACCCCACCTGGTCCGGCCGCTGCCGTTCATGCTGCCGCTCAAGCACCGCGTGTGGGAGCGGCTGTACGTGGGCGCCGGCCTCCTCGCCTACGACGTCATCGGCGGTGCGGGTGCGGTGCCGCGTCACCGTCACGTCTCCAAGCGGGGCGCGATCGCCCGGTTCCCGGACCTGCGGCCCGACGCGCTCATCGGCGCGCTCC
Organism: uncultured bacterium; assembly: GCA_963700255.1. GTDB lineage: Bacteria > Actinomycetota > Actinomycetes > S36-B12 > S36-B12 > UBA10649. Next base: position 38,186 of record CAVOWW010000019.1, on the reverse strand, counting down.
AGTACTACGACGCGCAGATGGACGATGCCCGCCTGGCGGTGGCCATCGCGCGCACGGCGGCGCGTGAGGGTGCGCACGTCGCACCGCACACCTCCCTCGTCGGCCGGCTGGCGGACGAGCCGCAGGGGGTCCACCGGGTGGTGGTGCGCGACGAGCTGACCGGTGACGAGTACGTGGTCTCGGCGCGCAACGTCGCGCTGTGCGTCGGGGTCTGGGCTCCCGAGGTGTCATCGGTCTTCACCGAGTCCGACAACGCGGTCGGCATCATCCGGTCCAAGGGCATCCACCTGCGGCTGCCCCGCTCGGCCATCGACGGCGAGACGGCTCTGATCGTGCCGACCGGCAAGAGCGTCCTGTTCGTGCTCCCCTCTCCGACGCACTGGCTGGTCGGCACGACCGACACCGAGTGGATGGGCGACCCGGATGCCGTGGAGGCCACGCCGGAGGACGTCGACTACCTGCTGGGCCTGCTCAATGCGGTCGTCCGCCGCCCGGTCACCGTCGACGACGTGACCTTCACCTTCGCGGGGCTGCGTCCGCTCGTCCGCGACCAGTCGGTCGGCGGCAACACCGCCAAGGTGACCCGCGAGCACCGCATCGTGCGCGTCGCACCCGGCGTGCTGGCCATCGTCGGAGGCAAGTGGACGACGTACCGGGTGATGGCGAGGGACCTCGTCGACACGGTCCTCACCGAGTCCGGCCAGCCCGCGCGGGCGTGCCGGACGCAGGCGCTGCCCCTGGTCGGATCGGCCGGCGAGTCGGAGGCGGGCATCGCCGAGCTGGCAGCGCACGACCCCGAGCTCGCGCGGCCGCTCGCCGACGCGCCGGGATTCACGCCGTGCCGATGTCGCGTACGCCTGCACCGACGAGGGTGCCTGCCGACTCTCCGACGTCATCGACAGACGGCTGCGGCTCGGTATCAACCTCGACAGCGTGCCCGACAGCACCGTGCGCGCGGTGGCGGAGGTCATGGGGTCGGTCCTCGGGTGGGACTCCTCCCGTATGGAGCGAGAGGTCGCTGACTACAGCGTGTCCCACGTCCCGCTGTGAATGTCCTCCGCGTCGATGATGCGGTACGCGTAGCCCTGCTCGGCGAGGAAGCGCTGCCGATGCTGCGCGAAGTCCGCGTCGACCGTGTCGCGGGTGACCACGGAGTAGAAGTGCGCGGCGCGGCCATCGCCCTTGGGACGCAGCACGCGGCCGAGCCGCTGGGCCTCCTCCTGGCGTGACCCGAAGGTGCCGCTGACCTGGATGGCGACCCCCGCCTCCGGCAGGTCGACCGAGAAGTTGGCGACCTTGCTGACGACGAGGACCCGCACCTCGCCCTGCCGGAACGCCTCGAACAGGCGCTCGCGCTCGCGGACGGGCGTCGCTCCCGTGATGACCGGGGCGTCGAGGTGCTCGCCCAGCTCGGCCAGCTGGTCGAGGTACTGCCCGATGACGAGCACCCGGTCATCGGCGTGGTGGTGCACGATCTCCTCGGTGATCCGGATCTTCTCCGCCGCGGATGCCGACAGGCGGTAGCGGTCCTCCGGCTCGGCCATCGCGTAGGTCATCCGGTCGCCGTCGGGCAGGGTCACCCGGACCTCGATGCAGTCCGCCGGCGCGATGTAGCCCTGGTTCTCGATGTCCTTCCAGGGCGCGTCGTAGCGCTTGGGACCGATGAGCGAGAAGACGTCGCCCTCGCGACCGTCCTCGCGAACGAGCGTTGCGGTGAGCCCCAGCCGGCGGCGCGACTGGATGTCGGCCGTGAACCGGAAGATCGGGGCGGGCAGCAGGTGCACCTCGTCGTAGATGATCAGGCCCCAGTCGCGGGAGTCGAAGACCTCCAGGTGCGGGTAGATGCCCTGGCGCTTCGTCGTCATCACCTGGTACGTCGCGATGGTGACCGGGCGGATCTCCTTGCGGGCTCCGGAGTACTCGCCGATCTCGTCGGCCGTGAGCGTGGTGCGGCGCAGCAGCTCGTCGCGCCACTGCCGGGCCGCGACGGTGTTGGTCACGAGGATCAGGGTGGTGGCCTGGGCGAGGGCCATGGCGAGGGCGCCGACGATGGTCTTGCCCGACCCGCAGGGCAGGACGACGACCCCGGAGCCGCCGTGCCAGAAGCCCTCTGCCGCCTCCGTCTGGTAGGGCCGGGGCTGCCACGCCTCGGCCCGGAGGCCGATCGCGTGCCGCTCGCCGTCGACGTACCCGGCGACGTCCTCGGCGGGCCAGCCGAGCTTGACGAGGGCCTGCTTGAGGTGGCCGCGCTCGCTGGGATGGACGGCGACGGTGGTCGCGTCGAGCCGTGCCCCGAGCAGGGGTGCGACCTTCTTGCTGCGCAGCACCTCCTCCAGCACGGCCGGGTCGATCGCCTGGAGGACGAGACCGTGCACGGGGTGGTTGTTCAGCTGCAGCCTGCCGTAGCGGGCCATCGTCTCGGCGACGTCGATCAGGAGGGCGTGCGGGACGGGATAGCGCGAGTAGCGCAGCAGGGTGTCGACGACCTGCTCAGCGTCATGCCCCGCGGCCCGGGCGTTCCACAGGCCGAGGGGGGTGAGCCGGTAGGTGTGGATGTGCTCCGGGGCGCGCTCGAGCTCGGCGAACGGCGCGATGGCCTTGCGGCACTCGGCAGCGTCGGCGTGATCGACCTCGAGCAGCAGCGTCTTGTCGCTCTGCACGATGAGCGGTCCGTCCGCCACGACCCCTCCTCCAGATTTCGCCCAGCATCCGGGTCGCTTCTGCAGAACTGGCCCGGGATCGCCCCCATTCTGTCAATCTCGCCCGGACCCGCATGCGGGCGTGGTCGTCAGCTCGTCAGAGCGGCCCGAAGGAGACGCGGCGACGAGGGCAGCCCGCTCGGCGAGACCGGGGATGCTCACCCACTCGTGGTCGGCATGCGCCCCGTCGCCGACGGCGCCGAGCCCGTCGAGGGTCGGCAGGCCGGCCGCCGCGGTGAGGTTGCCGTCGCTGGCGCCGCCGACGGAGCGGCCGTGCAGGGTGTCCAGGCCGATCCGGGCCGCCTCCCCCTGGGCGAGGATGAACAGGTCGGCGGACGTGGACTCCTCCATCGCCGGCCGATCGATGCCGCCCCCGATGCGGACGGCGACGGGCTGCCCCTCCGGCAGCCAGCCGCGGACCGCCCGGTCGACGCGCACCTGCTCCTCGGCGGTCCAAGCGCGCACGTCGAGCATGAGGTGCGCCTGGGCGGGAACGGTGTTGGAGGTGGTGCCCGCGCGAAGGATGGTCGGCGTCACGGTGGTCCCGGCCTGGGCGTCCGCCCAGCTGGCAGACGTCAGGGCCAGCTCCGAGGCGGCCAGCAGGGCGTTGATCCCGCGCTCCGGATCCAGGCCTGCGTGCGCCGCGCGGCCCTCGAGGTCGATCGCGTACCAGGAGGTGCCCTTGCGCGCGGTCTTCAGCGCCCCGTCGACCGATGGCTCCAGGACGAGGACGGCCTCCGCTGACGCGCTCGCCGAGCGGATCAGCTCGCGCGACGCATGCGACCCGATCTCCTCGTCGGTGGTGAGGAGCATCCCGACGCCCGAGTCCTCCGTGACGCCGGCCAGCGCGAGGGCCGCCCACCCCTGCACGATGCCGGCCTTCATGTCGAAGACGCCGGGCCCGCGCAGGCGCTGGCCGTCGTTGCTGAACGGCAGCCGCGCCAGCGACCCGATCGGCCATACCGTGTCCAGGTGGCCCAGCAGCAGGATGCGGGGATGCTCCGGCCCCCAGCGCCACGCTGGACGGCCGCCGTGCTCCTCGACGCGGGCAGGGTCGGGAAGCCACCCGGACAGGATGCCCACCGCCTCCTGGGTGACCGCGGCGCACGCATCGACGTCCTCACTGGGGGACTCCGTGCACACCAGCGCCTCGACCGCATCGACCATCGCGGGAAGGAGCGCCCGGGCGCGCTCCAGCAGGTCGGACTCGGGCATGTCTGCCCCTCGCAATCGCTACGGTGGAGCGGTGACGGACTGGTCAGCGGAGGGTGATCTCGCCCGAGCCGAGGAGAGGGCCGGCGTCGAGGTTCGCTCCCTCGTCGACCTTAGTGAACTCGACGATGCCCGCGGCGTCTTCGACGCGGTCTGGCCGGCATCGGACGGCTCGACGCAGGTGGCAGGCAACCTGATGCGCGCGCTCGTCCATGCGGGCGGGTACGCGTCTGCGGCGTATCGCGACGGCGCAGCCCATCGGCGCCGCACTCGCCTTTGCCGGCCGGCATGTGAGGAGTGAGCGAAGCGAGCCCCGAACGTGCGGCCCGATGAGGGCGCAAGGCATCGAGACGGCACGTGGCACGAGCACCTGCACTCGCACATGGCGGCCGTCCTCGATCCCTTCCGGGACCAGCACATCGGGACGGCGCTGAAGATGCACCAGCGGGTGTGGGCGCTGGACCACGGCATCGACACGATCGTGTGGACCTTCGACCCGCTCGTGCGGCGCAACGCACGGGTGAACCTGCTGAAGCTCGGCGTGGAGGTCGACGGGTTCGAGGTCGACTTCTACGGAAGCATGGACGACGGCATCAACAGCGGGGACCCGACGGACCGGCTGTTCGCGTGGTGGCACCTCGACTCCCCACGCGTGTTCGCCGCGTCCATGGGCCAGGTGATCCCCGTCGACCCGATCGACCTCATCGTGAGCGGCCGCGATGCCATCGAGATCGAGCTGCCCGACGACATCGTGGCCCTGCGCGCTGCCGACCCCGTTGCGGCAGGTCAATGGCGCATCTCCGTGCGCGAGGCCTTCCTCGCGGCATTCGCCGACGGCTTCCGCGTGATCGGGGTCAGCCCGATCGGCAACTACGTCCTCGAGAGGCTGCCATGACCATCGACCGGTTCCGCCTGCACCGGCTGGCCATCCCGCTGGTCCGCCCGTTCCGCACGAGCTTCGGCACCGAGACGGTGCGCGACGTCATCCTCGTCGAGGCGATCTCCACTGACGGCGTGAGCGGCTGGGGGGAGTGCGTGACGATGTCCTGGCCGGGCTACAGCTACGAGTATGGCGACGGCGCGATCGACGTCATGACCCGGCACCTCGTGCCCGCGCTGGTCGAGGTGGCGGACGCGGACGATCCCGTCGACGTGCGAGCCGCGATGGACGTGGTGCGGGGTCATCCCATGGCCAAGACCGCGCTGTCCACCGCCATGCTCGACGTCTGGCTGCGCGAGCGGCAGACATCCCTCGCCTCCTACCTCGGGGCGGAGCGGACGCATGTCGACAGCGGCGTGTCCGTCGGGATCCCGACCACCGAGTCGATCCCCGCGCTGCTCGACGAGGTCGAGGGCTACATCGCTGCGGGCTATCGCCGCATCAAGCTGAAGATCGAGCCGGGCTGGGACCTCGAACCGGTGGGGGCCGTGCGCGAGCGGTGGCCGGACATCCCGCTGCAGACGGACGCCAACCAGGCCTACGAGCGATCGGACGCGGCGCACCTGGCCCGGATGGACGAGTTCGGCCTGCTCCTCCACGAGCAGCCTCTGCAGGAGGAGGACTGGTACGGGCACGTGCTGCTGTCGCAGGCGTGCGCGACGCCGATCTGCATGGACGAGTCGATCCAGTCCGTCGCATGTGCCGATTCCGCGATCCACTTCGGTGCGTGCTCGATCATCAACATCAAGCCGGGCCGCGTGGGCGGGTACCTCACGGCCAAGGAGATCCACGACCTGTGCCTGGCCGAAGGCGTCCCGGTGTGGTGCGGCGGCATGCTCGAGACGGGAGTGGGCCGCGCGGCCAATGTCGCGCTCGCGGCGCTGCCCGGGTTCACCCTCCCGGGTGACACGAGCGCATCCAACCGGTACTACACCGTCGACGTCACCGAGCCCTTCGTCCTCGACGAGGGCCGGCTCGCCGTCCCGACCGGCCCCGGTATCGGCGTCGAGCCGATCCCCGAGGTGCTCGCCGACCTCACCGTGTGGTCCGCGGAGCTGCGCCTCGGGTAGGTGCGGCGTGTCAGGCCTCGTCGGGGGGAAGGGCGGCCACGCCCGTGACCCTCGACACGGCGAACTGGCGCACGCTGTCGGTGCGGTGGTCGAAGGCGGTCAGGACACCACCGTGGAGGCGGATCGGGTCGACGATCTGCTGGCCGACGGCGCCGTCCGTGTCGGCGTAGCCGATCCAGACGGGTCGCCGGTCCGCCAGCGCACCGCGCAGGGAGGACACGATCGCGGCGGAGCTCAGGCTGGGCAGCTCGGCGCGTGAGGCAGGGCCGACCACCGTGGCCGAGCGCGGTGCGCTCGCCTTGTCGCCGGCCCGAAGGGTGCGGACGGCAGCCGTGACGAGGGCATCCTCGGGTGCGCGACGGGTTGCCACGGCGGCCGCGCGCGGCGCGCGGATGCGCCTGTCCTCAGGGCGCCTGATCACGACGGCGCCGTCCGGGCTCTCTGCGGCGGGGGCGTAGCCGGCACGAGCGCAGTGCCGTGATGACCTCGGAGGTGGGGGCGTGGCAGATGACCACCGTCTCGGCGATGCGGTGGAGGCCGAGCGACTTCAGCCGCCGGTCCGCGACCAGCGCGCTGAGGGCGTCGGCGTTGTCGCTGCGGATGTACGCGAGCGCGCTGCCCACTCGGACGGCACCATGGCGGCGCGCGACATCGTCGATCAGGTAGGTCAGCGGCTGCGGGACGGGAGTACGGGAGATCTCACCGAGAAGGGAGTGGATCGCCTCGGCATCCCAGCCTGCATCGAGCGACCGGCGTATGGACGACTCGCTGATCCGGAAGACCGTGGCGTGCCCGCGTGACTCCACGTCGGCGAGGAGGCGCAGGCTGCGTGCGACCGACGCGACCAGTGGTCCGGGAGCGACGATCGTGAGGTCGGCCTGGATGAGGACGTGATCGACGTCGACCGGCAGCGCCTCCGACAGCGCCGAGGCCACGCGTTGGGCATGCGTCCGCCTGGCACCGGGCGTCATGGCATCCGTGTCCAGCAGCAGCCGGGCCGCCGTGCTCAGGGCCCCGGCGCCGAGGAGCCCGAGATCGGCGCCCTCCCGCAGGGTGGCCGCGACCGTCAGCCGCCGAAGCTCGCCGGCGCGGCGCGGCTGCCGGTCGTCGAGCACGGCGAGGATCCGCTCCTCCGACAGGGACGTCCCGGCGGGCAGGCTCGCGAGCAGGCCGATGATGTCGCGCCGGAGCACCGGGATCGCCCGCCGGTCGCGGTCCGCGGTGAGCACCTGGGTCTTCTCGTCCGCCAGGGAGGGGAGTCGGGGCATGCTCAGCCAGCCCTCGACCAGGGCGATCCACTGCTCCGCCGGTGACATGGACACCCACGCGTCGAAGTGATCCGTCGGGACCCAGTGCGGGGACTCCTCGTCATCCTCCGCGACGAGGCGGGCCGCGAACGCCGCCTCGATGGTGAGCGCCGTGCGCGCCCAGTCGGCATGCAGGCGGGTCCGGGAAGCGGCGAAGTCGCGCAGGGACAGCCCCCCGCTCCGGAGGATGCCGGGCGGGTGGACCGACCAGTCGTCGAGCAGGTCGCGCACCAGCGCAAGGGCCTCCCGTGCGTGCAGCGCTGCCTGCCCGTCCACGTCGTGGACGTCATGCACGTGGCCATGGCCGGTGCCGGGAGGGGGCCATTCGGGCACCGGGGCGCCGGCGACGAGCTCACGCGCGGGCACGATCGCCCGCAGCCCCTCCGGCGTTCCCCACAGCAGCGCAAGGAAGACCAGGTCCTCCAGTGCCGATCGGCACGCGTCGCCGGCGTCGGCGGGCAGCACGTCCGCTGCTGCCGCGACCAGCTCGTCGGCCGTCCTGGGGGAGTCGAGGGTCAGCTCGGCAGCGGTGCGAAGGACGTGGAGGTGCATCGCATCGAGGAGGTCCAGGCACCGCGCCACCGCAGGACCGGCCGTTGCCCGGGCGGTGAGGGCGGTGAAGTCGGCCGGGACCGGGTGGATGAGATCCGGTCGTCGGCGCAGCAGGCTGCCCAGCGCAGCGTCATCGCGCTGCCGCAGGTCGTCGGCGAGACTCCTAGGGGTGGCCATCCGACCTACGGTACGCGGTCGCGGGGGACGGCCCTCCCGCGTCAGCCTCGGCGGCGGCCGCGCGCCCCCATCGCCAGCCCGACGAACACGACGATCAGCCCGACGCCGGTCAGCATCGCGAGGAACCACATCGCCCCCGGCAGCTCCAGGGAGGGGAGGAGGAGGGGGAGCATCGCGATCACGGTGAAGACGAGTCCGAGGACCGTGATCACGCCGCCGACGCGCAGCACCCGGTCGGCGGCAGAGGTGTCAGGGCTCACGGGGTAACCTTTTCAGGCGCGGGACCCCGTGCGAGCGGCGCCATGCCGTGTGACCATGCGATGTGAGCGAGGACCCGTGCCAACCGGAACCGTGAAGTGGTACGACTCCGAGAAGGGCTTCGGCTTCATCACCTCGGACGAGGGCGACGATGTCTTCGTGCACGTGTCGACGCTCCCGGCAGGGGTCGCGGCCCTCAAGCCGGGCACCAAGGTCGACTTCGGCGTGGTCGACGGCCGTCGCGGCAAGCAGGCACTGTCCCTGTCGGTGCTCTCCGCCGCCCCGTCGGTGGTCAAGAGCAGCCGCAAGCCCGCCGACGACATGGCCGTCATCATCGAGGACGTCATCAAGCTCCTCGACGGGGTGTCGAACCAGCTGCGCCGGGGCAAGTACCCGGCGGACGAGCACGCCAAGAAGACCGCCGCCGTGCTCCGGGCGGTCGCGGACGACCTGGACGTCTGAGGGCTACCTCGGGACGAGCTGGAACAGCCAGAGCCCGCGGGTCTGCTCGGCCTCGCCGGCGACGAGCTCCATCAGCAGTCCGTCCGCCGCCACGTCCTGGAACTCCGGGAAGGTGAAGCGGAAGTACGTGCTCGTGATCGGCGTCTGGGTGAGGTTCTGGCCGTTGATGCGGGGGAACCACCCGGTGTCCGCGACGACGGGATCGACGCTGATCCCGACGATCTGCCCCGGCACGACCGGGATGGACGCGAGCTGGCCGCCGTCGGCGGCCTTCGCGATGACGTCCTGGGCGCACGCGTCGGCATCGATCGACTCGCCCTCGGCGGCCCAGCAGACCGCCTGCCGCCACTGGCTGGTCGTGCCCGAGAACACCGACGCCCCCGGGTTCGGCTTCTCGCAGCCGGTGAGGCCGAGCACCAGCACTGCGGCACCGACGAGGATCAGGGGGAGGCGAGCGTGCTTCATGGCTATGACCCTAGCGCTGGCATCCCGGCGTCGCCCGGCACGCCCTCGGGCAGGCCGGGCGGCGACGAGCGCGACCCGCGGCACCGTCCGCACCTCGCGTGGGACACAATCTGTCCATGACCCCGACCGCGGCCTCCAGCGAGGCCAAGCGTGACTCCGCACTCGTCGCTGCAGTGGCTGTCGCCCGCGAGGCCGTCGAGGCCGAGGTCGGCGCCTCGATGGTCGGTGACCACCTCGCGGTCGTCATGGAGGACGAGCGCCTCGCAACCCATACCTTCGCCAGCCTGAACCCCGGCTACCTGGGCTGGACCTGGGCAGTCACGGTCGCTCGTGCACCGCGAGCCAAGCTGGTGACGGTCAACGAGGTCGCCCTGCTCCCCGGCCCGGACGCCATCGTCGCGCCGGAGTGGCTGCCGTGGAGCGAGCGGGTGCGCCCCGGCGACCTCGGGCCGGGCGACGTCCTCCCCGCCGACCCCGACGATCAGCGCCTCGTCCCCGGCTTCACCGGCGAGTCCGATGCCGAGCCGGTCGACGATCCCGGCCCGCTGCGCCCGGACGCATGGGAGCTGGGCCTCGGGCGCGTGCGCGTCCTGTCGCCGATCGGGCGCGACGATGCGGCCGACCGATGGGTCTCAGGGGACTTCGGCCCCACCACGCCGATGGCACGGCAGGCCCCGATGGAGTGCCTGACGTGCGGGTTCATGCTGCCCATGACCGGTCCGCTCGGCCAGCTGTTCGCGGTGTGCGCCAACGAGCTCAGCCCGGCAGATGGCCATGTCGTTGCGCTGACGTTCGGCTGCGGCGCGCACTCGGAGGTCGAGGCCGAGGCTGAGGTGCGTCCGGTGTCGACCTCGGACGAGCCGGGCTGGGACCCGCTGGAGCTGGGTCACTCCTGACCGGCGACGTCCCCAGCGGGCGCTGCGGCTGAGCGCTGCATCGCCCGCCGCTTCCGCCACCGAAGGAAGATCACCCCGCCCACGCCACTGACGACGCCGACTGCGGCGGCCCCGATCCACCAGGTGGTGCCGTTCTCTTCCAGCGTGGTCCTGGCGACCAGCAGCCCGACGAGCAGCACGGTCCACACGGCGGTGCCGATGCTGATCGGCAGGATCGCGTCGGAATCCGAGTCGTCGAGGCGAGGCACGGGGTAACACTCTCACGTCGCACCGCTCGCGCGCGGCCCGGCGGACGCGCCGCGGCCACGACATAGGCTGGGGTGCATGGACCCGCGGACCCGGCGCTTCGTGACGCTCGCGGTCCTCATCTCCCTGACGGTGGTCGTCGTCATCGCCGCCCTGCGGAGCTAGCGTGCGCCGTGCCGTCCTGACGGTCACGACCCTGCTCGGCGTGGGTGCCGCCCTGACCATCGGCTCCGCCGCTCCCGCGGTCGCCGTCGACGGGGTCACGGAGGTCTGCTCCTTCACGGATGAGCGCTTCACCGAGATCAGCGGCATGACGTACTCCCAGCGGCACGACGACGTGATCTACCTGCACAACGACTCGTCCGGGGGCCCCCTGATCTTCGCGGTCGACGCGCTGACGTGCGAGACCCTCGCGACACTGACCGTCGACGGGATCGAGGCGCGTGACATGGAGGCGATCGCGTCCGGCCGCGACCCCAAGGGCCGTCCTGTGCTCTGGGTCGGCGACATCGGCGACAACCGGAGCTCCTGGCCGGAGGTGCGGCTGCATCGGGTGCGGGAGCCGAAGGTGCTGCGCGATCGCACCGTGGGGTCGCGCACCTACCGGTTCACCTACCCGGAGCGTCCGCTCAACGCCGAGGCGCTGCTGGCCGATCCGGCCTCCACCCGGGTGTGGGTGGTGACCAAGCAGCTGGCGAAGGGGACGGTGTACGCGCTCCCGCAGCGCATGTCGCGCAGCGAGGTGAACGTGGCGACGGCCGTCGGCACGACGGGTGCGCTGGTCACCGACGGCTCGGTGAGCCCGGACGGCAGCAGGTTCGCGCTGCGCGACTACGTGGACGCCGAGGTGTCCGCCGGGCTCCCGCCGGGCTCGGACCCGCAGACGGTCTACCTGCCGCTGCAGCTGCAGGGCGAGGCCATGACGTGGACCCAGGACGGGGCCGCGTTGCTGGTCGCCAGCGAGCGTGACGACCGGCTCCTGCGCGTCGACCTGCCGGCGGCGCAGGCAGCCGTGGCGGACCGACAAGCGCGCCTCTCCCGCTCCCGAGCGGCCTCGGCGTCGGCCGACCCGCAGGCGGACACGGAGGTGCCGCGCTGACCGATGGCGGGTGGGCATGCCGGTCCGTGGCTCCTCGCCGCAGTGCTGCTGCTCGCTGCCGGCGGGGTGATCGCTACCGCTGAGTGGGCGCGGCGTCGGGCACCGGCCGCACGATGAGGATGACGAGCGCGATCGCCAGGAGCAGCGGGACGAGCAGGAATGCGAGGTGGAAGCCGATCGTGTCCGACAGGGTGCCGAGGGCGAACGGGGTGATGGCCATGGAGATGCTGCCGGCGATCGAGGCGCCGGCGCTCGCCCGATCGGTCATGCCGCCGGATGACCGCACGACCCGGGCGACGCCCAGTGGCCAGTGCACGCCGATGCCGACTCCCGTGAGCAGCAGGCCGAGCAGGACGATCGGCCACAGCGTGAAGGACCAGGCGAGCACGAACGCGAGCAGGGCGACCACGATCGACCCCTTGAGGAGACGCTCGGTCGGCATGCGCTGAGCCAGCCGCGAGCCCCAGAGCCGCCCGATCAGCATGCCTCCGGTGATCGACGCGATGGAGGCGGCTGCCGCGGCTGCCCCGAAGCCGCAACGCTCGCGGAGCAGGTCCGCGCCCCAGAAGGTCAGGCTGAACTCGGCGCCGAGGAAGCACATGATGATGCCGAGCGACCAGTAGACGGGGGCGCGGAAGCGTCCGCCTTCGGCCTCGTGCTGGGCCAGCCCACGGGTCCCGAACACGTCGACGTGCCGTCCGCGCCACACCTCCACGACCACGAGGGCGACCACGACGATCCACACGCCCCAGCGCCACCCGAGCACGGTCGCGGCGCCGAGGCCGATGGCCAGCGGTCCGAGCAGGCCCGTGAAGGAGGCGAGGGCGTTGGCCTCGGTGAGGGAGGCGGGCCCGGCCTCGCCCTGGTAGTCGAGGAGGAAGGCGTTGATCGTGATGAGCAGGAAGGTCCCGAAGAACGAGCACAGGGCCGCACCGGCCATCGAGACCGAGGGGGCCGCCCCCGGCCACGTGTAGACGAGGATGGACGCGACCGCCGCCAGCGCGGCGACGCGCATCACGACGCCGCGACCCCAGGTCGCGACCGCCTTGGCCGTGAGGAGTGCGCCGAGGAGGCCGCCGATGGCGAGCGCGGTGCCGTGCAGGGCGGCGATCGATCGTGTGGTGCCCTGCTCGTCGCGCAGCAGTGCCTGGGTCGCTCCGAAGGCGTAGAGGAACCAGGCCCAGAAGGCGAGCTGGACGTAGGCGATCCAGGTCGGCCGGTCGCGGTCCGGGCGGGCGAGGCCGCCGGGCCGCGTCGCTGGGGGTGCCGCTGGCCCCTCCAGCCAGGGCTCGGTCACGCCAGCTGCGAGATCACGAAGTCGATGCTGCGGGTGAGGGCGCGCACGTCATCGGGGTCGACCGCGGGGAACACGCCGACACGCAGCTGGTTGCGGCCGAGCTTGCGGTACGGCTCGGTGTCGACGATGCCGTTCAGGCGCAGGGCCTTGGTGATGCCCGTCGCGTCGATGGAGTCGTCGATGTCGATGGTGGCGATCACGCCCGAGCGAAGGGCCGGGTCGGCCACGAACGGGGTGGCCACGTCGCTCGCCTCGGCCCAGTCGTACAGGACGCTGGAGGACTCCGTCGTGCGTCCCACGCACCAGTCGAGGCCGCCGTTGGCGTTGAACCAGTCGACCTGCTCGGCCATCATGAGGATCGTCGCCAGCGCCGGGGTGTTGTAGGTCTGGTCCAGCCGGGCGTTGTCGATCGCCGTCTGCAGGTCGAGGAAGTCGGGGATCCAGCGTCCGGACTCCTTGATCTGCGCGGCCCGCTCGATGGCGGCGGGGGACATGAGGGCGAACCACAGGCCGCCGTCGGAGCCGAAGCTCTTCTGAGGGGCGAAGTAGTAGGTGTCGAACTGCGACGGGTCGACCGCGAGGCCGCCCGCGCCACTGGTCGCATCGATGATCACGAGGGCGTCGGCGTCAGCGCCGTCGACGCGCTTCGGGGTGACCGCGACACCCGTCGACGTCTCGTTGTGCGGGCTGCAGTAGGCATCGATGCCGGCCTCGGCCGCGAACGTCGGTGCCGAGCCGGGCTCGGCCTTGAGGATGGTCGGCTCCCCGAGGTGGGGCGCCTTCGTGACGCCGCTCGCGAACTTGGCGCCGAACTCGCCGAAGGACAGGAACTGCGCGCGGTCGCGGACGAGGCCGAATGCGGCGACGTCCCAGAACGCGGTCGAGCCGCCGTTACCGAGGACGACCTCGTAGCCCTCCGGTAGGGAGAACAGGTCGGCGAGGCCCGCACGCAGGCGCCCGACCTGGGACTTGACCGTCTTCTGCCGGTGCGAGGTGCCCAGGTACGACTGCCAGACGGACGCGAGGGCGTCGACCTGCTCCTGGCGCACCTTCGACGGGCCGGCGCCGAAGCGACCGTCACCGGGAAGGAGCTCAGCGGGGATACGGATGTCTTCCGGCGAAACAGCCACGAACGGTCTCCTGTGCTTGGCGTCGGTACGCCTAACCCTAGGGGGTCGTCGAGGCCCCCCGAACCGAGGGAGCGGGCACCGTGAGCCCGGTCACGCCGAGGGGGTGTACCCCGTCGGGGCGACCATCTTCGGGTCCCACCCGGGCACCTGCTCGGGGGTGCGCGGCCCCGGGCCGATGTAGCGCGCCGACGGCCGGATGAGCCGGCCGGTGCGCTTCTGCTCGAGGATGTGCGCGCTCCAGCCGGCAAGGCGCGCGCAGGTGAACATCGACGTGAACATGGGGGCCGGCACCTCGGCGAAGTCGAGGACGATCGCTGCCCAGAACTCCACGTTCGTCTCGAGCACCCGGTCGGGACGCCGCTCGCGCAGCTCCTGCAGGGCGGCCTGCTCGAGCGCCTCGGCGACCTCGTACCGGGGGGCTCCCAGCTCGCGGGCCGTGCGGCGGAGCACCCGGGCCCGCGGATCCTCCGCGCGGTAGACCCGATGGCCGAAGCCCATGAGGCGCTCGTTGCGGTCGAGGACGCCCTTGACGTAGCCGGCCGCATCTCCGGTGCGCTCGATCTCCTCGATCATGTGCAGCACCCGCGACGGCGCGCCGCCGTGCAGCGGGCCGCTCATCGCGCCCACGGCGCCGGAGATCGAGGCCGCGACGTCAGCGCCGGTGGAGGCGATGACGCGCGCGGTGAAGGTGGACGCGTTCATCCCGTGCTCGGCAGCGGAGACGAAGTACGCGTCCACGGCCTGCACGTGCTTGGGGTCGGGCTCGCCGCGCCAGCGACGCATCATGCGCTCGACGACGGTCTTGGCCTCGTCGATGTGCTTCTGCGGGACCATCGGCTTGCCGATGCCGCGGGCGGACTGCGCGACGAACGACATCGCCATGACCGAGACATGGGAGAGGTTCTCGCGCGCCATGTCGTCGTCGATGTCCAGCAGCGGCTGCAGGCCCCACGCGGGAGCGAGCATGGTGATCGCCGACTGCACGTCGACCCGGACGTCCCCGGAGTGCACGGGGATCGGGAACGGCTCGGCAGGCGGCAGGCCGGGGTTGAACTCGTTGTCGACGAGCAGGCCCCAGACGTTGCCGAAGGAGACCTTGCCGACGAGGTCCTCGATGTCGACCCCGCGGTACCTCAGGACGCTGCCATCCCGGTCAGGCTCGGCGATCTGCGTCTCGAAGGCGATGACGCCCTCGAGCCCCGGCACGAACTCGACCACGGTGTGCTCCCTCCGATGACCCCTGACAGCGCCCATTCAACATGCCTCCGGCTTTCGTGGTGAGATCGGGGCATGAGTCTGTGGACCCCTCCTCCGGACGACAGTCCGCGCCGGCTGGCCGACCTCCGGGTGTCGTACGACGCGGGAGTGCTGGACGAGGGCGACCTGCGCGCCACGCCCCTGGCGCAGTTCGACGCCTGGTTCCACGACGCGGTCGAGGTCGGCCTTCCCGAACCGAACGCGATGATCGTCGCGACGGCCGATCCCGACGGGCAGCCGAGCGCGCGAACGGTCCTCCTGAAGGACGCGGACGCGCGCGGCTTCGTCTTCTACACGAACCTCGGCTCGCGCAAGAGCCACGAGCTGGCCGCGAACCCGAGGGCCTCGTGCGTGTTCCCGTGGTTCGCCATGCATCGCCAGGTGGTGGTGGTGGGGCGGGTGGAGGAGATCGACCGCGCGGAGGCGCTCGAGTACTTCGCCAGCAGGCCGCACGGATCGCAGCTCGGCGCCTGGGCGAGCCGCCAGTCCACGATCATCGACGGGAGGGCGGAGATCGAGCAGCGCTACGCCGACCTGCAGGAGCAGTACCCCGACGGTGCCGTCGTGCCGCTGCCGGACTTCTGGGGCGGGTGGCTGGTGCGCCCGGAGTCCGTGGAGTTCTGGCAGGGCCGGGAGTCGCGCCTGCACGACCGGCTGCGGTTCCGCGCCGTCGACGGGGGGGCCGCCGACCTGGGCGACGCCACGGCGTGGCAGGTGGAACGGCTCTCGCCATGACGTCCGACTGGCTGCGCGACGCGGTCATCTACGAGATCTATCCGCAGTCCTTCGCGGACTCCGACGGCGACGGCGTCGGCGACCTTCGCGGCGTCATCGCGCACCTCGACCACCTGTCCTGGCTGGGGGTCGACACGATCTGGTTCAACCCGTGCTTCGACTCCCCGTTCCTGGACGCCGGCTACGACGTGGCCGACTACCTCCGCATCGCACCGAGGTACGGCACGAACGACGACATGGTCGAGCTGGTGGCAGCCGCCCGCGACCGGGGCATCCGGGTCCTGCTGGATCTGGTCGCCGGGCACACCTCGGACCAGCACCCCTGGTTCATCGCCGAGTGCCATGCGGACGGGCCGTCGCCCGACGGTGACCGCTACGTCTGGTGCGAGGATCCGCCGCAGCGGGACACGGCAGCGGACATCCCCGGGATACCCGCCTGGGTGCGGTCACCCGGGCCGCGCGTCGGCTGGTACCTGAAGAACTTCTACGACGCGCAGCCGGCGCTGAACTTCGGCTGGGGGCAGCTGTCGGACGACGAGCCCTGGCGCGACGCCGTCGACGCCGCGGGTCCCCGTCGCAACCGGCAGGCGCTGAAGGACATCATGGCGTTCTGGTTCGACCGGGGCGTGTCCGGATTCCGCGTCGACATGGCCTTCTCGCTCGTCAAGGACGACCACGGGCTGATCGAGACCACGCTGCTGTGGCGCGAGATCCGGGAGTGGATGGAGGAGGCCTACCCCGACGCGGTCATCGTCCCCGAGGGCGTCGAGCCGCGCATCGGCGAACCGCTCGCGTTCCACGCGGACTTCTTCCTCGTGATCTTTCCCGAGCACGGCTCGCTCTTCGACAACCAGGGCGCCGGGGTGTCGCCGTTCCACGAGCCCTGGCGGCCGTTCTTCGAGGCCGCCGGGGAGGGCTCGACCGACGTCTTCCTCGCCGCATGGGAGCGGGTGCACGAGGTGGATCCGGATCGTCCGGTCATCCTCGCGAGCGCCGATCACGACCTGAGCCGGCTGGCGTGCGGTACGCGCACCCAGGAGCAGCTGCGGCCGGCGTTCGTGTTCCTGCTGACGTGGGGCAGCGTGCCGTCCGTCTACTACGGCGACGAGATCGGCATGCGCTACCTGCCGGGGCTGCCCGATGTGGAGGGCGCGATCTGCAACCCGGCGTACAACCGGGCCGGCTGCCGCACGCCCATGCAGTGGGACGGCGGGGTGAACGCAGGGTTCTCGTCTGCCGAGGCCGACGCGCTCTACCTGCCGATCGACCCCGATCCGGACCGGCCGACCGTGGCCGACCCAGCTGGCCGACCCGGCCTCCACCCTGCATCTCGTCAGGACCCTGATCGCCCTGCGGAAGGCGCACCCTGTTCTCGGCGGTCGGGCCTCGACGCGAGGTCCTGCACGCGGGATACCCGCTCGCCTACGTGCGCGGCGGCACGCACCTTGTCGTCGTCAATCCGCGACTCGACGCGGCCTCGGTCGACATCGATCGCGTGGCCGGAGCACGGCTGCTGCTGGGCGAGGGTGTCACCGTGGACGGATCGCACGTGACCATCGGGGGCTTCGGGTTCGGCGTGTGGGAGGACCTGGCTCCCTAGCGGAGCAGCTGGGTCACCGACGTGGACTCGCATTCGGAGGGATCAGTGGCGCCGAGTGCGATCTGCAGAGCGCTGCAGGTGGATGCCGCATCGGCCCGGCGGGGGTCCTGGCTCAGGCGGAACTCCCTGATGTTGCTGACACCGTCGCGATCGGGATCGCCTCCGGCGTTCGCCTTGCGCCAGTCGAGGCCATGCCTGCGCTCCCACCAGTTCGGCATGCCATCGCGGTCCGTGTCCCGGGCGGCGGCCTGTGCCGGCGCCGAAAGGACGAGACCGACCGCGATGGCGATGGAGATGGAGATGGTGATGCGTGGGGACCGGAGACTCATGACCCTCCTGTCCGTGGGAGCGGGCGGCATCACATCCTCAGGGTGACAGGTCTCCCCTGCTGAGGGAAGTCGTGCACTAGGCCGTCCGGTGCGTCCGATCAGTTGGCTGCGGGCGTAGGTTCCGGTGACGTGACCCGCCTCTTCGCCGACCTGACGCCGCTGCGCGTCAGTGCGCCGTACCGGCGCCTGTGGTCGGCGCTGGGCATCGCCAACGTCGGCCAGCAGATGACGTCGGTGGCCGTCGGACTCCAGGTCTGGGACATCACGGGGTCCAGCCTCATGGTCGGGCTGGTGGGGCTGTTCCAGCTGGTGCCGCTCGTCGGGTTCGGGCTGTACGGGGGGACCCTGTCGGACGCCTTCGACCGCCGGAAGGTCGGTGTCGTCTCGGCGGCGGGCCTGTGGGTCTGCTCGATGGCGTTCCTCGCGCAGTCGCTCCTGCAGTGGAACGAGGTCTCGGTGCTGTACCTCGTCGTCGCGGTGCAGTCGGCGTTCTTCGCGGTCGGCAACCCGGCCCGCCAGGCGATCATCCCCCGCATCGTGCCGGCGGAGCTGCTCCCGGCCGCCAATGCGCTGGGGATGATCACCTGGAACGTCGGCTTCACGCTCGGGCCCGTCCTCGGGGGGCTCCTGGTCGCCTTCACCGGGACGGTCACGGCCGCCTACGCGGTGGACGTCGTCGCGTTCGCCGTCGTGCTGTGGGCGATGCTCATGCTCCCCAGCCTGCCGCCGATCGTCGAGCCCGGAACCGAGCGACCGCGCGCCGGCTGGGCCGCCGTGAAGGAGGGCTTCGTCTTCCTGAAGGGCAAGCGCAACCTGCAGATGACCTTCTACCAGGACATCGTCGCCATGGTGTTCGGCATGCCGAGGGCGCTGTTCCCGGCGATCGCCGCCCAGTGGTACGGCGGGACGACGGCGGACATCGCCCTGGTCCTCGGGCTGCTCTCGGCGGCGCCTGCTGCCGGGGCGCTCACGTCGGGCGTGCTGTCCGGGCCGCTCGGCCGGGTGCGGATGCAGGGCCGGGCGATCGTCATCTCGATCGTCGTCTGGGGCACGGCGATCGCCGCGTTCGGGCTGGTTCGCTGGCTCCCGCTCGCCCTGCTCCTGCTGGCGCTCGCCGGGGCGGCCGACAACGTGTCCGCCGTCTTCCGCACGACGATCCTGCAGGCGGCCACGCCCGACGAGTTCCGCGGACGGCTGCAGGGCGTGTTCACCGTGGTCGTCGCCGGCGGCCCTCGCCTGGGCGACGTGGAGGCGGGTGTCGTCGCGTCGCTGGCCGGTGAGGCGTTCTCGGTGGTGTCCGGCGGGGTGCTGTGCGTGATCGGGTCGATCGGCCTGGCGGCGAAGTTCCCCGAGTTCCTGCGCTACGACGCCCGCCACCCGGTGCCCTGACCGTTTGTCCCGCCACGCGGGAGAACTGAGCGAAAGGACGCCTGCGGAGGCGGATTTGCCTCATTCATCCCGCGTGGCGGGAGAAACGGGCTAGCGCACCGCCCGGTCGCGCAGGGCCTCGGCGACGAGCTCGTCCACACTGATGCCGCGGCGCTTCGCCTCGGCCCGCACCAGCTTGCGCAGGGACTTGGGGACCTGGACGCCGAGGTCGACGAGCTTGTCACGGTCGGGAGCCCCGACGGAGTCGGACGTGTGCAGGCCCTTGCGCAGCAGCGTGGACTCCTCCGGCCCGCCCTGCGGCGTGCTCGGGTGGAGGTCGTGGTCACCGGCCTTGCGCAGCCCCGCGCGCGACTGCTGCGGCTTCGGGCTCACGGCAGGTACCGGCGCAGCGAGAACGTCGGCCGCTGCGGCTCCGGCCGCTGGGGCGGGAGCAGTGAGTCGAGCAGGTCGTCCATCAGCTCGGACACCTCGCGCGATCCGGGGGAGTTCCATGAGTGGATGGGGCTGACCGCCCGCTGCGACTGGGGGATGCCGGCGCAGTCCGGGATCGGCGGGTCGTAGACGAGGGCGCCGTGCTCGGCGGCGAGCCGGTCGGCGTTGAGCCGGTGCTCGCGGTCGTCCGGGCGGAAGCGGTTCACGACGACGCAGGCGGCCTTGAGGCCGGGGTTCGTGGCTGCCGCGATCACGTCGATCGCCTCGAGCGCCTCGGTGGCCCCGTGCAGGGCGAAATGGTTCGGCTCGGTGACGACGACGGCCCGGTCGGCGGCGCTGAGCGCGTTGCGGGTGAGCTCGCCGAGCGACGGGGGGCAGTCGATGACCACGAGGTCGTAGGACCGGGGCAGCGTCGCCAGCGCCGTGCGCAGGCGCAGCGCCGAGTTGCGGCCCTGGGCGACGTTGCGGTGCTCGAGTGAGCGCTCCGCGGCGATGACGGCCACGGTGTCGCCCCAGCCGCTCGTCACGACGGCGTCCGCAGCCACGCCCGGGCGGGCGTCGGCAAGGACGTCGCTGGTGGTGAACTCCGCCCCGTCGACGTCGAGCGCCATCGAGGCGTTGGCCTGCGGGTCGAGATCGATGACGAGGGTGCGCAGGCTGCGGTCCCAGGCGGCGCTGGCCAGTCCGAGGGCCACGGTGGACTTGCCCACCCCGCCCTTCATGGAGAGCACGGCGACGACGGTCATGTCCTGCAGTCTGTCAGGTGGCCGGGATGCCGCGGTTCAGGCGCGCGTGGCCTTGATGGCGGCGAAGTCGGCGAGAGCGGCGTCGCGCTCCGCTGCGTGGTCGACGACGGGCTCGGGGTAGCCGTCGGCGTACCCGTCGAGGGCCTTCCATGGCTCGTGGACGGACTTCCCGGGCAGGTGCCGCAGCTCGGGCACGTACCGCCGCACGTAGTCGCCGTCCGGGTCGAACTTCAGGCCTTGGAGGACGGGGTTGAAGACCCGGTAGAAGGGGGAGGCGTCAGTGCCGCAGCCGGCGGTCCACTGCCAGCCGTGGGCGTTGCTGGCGAGGTCGGCGTCGCGCAGCCACTGCATGAACTCGGCGGCCCCGGACTGCCAGGGCAGGTGGAGGTCCTTGACGAGGAAGCTCGCGACGACCATCCGCACGCGGTTGTGGACCCAGCCCTCGGCGCGCAGCTGCCGCATGCCTGCATCGACGATGGGGTAGCCGGTACGGCCGGTGCGCCAGGCCTCGAACAGCGCGTCGGCCTCCGGTCCGTCGGTCCATCGCATGGCCTCGTCGAAGCGACGGTCGAGTGACTCGCGCGCGCTGGCGGGGTTCTGGGCGAGGACGTCGGCGTAGAACTCGCGCCAGCACAGCTCCTTGCCGAACACCTCGTCGTGCGGGGCGAGCCCGGCCAGCATCGTCCGGGGGTGGATCTCGCCCCACTTGAGGTGGTGGCTCATGGCGCTGGTGCCGGCGATGTCGGGGCGGTTCCTGGCGTCGGCGTAGTCGGCCAGCCGCGACGAGCGGTAGGCGTCCCAGGCGGCCAGGGCGGCGGCCTCGCCGGCGGGCGGGAGGACCAGGTCGCCCAGGTCGGGCGCCGCCGGCAGGCCGTCGCAGTCCATCGGCGCCCACCAGTCGACGTCGACGGGGGTGGGCGCGGGAGCGCGCCAGCCGTGGCGTATCCAGGCGCGCCAGAACGGCGTGTAGACGCGGTACGGGGTGCCGTCATCCTTCGTCACGCGTCCCGGCGCGACCGCGTAGGGCGACCCCGTTCGCACGAGGGGGACATCCAGCGCGGCCTCGACCGCCGCGTCACGGGTCCTGCCGTAGGGGCCGAAGTCCGCCGCGATGTGGACGCTGGTCGCCCCCGTGGCCTGCACGACCTCGGGGAGCACCTCGGCCGGGTCACCGTGCTGGAGCAGGAGCGCGCCCATGCTGGCAGCCAGGGACTGCAGCGACGCGTCGAGGTAGGCGAGCCGGACCGGGCCCGCCGGCAGCCAGAGCGACGGGTCGAAGACGAAGAGCGGCACGACGCGGCCGTCGCCGTCCGCCTGCGCAGCGTCCACGGCCGCGAGGAGGGCCGGATTGTCGGCCAGCCGCAGGTCTCGACGGAACCACATGACGGACGGCACGTCTGCAGGCTAGGCAGTAAGTTCAGGGTAGGCAAACCAAAGTGGAACGACGTGGCAGGAGGCCTCGTGGGCGACCTGATCGACACCACGGAGATGTACCTGCGCACCATCTTCGAGCTCGAGGAAGAGGGCATCACCCCGATGCGGGCCCGCATCGCGGAGCGGCTCAGCCAGAGCGGGCCGACGGTGTCGCAGACCGTGGCACGCATGGAGCGGGACGGGCTCGTCGTCGTCAGCGGCGACCGGCATCTCGAGCTCACCCCGACCGGACGCGACACCGCCACCCGGGTGATGCGCAAGCACCGGCTCGCCGAGTGCATGCTCGTCGACGTGCTGGGCATGCCCTGGGAGGAGGTGCACGCCGAGGCCTGCCGCTGGGAGCACGTCATGAGCGAGTCGGTCGAGCGTCGCCTGCTCGAGATGCTCGATCACCCCACCGTGTCCCCCTACGGCAACCCGATCCCCGGACTGGACGAGCTCATGCCCGGGAGCGCCGGTCAGCCGCTCGATGCGGCCGCGATGGCGCCTCTCAGCGAGGTCGCCACGGGCGATGTGCGCCGGGTGATCGTCCGTCGCATCGCCGAACCCTTGCAGGACGACGGCGACGCCATGACCACGATGCACAGGATCGGTGCCATGCCTGGCGCCTCCGTCAAGGTCCACCGTTCCGCGGGCGGCGTGACGATCGGCAGCGGCGGCGAGTACACCGAGCTCGCATTCGACGTCGCCGCACACGTCCTTGTCGAGTCCGCCGGCTGACGAGCCGATCCTCGAACGACGACAAGGAGCCGCGATGAGCTGGGAGAACGCCGGTCACGCGTGGGGAGCCCAGGCCTGGGACTGGGCCCTGTACCAGGAGCCATTGGCCGACAACCTCTACGACGCCGTCCTCACGGCCCTCGACGTGCGGTCGGGGACGACGCTGCTCGACATCGCCTGCGGATCGGGCCTGGCCGTGCAGCGTGCCGCCGGCCGCGGGGCCGCGTGCACAGGCGTGGATGCATCCGCCGGGCTGCTGGACATCGCGGCGCAGCGCGTGCACGGAGCCACCTGGGTGCAGGCGGGCATGGACGACATCCGACTCCCGGGTGCTGCGTTCGACTTGGTCACCAGCTTCAACGGACTCCAGTTCGGCGGGCCGCCTGCGGCTGCGGAGGCGGCTCGGCTCGTGCGTCCGGGCGGGCGGATCGGGATCGGCTTCTGGGAGGAGCCGGGCGACTATGGGCCGCTGTTCTCTGCGGTTGCCGCACTGGCGCCCACCCCGCCGGCAGGGACGCCGTCGCCGATGGCGTTCGCCGCTCCGGGCGCGGCTGAGGAGTTCCTGGCGGACGTGGGCCTGCGCACCCAGCACCGGGATGTGGTCACGTGCGTGGGCCTGTACCGATCGGCGGACGAGGCACGTCGCGGCTTCGCCTCATCCGGAGCGGCGTATGCGGCCATCCAGCACGCGGGTGAGTCCGCCGTCCACGAGGCGCTGACGAGCCTGGTGTCGCGTCATGCGGATCCGACGAGCGGCGTGGTTCGCCTGACAGGGCGGATGGCGTACGTGATTGCCACGAACGACTGATGCCGCGGTCGTTCCTGACGACGTAGGGGTCAGCAGATCCGGGGCAGCTGCTCGGCGAGCGGCAGGTCCACCACGCGGGTGCCGCCGATGCCGGTCCTCGCCACGACGACGCCCGGGTGCTCGTCCGTCACGTGGCCGATCAGCGTCGCGCCCGCACCGAACTCATGCGCCCGCATCGTCTCGAGTGCGCGGTCCGCGTCGTCCGCACCGACGAAGGCGACGAGCTTGCCCTCGTTGGCCACGTACAGCGGGATCGAGCCCGAGGAAGCCGCACGCCGCGCGCACGTCATCGGGGACAGGGACGCTGCGCTCCACGATCCGCATGCCGGTGCCCGAGGACTTCGCGATCTCGTTGAGGGTCGCGGCGACGCCCCCGCGCGTGGGGTCGCGCATCATGTGCACGTCGATCCCGGTCCCGAGCAGGGAGTCGACGAGTCCGTTGAGCGGTGCGCTGTCGGTCACGATGTCGGAGCCGAACTCCAGGCCCTCGCGGACGCTCATGACGGCGATGCCGTGCATGCCGATCGCACCGGACACGATGATCGCGTCGCCGGGGCGCACCTGGTGCGGGCCGAGATCGACGCCGGCGGGGATGAGACCGATACCGGAGGTGTTGATGAACACGCCATCGCCACTGCCGGCATCCACGACCTTGGTGTCGCCCGTGACGATCGAGACCCCTGCGCGCCGAGCGGCCGCCCCCATGGCCTCGGCGATCACGCCGAGCTCGTCGATCGGCATGCCCTCCTCGAGGACCATGCCGACGGAGAGGGCGAACGGCCGGGCGCCGGTCATGCTGACGTCGTTGATCGTGCCGTTGACGGCCAGGTCGCCGATGTTGCCGCCGGGGAAGAACCGCGGCCGCACGACGTAGGAGTCCGTGCTGAAGGCCAGGCGCGCGCCGCCCGCGTCCAGCACGGCGGCATCGCCGAGCTGCTTGAGCGCGGCGTCGTTGACGGTCCCGGAGAACGCGGGGATGAACAGGTGCTCGATGAGCTCGCCGGAGAGCCGTCCGCCACCGCCGTGGCCCATGACGATCATCGGATGGTCGCGCAGGGGGAGCGGGCACGACCAGTTCTCGAGGTCGAGGTTGCGGGTCGGGTCGCTCACGCGGTCACCGGGGTGTCGATGCGCCGGAACTGGTAGTACGCCGCACACGCACCCTCGCTCGAGACCATCGGCGCCCCCAGCGGCTTTCGCGGCGTGCACTCGTTGCCGAAGGCGGAGCACTGGTTCGGCTTGATGAGCCCCTGCAGGACCTCGCCGCTGCGGCACAGGGGCGACTCCTCCGCATGGATGTCCGTCACGTCGAAGCGCAGCTCCGCATCGAAGTCCGCGTAGGCGTCGGCGAGCCGCCAGCCCGAGGACGGGATCGTGCCGATCCCGCGCCAGGCTCGGTCACACGTGGTGAAGACGTCGCGCACGACCGCCTGAGCGGCCGGGTTGCCCTCCGGCTGGACGGCACGCGGATAGGCGTTCTCCAGCTCCGCCCGGCCCTGCTCGAGCTGCAGCAGCACGCGCCGGATGCCCTCGAGCACGTCGAGCGGCTCGAAGCCCGTGACGACGATGGGGACGCGGTACTCCTCCACGAGCGGGACGTACTCGCCCATCCCCATCACCGTGCACACGTGCCCCGCGGCCAGGAATCCCTGCACGCGGCGCGACGGCGAGTCCATGATCGCCCGGATCGCCGGCGGCACGAGCACGTGGGAGACGAGCAGCGAGAAGTTCGTGAGTCCCAGCTGCTTCGCCATCGTGACGGTCATCGCGTTCGCGGGCGCCGTGGTCTCGAAGCCGATGCCGAAGAACACCACCTGCTTGTCGGGGTTCGCCTGCGCGAGGCGAACGGCATCGAGGGGCGAGTAGACGATCCGGATGTCGCCGCCCTCGCTCTTGATGCGGAACAGGTCCGTCGACGAGCCCGGGACGCGGATCATGTCGCCGAACGAGCAGAAGATCACGTCCGGTCGGGCGGCGATGGCGAGCGCGCGGTCGATCGTCTCGAGCGGCGTCACGCAGACAGGGCAGCCGGGTCCGTGGATCAGCTCGACGCCGTCGGGAAGCAGCTGGTCGATGCCGTTGCGGATGATCGTGTGCGTCTGGCCGCCGCAGACCTCCATGATCGCCCACGGCTGCGTGACCGTCTGCCGGATCTCCTCCAGCAGTCGCGCTGCGAGGTCGGGGTCCGAGAACTCGTCGAGGTACTTCATCGTGGTCCGGGCGTCATCGGGAGTCGAACGTGACGCCGAACTCCTCGTCGAGCAGGCCCACGCTCCTGAACAGCTCGAGGGTCTCGAGCGCCGACTTCTCGTCCAGCTTGGTGAGGGCGAACCCCACGTGCACGATCGTGTAGTCGCCGACGGTCACGTCGGGCACGTATGCCAGGCAGACCTCCTTGCGCACGCCGCCGAAGTCGACGGTCGCCATCCGGGTGCCGTCGGCCTCCCAGACGTCCTCGACCCTGCCGGGCACTCCCAGGCACATGTCACGTGCTCCCTTCCGCGATGCTCGCGCCACCGCCGGCCGCGACGGCCACCTGTCCCAGGGCGAGGCCACCGTCGTTCGGTGGCACCAGCCTGTGGACCAGGACGGTGAAGCCTTCGTGCGCAAGCCTGCCCTGACACGAGGCTGTCAGCACGGCGTTTGCGAAGACTCCTCCGGTGAGCCCCACCACGGTGACGCCCGTGGCCTCCCGGACCATCGCCGCGGAGCGCGTGACGGCCTCCGCGACCGCCTCGTGGAATGCCCGGGCCGCGTGAGCGGTCGACGTGCCCGCTCGCACGCCGGCGACCGCGGCACGGATGCTGGGCGCCGGGTCGATCACCAGGCCGCTCTCGGCTGCGTCGATGTCCATCGCCCACGCCTCCGGCCCGGTGGCTGACGGCGCCGTGGCGGCCAGGGCCTCCAGCTCGATCGCGGCCTGTCCCTCGTAGTCGACGGTCTGGCGGACGTCGAGCAGCGAGGCGATGGCGTCGAACAGGCGCCCCATGCTCGTGGTCGGCGTGCAGCCCGTGCCGGTCTCCAGCATCCGGCCGACGACGGCGAGCTCGTTCGGCTCGGCACCCGCGATCAGCGCCGGCGGAGGCTGCTCGCCGCCTGCTGCCAGATGGGCGAGTGCGGTGCGGAGCGGACGACGGACCGCGGCGTCGCCGCCAGGGAGGAGCACCGGGCGCAGGTGGCCCACGCGCTCCACGCCGGCGTACGAGCCGAGCAGGAGCTCGCCGCCCCAGATGGTGCCGTCGGTGCCGTAGCCCGTGCCGTCGAACGCGAAGCCGAGCACCGGGTCGCCCGGAGGGATGCGGTGCTCGGCCAGCAGCGAGGCGAGGTGGGCGTGATGGTGCTGGACAGTGAGGTGCGGCACCTCGCGCCGACGAGCCTCCTCGCCGGCCCAGCGTCGCGAGAGGTACCCGGGGTGGGCGTCGCTGACGATGGCCGTGGGCCGCACCCGTTGGAGGTCGCAGAGCGTCGCAGCAGTGCGGGCAAGCATGGCGAGGGTCTCGAGGTTCTGCGTGTCGCCGATGTGCTGGCTCATCCATGCATGCCGGCCCTGCGCGACGGTGATGGCCGTCTTCAGCTCCCCGCCGACCGCGAGCAGCGGGGGCGAGTCGAGGGGCAGGCTGATCGGGAGGGGGGCGTACCCGCGGCTGCGCCGCACCGGCTGGGTCGTTCGACCGGCCGCGCGCACGACCGAGTCGTCGCACGCGATGTGGATGCGCCGGTCGTGATGCACGAGAACGTCGGCCAGCCCGGCGAGGCGCTCCTGCGCCTCCGCGGCATCGGTGCAGATCGGCTCGTCGGAGATGTTGCCGCTCGTCATCACGAGGACGTCCGGCGCACCGGCATCGAAGAGCAGGTGGTGCAACGGTGCGTAGGGGAGCAGGACGCCGAGGTAGCCGTTGCCCGGGGCGACACGATGCTGGAGGTCGGGGTCACGCGACGGTGCGAGGACGATCGGTCGCGCGGGGGACGTGAGCGCATCGACGGCGGTCTCGTCCAGGTCGACGACGACATGGGCTTCATCGAGGCCGCGGACCATCAGGGCGAACGGCTTGTCGCCACGCTGCTTGCGCCGGCGCAGGGTGGCGACCGCCGCGGGCTGTCGTGCGTCGCAGGCGAGGTGGTAGCCGCCGACGCCCTTGATCGCGACGACACGGCCGTCCTGCAGCGCCCTCACGATGTCGTTCACGGCCATCGACAGCTGGGGTCCGCAGTCGGGGCAGGCCGTGGGCTGGGCGTGGAAGCGACGGGACGATGGGTCGTCGTACTCCTGCTGGCAGGCGGCGCACAGCGGGAAGTCCGCCATGGTCGTGCCCGGACGGTCGTAGGGGAGCCCGGTGACGATGGTGAAGCGCGGCCCGCAGTGGGTGCAGGCGATGAAGGGGTAGCCGAACCGTCGGTCGGCAGGGTCGCGCATCTCTGTCAGGCACTCGTCGCACACGGCCGTGTCGGGTGGGATCGAGGTGGTGCCGACTGCCTGCGTGCTCGGTGCGATGACGAACCCGTCGGCCGACGCGGGCGGCAGCTCGCGGACGACGACCTCGTCCACATGCGCCATCCTCGGGCCGGTGGTCACCGCGGCGATCAGCTGCTGGACGGCTGGAGCCGGGCCCTGCGCGTCGATGAACACTCCCGCGCTGTCATTGCCGACATGCCCGACGATGCCGAGCCGGGTCGCCTCGCCGTGGACGAACGGCCGGAAGCCGACGCCCTGGACCACGCCGGTGACGCGCACCTCGACATGCCGATCGCTCACCTCGTTTGTCCCGCGGCGCGGGAGAAGTGAGCGAAAGCGCCCTTCCGGCGGCCCAGTTGGCTCACTTGTCCCGCTACGTGGGAGAAACGAGCTATGGGCTGCCCGGGCATCAGGGGACCCGCCACAGCATCACCCGGTTGTTGCCGGAGTCGGCGATCGCCAGCAGGTCGCCGGCGAGGCTGAGGCCGTACGGCCAGCACATCGAGTCGTCGGTGACGGCCGACCAGCGGTTCTCGCCGTTGGCGTCCATGTCGGGCTGGCCGAGAACCGCGTCGGCGGGGGCGCCGATCAGGCCCCGGGGCAGGCCGTGCCACACGAGGATGCGGTTGTTCGACGTGTCGGCCACGAAGAGCCGGTCGCCGTCCGACACGACCGCGTAGGGGAAGCGCATGCGCTGAGCCGTCTGCGGACGGATCTTGAACTCGTCCATGCTCACCAGGTCGTCCTGGCCCAGGACGCCGTCCGCCGGGATGCTCCCGTCGGCGGGTGGGGGCGACCAGCTCAGCACACGATGATCGCCGGCGTCGGCGATGAAGAGGGTCGTGCCATCCCCGGCGATGGCGTGCGGCCACCGGAAGGACGCGGCGCTGATGCCCTCGCCGCGGTTGTCCTCCCGGGTGGTGCCGTCGTCCTGGCCCAGCAGGATGTCGGCGGGCCTGGCCGGGTCGGGCAGCGACGCGCCCCGCCACCCGAGCACCCGTCGGTTGCCGGTGTCCGCGACCCAGAACACCCCGTCGACGACGGCGCAGCCGAAGGGCCAGTAGAGGCTCGACAGGCTCGGGGTGCCGCCGGCGTTGGCCTCGACGCTGTCCAGGTCGCCCTGTCCGAGCACCCACGTGGGCTCGGTGAAGCTCTCCTCGGGGATGCCGTCCCATGCGAGGACGCGGTGGTGCCAGGCGTCGCAGACCACGAGGCGGCCGTCGATGACGGTCACCCCGGTCGGCAGGTACAGGCCGCGCCGGACGTCGGTGCCGCCGGCCGCGGGTCCCTCGCTGTCGAAGTCCGGCTGGCCCAGCACGACGTCGGCGTCAGCGCCGTCGGCCTCGGGCATCGTGTTCCAGATGAGCACCCGGTGGTTGCCCGTGTCGCAGGCGATCACGCGCTGGCCGTCGGTCCACACGCCCCGAGGGGCGTACATCGTCGACGGTGTCGGGTCGGCGGAGGGCAGGGCCAGGCCGCCGGGAGAGGCGCCGCCCAGGCGCAGGACGGGGTGGGCGCTCGACCCTCCGGCTGACCACGTCGACGTGCCGGTGGCCGGTCGCGCGGCATCCGACAGCCACTGGGCGCGGCCGATCGAGACCGATCGCGTCGTCTCGTTCACTCCGGCGGTCGACCGACGGAGATCGTGTCGAGGCCGATGAACGTCCTGCCCGGCTCGTCCACGACCTCCTCGACCCCCTTCAGGCCCGGGACGCGCTGCATGATCACGCCCATGATCTCGTCCTTGGTCGCCTGGTCGGGAGCGCTGCATCCCGTCGCGAACCGCACATGTGCGACGTCTCCCCGCACCGACTCCACCGACATCTCGATGGAACTGGTCACCAGGTAGGGGCGGATCTGCTCCACGACCCGGAGCACGTCGATCGTGCGGTCGGTGCGGATGATGCCGTGCGAGACGAACAGGGCCATGACCTCAGGCTGCTCGACCGCCTCGTAGAGCAGCTCGCCGCCGCGCTCGTCCGTGCGGAGCAGGTGCACGAGCCCGACGAGGCCGCGACGGTTGAACTCCGTGATCGCCTCGAGGGTGTCCTCGAGCAGGCGCCGCACGGATGGGTCCTGATGCGCGATGCGGTCGCGAAGCTCGTCCACATGTGCGGCGAGCTCATCGAACGTCGGCTCGGTGTCCTGGGTCATCGTCATGGCGTCCTCCGGCTATGAGTAGATCTGCTGGCGCTGGATGAGCTGCTTGGTCATGGCGGTGAGGACGTCGGCGAATGCCGCGCGCGCGAGGCGGGCGAGCACCTCCGCGACAGGACCGCCCGGATCAGCCGGGAGGGTCCGCCGCTCGAGGGCCTCGAGCACGAACGCGTGCCCCGCGGCGCTGTCGAGCAGGTTCTCCGCGAAGAACGCCTGGACGAACTCGGCCCGGTGGATGCCCTCGCCGTCGGGGTCGGCATCGAGTCGCTCGAGGGCCGCATCGGGCCCGCCGCTGCGGTAGACGGTGCGCTCGGCGAAGTTGCCGGTCGCGTCCTGGAGGAGCAGCTCGAACTGCTGCTGCAGGTAGGGCTCCATCAGGAGCCTGCCTTCGCGGTCCGCTCGGCCTCGTCGAGGCTCCCGAGGATCTCGTCGACGCTGGCGGCGGACTCGGCGTCGCCGCCCGTCTCGAACAGCGTGCGGGCCTGCTGCAGCCGCTCGCGCGCGTCCGCGAACACGCCGAGGTGGCCAAGGGCGTTGCCCTGGTTCGCGAGGATCCGTGCGTACCCGACGGGGTCGTGCTGGGGATCGCGGTACTGCAGCAGCTCCTCGTAGAGCTGCACGGCCTCGTCGAGGTTGGTCTCCTGGTGCACGCTGGGGAGGTACTGCAGGGCATTGGCGAGGTTGAGCTGCGTGCTGGCCCATGCGACGGGGTGGGTCTGCGGAGTGAACACCCGCAGCGCCCCGCGCAGGCTGTTGACGGCGACGCCGACGCGGATGCGGTCGCCCTCGCTGCTCATCGGCATGACGAGATAGGCCAGCGCAAGGTGCTGATTGATGGTTGCGAACATCTCGGGGTAGGTGTCCTCGCGGAAGACCTTGCTGGCCTCGGTGAGGTCGGCGACGACGGCGAGGAGGGCGCCTCGCTCCGTGCCGGCGAGCTGCTGGCGGGCCAGCGCCCGGCTCACCTGGAGCTCGGCACGCAGCTCGGACGACGCGGTGAGGGGGAGTCGCTGGATGGCGAGGTCCGCCTCGCGCGCGGCGAGGGCCGGCTCGTCGAGATGCTCGCGGAGCAGCTCCGCACGGGTCAGGTGCAGCGAGGCTGCGAGGAGCGGGCTGCCCGCTGCGTCAGCCTCGGCCGCCGCCGTCTCCAGCTCGTCGATGGCCGCTCGGATGTCACCGTTCTCGATGGCGGCGGACGCCCGGGCACTGCGCACGACGGCAGCGATCTCGCCGCTGGAGCCCTCCGCCACGGGTGGCTCGTCGATGAGACCGACGCTGAAGCGGGCCGTGTCGACGAGCGCGCGGAGCTCGCCGCTGGTCTCCTCGGCGAGGGCCTCCCAGACGCCGTCACCGCCGACGAGCACGGCCCGGTTGTAGCGGCTGACGGCATCGGTGCCGGGCAGGTCGGCGACCGCCTGGTCGAGGTCCTCGTCGAGGGCGCGCCGCATGAACTCGGTCCCTGCGGGCCATGAGTCTGGCTCTCGGCCGGTGACCAGCGCCGCGGCGAGGTCGTCGGCACCCTCGGGAAGGAGCAGCATGCCGGCGGGCCAGGGGAGGGCGCCCAGGGGCTGGGGACGCGGTCCTGGCAGGAGACCCGCAAGGTCGGGCATTCAGTCCTCTTTCGTGGTGAGTCGCAGGGGTGGTGGCTCCGGCAGCAGGCTCGGACCCTGCGGAACGGTGATGCAGCGCCTCGCATTGCGCTCGAAGATGCGAGCCGCGTGCACGGCCCGGCGCTCGTCGTGGTGCTCGCTGATCCGGCGGCGCACGGCCCCTGACGCGAGGACCGCGTCGAGGTACACGACCCAGCGGCCGCTCTCCTCGATGACGACGCAGTCGGCCGCGAGCGCCTCCTCGACATGCGGGAAGGCGGGCGGCTCCCACGGTGCCGTGCTCACGGGGCACCCCCTTCCGTGACGTCCTCGACGATCGAGTCGGCGATCCGCTCGACAGAGGCTTGCACAGCAGGCGTCAGCGGCGCTCCCGGTTCGAAGGATTCACCCTCGACCAGCCAGACGGTGATGTCCTCGGGGTACTCGTCCTTCAGCAGCCAGGTCGCGAAGCCGAGCGCCTGGTCCCAGCGGAAGGAGTGCAGGTTGCCCTGCGGTGGACGCAGGTCGGTCAGCTCGGTACCCGGCACGCGGTGGACTGTGCCGGGCTCGACGCCCACCCGGGAGGCGTCCACGACGATCACCTTCGGCACGCCGCGCATCGCGAAGGCGACGTCCATGCCGGCCGTGCCGCCGTCGACGAGGCGGACGCCCGAAGGAAGGTCGCGGCCGGCGAGGATGCGCACAAGAACGGGGCCGGCTGCGTCATCCCCCCGGAGGAGGTTGCCGCAGCCGACCACCAGCACTTCTGTCGGAGCAGGGGTAAGGCTCACCCGCCGCTCCGGTGGGCAAGGGCGCTCACCCGCCGCCCATGCGGAACTTGGCGAGCTCACGGCCGGTCTTGCCGTCGTACGCGTGCACCGTGCACACCAGGCAAGAGTCGTAGCTGTGCGCGACCTGGGCCAGCTCGACCGGGAAGTCGGGGTTCTCGACGGGGGCGCCGATGAACGCCTTCTCCATGGGGCCGTGGTTCTCCGACCCGTCGCGCGGGCCGATGTTCCACGCGGTCGGCGTGATCACCTGGTAGTTGGCGATCTTGCCGTCCTCGATGACGATCCAGTCCGACAGCGCACCGCGCGCCGCCTCCGTCGAGCCGAAGCCCTTGCCGGACGTCGGCTCGGTCGGCTTCGTGTAGAAGTCGGCGTGCAGGTCGATCTCGGCGAGCCACTTCTTGGCGCTGCGGAAGTACTTCGGCGCCTCGTGCATCCGGGCGAGCACGCGGGTCAGGACGTTCGCACCGGCGTTGGCGATCATGTCGGCCACGAAGGGGTCGTAGTCCTGGTGCGCAGCCGCGTCGGGGCGGTTCGCCATCATCTGGCGGGCCAGCGGGCCGACCTCGAGCGGGACGTAGCCGAGGCCGGGGACGTCGTACCGCGGCGCCTTGGCCCACGTGTACTTGCCCTGCTTGGCCCCTTCGGCCGGGTCGATCGGGTCGGTCACGCCCTCCCACGGGTGGCGTGAGCCGGTGCCCGCGTAGAACGAGTGCGTGATGTCCTCGGTCACCCGGGCCTGGTCGAAGTCGTAGTACTGGCCGTTGGCGTAGATGCCCGACCGCGACTGCAGCGCAGCGTTGCGGCCCTCGACCGTCGGGTGCTGGTACAGCTCGGGGTCGAGGAACGTGCCCGTGGCGAGGAAGTTGCCGTAGCCCTGGCCGTACTTGTCGAGGCCGATCTCCATGCTGTGGCGGTAGAAGAACGCCAGGTCGCTGTTGTGCTGCGACTCGTTCTCGTCCATCCAGGCGAGGAAGTCGGCCCACGTCTTGATCTGCAGGTAGCGGTCGACCGAGCAGCCGAGCCACTGGCCCTCGAGCCACTCGCGCGCCCAGTGGTCGAGGATCGCGTGCGAGCGCGTGATGTCGGACAGCGTCGGCGCGCACATGACGCCGCCGGGGATCATGAAGGACGAGTGCGGCCACTGCCCGCCGAAGATCGCGTAGACCTCGACGGGGAGCGCTGACATCGTCACGCCCTTCTGGTAGCTCGTGCCCACGTAGGCGGCGAAGCGGCGGGCCGCCTCCTCGTACGTGCTGGCATTCGCATACTGAGCAGCCGTGAGATCAGGCCCCATGATCGCGTAGAAGTACCGCGGCATCGACTGCAGCGTCTCGGTGATCTGGCCGAGGTTGCGCACGCGCGTGGCGTTCGGGGGCACGGTCGTGCCCCACGCGGTGTCGATCGCGTAGCAGGCCTTGTAGAGGTGGCTGCCGCCGCAGATGCCGCAGATGCGGGGCGTCATGATCAGCCCTGCCTGCGGGTCCTTGCCGCGGAGGATGATCTCGAAGCCGCGGAACATGGCGGCTTCGGTCCACGCATCGGTCACGACGCCGTCGGTGATGGTCACCTTGACGTCGAGGTCACCCTCGACCTGCCCGAGCGGGCTGACATGGAGGTCCATGGTCGTCATTGCTTGTCTCCTGTGAGTGTCGTCAGCTGGTGGGCAGGTCCGTCAGACGACGAACATGTCTTCCTTGGACCATTGCGGCGCAACCGCGCGGGACAGGCCCGCCAGTGCCATGTACGACCCGGCATCCATGCCGGCGGGCTCGTCCTTGGGGATGACGCCCGCGACCTTCTGGGTCTTGAACACGGTGCCCTTCTCCAGGTCGCCGTGCGGGTATCCCGGCTCGGTGCACCCGGTGCAGGGATGGCCGGCGCGGGTCTTGGACGACTGCCGGTTCCACAGGATGCGGTTGCACGGGGAGTGCGTCATCGGGCCGCGGCAGCCGAACTCGTAGAAGAGGCAGCCTGTGCGCATGCCCTGCCCGAAGCTCGGCGGATCCTGCTTGTACGTGTAGAACTGCACGCGCGTGCAGCCGGTCTGCGTGAACGTCGTGAAGAACGTCGCAGGGCGCTGCAGCTCGTCGAGCGAGAGGTCGCCGACGCGCCCGGCCGCCAGGGCGACGATGATCTGCGAGATCCAGTCGGGGTGCGCGGGGCAGCCGGGAATGTTGATGACGGGCAGGCCGAGGCGACTGACGAAGTCCGGGCCGAGGTAGCCGCCGCGCTTGCCACCGCGGTCGAACTGCAGGCCGCGGCTCTCGGACGGGTTGGGCGGCACGGCGGGCAGGCCGCCCCACGTGGCGCAGTCGCCGATGGCGACCACGATCCCGGCCTTCGGCGCGATGTCGTCCACCCAGTCCTTCATCGGACGCTCGGCGAACATGTCGAACCGGCCGCTGCCGTTGGGCCCCTCGATGACCGACCCCTCGTACACGAAGATGTCGATCTCCTTCTCGCCCCTGGCATAGGACCAGAAGAGGTCCTGGGCTGTCTTGCCGATCTCCATCGACAAGGTCGGGTGGTAGACGATCTCCAGCCCGTAGTCGACGATCAGGTCAACGACCGAAGGCTCCGCGGCGTTGATGAAGGACATGGTGTTCCCGGAGCAAGCGCCCCCTTGGAACCAGAGCACGGATGTCACGGTGCCTCCTGCAGTTGTGGTGATGGGGCGAGCGTCGGCTTCGGGACGAGCAGGTCGAGCAGGTCGAGCACGCCCTCGCCGGTTCGCGAGGACGTTTCCAGGATCGGTGCAGTGGGGTTGACTGAGCGGATCGCGGACATCGCTGCGTCGCGATCCCATTCCACGGCCGTGGCGATGTCGGTCTTGGTGATGACGATGACATCGGCGGAGTGGAACAGCTGGGGGTACTTCGCGGGCTTGTCCTCGCCCTCGGTCACGCTGAGCAGCGCGATCCGGGTGTCCTCGCCCAGGTCGTACGCGGTCGGGCACACGAGGTTGCCCACGTTCTCGATGATCAGCAGGTCGAGAGCCTCGAGCTCCCAGCCCTCGAGGTGGGCCGAGATCATGTCGGACTCGAGGTGGCACATGCTCTCGGTGACGATCTGCCGCACGGGGGCGCCGCTGCGGGCGAGCCGCTGGGCGTCGTTGTCGGTGGCGCAGTCCCCGACCAGGGCTGCTACCGAGATGCCCCGCTCGACGGCCGCGGTCAGCAGCGACTCGAGCAGCGCCGTCTTCCCGGTGCCGGGGCTGGACACCCAGTTGCTCACGCGTACGCCGGCCTCTGCGAAACGGGAGCGGAGCGACTCCGCGAGCAGGTCGTTCTTCTCGAGGATGCCCTTGCGCAGGTCGACGATGCGGGCGGTCATGGGGTCGGCACCAGCTCGTCCAGGGTGATGTCGAGGATCTCGAGCTCCTTGCCGCCGACGACGTTGCCGCAGGGCACACCGCAGCGGGGGCAGCGGAAGTCGTGCGCGTTCGGGAGCGGGCTCTCGCCGCAGGTCGGGCAGTCGATGACGATCGGGCTGCGCTCGATGACGAGGACGGCATCGGCCAGGGGGGTGCCCTGGGCGGCGACGTCGTAGGCGAACTCGAGCGCCTGGGGGACGATGCCGGACAGCTCGCCGATGCGCAGACGGACCTGCAGGACCCGGGTGTCGGGCGTGGGCAGGGCGTCGATCACCGTGGAGACCACGGCGTGCGCGACGGAGAGCTCGTGCATGCGGTCAGCTGCCCTCTCGCTGGTGCTTGCCGAACACGCGGGCGAACTCCACGAAGTAGGCGAGAGTCTCCTGCACCTCGGGCTCCTTGAGCACCTTGTTGAGGGCGAAGATGCTGCCGACCTCCATCTGCTTGCCGCGGGTGCGCTTGTCGGCCTCGAGCGCCGCCTCACCGAAGGTGCCGACGACCTGGACGATCTCCGGACGAAGGATGGCCGAGTCGAGCAGGCCGGTGATGGTCTCCTCGCGCGTGGCGAGCGTCTCGGCGATGGGTGCGAGCTCGGCCAGTGCGCTGACGGCCTTCCGCAGGTTGTTCCCTCGGTCGGTGTCCGAGAGCTGCTCGCGCAGCGTCAGGACCGTGGAGTTGATGTTGTCCATCATCTCCGGGCCGCGCTGGAGCAGGCCGGTGCCCATTGACGCGAGTGCGGCAAGGGTCGGGGCGTTGGCCACGATCACGGCCAGCGACTGCCGGATCTCCGGATCCGCGAGCATCGCATCGAGCGCGTCGTTCTGGGCTGTCACGTCGGGCGTGAGGGTCACGTCCCACCTCCAGGCTGGTGAACGGTGACCAAGGACCAACAACACGTTCGCCCGCGGTTGGCCTGGTCCTCTGGCGCACAGGGTGCCAGCCGCCGGGGGCGGATGCGTTCAATTGTGAAAAAGTCAGGACCTAGGTCCCGTCGAGTGGGCGCGCATCCCGATCAGCGGGACATCGGTTGACGGACTACGCGTGAACGGGCGCGAGGTCGAATCCCGGCCGCAGGGGCATTCCCGACTTCCCGCCGGGCCCGAGCTTCACGCCGAGCATCTGGTGCAGCTCGATCATGTTGATGTCGAAGCCGAGGCGGGAGGCGGCCATGTACAGCCGCCAAACGCGAGCCGTGCCGAGCCCGGCCTCGGCCACCGCCTCGTCCCAGTGGTCCTCGAGGTTCTCGCACCAGTGCTTCAGTGTCAGGGCGTAGTGCTCCCTCAGGTTCTCCGCGTGCCGGATCTCGAAGCCGGCCGAGTTCATCGCCGTCATGACCTGGCTCGGACCCGAGAGCTCCCCGTCCGGGAACACGTAGCGGTTGATGAAGGACTTGCGGAAGTGGCTCACCCAGTTGTCGTTCGGTCGCGTGATGGTGTGGTTGAGCAGCCGCCCTTCGGGGCGGAGCTCGCCGTAGAGGAAGGCGAAGTAGGACGGGTAGTTGGCGCGGCCGATGTGCTCGGTGAGCCCGATGGACGACACCGCGTCGAAGCCGGACTCGGCGACGTTGCGGTAGTCGCTGAAGCGGATCTCGGCCTGGCTGGTGAGGCCGGCCTGCTGGATCGACTCCTGGCCGTACCGGGCCTGCTGCTCCGACAGGGTGACGCCGATGGCCTTGACCCCGTAGTGCTTGACGGCGTGCATGACCATGCCGCCCCAGCCGCAGCCGACGTCGAGCAGGCGCATTCCCGGCTCGAGGCCGAGCTTGCGGCAGACGAGGTCGAACTTCTCCTCCTGCGCCAGCTCGAGGGAGGCGTCACCGGACGGGAACACGGCGCAGGTGTAGGCCATGGACGGCCCGAGCACCCACGAGTAGAAGCGGTTGCTCACGTCGTAGTGGTGGTGGATCGCGTCCGCGTCGCGGTTCTTGGAATGCCGGCGGCCGTTGAGCGTGCGCTCCTGCGGAGGCGGGGCCGGACGGTGCACGGCCTTCGGCGCGAACTGGCGAATGAGCTTGAGGCGGTCACTCCAGCTGATGGTGTCCCAGTAGATCGGGTAGAGCCGGCTCAGCGCCGTGTAGGCGTCCCCGACGATCTCGAGGTCGCCGGTGACGTAGGCGCGCGCGAGCCCGAGCTGCGACGGAGCGCTGGCGAGGTACTGGACGGCCCTCGGGCTGCGGATCTCCAGCGTGACCTCCGCGTTGACGGGGCCGGCTGTCGAGCCGTCGTAGGCTGGAAGCCCACACCGCGCTCGGCGGGCACCACCATCTGGAACGCTTCGGCCAGTCTCATGCGCGTGATCCCACCTTCCGACTCTGGCGGCTACTGCCGCTCGACGACCTTCTCGTACAGCCCCCGAAGGCGGCCGGAAGAATCGTAGAGGCTCTTGAGGCGGTCGTACTCGACTCCGCCATAGATTGACCGGAACGTCTCACGGTCGTAGAAGGCCGTGGAGTACAGGGACTTGCGGCCGTCGAGGTCCGTCACGACCTCCTCGACGCGACGGTTCACGCGTCCCTCGCCGGGCTCGACGCCGTCGGGCAGGGGGACGGTGGACCAGAAGCCCA
>CAVOWW010000018.1:0-227086 GCA_963700255.1 uncultured bacterium | reverse complement strand
AAGCGACGGACCGGAGAGTCCCGCCGGGCCTGCGGCAGCAGGTTCGGGCCGTCAGCCCGCAGGCGATCGAGGGCCGCGGCGGAGGTGAGCCCCTGCTGGGATGCCTGCTCGCGGCGCCCGCTCGTGATCGTGTTCGCCGGGTCTGGACGGTCGATGTCCACGCCTTCAGTCAAGAACCACGGATCCCGACCCGGTAGGGTCCGTCGTCCCGCTTCGCAGGACTTCCAGCGGTTGACCGGGCCGATACGCAGCGACCCTGGGATTCGTGCCGAGCATTCGCCACGAGTCGAGGATGTCCATGCGCAAGCTACTGATCGCGAACCGCGGGGAGATCGCCGTCATCGAGGCGATGAAGATGGAGTCGGCCGTCACCGCCGGCACGTCCGGCACGGTCGATACGGTTCAGGTGCAGGACAAGGCTCAGGTGGAGCTCGGCGACCTCGTGGTCGCGATGACCCCGACGCCACCTGCGTGACCTCCTCCCGATCGAAAGGACCCCGACGTGCCTGAGACCACGGGCGGATACACCTCCGAGCAGCTGGCCGCGGAGCTCGCTGAGCTCGAGCTGCCGACGTTCAGCGCGGCGGAGGCCGTGGCCCTGGGGCTGCTCGCCACCGACCGGGCGATCACCCAGCAGCTGGCCATCATCGTCGAGGTGTACCACCTCGGACGGCTGGCCTACCGGGCCGCGCTGCCCGGCTCCATCCCGGACTCCGACGACTGGCTGGCCCGCAAGCGGCGCACGGTCGAGCGGTACCAGCGCTCGACCCTCGCCACGAAGGTCAAGTACGAGGAACGCGGCACGAGCTTCAACGAGTCGACCGGCCTGAGCGAGCTCGAGTACGCGGCTCATGGCGGCGGCATGCCGGTCTTCGTGTCCGGCGTCGGCATGGTCGGCGGCTTCTACGCGTCCGGCCTGCCGGAGGTGGAGGACCACCAGTTCCTCGTCGCCTGCCTGCGCGACCTGCGGGGCGGCGTCTAGACGGTCCGGGTCCGCTCGACCTGCTCAGCGAGGCGCGCGACCAGACGGTCGTGATCCCAGCCCTCGGTGAGCGCCTGGCGGACGAGATCGGCCTGGGTGGGCGGCGCCAGTCCGGCGATCGGCTGGTCGCGATCGAGGTTGGTGGGGAAGGCGTACCCCTCCGCGCTCGCGGCGATGACGTTGTCCAGCGCGCGCGGGTCCCAGCCCTCGGTCACCTGCGCCTTCACCAGGTCGTCGAAGATCGCCGCCGAGACGCGGGCGCGGTCGATGGACTCCATGGCCCGGCCGAACGCAGACGACACCTGCAGCAGGTTGGCCATCCGCCGAACCTCGGCGGTGTGGTTGGTGCCGGCGGCGTGGAACAGCGCTGGGTTGAAGAAGATCACGTCGCCCTTCGCCAGGGGCAGCTGAACGAAGTGGTCGTCGAAGTACTCCCGGAACTCCGGCAGCCGCCAGGCGAGGTAGCCGGGCAGGTACTTCTGCGAGTGCGGGAGCAGCAGGGTCGGCCCGCTCTCGACCGGCATGTCGGAGTGCGCCACCGCTCCCTGGAGCGTCAGCACCGGCGACAGCGCATGCACGTGGGCGGGGTACTCCTCCGCCACCTCGTTCGACTGGAACCCGAGGTGGTAGTCGCGATGCGCGGCCTGCGCCTGACCGCCCGGATTGACGACGTTGACCTGCGACGTCATCTGGTAGCCGGGGCCGAGCCACGCCTGGGACACCAGGGCGAGGGCATCGTTGGCGTAGTAGCGGACGAACAGGTCCGGTGCCCGCACGGCGAGCTTCTCGAGCGCGTTCCAGATGCGGTCGTTGGCGCCTGGCTTGCCGAAGTGGTCGCCGACGGGTCCGCCCTGGGCGCGTTCCTCGGCGATGATGTCGTCGAACGCAGACGTGACGGCGTCGACGACGGAGGGGTCCTCGTACGCCCCAGCGAGCACGACGACGCCCGGACCGTTCCCCAGCGCGGCGGCGAGCTCGGCCTGCAGCCTGCGTCGTCCCGCCGGATCGGCCGCGGTCGGGGCGAGCTCCGTGCAGTCGTAGACGAGGACGCCCTGCACCGACTCGCGCGCGTGCGGATACAGCTCGAGGTCGGTCCCCCCGGCGATCAGTGCGACGAGTTCATCGAGGCTGCAGTCCGACGTGGACAGCCAGTAGCCCGGATTCGTCATCGTCGTTCCCTTCTAGGCCCGCGCGTGCACCAGCTCAGCCGCTCGCTCGATCACGGCGAGGACGTCGCCGTCGGACGGGTAGAGCATCCCCTCGGGCACCACCATCCCATGGATGCCGGGGAGGGACAGGAGGTCCGGCAGCCGCGGGTCTTCGACCCCCGCATCGCCGGCCAGCAGGAGCACCGGCAAGGTCGTGGCCGCCATGACGTGGGCCAGGTCGTCGACGGGCGGGACGAGGAGCCACGTGAACTGCGATCGCCCGCCCAGCCCGGATGCGACGTCGACGGCTCGGATGAGTGCGTCCACCGACAGGTCCGGCTCGAGCTCCGCGCCGACGCGACGGCACCAGGACGGCGCCACCAGGGCGAGAACGCTACCGCTGGCCAGCCCCGTCACCGCGTGCCCGCAGGACTCGATGCTCCCCGCGGTCACTGCGTCGAGTGGGTCGATCCTCAGGTTGAGCTTGCCACCATCGAGGTGACTGACGATCACCGTGTCCGCGTCGTAGCCGGTGAAGCGGCTGTCAAGGGCGAACACCGAGCCCGCCAGGCCGCCATGGTTCATCGAGCCGATGGCGAGCCTGTCCTCGAGGGCTTCGAGCATCAGCAGGTCGTCGATGACGTCGACCGCGGCGATGACGCCGTCCACCCGCGGATGCGCGAGCGCAGTGACCAGGCGGAACAGGAGCTCGCCCCGATCGGCGAGTCCCGCCGGGTAGTCCCCGACCGCGAGGTTCGCGGCGGCCGGGGCGTCGGCCTCGATGAGGAGGAGCCGTCCGTCATGGCCCGCGACCGGGCGGCGGCGGCGGGTGGCGTGCCGGTTGCGCACGAGCTCGGGCAGCCGGGCACGGGTCTCGCGCACCGACGTGAGCCGCTCGTCGAACACCTCGCGGTCCATCGCCGCAGACTACTTGTCGGGGTTGGGGAGCGTCACGTCGCGGACGAAGGCCTCGAGCTCGGTGTTGGCCGTCAGGAACTGCCGGAGCGTGCGAGCCGTGGCGCCGTAGTGCGTGAACTCCTCAGGGCTCAGGCCATCCTCGTCGTAGGCCTTGCGGAACTCCGGGAAGTTGTCGTAGAGGTCCTCGACGATGCGCGGGTCGACCGGGTCGTCGAGCCGGTGGGTGGGCTCGATCCGGCTCGCGTTGATCCGCTTCTGCCAGCCGAACGGCGGGGAGATGACGACGTCGCCGCCGATGAACTCGCTCCAGTGCATGTGGTTGCGGAAGGCCGCCGAGAGCAGGCGCGTGCGGTAGCCCCGCTCCTGGTACAGCCGGTAGGCCTTCTTGAAGACCGCGACGCCCGCCCACTCGGTGATCCCCGGATCGACGGTGATCTGGTCGCGCTCGGCCGAGACGCGCATCCAGTCGTCCGTGCGGCCGACCATGATCGTGCAGACCGGGCCCATGGTGCTGACGTCGAGGCCCTCGGCCTCCCTGCGGCGCAGGCCCCGCTCGACTGCCTCGGCCACGGCGATCGCCTGCGGCAGCGTGAAGGACACCGTCGCGTTGACGCTCACGCCCCGGTAGGTGGCCTCCTCGAACGCCTCGATCCCTGCTGCCGTCACCGGGATCTTCACGATCATGTTCGGTGCGAGGGACGCGAACTCGACGGCCTGCTCGATCACCGCGGCCGTGTCGCGGTAGAACCGGGGATCCGTCTGGATCGACAGCCGGCCATTGACACCCCCGTACCGCTCGAACGCGGGCTTGAGCAGCGCCGCCGCCTCCACGGACAGGCGCTTGACCATCGCCCAGCCGATCTCGTCCTCGGTGGCCGTCGGGTGCTCGGCCGCGTACTCGCGGATCCGCGCCACCCACGTGGGCGCGTCCGCCTTGAGCGCAGCGAGGGCGATGACCGGGTTGCAGGTCGCTCCGACCGCCCCCCAGCCGATCGCCTGCGCCAGCTCGACGGGGTCGGCCGAGTCGTTCCACAGGCAGGTCGGCGTCGTCTGGGTCATGCGCAGGAGCGGTGACTCCACAGCGGGGGTCGTCACGGTGCCCTCCTCAGGACTGGGTCGGGAAGCCGAGGTTGATGCCACCATGGCTGGGGTCCAGCCAGCGACTCGTGATGACCTTGCCCCGGGTGAAGAAGTGGACGCCCTCGGCGCCGTGCGCGTGCGTGTCTCCGAACAGCGAGGCCTTCCAGCCGCCGAACGAGTAGTACGCCATCGGCACGGGGATCGGCACGTTGATGCCGATCATGCCGACCTCGATCTCGTTCTGGAACCGACGTGCGGCCCCGCCGTCGTTGGTGAAGATCGCCGTGCCGTTGCCGTAGGGATGGTCGTTGATCAGCTGCACGCCGGCCTCGAAGGAGGGCACCCGGACGACGCTCAGCACGGGTCCGAAGATCTCGTCCGTGTAGATGCTCATGTCCGGCGTCACGTTGTCGAACAGCGTGGGCTGCAGCCAGAAGCCGGCCTCGTCGCCGTCGACGTCGAGCACCCGGCCGTCGACCACCAGGGTCGCGCCGGCAGCCTCGCCCGCATCCACGTACGACCTCACCTTGTCCCGATGGACCCCGGTGACCAGGGGGCCCATGTCGCAGCCCCGGCGGCCGTCGCCGGTGCGCAGCTGGGGCATCCGCTCGGCGATCTTGGCGACGAGAGCGTCGCCGATCGGCTCGACCGCGAGGACCACCGAGATCGCCATGCAGCGCTCACCTGCCGATCCGAAGCCCGCATTGATCGCCTGGTCGGCAGCGAGCTCGAGATCGGCATCCGGCAGCACGAGCATGTGGTTCTTGGCTCCACCGAGGGCCTGGACCCGCTTGCCGTTCGCGGTTCCCGTCGAGTAGATGTACTGGGCGATCGGGGTGGATCCCACGAAGGAGATGCTCTTGACGTCTGGGTTCTCCAGGAGTCCGTCGACAGCCTCCTTGTCGCCGTGGACGACGTTGAACACGCCGTCCGGCAGGCCGGCCCTCTTCCAGAGCTCGGCCACGTACATGATCGCCGAGGGATCCTTCTCGCTCGGCTTCACGATCACCGTGTTGCCCGTGGCGATCGCGATCGGGAAGAACCACATCGGCACCATGGCGGGGAAGTTGAACGGGGAGATGATGCCGACGACGCCAAGGGGCTGGCGGATCGAGTAGGAGTCGACGCCGTTCGACACTCCCTCCGAGAAGCCGCCCTTCATGAGGTGCGGGATGCCGCAGGCGAACTCGACGACCTCCTGTCCGCGGGTCACCTCGCCCAGGGCATCGCTCAGGACCTTGCCGTGCTCGTCGGTGATGAGCGCGGCGACGGTCTCCTTGTTGGCGTTGAGCAGCTCCCGGAACGCGAACAGGATCTGCGCTCGCTTGGTCAGCGAGGTGTCCCGCCACTCAGGGAACGCGGCCTTGGCCGCGGCGACCGCCTCATCGAGGACCGCCCGGGACGCGAAGTCGACCTTCTTGGTCACCTGTCCGGTGGCGGGGTCGTAGACGTCGCCGGTGCGCTCCGCCGCCCCCTCCCAGAGTCGTCCGTTGATCCAGTGGGTGACGCGTGCGGTCATGGTCGCCTGCTTCCGGTGTGAAGGGTCGGCACGAGTCTAGGCCGGGCCTCAAGCAAACGTCAATATGTCTTTACAAAGTCACGCAGTCGGCCTAGCCTCGGACCATGTCGCTGGACCTGTCCCTGGATCGCAGCAGCCGCGTGCCGCTGTACTTCCAGCTGGCTCAGCAGCTCGAGGACGCCATCCGCGACGGCCGGCTGCGCCCCGGCGACCGCATCGACACCGAGACCGACCTGGCCGAGCGCCTCGGGCTGGGCCGGCCCACGGTGCGCCAGGCCGTCCAGGAGCTGGTGAGCAAGGGACTGCTCGTGCGCCGCCGAGGCGTCGGCACCCAGGTGGTGGCCGCGCAGTTCAGCCGGCCACTCGAGCTGACGAGCCTCTTCGACGACCTCGCCGCCGCCGACCACCACCCGAGCACCCAGGTGCTCGCCCTGCGGGAGGCGCCCGCGGAGGCGCACGTTGCCGCGGCCCTGAGCATCGCGCGCGGAAGCACGGTCACCTACGTCGAGCGACTGCGGCTCCAGCACGACGTTCCGCTGGCCATCATGCGCAACTGGATCCCGCTGGGGCTGGTGGATCTCGATGCGGACCGGCTGTCGGCGACCGGCCTCTACGCGCTGCTGCGCCGATCGGGCGTGCACCTGCGCATCGCGGACCAGCGCATCGGGGCGAGGGCCGCCACCCGACCCGAGGGTCTCCTGCTCGGCGTGAAGACCGGTGCTCCCCTGCTCACGATGGAGCGCACCGCCTTCGATGACGGCGGACGTGCGGTCGAGTACGCCGAGCACTGCTACCGGGCGGACGCCCACTCCTTCGACACGACCCTCGTCTGCCGCTGAGCCCTCGACGCCAAGGAGAGACCCATGGAGAAGACAACGCGCGGGACTGCGGTCGTCACGGGCGCCAGCAGCGGGATCGGTGCGGCGACGGCGCGAGCCCTGGCCCGGGAGGGATATCGCGTGATCGCGGCCGCCCGCCGCGTCGATCGGCTCGCCGCCCTTGCGGCCGAGGACCCGCGCATCGAGGCTCGGGCGCTGGA
This sequence comes from uncultured bacterium, assembly GCA_963700255.1. Taxonomy (GTDB): domain Bacteria; phylum Actinomycetota; class Actinomycetes; order S36-B12; family S36-B12; genus UBA10649. The sequence goes on along the minus strand of CAVOWW010000018.1, from coordinate 220,400 downwards.
CGTGACGGACCCGGCGAGCGTCGCAGCGCTCGCGGCGTCACTCGCCGATGAGGACCTGACGGTGCTGGTCGCGAACGCGGGCGGAGCCTTCGACGCCGCCGCCGTGGCCGACGCGGACCTCGATGCCTGGAGCCGGGCCTACGAGGTGAACGTCCTCGGCGCGGTGCGGACGGTGCAGTCCCTCCTCCCCCGACTCATCGCGTCCGGCCGTGGCCTCGTCGTGCTCATGGGCTCGACGGCGGGCCGGATCGCCTACGAGAACGGCGGCAGCTACGTCGCTGCCAAGCACGCCGTCGCCGCGGTCGCCGGCACCCTCAGGCTGGAGCTGTGCGGCCAGCCCGTCCGCGTCACCGAGATCGCCCCGGGCATGGTGCGCACGGACGAGTTCGCCGTGAACCGCTTCGGCGGCGATGCCGAGCGTGCGGCCGCCGTGTACGCCGGGGTGGCCGAGCCGCTCACGGCGGACGACGTGGCCGCGACCGTCGCCTGGGTGGCCACCCTGCCGGCGCACGTCAACATCGACCTGCTCGTGGTGCGCCCGGTCGCGCAGGCCGCCCAGCACAAGGTCCATCGCGTCCTGCCGTGACTCAAACGGGACCTCCGTCCCGAGTGTCATCCAGATAGTTGACCATTCAGCAGCCCTACGTCCCCCATGGGCGACGGACTTTGGTCCCAAGCTGCCTGCGACACCGATAGTTGACGTCGCAAATGCTTCCCCTCAGTACCGGGGCAGAGGAGAGTGAACCCGTCGGTCAATGGTTGGCCGACGTGGGGAGGCACTACACATGTCCAACAACTCAGGTTCCGGATCCGCCAAGTGGATCAGCATCGTCGTCATGGTGATCGGTGCCCTCATGGTGCTCGCCGGAGCAGTGACCTACGCGCAGGTCAGCACCACGCTGGCTGACGAGCGCATCACTGTGTCGGAGGACGCCTGCCTCGGCGGCCAGGCGGTCAGCGGACCGTTCGCCGCGTACTGCGAGGCCCAGATCATCCAGACCCACGCCCTCGAGGCCACCGGTGGCAAGACCTACGCCGAGCTCGACCGCGAGGACCCGCTGCGCGAGGTCGCGATGAACGGCTCGTTCCTCCGCGCATCGCTGTTCACCTCGGTGCTCGCCTTCGGCGTATCCGCCATGGCGATCGGCGTGGGGATCGTGTTCGTCCTGATCGGCGTTGCCCTGCTGAACCTCGCCGGGCGAGTGGGCGGCGCGAAGGCCGCCTAGCACGACAGACAGCAATGAGGGGCGGGTCCTTACGGACCCGCCCCTCATTGCTGTGCCACGTGTCAGCAGGCCGGCACCCCTGCCGAGTGCGCAGTTGTGGCCCGCACGAGTGCCCCGGACCGGGCCACAACTGCGCACTCGACGGAGGGGACAGCGGGGTCGCGTGGGCCGCCGAGAAGGCCGCCTCGAGGGCAGGTGGGGCAAGGATGAGGGGCGGGTCCTTTCGGACCCGCCCCTCATTGCTGTGCCACGTGTCAGCAGGCGGGCTGCAGCTCGCGATGCTCGACGGGCGCTGCCTCGTGCAGGCGGGCGCCGACCTGGACGGCCACTCGCGCGTACGCGCGGATGCGGGCCACCTCGGGCTCGTCCTCGTCGACCATGATCGACACGAGCAGCTCGTTCACGCCGAGATCGCGCGCGGTATGGGCGAGGAGCAGCAGGTTGACCGGGTCACCGGCGATGCCGTCCGCCTCGAGCACGAAGTCAAGGGACTTGATGCGAGCGGTCGTGGTGTGCGTGGCGAGGTTCATGTGGTGCTCCTTTCGTCTACGTCAATGGTACGAGTCCATCGACATAATGAGAAATGATGTTTCTTAATCGTGTCGTTCACTCATGCTTATGGTTATGGCTATGCTGATGGTCATGGCATTCGACGACGTCGAGCTCAGACACCTGCGCGCACTGAGGGCAATCGCCGAGGAGGGCTCCTTCATCGGGGCCGCCGACATCCTGCGGTACTCCCAGGCCGCCATCAGCCAGCAGATCGCCGGCCTCGAAGCCGCCATCGGGCAGTCGCTCTTCGACCGGCCCGGGGGCCCCGACCGGTGACCCTGACGCCGGCCGGACGGCTGCTGCTCCGACATGCCGACGCCATCGCCGAGCGGCTCGAGCTGGCCGAGACCGAGCTCGGCGACCTGGCGTCCGGCACGGCCGGCCGCCTGCGCATCGGCACCTACCAGAGCGTGTCGGTCCAGCTGCTGCCCGAGCTCGTCCGCGAGATGCGGGTGGTCGCCCCGGACCTCGCCATCACCCTCGTGGAGCACGACCTCAACGATGACCTCACCGAGGAGCTCGTGGAGGGAGAGATCGACGTCACGTTCCTGCAGGGACCGTATGAGGACAGCCGCCTGGACGTCGTGGACCTCGGGTTCGACCCGTACGTGGTCGTGCTGGGGGCCGACGGTGACTTCGCAGCCCGGTTCCCCAGCAAGGCCTTCCCGACGCGGGAGCTCTCCGGCGTGTCGATGGTGGGCCAGAACCCGCCCAGTCGCGGACGGGACCCCATCGACGACCAGCTCCGGGCGCACGGGGTGAAGCCGCGGTACGTGTTCCGCTCCAACGACAACGGAGCCATGCAGGGAATGGTCCGCGCCGGCATGGGTCCGGCCGTGATGCCGCTGCTCGCCGTGGACACATCCGATCCCGGCATCGTGATCAAGCGACTCGATCCCCCGCTCGACCCGCGCACCATCCTCATCGCCACGCAGAGGGGGGCCACGCCGATGCCGGCCGCGCAGCGTTTCGTGCGGATCGCGAAGACCGAGTGCCGTAAGCGCCTCGCGAAGGCGGTGCGCTGACCGTCGCTCGCCGTCCCGAAACGAGGAGTGGCCGCGACCAATCGGTCGCGGCCACTCCTGTCGGACGAGATCAGCAGTGCCAGCGACCGCCGGCCCAGTGCGCGATGCCCGAGCCCGTGTGCTCCCAGTTCGCGACGGTGTGGAACGCAGCGTCCTGCCAGTAGCGGGGCCACGCGTTCATCGGCTTCGAGCGCAGCTTGGCGAGCGTCTGCTTGGCGGACTTCGCACCCATGAGCTGCTTGTGCTCCTTGAGCATCATCCAGGTGGCGCCACGCGCCAGCGACGCGGAGACCTGGTAGGCGCCACGGTAGGCACCGCTCGGGTTCACCACGTCGTAGTGGCCCTCGCTCTCGCGGTCCACGATGCACTTGCGCTTCGACTCGATGGCCGAGCGGTAGTACTTGCCGCGGTACAGGCTCGGCTCGACGCCGCGCATGTCCTTGGTCTCCTTGGAGGCCACCGTGAACCGGCTGAACGTGGCCTGCCGCACGACCAGCGCCTGACGGGCGCTCACAGCCCGGCTCGGACGAGTCGCCGCGACGGCGACGGCCTCGGCGTTGACCCCGGTCCCGGCGGCCGGGCCACGCCACGAGGCGGGCTGGGCGACGAGAGCGGCAGCCGCGACAGGAGCGGGCTCCGCGACGGCCGCGGCGGGGGCGGCAGCCGGAGCTGCGGGCGCGGCCATGGCCGACCCCACGGAGGCGGAGATGATGACGCCGGCGGTGATGGCGCCGACAACCTTGGCGGACCGAACGATCGTGCGTGTGTACATACATCCTCTAGCGACGGCACCGGCTGATCCCAGTCGGTGCGCGGGCGCGATGCGGGTCCGTGCCAGGGCGAGGACTCATGTCCGCCTCGTCTGGCTCGCCAGCCGTGCGCCTGCCAGGGCGAGTCTCACGCCCTGGCGTTGCCGGTCGCACGGCTCCCGACGGCGGCAACCGCCGGGGCATCGCGAAGTGCTACTTCGCCGGACAGCCGGGGAAGGCTGCCATCCGAGGAAAAGTGTAGGCAGCGCAACGACATCGCTCCAGTCGAGCACCTGAAGAGGGGACAGGGCAGGCGCCCGTTATGCCCGATTGACCGGGTACTCTTGGTGATCTGCGCCACACGCCACGAGGACGCCTGTGCACTCGTGAATGTGACATGAGTCTCGCCCCGATGACAGCGCTTACGGCGTGTCGGACGGCCCGCGGTCAGCCCGCGTCAGCCGGCCAGCTCCCGCATCCGCTCGATCTCCTCGGCCTGCGTCGCCATGATCTCCGCGGCCAGGGCCTGCACCTCGAGATCCTCCGTCGTCTCGGCCACCTGCTCCGCCATGACGATGGCCCCCTCGTGATGGGCCACCATGAGGTCGATCCAGAGCGCGTCGAACGCGGCCCCGCGTGCCCCGGCGAGCTCGAGGAGCTGCTCCCCCGTCGCCATCCCCGGCATCTCATGCTCGTGATCCACGGACTCCTCGCCCGGACCCCCGCTGTGCGGGAGCTCCTCAGCGTCCCAGTCGCGCAGCCAGGCGCGCATCAGGACGATCTCGGGATCCTGTGCCGCCTGGATCTCCCTGGCCAGCGCGGTCACCTCCGGCGACGCCTCCGCGGCCAGCGCGAGTGCGGACATCTCGAGGGCCTGCTCGTGATGCGGGATCATGTTCTGCGCGAAGGCGATGTCGCCCGCCCGCCCCGTCGCCGCCTCGTGCCCTCCGCAGGCGCTGAGTGCGAGAGTCACCAGCACGGCCGCGATCACGGTCAGTCGGCGCACCAGAGGGCTCCTTCGTCGATGGGCAGGACCCGACCATTCTGCGCGACCTTCGCGTCTCCCGCATCCGCCGCGCGCCAGTGCCAGACTGGTGGGGTCGCGGGGAGGATCGATGTTCGAGCGACTCGGCCATGCCATCTACCGGCACCGTCGCCTGGTGCTGATCGCCTCCTTGGTCGGCGTGGCCCTGTGCGCCGCCGTCGCCGCCTTCCTCTTCCCCCGCCTCGGCAGCCAGGGGTTCGACGATCCCGGCTCGGACTCGACCGCCGCTCGGGCGATCCTGGACGGCGACTTCGACGCGCCCGAGGCGGACCTCGTCATCGCCCTCGACTTCGACGGCTCAGTCGACGGGTCCGCGGCGTCCGACGTCGGGCGCGCCGTGACCGACACAGTGGCAGGACTCCCCGGCGTGCTGCGGGTCGCCTCCTACTGGCGCACTCCTGTGCCGACGCTGAGGAGCACGGACGGCACGGGCGCACTCGTCCTCGTGACCTACGACCCCGACAGCCCCGACTCTCCCCGAGAGATCACGGATGCTGCCGAGGCGGCACTCGACGCGGCCGATCTCGGAACGGCGACGGCGTACGTGGGCGGTGGACAGTCCGTCGCCAAGGCCATCAACGTCCAGGTCGCGCGCGACCTCACGCGAGCGGAATCCATCGCCATCCCGGCGACCCTCATCCTCCTCGTGGTCGTGTTCGGCAGCCTCGTGGCCGCGGGCATGCCGATGCTGGTCGGCGTCGGCGCCATCTTCGCCAGCCTCATGGTCCTCTTCCTCGTCACCTTCGTCACGGATGTGTCCGTCTTCGCGGTCAATCTCGTCACCGGACTCGGGCTGGGCCTCGGCATCGACTACGCCCTGCTCATCGTCAGCCGGTTCCGGGAGGAGCTGTCGCAGACGGACGTCGTCGAGGAGGCCGTGGTGCGCACGGTGGCGACCGCCGGGCGGACGGTCGTCTTCTCCGGCCTCACGGTCGGCGTCACCCTGGCCGCCCTCGCGTTCTTCCCGCTTCCCTTCCTGCGGTCCTTCGCGTACGCCGGTACGTCCGTCGTCCTCTTCGCGGTGCTGGGGGCCCTCATCACCCTGCCGGCGGCCCTGGCGATGCTCGGTCCGCGCATCGACTCCCTCCGCATCCGCAGGAACCTCGGGCGAGCCCACGAGGGCCGCCGCTGGGCCGCGCTCGCCACCTGGATCATGCGCTACCCATGGCCCGTGGCGCTCGCCAGCACCGCGCTGCTGCTGGTCCTCGCATGGCCCGCCCTGAACGTGCGCTTCAGCCAGCTCGACGAGCGCGCCCTGCCGTCGTCGGACCCCGCGGTCGTCGCCACGAACCTGCTGCGCAGTGACTACCCCGATCTCGGCGGTTCGCCCATCGACATCATCGTCCCTGCCGCAGTGGGCGACGCCGCGCTGTCGGCGTACTCCGCGGCGCTCTCGTCGGTCGACACCATCGAGCGCGTGGTGGCCTCGACCGGCGTCTACGTGGACGGTGCCCGTGTCGCCGATCCCCAGCCGACCTTCGTCACAGCAGCGGGAGCGTACGAGCGGATCATCGCCGGCACGAGCGAACGGCCCCGCAGTCCCGAGGGCGAGGCCGTGATCGCCGACCTGCGGGCCGTGCCGCCCCCCGACCCCAAGGTCGTCGTCGGCGGGCTCGCAGCGGAGTACACGGACTCGCAGCAGGGCATCGCGCGATCACTGCCATGGGCGCTCGCGTGGATCCTCGTGAGCGTCCTGGTCCTGCTCTTCCTCTTCACCGGGAGCGTGCTGCTGCCGATCAAGGCCATCATCATGAACGTCATGAGCCTCGCCGCAGCCATGGGGGTGCTGGTCTGGGTGTTCCAGGAGGGGCACCTGACGTGGCTCGTCGGTGACTTCACCCGAACCGGCACCCTCGACACGGCGACACTGGTGATCACCGCGATCGTGGCCTTCGGCCTCTCGATGGACTACGAGGTCTTCCTGCTCTCGCGCATCAAGGAGGAGTACGACCGCACGGGCGACAACACGGCCGCCGTCGCCTTCGGACTGCAGCGCTCAGCCGGCATCATCACCGCCGCGGCCCTCCTGCTGGCAGTCGTGTTCGTCGTCTTCCTGACCAGCACGCTGACCAACATCAAGATCATGGGGCTGGGCATCACGGTCGCGATCCTCATCGACGCGACCATCGTGCGCATCCTCCTGGTGCCCGCCTTCATGCGGATCGCGGGCGGCGCCAACTGGTGGGCGCCCGCACCGCTGCGCGCGGTCTACCGGCGATTCGGGATCGTGGAGGGCTGACCCCGATCAGCCGAGGCCCTTCGCGGCCAGGAACTCGGCCGCGACCTCCGTGACCACGCGACGGTCGATGTCGACGGCCTTGTTCATGGCCACGAGGTCCTCGGTCGTCAGGATCGCCGACAGGCCGTTGAGGGCGTCCACGACCTGGGGAACGGCGACGGCGGACGCGACCGCGGGGACGATGTTGTCGACGTTCTGCAGGCCCAGGTCATCCTCGAGCACGACGAAGTCGAGGTCCGCGACCGACCCGTCGGAGCTGAAGACGAGGCCCACGTCGATCGCACCCTGGTCGAGGGCCGTCTTCGTGAGCGGACCACCCGCATCGAGGGGGGTGAACTCGGCGATCTGCATCCCGTACGCGGATTCGAGCCCGAGCTGGCAGAAGGGTCGCTGCGGGCACTCGGGCGGGCCACCGAGCCTGAGGTCGTTCGCCTGGCTCCAGCCAGCCAGGTCGGTGAGCGACGCGATCGAGTTCGCGGCGGCGAAGTCCGCAGTGACGGCGAACGCGTTGACATCCTCGGCGGGCGACGGCTCGAGGAGGGTGATGCCGACCGGCGCGGCCAGCTCACGGGCCGCTACGAGGGTCCGCTCGACGTTGTTGTTGGCCACCGACGGGGCATCGGGACCGTTGCCCTTGATGTTGAGGAACTCGGTGAAGGTGCCGAGGTACTCCGGCACGACCTGGACCTCATCCGCCTCCAGGGCCGGCTGCAGCACCTCGCGGTTGGTCGACTGGGTGATCGACACCTCGACACCGGCCTTGCGGAGCACGCCGGCGTACAGCTCGGCGAGGATCTGGCTCTCGGTGAAGTTGAAGGCGCCGATCGTCACCGGTCCCTCGAGCGCGACCGGCGCGGCCGACGAGGCCTCGGCCGATGACGCTCCGGCCGAGGGAGCCGTCGAGACGGCGGCCGTGGGAGCACCCGAGGTGGCCGTGTCGCCGGCGTCCGTGCTCGAGGTGCAGGCGGCCAGGGTCAGCGCGGCCGCAGCCAGCGCCAGGATTCGCGTCGTCCTCATCGGGCGACCCTATCGCCCGGCTGCCCGATTTGCTCCCCCACCATGGGGTCCAGTCGTCGCTGCAGCAGGGCCAGCACGACCTCGGAGCTCATGGTCAGGACCGCTACCAGGACCACGCCCGCGAGCACCATCGCCTGGTCCTGGAGGGCGAAGCCGTCGAGGATGAATCGACCCAGCCCGCCTCCGCCGACGAAGGCCGCCAGCGTCGCGGTGGCCGCAGTCTGGACGAACGCCGTCCGCAGGCCCGCGAGGATCAGGGGCACGGCCAGTGGCAGCTCGACGGCCCGGAGCAGCTGGCCGCCGCTCATCCCCATCGCGATGGCGGCCGACCGCACGCGGTCCTCCACGGTGCGCACCCCGACATAGGCGTTCGTGATGATCGGCGGGATCGCGAAGAGGATCAGAGCGAGCACCGCGGCCAGCGTTCCCACGCCGATGGCGGCGATCGAGGCGAACAGCAGCAGGAGGGCGAACGTCGGGATGGCGCGGCCCAGGTTCGCGACGGATGTGACGAGGCCGCCGAACCTGCGGGCATGACCTGCGGCGATCCCTGCGGGCAGCGCGATGGCCGCGGCGATGCCGACGGCGGTGGCGGTCAGGACGACCTGCTCGAGCATCCGCGCCCAGACCCCCGTCGGTCCGGTCCAGTTGGACGGGTCGGCGAACCACTCCCACACGCTCATGCCGGCCGCCGGTCCCAGGGCGTCAGGAGTCGCTGGAGGCCGGCGAGGAGCAGCTCGAGCAGCAGCGCGAGGGCCATCGCCAGCACGATCCCGAGGACGATGGGCGCGCGGTAGAAGTTGTTGGTGAACGCGGACAGCACGAGTCCGCCCAGGCCGCCGTGCCCGACCAGGGCCCCGATCATCACCAGGCCGACGGTGGAGACGGTTGCCAGCCGGATCCCGGCCATGACCGCCGGCAGTGCCATGGGCAGCCCGATGACCAGCAGGATCTGGTTCTCGCGGTATCCCATGCCGCGGGCCGCCGACGTGACGTGCCCGGGGACGCTCTGCAGCCCGACGATGGTGTTGCGGAGGATCACCATCAGCGCGTAGAGGGCGAGCGCGACGATCACCGTCGTCGAGGAGAGTCCGAACACCGGCCACAGTCCGGTGATGAGGGCGAGTGACGGGATCGTGTACAGCAGGCCCGAAACGACGAGCGACGGCGTGACCAGCCAGCGCACGCGCACGGCAAGCAGCGCCAACGGCACGGCGACGGCCGTCGCCAGCGCGATCGCGCTCACCGTGATCACCACGTGCTCGATCAGCGCATCGAGGATGGCCGCCCGTGCGCCTGTGACATAGTCCATGCTGAACCACGGGTTGTTCCCGTCAGCGGAGGGCAGGACGGCCATCCATGCAGTCTAGGGAGACCGCTCCGAACGCGGCACGCATCGAACTCCGGCATGTGGGCAAGTCCTTCGGCGACGTCAGGGCGATCGATGATCTCTCCCTCTCCGTGCACGACGGCGAGATCTTCGTCCTTCTCGGGCAGTCCGGGTGCGGGAAGTCCACCGTGCTGCAGCTCGTCAACCGCATGCTCGAGGCCGACACCGGTGAGGTCCTCGTGGGCGGGGAGGACGTGAAGGGCCTCGACCCCGTCGCGCTGCGACGCACCATCGGCTACGTCATCCAGCAGATCGGGCTGTTCCCCCATCGCACCGTCGCGGCCAACGTGGGGACGGTGTGCACGCTCGCGGGATGGAGCAGGAATGCGACCCGCGCGCGCGTCACTGAGATGCTGGAGATGGTGGGGCTGCCCGCCGCCGAGTACTCCGATCGCTACCCGCACCAGCTCTCCGGCGGACAGCAGCAGCGGGTCGGCGTGGCCCGTGCTCTCGCCGCCGCTCCGCCGATCCTGCTGATGGACGAGCCCTTCGGTGCGCTGGACCCGCAGATCCGGCGCAACCTCCAGTCCGAGTTCCGGTCCTGGGTGACGGCGCTCGGCACGACGGTGGTCTTCGTGACCCACGACGTCGACGAGGCCACCCTGCTCGCGGATCGGATGGCCGTCCTCGGCCCGCACGGCCGCCTCGACCAGGTGGGACCCCCGGTCCAGGTGCTGGGGCAGCCCGCCTCAGCCGAGGTGGCGGACTTCCTCGGGGCTGATCGCATCCTGCGCAGGCTCACCGTGGTCCCGGCTGCTCTCGCGATCAGGACCGCCGTCAGCGTTCCCGCTCCCGACGGCACCCCCGTCGTCGCGGACACGTCCTCCGCCTACGACGCCCTGGTGGAGCTGATCACGTCCCCCACGGGTCTGGTCACCGTCGCCGACCCTCGCGGCACCACCCTCGGGGCCATCGACTGGGAAGGGCTCTCCGAGCTCGCTCGGGACTGACGATCGCTACTGCGGGCCGGCCCCGGCCACGGCCTCCGCCGCCTGGCGGGCGATCTCGGCCTCCTCATTGGTCGGCACGACGAGGATCCGGATGGCACCGGACCCGTCGTCGATGGCGCGCACGCCGCCGCCAGGATCCGCGTTGAGGTGCTCGTCCAGCCGGATGCCGAGATGCGCGAGAGGTCCGCACACCTCCCGCCGCAGAGCGGCATCATGCTCGCCGATGCCGGCCGTGAACACGAGGGCGTGCACGCCAGGCACGGCGGCCAGGTAGGCCCCGATGTAGCCGCGGACCCGGTAGGCGTAAACGTCGATCGCCCGCCGGGCCGCCTCGTCGCCGGCGGCGGCCCGCGCCCGGACCTCGCGCATGTCCTGGCTGCCCGCCATGCCCTTCAGCCCGCTCGACTTGTTGAGCAGGGCGTCGACTGCGTCGAGGGACATCCCGCCGACTCGCACCAGATGCAGGATGACGGCGGGGTCGAGGTCACCTGAGCGCGTGCCCATCGCCAGGCCCTGCAGCGGCGTCAGCCCCATGCTCGTGTCGACGCTCGCGCCGTTGCGGATCGCCGCCATCGAGGCTCCGTTGCCGAGATGGCCCACCACGAGGTTCACCTGCTCGACCGCGACGCCGAGGAACTCCGCGGACTTGCGAGTCACGTAGCGGTAGCTCGTGCCGTGGAACCCGTACTTGCGGATGTGGAGGCGCTCGGCGAGGTCCACGGGGATCGCGTACGTGTACGCCTCCGGGGGCAGCGTCGAGTGGAACGCGGTGTCGAAGACGGCCACGTGCGGCACCTGCGGCAGCAGGCGGCGCAGCTCGCGGATGCCACGCAGGCTCGCGGGGTTGTGGAGCGGTGCCAGCGGGATCAGGCTCTCGATGGTCCGCTCGACCTCGTCGTCGACGACGACCGGCTCGCGGTAGTCGCTGCCGCCGTGCACGACGCGGTGGCCCACGGCGAAGAGCCGGTCCATGCCACCGGAGTCCTCCCCCAGCATCTGCAGCATCAGCACCAGTGCGGCTGCGTGGTCGGGGAGGTCGGCATCGTGCCGGACGAGCCGACCGTCAGCCCACTCATGGTGAAGCTGGGGTGCGTCCTCGCCGATGCGCTCGACGAGCCCCTTCGCCACCCACGCGCCGGTGGCGGGATCGATGAGCTGGTACTTCAGGCTCGAGGAGCCGGTGTTGACGACGAGGACGCTGGGAGCCCGGCTCACCTGCGCCACCGAGTGCGGGTCACGTGGCGTCCACCTGCTGTGCCTGGATCGCCGTGATGGCCACCGTGTTGATGATGTCCGGCACCGTGCACCCCCGCGAGAGGTCGTTGACCGGCTTCCGCAGGCCCTGCAGCACCGGACCGATCGCCACTGCTCCCGCCGACCTCTGCACGGCCTTGTACGTGGTGTTGCCGGTGTTGAGGTCCGGGAAGATGAGCACCGTCGCGCGACCCGCGACCGGGTTGTCGGGCATCTTGGAGTGCCCGACGGACTCGTCGACGGCCGCGTCGTACTGGATCGGCCCCGCGAGCGGGAGGTCGGGACGCCTCAGGGCCACGAGCGCGGTGGCCGCCCTCACCTTGTCCACGTCGCTGCCCGAGCCGGACGCGCCCGTGGAGTAGGACACCATCGCGACCCGCGGCTCGACCCCGAAGGCCAGCGCGGTGTCGGCGCTGCTGATCGCGATGTCCGCGAGCTGCTCAGCCGTGGGATCGGGGTTGACGGCGCAGTCGGCGAACACGAGGACGCGATCCGGCAGGCACATGAGGAAGGCGCTCGACACCAGCGAGGCATCCGGCGTCGTCCTGATGATCTCCAGCGCGGGCCGGATCGTGTGCGCGGTGGTGTGGGCGGCCCCCGAGACCATTCCGTCGACCTGTCCGGACTGAACGAGCATCGTGCCGAAGTAGGTCGGATCGAGCATCGCGTCCTGCGCCTGCTCGAGCGTGACGCCCTTGTGCGCGCGCAGGGCCGCGTACTCCTGCGCGAAGGTGTCGCGCAGCGGCGACTCCGCCGGGTCCATCAGCGTCATCCCCGAGAGATCGACGCCAGCGGAGATCGCCTTGGCCTGGATCTCGGTCGCCCCGCCCAGCAGGATCACGTCGACGACCTTCGCATGCACGAGCTCCTCGGCGGCACGAAGGATGCGCTCGTCGGTGCCCTCCGGCAGGACGATCCGGCGACGGTCGAGACGGGCGCGCTCGAGGAGGGCGAAGGAGAACATCAATGGCGTGATCGCCTCCGGCTGCGACAGCCGGATGTTCGATGCCAGCTCCTCGACGTTGACGCCCGCATTGAACTCGCCCAGGGCAGCGGCGATCTTCCGGCGGCTCGTCGTCCTGATCTCGCCACGCAGGGACTCCAGCGCATGGAGGGTCGCGTAGGTGTCCGGCTCGACGGCAATGACCGGCATCCCCGACGCGGCGAGGAGCGACAGCGTCATCGGGTCTGGTCGATGGCCGCAGGTGAGGAGGACTCCGGCCGCCGTCGGCATGTCGCGGCTCAGCGCCGAAGCGGCCGTGCCGACGGCCAGGTCGGCACGATCGCCCGAGGCGACCACGAGCGCACCGTCGGACAGGATCGGCAGCAGGGTCTGGAGGTGTCCGGATCCGGCCACATACGCGTCGACCTCGCGTTGGAGGCTGTCCGGGCTGCCGACGAGGACGACGCCGCCCAGACCGTCGGCGACCTCCTCCACGGTCAGGGAGGACAGCACGGGCAGGTCGCGCAGGACGTAGACCGGCGCCCCGTGCGGCTCCTCCGCGACGTGGTCGCGGACGGCGGCCACCAGCGCGGGGTCGACCCGGTTGACGATGGTGGCCATGACCGTGCAGCCCAGCCGCGAGAGGACGCTCACCGACGAGTCCATCGCATGGTCGATGGCGGCCACATCGAGCTCGTGACCACCGACCACGGCGAGCACGGGTATCCCCATGTTCGCCGCCAGCCGCGCATTGAGGGCCAGCTCCGTCGACGGCGACGGGCCGGTGAAGTCCGTCCCGATGACGAGCACGAACTCGAAGTCGTCCTTCATGTGCATGAACATGTCGACCAGATGCGCCACGAGCCGGCCGTCCCCGCCCTCGTCCACGTACGACGCCGTTTCGGGGTAGGTCAGGCCGACGCGCGGCTCGACAGCGCCCTGGTAGCGGTCCACGAGGAGGTCGAGCAGCGCGTCGGGGCCGCCCGAATGGTCGACGATGGGGCGGAACACGCCGATCCTGCCCACCTGGCGTGCCAGCGTCTCCAGCATGCCGAGCGCCACGACCGCCTTCCCGGCGCGGATGGTGGTGGAGGTGATGTAGAGGCTGTTCGACACGTCACTCCGCTCGCTGCGCTGGGATCCTCCGCCCCGACCGTACGCTGTACCCGGCGCGAATGCCCAATGCATGCGCATCGGACCCTGCAGGGGGTGGTGACGTGGGTGACTCAGGCACTCGTCTGAGCCGACGCTGGCTCGCGGGGATGGCCTTGGGTGCCTTGGCCTGCCTCCTCGTCTTCGCCCTCCCCATCGACTCGCCCCTCTGGGTGGCGGTGTCCCGCCTCGGCGGGATCGTGTCCGCGGCCGTGGTGGTCGTCGCCACCACCCGCATGCCGACGGCGGTCCGTTCCGTGTGGTGGTGGTTCAGTGCCTTCGCCATCCTGCTGGTGCTCGGCGACATCGCCTACGACGTCCAGCAGTACGTCCTCGAGGACCTGCCATTCCCGGGGATCGCTGATCCGCTGTACCTCGCCTCGTACGTCGCGGCCTTCGGGGCGCTGGGCCTCCTGATCCGCCGCGCGTACGCGACGCGGGACCGCGAGGCGTGGATCGACTCCGCGATCATCGTGGTGGCCGCAGCGTCACTCGCCTCGGTCTTCGTGATCGCGCCGATGCTCGACGGTGTCGAGTCGCTCGACGCACCCACGGTCCTCGCCCTGGCGTACCCGGTGCTCGACCTCGTCCTCCTGGCGGGGCTCGTCCGACTCCTGGTCGGCATGGGGCGCCTGCGGCTGCCGTTGACCCTGCTCACCACGTCCTTCGCTGCCTACCTCGCCGCCGACATCCTCTACAACGCGAGCGTGATCCACGGGTTCGACGATCACACCCGGGTCGTCACCGAGGTGCTCTACCTCGCCGCACTCGTGCTCCTCGCAGGCTCGGCGACCGCCCCCGGCGTGGTCGAGCTCGTCTCGCCACGTGATGCGGACGCGCTCGTCCGGCCGAGTGCTCTTCGACTGCTCGCGCTGACGATCGGCGTGCTGACCGCGCCCGTCCTGCTCCTGCTGCTGTCGTGGGACGAAGGGCAGTCACTGACGCGCGCGCTCGCAGGCGCGACGATCCTGGTCATTCTCCTTGCGCTCTGGCGCATCCGGGAGCTCCTCTCCACCGTCGACGACCAGGCGGTGCAGCTCGGCCAGCAGGCGCGAACCGACGCGCTTACCGGCCTTCCCAACCGGCGCACGCTCGACTACCAGCTCGAGCGGGCGGTGCACGACGCCGACCGCGACGGGACGCCGCTGACCATCGCGATGCTCGATCTCGACCACTTCAAGGACTACAACGACACGAACGGGCATCTGGCAGGGGACTCCCTGCTGACGGCGTGCGCACGAGCGTGGCAGGCAGCCGCTCCGGCCGGCATCGTTCCTCGCCCGCTACGGAGGCGAGGAGTTCGCCATCATCCTGCCCGGGATGGACGGGGACGAGGCAGTGCCGCACCTCGAGCGGCTGCGGAGGGCGACTCCCGGACCAGTGACGGTCTCGATCGGCTACTTCGTCCGGCCGGCCGGTGCCACCGGCGACGAGAGCATGCTGCGTGCCGACCGGGCCCTCTACCGGGCCAAGGCAGCCGGCCGCGACCGCGTCGTCGCTGACTGACACCCTCGCCGGGTCAGGCGCGCTCGCCCCAGAGGGACGCGGCGAGCAGCTCGGCGACGAGGACCTCCGTCAGCAGCCGGACGTCGTCGACGCCGTCACCCTCGTAGCGGACCACCTGGGCGGCACCGGGAACCTCGCCCCCGATGCTGACCAGGGTCGAGCCGCGCTCCGCCACCCACGTCAGGAGCTGGGGCTCCCAGCGGGAGCCGGCGAACAGCACCAGCCGGTAGTCGGTCGTCTTCGTCAGGTACACGTCGACGTGACTCCAGTCCCCGGTCTCGCACCCGACGGCGGGCAGCCGCGGCGTCTCCCGGAGCATGAGCGCCGCCTGCTGCGCCGAGCTGAGCCGCCGGGCGGGTGCGACGAAGTGGGTCCCCTGCGGCCCGATGGCGCTCTCCCTCAGCCGGGGCAGCCACTCCTGCTCTCGCGTGATCAGGTCACTCGTCGCGATCGCCGCCGCATCGAGGAGGGCCGGAACGTCGGCGCCGCCGACCAGTCGGTCCTCGAGGGCGAGCCAGAGCGCCAGCGTGTGCTGGAACGAGCGGCACGCCACTCCCGAGCGCTCGACGTCCGCGAGCATCGGGATCACTGCCGTGGCCGCGGACGCGATGGCCGAGCCCTCGGTGTTCGTCAGGGCGACGATGGGGCAGGCACCGTCGTAGCGTGCGACGGCGTCGAGGGTCTCGACGGAGCCACCGCTCGCCGACACCGCGACGACCACCGTCCCCGGGCGGGGAGCGGGCAGCAGGTCGCTGCTCGCGAGCTCCGCCACCGCGTCGATCCCCCGTGACCGCAGGCGGGCGGCGGCGACGGCGTTCGCGTAGTGAGAGGAGCCCATGCCCAGCAGCACGAGGCTGGAGTCGGTGCCGATGGCCGACTCCCCCAGGGGTCCGACTCGCGAAGGCTGCCGGCCAGGCGCGACAGCGCGTCGGGCTTGGCGGCGAGGTCCGCGCGGAAGTGCTCGGGGTTCACGTGGTCTCCGTCTCGGCAGGGGCTCGACTCAGCAGCGCGGGGAGGGCGGCGTCGGGGACGTACCGCCAGTGCGGAAGGTACCGGGCGGCGTAGGCGTACTCCCGGCACTCCTGCTGGACCTGCATCGCCAGCAGCAGTGACTCGTCGAGCAGAGCCGATCGGCCGTCGGCGGCCAGCACCTGCCGGTAGGTCCCGAGGAACGCCTCCTGCGCGCGGCCGATCCAGTCGAGGACGCGCGCGACAGCCGCCTGGTCGAGGCCCTCGGTGCGATGCAGGACCACCCTGCCGACGTGGTCCCAGGAGGCGAGCATGCCGGCCACGTCCCGTGCCGCCGGCTGGCGGCGCAGGCGGTCAGCCTCGTCCTGGGTGGGGTTGCCGTCGAAGTCGATGACCGAGTACTCCCGCGGGTCGCCCACCGCCAGCACCTGCCCGATGTGCAGGTCCCCGTGCACGTCGATCGTCGGGGTCCCCGCGCACCGGCCGAGGGCCGCGAGGCGAGCCTGCACCGCCGCCGTCACGTCCGGCTCGAGGCCTGCCGCAGCGAGATCCGCCTCCGCCCCGGCCAGCCAGCCAGCGGCGTCCTCAGGGGTAGCCCGGTCGACGCCCGCCTCCGCCAGGGCCAGGTGGAGCCGGGCCACCAGCGTGGCGACCTCCCGAACCGGGTCGAGGTCGACGTTCGCGCCGCGCTCCCCGAGCGCGACCTGCCGCACATCGCGCACGGCCCAGTCCCAGCCGTCCTCCGCGCCCGGCAGGTAGTCCGACACCGTTGCGATGAGCACCCGTCCGCCTGCTGCCTGCACGTGCACCAGCCCCCACGTGCGAGGGGCGCCGGCGAAACCGGCCCGCGCGAGCGTCACCAGGCGCCGCGGTCCCGGCTGCTCCCCCGCAGCGGGATGCAGCATCCACTTCACGACGACGCTCTCGCCGACGACGACCAGCTCGTTGGTCTGGTCCACGTCGATGGCACGCTCCCCGTGCGCGGGTTCCGCGTGGAACACGGTGGCCTCGAGGCCGGCCCGCCCATCCGTGCCCGCAGCGAGTGCCGCCACGAGCGCCTCTGCCGCCCCATCGCCCGCAACGGCCCGACGCCACCCGTCCGGTCCTGCCACCGCGGGCACCCCGTAGGCGATGCCCCGCGCGTCCTCCACCAGCAGGTACTCCAGTCCGGCTGCCAGCGGCACCTGCGCGAGGAGCCGCAGCGGCTCAGTGACCCGAGCCGCCTCCTCGCTGCGTCGGCTCGGCAGCAGCGCCGTGACGGGCGTCGACGCGAGCAGCGCTGCCCCGTCCGGGCTCACGCGCCCTCGGCGTGGGCCTTCCCCACCTGCTCGATGACGTCGGCGCCCACCCGCAGACCGTCACGCGCACGGATCTCGGCTCCTGTGCGAGCCATCCGGTCCCGGAGCTCCACGTCCCCGAGCAGCCGCTCGAGCGCGGACACCATGTCCTCGTCGGTGAAGGCATACGTCTGCAGCCGGACGCCGAAGCCGAGCTCGTCCATCCGCTGGGCGTTGTCGTACTGGTCCCAGAACAGCGGCAGCAGGATCATGGGCTTGCCGAAGTGCAGTGCCTCGGTGGTCGTGTTGTTCCCCCCGTGGGTGATGACGAGGTCGACCTGCGGGATGACCGTGGTCTGCGGCAGGAACTCCGCGCCCACCATGTTGTCGGCGAGCTCGATCTGGTCGGCCATCGGGCCCTTGCTCACGATGTACCGGTGCGGCGTGCGACCGAGGACGTCCACCAGCCGGCGCATGAGGTCGACGTCGGCCCCGCCGAGTGACCCGAGCGAGACGTACACCAGGGCGCTGCCGTCCGGTCGGTCCGCGACCGCGGCCGGCACCGCATACTCGTCATCCGTCTCCCGCACGCTCGAGTCCATGCGGTGCCACGTCGGCGCCAGCGGACGGCGATCCGTGTAGTCGGCCTCCCTCGGGAAGACGTAGAGGTTGGCCGCCTCGGAATCGTGGATGAACTCCAGCTCCGCGAGCGGCGCGCGCACCCTGCTCGACCACCCAGGCGTTGAAGGCCTCCCACATCGCCCGGTGGGTGCGGTCGTACTCGGCGCGGAACGCGGCCCACTCCCCGCGGTCGTCGGCCGGCAGCCCCGAGTACGTCGGCGCCACGTCGGGCCCCTTCATCTCGAGCGGGTTGCAGGACACGATGCGGACGAAGGGCGCGCCGGACGTGAGCAGCGCAGGGAAGGTGACGACGTTGTCCTCGACGATGACGTCGGGCCTGACCCGTTCGATGATCTGGCGCAGCTGCGGCTCGCAGTAGACCGCCCCGTCGATCAGGGCCTGCCACGTCGGCTGCATGAACGTCGCCAGCTGGTCGATGGTCGGCTTGCGGAACTCCGGGGCCGTCTCTCGGATGAAGTCCTTCCAGAACTGGCCCGCGTCCTGCTCGTCCGCGTCGTCCGCCGGAGGGGCCAGGTCGACCAGGTCCTCCTCGAAGCCCATCGGCGCCAGCTTGCCCTTCCACGAGGCCTCGGCCGCGAACACCACGCGATGGCCGCGCTCGAGGAGCACCTTGCCGATCCCCACGCACTGGTTGGTCGGACCGTACGCCGACTCGGGCATGAACAAGATGGTGAGCGGTCGGTCGGTCATGGCGTCTCCGTGGGCAGGGGATGGCGGGTGGCGAGGCGGGCGTAGCTGAGGATGAGCTCGGCGGTCGCATCATGGTCGAGGGTGGGGTGACCGGCCATGATCCGGTAGCCGTAGGCATCCTCCAGCGCGACCAGGTTGCGGGCGATCGTGATCGCCTCGGCGGCGAGCGTGAACTCCCCCTGCGCCGCCCCGGACTCGAGGATGGCCTGGTACATCGCGACCTGGCGGTCGAACAGGGACGTGAGCAGGACCGCATAGACGGTGTTGCGCGCCGCCTCGCCGCCCAGGGCGCAGAGCAGCCGGACCTCCTCGTCGTCGCCGTCGAGGGGCAGACCCGAGGTGATGGTCACCACGAGCCTGGCCGCCGGGTCGCTGATGCCCTCGAGCGCCTTGACCCGGGCATCGTGGAACCGCTCCATGCCGGCGCGGTTGGCATCGACGAGCAGGTCCTGCAGGTCCGGGTAGTGGTAGAGGATGGCCCCTGACGTCAGCCCGGCCTGCTGGGCGACCTGGTTGAGACGCACGCCGGCGCCATGCTCGGCCATGGCTCGCTGGGCCGCCTCGAGGAGATCGGCCTTGCGCGCGCTCTTCGACCGGGCCACGTCGGGAGCCTAGACGTTACTTAATTGGAATTCAGAATTTTCACGAAAGGCCTTCTGCTCAGCGTCCAAGTGGGGTTTAGTTCCTTGAATCCCGGCTTAGCGTTCGGCTGCCGGAGTCGAAGGAGAGCTCATGCGACGTCGATCCACCCTGGCCCTGGTCGGCCTGGCCACCTCAGCCCTGCTCCTCACGGCCTGCAGCAGCAGCAGCGACGCCGGCGACGCCGAGTCCAGCGCAGCCGCACCGTCCGCTGCCGCCGAGTCGGCGGCGCCGGCCGAGTCGGCGGCCAGCGAGGCCGCGGCGGCACCCGACGCCAGCGGCCAGACCCTGACCATCTCCAACTGGGCGGGCTACTACCCCGAGGACCTCGCCGCGCAGGTCGAGGCCGCCAACGGCACTCCCGTCACGATCGCGAACCACGCGACGAACGAGGAGATCATGGCCAAGCTCACCGCGGGTGGCGACTCCGGCTTCGACGTCGCGTTCGTGTCGGGGCAGTACGCACAGGCGCTGAACGACGCCGGCCTGCTCGCGGCCATCGACGCCGCGCAGGTCCCGAACCTGTCGAACCTCTACCCCGAGGCCACCGAGCTCGCATACGACCCGGGCAACACCTTCTCCGTCCCGTATGCCTGGGGCACCACCGGCATCTGCTACCGCAGCGATCTCATCGACGAGCCGACCAGCTGGAACGCCATCCTCACCCCCGGCGAGGAGAGCAAGGGCAAGGTCACCCAGATGACGACCGAGCGGTGGCTCGCGCTGCCGGCACTGAAGTCCCTGGGCTACAGCATCAACACCACCGATGACGCCCAGATCGCGGAGGCGAAGGACCTCCTCATCGCGAGCAAGGACGACCTGCTCGCCTACGACGACACCACGTTCTACAGCCGCCTGGTGTCGGGCGAGGCCAACGCGGTCGTGGCGTGGGACGGCTGGTGCAACTACGGCACCGCCGAGAACCCGGACATCAAGTTCACGGTGCCCACGGAGGGCAGCGACCTCTGGACCGACACGATGGTCATCCTGGAGTCGTCGCAGAACAAGGAGGCCGCGCACGCCTTCATCAACTTCATCCTGGACCCGGCCAACCATGCATGGGTGGCCGAGAACATCCTCTACAAGGTCCCGAACAAGGCCGCGATGGAGCAGGTCGGAGCCGAGCTCGCCGCGACGTACCCGAACATGGGGATGATGCCCGCCGATCTCCTCAAGGGCGAGGCCATCGTCGACCTCGGTGAGGACAGCGTGAAGTACACCGACCTCTCCACCGAGGTCACCTCCAGCTGAGCGATCCCCACTCAGTGACAGCACCCACGACCGAGCCAGAGCGCGGCGCCTCCGGGCGCCGCGCTCTGCTCGGCCGTACCGTGTTCGCCGGGCCGGGCCTGCTCTACGTGACCCTGTTCATGACGATCCCGCTGCTGATCATCGCCAGCTACACCGTGCTCAAGCGCGGCCGGTTCGGCGGGGTGCAGTGGGAGTTCACCCTCGACAGCTTCGCCAAGGCGCTCGAGCCCACCTACCTCGCCATCCTCGGCAACTCCCTGCTGATCGCCACCGTCACCACGGTGCTCGCCCTCGCGCTGGGCTACCCGACCGCCTACGCGATCGCGCGTCTCCCCCGGCGCTGGCGGACGGTGGCCCTCGTCCTCGTCGTCCTGCCCTTCTGGTCCAACTTCCTCATCCGCACCTACGCCTGGATCGTCCTCCTCAACTCGCGAGGGCCCGATCAACCAGGCACTGGTGAACCTCGGCGTCGTCGGGGCGCCGCTCGAGCTGCTCTACAACCGCGGGGCCGTGGTCGTCGGACTGCTCTACGCGTACCTGCCGCTGATGATCCTCCCGGTGTACGCGTCCATCGAGCGCGTCGACCCGCAGCTGCAGGAGGCTGCGCGCAACCTCGGTGCAGGGCGCCTGCGCGCGTTCGTGGACGTGACGCTCCCGCTCACGCTGCCGGGCACCCTCATCGGCGCGATCTTCGTCTTCGTCCCGAGCATGGGCAACTTCATCGTGCCGGAGCTCCTCGGCGGCGGGAAGACCGTCATGGTCGGCAATCTCATCCGCGACCAGTTCCTCGAGGCGCGCAACTGGCCCTTCGGCGCAGTGCTCGCACTCTCCGTCGTCGGCTTCCTGATCCTGCTGTTCGCCCTCCAGGCCCTCGTCGCCCGACGCATCAACGGCGGGGGTGCGCGTGCGTAGGCTCGGCTGGCTCAACCTGCCCCTGTGGCTGACGTACGTCTTCCTCTACGTCCCGATAGCCGTGCTGGTCGTCATGTCGTTCAACGCGAGCAAGACGCCGTACACGTGGACGGGGTTCAGCACGCGCTGGTACGGCGAGCTGTTCGCGGACGAGCTGATCCGCGAGGGCTTCATCAACACCATCATCGTGGCCGTCGGAGCGACCGTCATCGCGACGACGCTCGGGACCCTGCTCGCCATCGGGCTCAACCGCTACTTCCGCTCAGCCCTGCTCGAGGCCTACTCCCTCACCCCGGCGATCATCCCCGACCTCGCCCTGGCCATCGGCCTGCTGGCGTTCTTCGCCCTGGTCGGGGTGACCCTGGGCCTGCACACCGTCCTGCTCGCCCACGTGGTCTTCGGGATGGCATTCGTCGCCGCGGTGGTCCTCGCCCGCCTGGGCCACACCGATCCGAGCCTCGAGGAGGCCAGCCGTGATCTGGGCGCAGGACCGGTGGGCACCTTCTTCCGCATCACGGTTCCCAGCCTGATGCCGGCCATCGTCGCCGGCGCCCTGCTCGTGTTCACGCTCAGCCTCGACGAGTTCGTGATCGCCTTCTTCACCAACGGTCCCTCGACCCCGACCCTGCCGATCGTCATCTACTCCATGGTCCGCTTCGGCGTCACCCCGGAGATCAACGCCCTGGCTGCCTTGCTGCTGCTCGTCAGCTTCACCATCGTGATCGCCGCCCAGCGCATCACCAAGCTCACGGATGACCTATGACAGCTGACCGCCCCGCCCTGCTCTCGATCCGGAGCCTGTCCAAGAGGTTCGGCGAGACCGTCGCCGTCGACGACGTGAGCCTCGACATCCAGCAGAACGAGTTCTTCGCGCTGCTCGGGCCCTCCGGCTGCGGCAAGACGACCCTCCTGCGCAGCATGGCCGGCTTCGAGCAGCCCGACAGCGGGACGATCACCATGCCCGGCACCGGCGGCGGCGCAGAGGTCGACCTGTGCGCGCTGCCCCCGGAGCGCCGCCCCATCAACCTGATGTTCCAGTCCTATGCGCTGTTCCCCCACATGTCCGTCGCCAAGAACGTGGCGTACGGACTCGAGCGGGAGGGGCTCCCCAAGGCCGAGGTGCGCAGCCGGGTGGAGGAGGTGCTCGAGACCGTCGGACTCACCGGCAAGACGAAGGCGCGCCCCGCCCAGCTCTCGGGAGGGCAGCGGCAGCGCGTCGCGCTCGCGCGCGCGATCGTCAAACGGCCCCGACTGCTCCTGCTCGACGAGCCGCTGTCGGCGCTCGACCGCAAGGTCCGCGCGGAGATGCAGCTCGAGCTGAAGCGACTGCAGCACGAGGTGGGCATCACCTTCGTGGTCGTGACCCACGACCAGGAGGAGGCCATGTCGATGGCCGACCGCATCGCCGTGATGCACGACGGCCGGGTCCAGCAGGTCGACACCCCCGTCGACCTGTACCAGCGGCCCGCCAACACCTTCGTGGCGGACTTCATCGGCTCCAGCAACTCGTTCGCCGGCACCCGCACCGACGACGGCGTCGACGTGCCCGGGCTCGGCGTCCTGCCCGGACGAGCCGACGACATCGCTCCGGGCGAGCAGGCGGTGCTCGTCGTCCGCCCCGAGGACTTCAGCCTGGTCGCACGGGGGGAGGGACGCCTCGTGGGCACGGTGATCGACACCCAGTTCTACGGCGGGCGCTCCACGATCGCCGTCGAGGTCGCCGGCCATGCGAGCCCCGTGACGATCACCTCCCAGGGCACCGCTCCCGTGCACCGCGGCACCGAGGTCGACCTCGTCTGGGTGCCGGACCGGGCGGTCATCCTGCGCGCGCAGGGCTGACGGCACCGGATGACGCAGCCCAGCATCCGGACGGCCGACGCCCTTCGCGACGCCGTTCCTCAGCCGTTCTGGACGGATCGTCCCGGCGCCCCCGAACCCGCAGCGCCCCTCGTGGGCGGCACCTCCTGCGACGTGCTGATCGTGGGCGGCGGGCTGACCGGCCTGTGGGCAGCGATCGAGGCGCGGGCCAGCGACCCGTCCGCCGACATCGTCCTCGTCGAGGCTCGAGACCATCGCCTTCGGCGCCTCCGGGCGCAACGGCGGGTTCTTCTCCGAGTCGCTCACGCACGGGATCGCCCATGGCGTGCAGCTCTGGCCCGACGACCTCCCGGTGCTGCTGCGCCTGGGCCGTCAGAACGTGCGCGAGATCGTCGACTTCACCGGGAGCGAGGGCATCGACGCCGGGATCCGGCTGTGCGGGAAGACCGCGGTCGCCACCCAGCCCCACCATCTCGATGCGCTCGCGACGGCGCATGACGCTCAACGAGCGCCATGGCGAGCACGTGACGCTCCTCGACCGCGAGGAGATGCAGCGCGACGTCGCCTCGCCGACCTACCTCGGCGGACTGCGCTATCGCACTGGCGGCGGACTGCTGGATCCGGCCGCCCTGTCGTGGGGGCTCGCCGGAGCCGCCAGCCGGCGCGGCGTGCGGATCCACGAGTCGACCAGGGTCCGCTCGATGCGCCGTGGCCGCGACTCCGTCGAGGTTGCCACGGACGCCGGCAGCATCCGCGCGCGCAGCGTCGTGCTGGCCACCAACGCCTACCCGCCGCTGCTGCATCGCCTCCGTCACCGCGTGATGCCCATCTACGACCACGTGCTCGTCACCGAGCCCCTCTCCCCCGCGGCCCTGGGCAGCATCGGCTGGGCCCACGCCCAGGGACTCACCGACGTCGGCAACCAGTTCCACTACTACCGGCGCACGCCCGACGACCGGATCCTGTGGGGCGGATACGACGCGATCTACTACTTCGGCAACCGCACCGATGCCGCCCGCGAGCAGCGGGACGCCTCCCACGCCCTGCTCGCCCGGCAGTTCTTCCAGACCTTCCCCCAGCTCGAGGGGCTGCGCTTCACCCATCGATGGGCCGGACTCATCGACTCGACGTCGAGGTTCACGCCGGTGTTCGGCACTGCCCTCGGGGGTCGGGTCGCCTACACCGTCGGGTTCACGGGCCTCGGCGTCGCGGCGTCACGATTCGGCGCCCGGGTCGCCCTCGACCTGCTCGCCGGCCGGGACACCGAGCGCACGAGCCTCGACCTCGTCCGCAGGAAGCCGATCCCGTTCCCGCCGGAGCCGCTGCGCTACCCGGTCGTCCAGGCGACCCGCGCCGCGCTCGCCCGCGAGGATGCGACGGGGCGACGGGGCGCCTACCTGCGCACGCTCGACCACTTCGGAATCGGATTCAACAGCTGAGGAGCAGCGCATGACGCTCACACCGGGTATCCACATCGACGGTGCGGCAGCGCCGGGTCGTGGCGAGGTCGGCGTCATCGTCAACCCCGCCACGGACGAGGTCGTGGCCGAGGTCGCGCAGGCGTCGCCCGCCGACGTGGCGGTCGCGGCCTCGGCCGCCGCGCGCGCCGGCACCGACTGGGCCGCGCGCACGCCCGGCGAGCGGGCTCGCGTGCTCCTTCGGCTCGCGGACCTGATCGAGGAGGACGGGGTCGAGCTCACTCGGCTCGAGGTCGAGGAGACCGGCAAGCCCGTCGCCGTGGTGGCCGATGGCGAGCTGCCGTTCGCCGCCGACAACCTGCGGTTCTTCGCGGGCTCTGGCCGGTCCCTGGAGGGCAGCGGCGCCGGGATCCTCAGCCAGGGGTACACCTCGATGCTGCTGCGCCGCCCCATCGGCGTCGTCGGCAGCATCGCGCCCTGGAACTTCCCGCTGGTCATGGCGGTGTGGAAGCTCGGGCCGGCCCTGGCCGCCGGCAACACCGTCGTGCTCAAGCCGGCGCCGTCCACGCCGAGAAGCACCCTGCGCCTCGCCGAGCTCGCGGCGGCCGCAGGACTGCCGCCCGGCGTCCTCGCCATCGTGACGGGCGGCGCCGACGTGGGCGAGGCGCTGGTCCGCGACCCGAACGTGCGGATGGTGTCCGTCACCGGCTCCACCCGCACGGGTCAGGCAGTCATGCGGGCCGCCGCGGACTCGACGAAGCGCGTGCACCTCGAGCTCGGCGGAAAGGCGCCTGCACTCGTGTTCGCGGACGCAGACGTCGAGCAGTGCGCACGAGCCGTCACCCTCGGCGCCACCTACAACACCGGCCAGGACTGCACGGCCGCCACGCGCGTCTACGTCGAGCGCTCACGGCTGGCAGACGTCACCGACGCCCTCATCGATGCGATGGCCTCCGTGCGGTTCGGCGATCCGCTCGAAGCCTCCACCGATGTCGGCCCGCTCATCTCGCGGGCCCACCGCGACCGGGTGCACGGGTTCGTCAGCCGCGCGGTCGATGCGGGAGCGACGGCCGCGACCGGCGGCGAGGTCCCGGACCGGGTCGGCTCGTACTACCCGCCCACGGTCGTCGTGGGCGCACGTCAGGACAGCGAGATCGTCCAGGGCGAGGTGTTCGGCCCCGTGCTCGTCGTGGTGCCGTTCGACGACGAGGACGACGCCGTCGCACTCGCGAACGACAGCCGCTACGGGCTGGCCAGCTCCGTGTGGACGTCTGACGTCGGCAGGGCCCTGCGCGTCAGCCATCGCGTGGAGGCCGGCGTCACCTGGATCAACGACCACCTGCCGATCGCATCGGAGGCGCCGCACGGTGGAGTGAAGGGCAGCGGCTTCGGCAAGGACATGAGCCATGAGGCGGTCCTGGAGTACACGGTCACGCACCACGTGATGATCAAGCACGCCCAGCCGCAGCAGCACGACTCGTTCCGCCCCGCCTGACAACCCCGCCGAACTTGAGGTTCCGCGTGGTTTCGGGGGGTGGATCTGGCGCCAACCTCAAGGTCGGCAACGAGGCGGGGGGTCAGTGCGGGAGGGAGACGGTCACCGAGTCGATCGTGACGTCGGCACGCACGCCGGCGACGTGGTCGACTCCGTCCGGCAGGTGGACGACCACGCCACTGATGAACGCGACGTCCACGGGCTCCGAGCCGCGGGCCAGCTCGATGAAGCGGGTCATGTCGTCGACCGAGGCCTGGCGGGCCAGGTCGGTGAGGTCGGGCAGGCTCGGCGTCGCGTCCGTGGGCACCAGGCCCTGCAGGCGCATGCGCAGCAGCGACTGCTCGACGTCGTCGCGGTCGATCTCGAGCTGGCGCGCCTCCTCGTGAAGCTGGTCCCGGAAGGCGGCGAGGGCACCGCAGGCCGACGACGCCCGGTACATCCCGCGCCGCTGCACGCGACCGACGGTGCCGTCCTCGTCGATACCGATGTGCGGGAAGCAGAAGACCACGAACCGGTGCCGCCCGTCCTCGCCCGGCACATGCGCGAGCGCCGCCTGCACTCCGGTTCGCCCCATGAAGACCAGGCCCGCCAGCGAGCCCGCGTCGAAGGGCTGTCCCCAGACGTCCGTGACCGCCCGGCCGAAGTCCGCCATCAGCTCGTCGCGGCACACGGCGACCACCGGGAGGCAGTTCAAGGGCCGGAAACCCACTCGGGCGAGGGCCCACTCGGACCAGGTCATGAAGTCGTCGACCGCGACCGTCTCCCCGTAGCGGTCCGCCAGCGCCGCGAGGGCAGGGTCGACGGCCACGGTCAACGCGCGATGATGGCGATGACGACGATCCCGATGGCCACCGCCGCTCCGATGGCGATCCACGGGGCCGACTTGCGGACCCGATGGAAGCGCGGCTTGCCGGAGCCGTCCGCGATCTCCCCCGACGCCTTCAGGCGGTCGTTGCTGCGGGCGATCTTGTTGGCTCTCTCGATGCGCTCGTCCGCGGCCGCCTCCTTGGGGCCGCCGGCCACGAAGTCCTCGTCGAGCACGAGCTCGTCGAAGGGGTCTGGTTCGCTGGTCATCGTGCTCCTCGCGTTGGCTGGGTGACCAGCGTACGCAGCACCCGCACTACGGCTGCGAGCCGACGTGCTCGGCGACGAGGGCGGCGAACCGCTCGGGATCGTGCGTGTGCGGCTCGTGACCGGCACCGGGGAAGACCACGAAGCGACTCCCCGACAGCAGCTCGTGCGCGGCCTGCCCGTGCATCATCGGGATCATCGGGTCGCGGTCGCCCCAGACGATCAGCACGCGCGAGCCTTCCAGCAGGTGCAGCTTGTCGAGCGCGGAGACGCGCTGCCCGCGGGGGCTCACGACGCTGCGCAGGGTGGCGAGGAACGCCGCCCGGCGGTCTTCCTGCCCCAGCCAGGAGACCGTCTCGAGTGTGCGCGGGCTCAGCATGTGCGGGGTCACCCCGACGCGGCTCAGCTTGTCGCCGAGCCAGCTCGCCCCCGCCAGGGTGCGCTGGTTGATGGCCCACTTGATCGCCAGTTCGGACCCGGGGAGCGCCGCGGCGCGCAGTCCCGTGAAGGTCTCCTCGCCGAGGCCGCCGCTGGACTCGAGGATCATCGAGGCGACGCGGTCGGGGAACTGGTACGCGAACTGCATCGAGACCCCGCCGCCGAGGGAGTGCCCGACCAGGTGCACACGGTCGATCTGATGGTCGTCCAGCAGGTCGCGAAGCGTGCTCGCCATCGAGCCGAGGCTGTAGTCGCCCGGACCCTTCGACGACTCCCCGTGGCCGGGCAGGTCCACCGCGAGCACGGGGATGCCCCGCGCCGACAGCCGTTCGGGGAGGTCCCCCCAGGTGTCCGAGTTCAGGGCGATCCCGTGGATGAGCAGGACGGGGATGCCGGTGCCCGGCAGCTCGCGATAGGCGAGGTCGCGGCCGTTCAGGTGGACCTGCTGCCGTGGATGAGGGGTCACCGTCTCGCGCTCGCCCATCGCTGCCTCCCCGGGATACCTGTCGGTAACCTACTATACCGTAGGTTACGGGACCGTAACCTAGGTTCGGCGGACGGGGATGACGATCTCGTTCCGTCGGGCGAAGGGCGGCGTCCACGGCGGATCGAACCGGGCCCAGCGGGCGTCCCCGGCCGCCGCCCACCCGGCCTCGGCCATGAGATCGCGCAGCTCACGGGTCCGCTTGGCCACATTCCCCGAGGTCCACCGACCCGACCAGCGCAGCGCGGCCGCGGTCTCGCCGGCGACCGCGCGGAGCGACACCTGCGGGTCGGTCGGGACCGGGTACTGCTCGAGGGTGCGCGAGCCAGGCAGGACGAAGGAGACCGTCCAGCGGTCCGCGTCGAGCGCCTCCTGGATGACGGGCGCCGTCATGGCCAGCTTCTCCCCCGACGTCTCCACCGACGCCTGCTGGATCACCGGCGCCGTCATCGCGAGCGAGTCCGCGGACTCGTTGCTGCCCGAGATGTAGGACACGAGCGGACGGAACGCCCGATTGCCGGCCTGCTCGGCTGAACCGGTCACCACGACGTCGGCCACGACGCAGTCGGCATACTCCCGAAGTTCCACCGGTCCGCGGGTCTCGAGGACCCGGTACTCCTGCTTCTCTGTCACTGCTGGGTCAACGCCCTGGGACGGGCAGACATTCCGCCCGCCTAGGGTTGCCCGCATGGCGATGACCCCGCTCGTCCGCGCCCGTATCGCGGTCTCGGTGCTCTTCGTCATCAACGGGTTCGCCCTCAGCACCTGGCTGCCCCGCCTCGCCGAGCTCCAGGCCGACCTCGGCCTCAACGACGCCCAGCTCGGTCTCGTGCTCGCGGCGGGGGCAGCGGGCGGCCTTCTCGTCGGCCCCCTCGGCGGCTACCTGATCGCGCACTCCAGCAGCGCACGGGTCGCGGTCTGGTGCTACCTGCTGATCGTGCCGGCGCTGCCGATGATCGGCCTCGCCCCCACCGGCTGGATCCTCGGCGCCGCGCTGCTGTGGCTGGGCGCCCTGGACGCCGTGATGGACGGCGCCATGAACGCCCACGGGCTCCGCGTCCAGCAGCGGTACGGCCGCTCGGTCATCAACAGCTTCCATGGGTTCTGGTCGCTCGGCACGGTGGCCGGAGCCGTCGTGGGCACCGTGTCACTGGCCGCCGGGGTGCCGATCGCCTGGATGATGGCAGGTGTCGCCGTCGTCTCGGTCCTCGCGCTCGCGATGACGGCCCGCTGGCTCCTCCCCGGACGCGATCCGATCAGCCACGACGCCGACGAGGACGCCCTGGCCGGGGCCACGGCCACGGCCGACCCCGGCTCGGTGCAGACCGCCGGCTACGGTCGCGTCCTCACGCGGGCCACTGCGCTGCTCGGCCTCTTCACCCTGCTCGCGGTGGTCGTGGAGGACATTCCCGCGCGGTGGAGCTCGATCTACCTGACCGACATCGGGGCACCAGCGGCCCTGGTCGGCATCGGCTTCACCGCCTTCACCATCGCCATGACCATCGGCCGGTTCGCCGGCGACCCCCTCGTCAACCGCTTCACCGAGCTGGTCGTCGTCCGCGTCAGCATGGTCTGCTCGGGCGTCGCGCTCGCCGCCGCCCTGCTCATCGGCACCGCATGGGCCTACATCGCCGCCTGCGTCGTCATCGGGCTCGGCGTCGCCACCCTCTTCCCTGCGGCCATGCACGCGGCCACGCAGATCCCCGGCGTGCGGCCGGCGATGGGGGTCGCCACGGTGGGCTGGCTCGCGCGCGGCGGCTTCGTCCTGGCACCGATCGCGGTGGGCACGGTCGCCGAGCGCTACGGCATCGCCTGGGGGCTCACCGTCCCGATCCTCGCGGCCGCGCTGCTCGTCCCACTCAGTGCGATCCTGCGCCCGACCCGCTCCGAGCCAATACCCTGAGGCATGCCCTCCTCCACGTCCGTCCGGCTCGCCCGGCGCCCTGTCGGAATGCCGGTCGCCGATGACTTCCGCATCAGCAGCGACGAGACCCCCGAGCCGGGTCCCGGCGAGGTCCTCGTGCGCGTCACGATGATCTCCCTCGATCCGGCGATGCGGGGGTGGCTCGACGACCGCCCGTCCTACCTGCCCCCGATCGCCATCGACGAGGTGATCCGCGCCGGCGCGATCGGCGAGGTGATCGAGTCCCGCAACCCCCGGTTCCCCGTCGGTTCGGTCGTGCAGGGCGGCTTCGGCGTGCAGGAGTACGCCGTGTCCGACGGGTCGGGGCTCGTGCGCGTGGATCCGGCGATGGGAACCCCGTCGATGTACCTCGGCGTGCTCGGCATGACCGGGATGACGTCCTACTTCGGCCTGTTCGAGCACGGTCGACCTCGCGCCGGCGACACCGTCCTCGTGTCCGCCGCCGCCGGGGCGGTGGGCTCGATCGCGGGCCAGCTGGCCCTGATCAACGGCTGTCATGTGGTGGGCGTGGCCGGCGGCGCCGACAAGTGCGCCTACGTCACCGACACGCTGGGCTTCCACGCGGCCGTCGACTACAAGGGCGACCGCGTGCGCACGGCCATCCGGGAGACCTGCCCCGACGGCATCGATCTCTACTTCGACAACGTGGGTGGCGAGGTGCTGAACGCCGCCCTCACGAACCTCGCCATGCATGCGCGCATCGTCATCTGCGGCGCCATCTCGCAGTACAACGCCGAGGCGGCCACCCCGGGTCCGTCCAACTACATGGCCCTGCTCGTGCGACGAGCGACGATGACCGGCTTCCTCGTCTTCGACCACGCGAGCGAGTTCCGCGTGGCCCGCAAGCGCATGGCGCAGTGGGTCGCCGAGGGCCGCATCATCGCGCCCGAGACGATCGTCGCCGGATCGGTGACCGACTTCCACGAGGTGTTCCTCCGGCTGTTCTCCGGCGACAACCTCGGCAAGCTCGTCCTCGACATCTCCGCCTGACCCGACCCACGACGAAGGAGCACCATGGCCAGCAGCACAACCCTCGAGGGCCGCACAGCGGTGATCACGGGCGCTTCCCGGGGAATCGGGCGCGCCATCGCCACCCTCTTCGCCGAGGAGGGCGCCAACGTCACCCTGGTGTCGCGATCCGCCGACGCCCTCGGTGACGTGTTCGCGGAGATCAACCGACGCGGTGGCCGCGCACTCGTCGTCGCGGCCGACGTCACCGCCGACGATGCTCCCGCCCAGATCGTCGACCGCACCCTGGCCGAGTTCGGCGGCCTCGACATCCTCGTCAACAACGCCGGCGGCAACTCGTTCATGGCGCCGCTGGAGACGATGCGCTTCTCCGGCTGGCAGAAGACCATGGCCCTGAACCTGGACTCCACGGTCCGGCTGATCCAGGCGGCGCTCCCACCGATGATCGCCGGCGGGCGTGGCTCGATCATCAACGTGTCCTCGGTCACCGGCCTGCGCGGATCGCCGCTGATGTCGCACTACGGCGCGGCGAAGGCCGCCGTCATCTCCCTGACCCAGAGCCTGGGCATCGAGCTCGCGACGCGCGGGGTCCGCGCTAACGCCCTCGTCCCGGGCTGGATCGAGACCGACCTCACCGGGTTCGCCCGCACGGACGAGTCCATCGAGGACACCCTCATCGGGCGCGTGCCGATGGCCCGATGGGGCACCGCAGACGAGATCGCCCAGGGGGCGCTGTTCCTCGCCGGCGACGCCTCGTCCTTCATGACCGGGCAGTCGCTGATCCTCGACGGGGGTCTCAGCGCCAACCCGTGACGGTCAGCGCGGGACGACGACCCAGCGCTTGACCTTCGTGAAGGCGGTGTAGCCGGGCACCTTGGGCGCGGAGTAGGTGACCTTCACCAGCACCGGACCGGGATAGGTGACGGTCACGATGACCTTGCCCGTTCTTCGTGGTCTTCACCGTGCAGTAGGAGACCTGGCCCATCGGCACCCACCTGCCCGGAGAACGTGACCGTGGCCTTGGTCATGTCCATCCGCAGCGGCCGGCACTTCACCGTCGCCGTAACCGGCTGCTTGGCGTTGGTGACGATCCCACCTGGCAGCACCACGGTCGGCCTGCCCGGCTTGATCGTCTCCGGCAGCGGCAGTGGCTTGGTCGGCCTCTGCGGGATGACCGGGGGCTTGCCCGGGTCCACCGGCTTCTCGGGGTCGACCGGCTTCCCGGGGTCGACCGGCTTCTCCGGGTCGACCGGCTTCTCCGGGTCCGGGGGCGGCGGGACGGGGATCGGCGCGACCGTGACAGTTGCAGTGGAGGTGTTGTTGTTGGGATTCGGTGTCCTCGTTGTCCGTGAACACCTCAGCCTCGTTGACGTACGTCGCCGTCGACGGCTGGTCGGCGATGCGGACGCCGAGGAGAAGGGGCGGTGCGTCCTGGTCGGCAGCCAGTCCGAGGTAGGCGCCGTCCGCGTCCTGGAGGATGCAGAAGACCTCCTGATCGAAGGGCAGGCAGTACCAGTCCGGTCCGTTGGACAGGTACGTCATGCCGGCCGGCAGGGTGTCGACCACCACGACGGGGCTCTCGGCATCCGAGGGGCCGTTGTTGCGGACCGACATCGAGAACGACCACGTGCTGCCTGGCGTCGTGGAACCCGAGGGCGTCTTCACGATCGCCAGGTCCACAAGGGGCGTGCCGACGGTGACGGTGGCCTCGGCGGGTGTCACGTCGTCGTAGATGTCGGGGTTGTCCGGCCAGCTGGCGTAGGCGGGGATGTCCACGATGTTGGTGAACGTGCCGCTGGTCGCGGACGAGGGCAGCATGGCGTCGTACGTCAGCACGATGGCGTCGCCGATGTCGAGCGGGCCGTCGAGAGTCCATGCGATCGTCCCGCCGCCCGTCGGTCCGGCGCCCAGCAGCCGGCCTCCGTTCGAGATCGTCGCCTCGTCGACGATGACGCCGTCCGGGATGTCGTCCTCGACGGTGATGTCGTACGCCACGCTGGTCAGCGGGCTGATCTCGCTGGTCACGATCACCGTGTAGGTGTACGGCTCACCCGGCGTGGGTGTCGTCGTCTCGACGTCCTTGGCGACGCGCAGCTGAGGACGGACGACAACCAGGTCGGCGGTCGCCGTCGGGCAGTCGCTGGACAGCACGCAGGTCGCGTACTTCGACGTCGCGCGGTTTGTCAGGACGTCCCCGGCCTCGAGGCCGACCTCCGACTGGACCCGGGCGGTGTAGACGACCGTGACGACGATGTCGGGCGCATCTCCCGGGACTGAGCCGACCGCCCATGTGACCGTGCGCGCCCCGGCATCGACCGTCACGTCACCGAGGTCCGTGAGCGCGTCGCACGCGGCCCCCGCGGGGGCACACGTGACGCCGACCGTCTGCAGGCTGTCCAGGTCGATGCCCGTCGGGATCACGTCGGTGATGGTGGCGTCGGTGAACGAGAGCACGTCGTCGTATGTCGCCGTGATGGTCCAGGTCGCGGTCTCGCCCACGGGCGCGAGCAGCGGACTCACGGTCTTCTCGATCCTGCCGTTGGCCGTGCGGACCGAGGATGTCGCCGACGCCGAGTACACGCCCTCCACGTTGGGGTCGCGGAGCCCGTTGTCGAGGGTGCTGCCGGTGACGGTCGCCGTGTTGGTCAGGGTCTGCGACGCCGGGGCGGCCAGGACCCTGGCCTGGTAGGTGAGCGTCACGGTGTCGGTGGTGGCGACGGCGCCGACAGTCCAGGCGATCCGGGTCGTGCCTGCGGAGCAGCCGACCCCGCCCGCACCGGGAGTGCCCGCCGAGCCGCCGCCGGAGATGGATCCGCCGACCACGGCCATGCCAGCTGGCAGGCAGTCGACGACGACGGTGTCGTACGACGTGGGCCGGGCGGGGTTGGCGGCCGACGGGCTCGCCGGTGACGGGTTCGTCACGGTCAGCGTGTAGGTGACGACGTCGCTGGTCGAGATCGGCCCGGACGCGTTGTTCGCCTTGGCGATCTTCGGGTTGGGGATCACCACTCGCGCCGAGTAGGCGGGGGAGGTGCGGTTGAACGTGGACCCGCGGAACCGCCCGGTGTTCGAGATCTCCTGGCCGTGCGTGTAGGTCGCACCCAGCACCAGCAGCCTGGCGGTGATGGTGAGGGTGTACGTGACGGGTTGGGCTCCGGCCGTCACCGATGCCGGCAGCGTGAGCGTCACCGTCTGTCCGCTGACTCCCACGGTCCCCGGGGTGCCCGAGCTGGCGCCTGAGCTCGACACGTACTGGAGCGTGCTGGGGAGGGTGTCGGTGATCGTGCCGTCCACCGCCGTGGTCCCGGCCGGGATTGTGCCGGTCACGGTGTAGGTGATCTCCTCACCGACCGTGAACTGGTTGGGGAGGTTGTTGTTGGTGAGGTCGAGTTGCGTGACGCCGGTCTTGGCGATCGTGACGTTCGGGGTGCGCACATTGCTCACGTCGGTGACGTTGACCGGGTTCTGCACCTCCCAGTTCCCGAGGTTCGTCAGCGACTCGTAGGCAGTGACCGTGACCCGGTTGATGTAGTTGGTGTTCGCCGGCACGTCCGCAGGGATCTCGATGTCGTACGTGATCGTCTTCGTCTCGCCCGGGTCGATGACCCCGGGAGCCGGGTTCCAGACGATCTGGTCGGGCGTCGTCGACGGGTCGCAGACACCGCCGTCGGAGATCTCGTCGGCGGGGACGTCCTCCAGGCAGCTCAGCCCGGTGGGAAGTGGGTCCACCAGCACGGCATTGCGCACCGGGACGTCGCTGCCGGCGGCGGTAAGGCCCGTGTTGGCCACGTCGATGCGGAACGTCACCACGTCACCGGCCTTGACGGTGCGGTTGTCGGTGTTCGGGCCGAAGGGCGGAACGGGCTGGCCATTCACCTGGGCGACGCCCTTGAGCACGGCGACCTGGGAGCCGGCGATCTCGAAGTCCACCTGGTCGCGACCGCCGAC
This sequence comes from uncultured bacterium, assembly GCA_963700255.1. Classification (GTDB taxonomy): domain Bacteria; phylum Actinomycetota; class Actinomycetes; order S36-B12; family S36-B12; genus UBA10649. The sequence continues at coordinate 185,407 of CAVOWW010000018.1, read as the reverse complement.
GGCATCGCCGGCCGAGTTCACGGCCGAGGACTTCATCAGGTTGCCCTTGATGTCCTTGTCCTGGTCGAGTACCGCCGAGACCACCCGCGCGGCGAACCGCACCTGGAAGACGGGTGCGACCTGTCCGCCCGGCGTGTCGATGGGGCGGAGGACGAACTGTCCCGGGGGCGACGTCTGCGGATCCGGCTCGCCGAGGGTCCAGGTGAGCACCCCGCCACCGGTGCCCGGGGCGGTGCTCGAGTCGAGGGACACCTGTCCCGTCGGGATGTTGTGCTGGGGCCCGAAGGTGACCGTCCCGTCCTCGAAGGCGAGGTTGTTGGGCAGGAAGTCCCGCACCAGCGGGGAGAGCACGTTGTTGAGGTTGCCCGTCGGTGTCGGGCGCGCCGTCAGCTCGAAGCAGACGATGTCGCCGATCTGGAAGGCGGGGCTCGGCACGGCGTCGCCGTAGGTCTCGGCGTCGCAGTCGGTGAGGGACGGGTCCTGTCCGACCCTCTTGTCGACCGAGGCGCCCCCGCTCGAGATGGTGGCAGTGCTCCCGTCCTGCACGTCGATTTCAGGCTCGGGGTTATTGACGCAGTCGTTGGACCCGTCCCGTCCCGGCGGCACATTCGGGCACACGGCAGGCGAGGTCCGACCTGCGGTGGTCACGGAGTTGACGTAGGCGTCCCCGATGGCGGTCGGCGCCCCGGTCGAGTAGTCGGACTGCATCGTCGCTCTGAAGGTGATGGTCAGGGTCGCACTGATCGGCAGCCGGCCACCCGACAGGGTCGGGGTGATGGTCAGGGTCTGCGGCCCCGAGGCGTAGGAGGTCGCAGACACCCCGACCGGCACCGTCACAGGTCCGGACGTGGGTGTCGTCAGCGACCCCATTGCGGAGCCATCGACGTAGACCAGACCGTCGGGCAGCTCGTCGACCAGCGACGTCAACGCGGCAGTCCGGTACTCCGATGTGCGCAGACGCAGGGTGTACGTGGCCGTGCCTCCGATGGAGAACGTGCCGGGCGTGACGCTCTTGTCGAGGGCCAGGTCCTCGGCGGTCACGGTGTCGCTGTTGAACGTGTTGAGGGAGACGGGCTGGATGCCGTCCACGTTCGGCCCCTGGTACCGGCCGATGGCATTGATGGTGTTCGTCCAGGACCTCTCAGGAGTGGACTCCGCCGTTGACGGGCCGGTGTTGTTGTCGAGGTTGGCGGCCTGTCCTCGCGACAGGGACGAGGGCTTGCCGTTCGGCCAGGTGTTGGTGTTCTCGAACAGGGGGATGCCGACGCGGTAGCTCACCGTTCGGACCGCACCGACCGCGAGCTCCCCGACGCTCCAGAAGACCCGCGTGTAGAGGCCGGGATCGGCCGGACCCGGCGGGTCGATGTTCACCGTGTCGACACTGGACGGCACGACGCAGTTGGACGGAGGCGGCGGCACGACCGTGAGCCTCGGCGCCTGGGTGGCGGGGGTGGACAGGGAAGTCCACTCCCTGAGGTCACCGGCCGTGTTGTCGACGCCGCCGCAGGACAGGAACTCCAGGCCCGGTGGGAGGTAGTCGATGAGCGAGACGTTCGTGGTGCGGCGGTACTGGTTGTTCGTCACGACGATCGAGTAGACCGCGGAGTTGTCGTGCACGCCTCGGACGAGCTCGTTCTCCGGACTGGTGACCTCGTCCTTGCGCACGTTGATCGCGTTGACCAGGGCGCTCACCGAGTCGCTGGCGGCGTAACCGCAGGACGACGCACAGGTGCCCGTGGACGAGAAGTCCGTGACGTCGAACGGATCGTTGGTGGCGTAGGCGGTGGCCGCGTTCGTCACGGTCGACCCCACCGGCAGGGCGACGGGATCCGGGGTGACCTGGTAGGTGAACTCACTGAGTCCGGCCGGCGTGACGTCGAACAGGTTGGTCCAGATGAGGGTCGTCTGGCCGGCTGCGGGAGCGTTGGCGATGATCGTCGGGGCGCCGAGGGAGGATGAGCCCAGCCTTGAAGGTGACGCCAGCAGGCAGAACGTCGCGTATTGAGACGTTGTACGCCCGACCCGCTCCCGCGGCGTTGGACACCCGCACGGTGTACCCGATCGACCCGCCGATGAGGATGGAGTCGTCAGCGGTGGGATCGTCCACCTGCTGGGTGAGGAGCTTCGCCGACGGAGATCGCCGGCGCCGGCTCGGCCGCAACGGCCGGCGGGGCAACGGCGACACCGATCCCAGTCGCCACGATGGCCCCCGCCACCACGCTGCTCAGGATCGAACGACTGCCCCCACGTCTGCGCATGGGGGGAGAGTAGGCCCATCCCCTCACGTATGCCTCACCTAGGCCTCACGAAGTCCCACTCCGAGACTGAACCATCCCGCATTCACGGGACAGCGGCGTGGCCCTGCCCGCGGACGGCGTGATCGATGGGGCGGCTGATCAGCACCGCTATGCCCGATACGACCTCCCCGGCCAGTGGCTCGTCATCCACCTCGATGGTGACCCCGTCCATCTCGACGGTGGTGCCGTGACGCAGATCGGCCTCGATCAGTGCCGCCCTCTCGACGACGACCGACAGGTGGTCCTCCTCGCCGTCCGTGAACGCCTGGATCAGGGCCGGTGCCTACTCCGGGCGTCGCGAGCAGTCGATAGAGCGTGTGCTGGACCGTGATCGGGATGGCGCGCTGGTCGCCCGACGCCACGAGCGACCGGACGTTGACGGTGATCCCCAGTGCGGCGACGTCGTCGACCAGCGACTTGGCGAGCACCGCCATCGCGCCGTCTGATTGCGGGTCGACCTGGATGCCGGCACGGATCCGGCCGTCGACACGTTCGAGGTCGCGCCTGCGTGCCTCATCCAAGGGCGCACCGTCGGCCACGATCCCCGAGGATTGCCAGCGCCTCCTGGACCGCGTCCTGCAGTCCCGTGTTCACGTCCATCGCCGCTGCTGCTCTGCTGCTCTCGACGATCTCCCTCTGACGCGCGACCTGGGTGCGGTCCTGGGCTGCGCCGATACGCCCTCGCCCCCGCGGTCGTGACGACGAGGATGATGGGTATCGCGGTGACCGACGTTGAGCAACGCGACGAGGGAGAATCCGCGGCAGTCGGACGGGATCCCGGAGGCGAGCAGCACTGTGCCGACGCCCCAGATCGGCAGTCCTACGAGTCCGGTGACCCGTCTGCCCCACGCGATGATGACTAGCATCGAGAAGCCCGGCGATGTTGACCGCCCGGCTCGCGGCGGTGGCCTCACCGCAGGCTACCGTCTGCCCGAGCAGCAGCCACGGCACGAGCGCGGGGGCGAGGACGAGCAGGACGGACAGTCGGCTCGACAGCCGGCGGCGACGCACGACGATGGCCAGCGCTGCCAACGCCCCCACTAACGCCGGCGACGACGGCGAGCAGCGGCCCCAGGCCGCCGAGGGAAAGCAGGCCGCGAAGTAGAGCGCGACCCACCGCCGCTGTGCCGGCGAGCGGCTGCCGTCACGAGCAGGCGCCCCTTGTCGAACGGAGGGAAGGCCCGCTCGCGGTCGCCTGGTGCGGACCCCTGGCCTGACGCACGGGATGCTGATGGCGACGGACGATCCGCGTGTCGCGTCGGCGAAAGGCTCCACGAGCCACCGATCTCGCCCAGTGACGCGTCGAGCACCGTCGTCGTGCCGATACCGGGACGCGACGTCGGGGACAGCCCGCTGCCGTTGTCGGTGACATCGATGGACGATGATGCCCGGGTCGGGCTGCCTCACCTCGACCACGATCGACGTCGCTCCGCCGTGCCGCACGGAGTTGCGAGCGACCTCGATGAGCGCCGCCCGTGCAGCCCGGAAGACCTCGACTTCAAGCAGCACCGGAGGTACGGCCCGAGGAACGGCCACGAACCCCCCGGCGACCTCGTCGGCACGCAGGTCCTCGATGCAGCGACAGCCAGCGAGCTCTCGGCGACCGGCTCCATGACCCCCCAGTCCTCGCGCTCCCGAGCGATCTCCTGCCCGAGCCGCACCCGATCGGTGTCCCCCTCCTGCAGCACGTAGCGGATCGAGTTGAGGACGGACTCGTGCACGCGGGTCGCTGTGGTACGCCAGAGCCGCGCCCGCTCCTGGACGGCGATGGCGGCGGCCGTCCGCTCCTGCAGCGCGACCAGCGTGCCGTCGGCGGACCGGGCCTCGTCCACCAGCGTGTTCCAGGCCCACCAGATGGCGAGCGAGCCCGCCAGCTGCTGCGACACCTGCGACCCAGCCACCCCAGACCGCCAGCCCCCCGGGGATCGCGCTGGACGGCCGCGTCGACCACACGAGCGCGAGCACTGCCGCTCCGATGAAGATGACGGCGAACCCCACCCGGCGGGAGCACAGCGTCACCGTCAGGTACGCCGCGTACGCCGTGATGCGTGCCCAAGCGGGATCCACGGCGGCGAGCCTTCCGGAGCCGCAGCGACGCCGACAGGACCACGAGGGCCATCCCGATGGTCGACAGCCACAGGTACCGGGATCGGCCGCCCAGGACGAGCCCCGCCAGCACGAGGCCCCCGCTCACGACGAGGACGGCGTGCTCCTGCGCGGACGTCTGCCGCCAGGCCGAGATGCCGAACACGCTGGTGATCCCCCACGCGGCACCGAGCGCGACGGCCACCAGCCAGCGACGAGTGGCCAGCAATGCCCCGAACTCGGGACCGACGTCCTCACGCCTCACGCCGGCTCCGATCCTTGGCTATCGTGAGCAGCGGGTTCCTCGATGGGGGTGGGCATGCAGACTGCACCGCGCATCGTGCTGCTCGAGGACCATCCTCTCGTGCGCGAGGCGCTCGTCGATCGTCTTCGGGCCCATCTCGGGGACGTGACGATCGTGTACGCGGGGCAATCGGTTGCCGACGCCCTCGCGGCGATGGCCACCAGCGATGCGGACTGCGTGATCCTCGACCTGGACCTCAACGACGCACGCTCCCCCGTCGCCAACGTGCTCGACCTCGCCGACACCGACGTGCCCATCCTCATCGTCAGCGCCCTGGGCGACCAGGCCTCCATCCGCGCCTCCCTGATGGCGGGAGCCAGCGGCTTCATCTCCAAGCAGGCCGAGCCGGCGCAGCTCATCGAAGCGGTCCAGGCCACCCTCCGCGGCGAGCAGTACACCTCCCCGGAGGTGGCGGCCGCCCTGCTGTCCGGCACGTCGACGACGGTGCCGCTGTCCGACCAGGAGCGGCGCGCCATGGTGCTGTACGCCTCAGGGCTCAAGATGCGCACGGTCGCCCGTCGCATGGGCGTCACCGAGGGCACGGCGCAGGAGTACATCAAGCGCGTGCGCGCCAAGTACCTCAAGGCCGGCACGCCGGTGCCGACGAAGACCGACATGTACCGGATGGCACGCAGTGAGGGACTGGTTCCCTAGCCGGCGGTGGTGCGCTCCGGTTCGTCCCAGACATGCGTGTGGCCCGACCCTGACGGGCCGGGCCACACCCGCATTGCACTCGACGCCTACTGCAGCTGGTCCTTGATGGCGTCCTTGGCCATGTCGGCGCCCTGGTCGACGGCACCGTCGACCTGGTCGGGGGTGCGCTCCTTGACCTGGTCCGCGGCAGCGTCAACGGCACCGTCGACCTGCTCCGTGGCCCCGCCGAGCAGGCCCTTCGCGCTGTCCATGATCCCCATGTCGTCTCCTCACGTTCGGTGGCAGCACCGGCGCTGACCAGCCTCGAAACTACCCAGCAGATCCTCGAGCCGCACCTTCTTCCCCGTGCTGCTGGTCCCCTGTTCAGGTGAGGAGTGCAGCACTCCCCACGAGTCACCGGCGCGGCGTGCATGGCTGCACCGGATAGCCTTGCGGCGGCCCGTCACCCGAGCAAGGAGTCCGCCGTGCGCACCCTCATCACGATCGCCCTCATCGGCCTGCTGGTCATCGGGGCCATCGCCCTGGGGGTCAAGTTCTTCAGCACGTCCGTGCGCGAGGAGGAGGACGGCAAGGGCTGGGACGAGTGACGCCGGACGGGGCGACGTCCTGATACGGCAACGCCCCGACACGGCAACGCCCTGACACGACAACGACGGACCCCTAGCCTGACGACGTGTCGTCAGCGCTGAACCACTACCTGCCGATCACGGGGTGGCTCCCGCGGTACCGGCGGCGCATGATCGCGGGCGACCTGCTCGCCGGACTCGTCGTCGCCGCCCTGGCTGTACCGCAGTCCCTCGGCTACGCGGGCATCGCCGGCGTGCCCGTCATCGTCGGGCTGTACGCCATCCCGCTCGCCCTCATCGCCTATGCGCTGCTCGGCTCGTCCCCGCACCTCATCGTCGGCCCGGTGTCCACCGTCTCCGTGCTCACCGGATCGCTGGTCGCCGACATGTCGCAGGGGGACCCCGCTCGTGCGGTTGCCCTGACCTCGGCGCTGGCGATCGGCGCAGGAATCGGCCTGCTCATCGGAGGCCTCGCCCGCCTCGGCTGGGCCGCGGAGTTCATGTCCCGGCCGATCGTCACCGGCTTCGTCTTCGGGCTGGTCATCCTCATCATCATCGGCGAGATCCCCAGCCTGCTGGGGATGCCCACCACGAGCGGAGCAGTGCAGGACCGGGTGTGGTCCATCGTCACATCGGTCCCCGAGCTCGACTCGACGACGACGCTCGTGGGCATCGTGTCGCTGGTGATCCTGTTCGGCGGTGCACGCCTCGCCCCTAGGGTGCCGTGGGGCCTGGTCGTGCTCATCGGGGCCATCGTGGCCTCCAGCCTGTTCGACCTCGCGGCCGAGGGCGTCGTCACGGTGGGATCGGTCCCGCAGGGGCTGCCGCCGCTCGGCCTCCCCGACATCCCCGTCGCCGACCTGCCGCCGGTCGCCTTCGGCGGTCTCGCGCTGGCACTGGTCGGGCTCGCCGAGGGCCTGAGCGCCGCTCGGCTGTTCGCCGCGCGGGAGGGCTACGCGATCCACACGAACCAGGAGCTGCTGGCGACCGGTGCCGCGAACATCGCCGCAGGCGTCTCCGGCGGCCTCGGCGTCGCAGGCTCGCTCTCCAAGACGGCCGCATCGCGCCGGGCCGGCGGCAGCTCCCAGCTGACGGGGGTGACGGCGGCACTCCTCGTCCTCGTCGTGCTCGTGTCACTGGCCGACCTGCTCGCGCCGCTGCCGCGTGCTGCGCTCTCCGCCATCGTCATCCAGGCGGTGTGGGGGCTCATGGACGTCTCCGCGCTGCGCCGCTACCAGTCCATCCGGCGCAACGACATCTCCGCCGCGATCGCCGCGATGGTCGGCGTTCTCGTCCTCGGACCCCTCTACGGGCTCCTCGTCGCGATCGGACTCGCCGTCCTCGGCCTGGTGTACCGCTCGAGCCGGGTGGAGACCGATGTGATGGGCAAGGTGCCGGGTGAGAAGGCGGCGTGGGGCAGCCTCACGGAGCACCCCGAGCGACGCACGTACGACGGCATCCTCGTGCTCCGGCTCGACGTCCCCCTCTTCTGGGCGAATGCATCCGAGATCCACGATCGGGTGCTCGGCACGGTCGAGTCGAACCCGGGAACGAGGGTCGTGCTCCTGGACCTCGAGGCGACCAGCCAGCTCGACACGACGAGCATCGACATGCTCGAGCTGATCCTCACGCGTCTTCGCGAGCGCGACATCGACCTGTACCTCGTGCGGGTCTTCTACCGTGCCCGGCTCACCCTCGCCAAGGCCGGCTTCATCGAGGAGCTCGGCGAGGATCACATGTGGCACAGCATCTCGGCGGGCGTCCGTGCCGCCCGTGCCGCGAACCACCTGACCGGGAAGTCCCACACTCAGGTCGGGCCGGTGCCCGGCGACCTCGACGCGGACGAGGACTTCGAGCACCCGGTCGAGCCGGCCGACGAGCGCATCGTCGTCGATCGGGATGTCTCCGCGCCGACGCCCGACGCCATCGATGAGGTGGCGCCGCGCGGTGGCTACCAGGACCCCGAGAGGCTCGGGCGGCGGACCAAGAGCCGCTACCCTCGTACCTGACCTGTTGACCCCGGCGCGGCGGACTAGGAAACGCCTGAGCCCTTCGACCGAGAGACCGGCATGCACCGCGACGAGGTTCGGCTCGGCATCGCCCGCATGGAGTATCCGCGCGTCCTGCTCTGGACCGGCGGCCTGCTCCTCGTCCTGTCGTTCCTCACCTACCTCGAGGAGCCGGAGGCTCCGTTCTCGCTGCACGTGATCGACGCGATCGCTGCGCTGGTGCTCCTGACGGTCGGCGTCGTGATGACCCAGACCACCCTCCCCGGGCGCCTGCTGCCGTGGCTGTACGCCGCGGCGGCGGTCTTCCTTCTCGCAGCGCTGCTGCACCAGGTCACCATCGAGCAGAAGCCCATCGGATTCGTGTACGTGGTGATCGTGCTGACCGCCGTCGGCCCGACCATGCTGAGCTGGGCTCCCTTCGTCACTGTCTCCCTGCTGGGGCTTGTGGGCGTGTTCCTCGTCGTCACGACGTGGGAGCCCGGGCACCCGGCGGAATGGATGCTCGTCTCGGTGGCGGCCCTGCTGGCCAGCGGCGTCCTCCTGCGGATGCGGCTCAAGAGCCTCGACGCGCTCGCCGACGCCTCCGAGCTCGCCCAGCGGCTCGCCGTCACCGATGAGCTGACCGGGCTGCTCAACCGCCACGGCCTCCAGGCGCAGATCCCGCGCCTCGTCGCCATGGCCGGCCGGCTGGACAGCACGATGTTCGCGGTCTTCGTGGACATCGACGGACTCAAGCTTGCCAACGACCGTCACGGGCATGCCTTCGGCGACGAGGTCATCGAGGTCGCCGGTCATGCCGTCCTCGCCTCGGTGCGCGGTGGCGACCTCGTGGCCCGGTACGGCGGCGACGAGATCGTCGTGGTGGGCATCGGGCGACGCCCCGATCCGGCCGCCTTCGCCCGACGCCTCGACGAGCACGTGACGGCCAGTGGGATCGACCGGCTGAAGTGGCCGGGCCACCTCAGCGCGGGATTCTCCGACGGGGACCCGTCGGAGATCCCGGCAGACGAACTCATCCACCAAGCCGATGCCGACATGTACGGTCGGCGGGGGGCCCGATAGCAAGGAGGCACTATGAGCGCAGTCCTCGTCGTCATCATCGTCGTGGTCGTGCTGGGGGCGATCGCCCTGTTCGTCGTCTCCCAGTTCAACCGGCTGCGGCGCCTGGACGTGCAGGCCCAGGGAGCATGGGCCGGCGTCGACACGCTGCTCGCCAAGAGGGCCGACCTCGTTCCCAACCTCGTCGAGACCGTCAAGGGAGCCGCGGACTTCGAGCGCGGAACGATGGAAGACGTCACCTCGGCCCGGGCTCGGGCCGCTGGGGCCACGACCGTCGCGGAGACAGCCGCGGCGGACGGCATGCTGACGCAGGCGCTCGGCCGTCTGTTCGCCGTCGCCGAGGCCTACCCGCAGCTCACCGCCACCGCCGGGTTCCGCGACCTCCAGGCCCAGCTGACGCAGGTCGAGGGTGAACTGCAGTTCGCCCGCCAGTACTACAACGACTCCGTCGTGACGCTCAACACGGCCCTCCGGACGATCCCGTCGATGTGGTTCGCCGGCATGGCCGCGGTCCACGAGCGCGAGATGTACAGCGAGGTCGATGCCGGCCGTCGAGCCGCCCCGACCGTCGACTTCTGATGCTGCGGCGACGGCTGGGGATCCTCCTCGGCGCGCTGCTGCTCGCCGGCGCGACGACCGTCGGCCTTGCCTCGCCGGCGGCCGCCGAGTACATCCGCCAGCTCGACGTCGCCGTCACCGTCAATGCGGACACCTCCATCCGGATCGTCGAGACGATCACCTACGACTTCGAGTCGGAGTACCGGCATGGCATCTTCCGTGACATCCCGGTCTTCGACGAGACCCTCACCGGCCTGCGCCGCGAGTACGGGGTCACCGTCGCGGACGTGACGATGGACGGCGCCCCGGTGCCCTGGGTGACGTCCGGCAACGACCCCTTCCTCAACGTGAAGATCGGCGATCCGAACACGACCATCACCGGACCGCACACCTACGTGATCACGTACACCGTCACCGATGGCCTGCGCGTCATCACCGATGATGACGTGGCCGACCCGGCCATGCCGGAGACCGTGTCCGCCGGCGACGTCGAGCTCTTCTGGGACGTGATCGGGACGGGATGGGACGTCGGGATCTCCTCGGCCAAGGCCACGGTCACCGGACCCGGCCCCGTCCTCAGCGCCGTCTGCTACGTCGGCCCGGCCGGCAGCGACACCCGCTGCCCGGCCGCCACCGTGCAGTCCATCGCCCTCCTCGGCCCGGCGCAGCTGGCCGCCGGGGAGGCGATGACGACGGCCGTGGTCTACCCCGCCTCGTCCTTCACCTCGACGCCGCGCGAGAACCGGAGCCAGGGGCTGCCGTCCAACCCCCTGATCGGCATCCTCGGCGCCCTCATCCCAGCCGGGCTGCTGGCCGCGGTGCCGATCGGCCTCGCGGTGTCACGACGCCGGGCGGATGCGGGCGCCCCGGTGCCGGGCGCGCCACCGCAGTACGCGCCTCCCGATGACCTCACCCCCGCCGAGCTCTCCGCCGCCTGGGAGGGCCGCGCCGGCACGGTCGACGCACGCGTCCTGGTGGCCACCCTCCTCAACCTCGCCGAGCGACGCTGGATCAACGTGTCCACCGACGCCGCCGACGACCTGAGGGTCGACTGGGTCGGCACCGGGAGCACGCCATTGCGCCCGTGGGAGGAGTCGCTCCTGGGCGTGATCCTCAAGGGCGGCAGCACCGCGACCCTCGCGACCTACGACAAGGGGATGGCCACGCTGTGGGGCATCTCGGTGCGCGGGCTCGTCGACGAGCAGGAGGCCGCCGGCCGGCGCAACCCGCGAGGGGACGAGCCAGATCGCCGCTGGCGGGGACTCGGCGCCGTCGCCTTCGCGCTGCTGGCCGTGGGCATCATCTCGGTGTTCGTCGGCCAGGCCTTCCTGGCGTCCGTGGCCCTCACCGCCGGCATCGGAGCCCTCGTCGGGTTCTTCGTGGCCCGGGCGATCACCCCCCGCCGCCAGACGGAGCAGTCCGCGCTGTTCCTCGCCAAGGTCGACGGCTTCCAGAAGGTGCTCGGCACCGACGCGGCGGCCGCCCGGCGGGAGTTCGCCCAGCGCTCGGGACTGTCGCCGGACGCGATCTTCGCGACGATGCTCCCCTTCGCGGTCGTCTTCGGGCTCGAGAGCTCGTGGATCGGCGCGTTCCCGGACCTGAGTCCCGACCAGCTCGTCAGCCACGGCCTGTACGTCGGGAGCATCTCCTCGATGGACAGCCTCGTCTCCAGCGGCACGTCCTCGATCTCCAGCGCTATGACGGCACCGAGCAGCGGGTCGGGAGGCGGAGGCTCATCGGGCGGAGGCGGCGGCGGGGGTGGCGGCGGATCCTGGTGATGCCCGCCTACGCGGGCGGCTGCGCCCAGGTGTGATGGACAGCCTCGACGTTGTTGCCATCCGGATCCCGGACGAACGCCCCGAAGTAGCCCGGGTGGTACTCCGGCCAGATGCGCGGCTCGTGCAGCACCTCGGCCCCGGCATCCACCGCCGCCTCGCGGAACGCCAGCACGGCATCACGTGACGGCGCGCGGAAGGCGATGTGCGACTCCCGGAAGCCCTCCCCGCTGTCGAAGGGTCCGATCCAGAAGCTCGGGAAGTCGTCGCCGTAGCCGATCACCTCGCCGAAGTCCATGACCCGTCGCTGGCCGAGGACGCGGAGGACCCGGTCGTAGAACTCCGCGCTGGCAGCGACGTCGGCGCACTGGATCGAGATGTGGTCGAGCATGGGGCCAAGCCTGCCATCGTCGGCCGGCTCACGCGGCCGCTTCAGTCAGCCCGAGGGGGTCTTGCAGGCCTTGATGAGGTTGCGGATCCCCTCGACGTCACCCGGGCTCAGCGTGTTGTTGTCGTCGACGAGGTAGTACATGACGTTCTCGTCGCTGGTGCCGTGGCCGAGCCCGAGGGCATGGCCCACCTCGTGCAGGTAGAGCGCACTCTGCTTGGCCTTGTTGATCTTCCTCACGTAGTCGATGCTCAGGACGACGCTGCCCTCGACGATCTCCTTGGCGTCCTGCCAGACCTTGGTGGGGGACGCGAAGCCGACGGTGCGCTGGTCGAGGAGAGTGGACTCGGCGTCCTGGAGGAAGGCGACGTAGATATGCCGCTCGCTCGGGTGCACGTCACTGGTGACGACGTAGTTGGTGTCGTCGTAGACGACAGGCACCTCGCCGACGTACTGGAACTCCAGCCCTGAGGCCGCACCCCACTTCGCGAAGTCGCTGGTGAACTGCGTGATCGCGATCTGCTGGTCTGCCGGCGTGAGCCGCGACGTGTCCACGCTCCACGTGACCGGGGTGTCGCAGTCGGCCCACCCGCTGTTGATGAGCTCCGGGGCGCTGCCCACGAAGATCGACGCGACCTGCGACTCCGCGTACGCGACGACGCCGATGATGGAGAGGAACGCAGCCGACACCACCACGGTGGCCAGCTGCCAGGCGGGCTTGCCCTTGCGACGCTCGCCCTGGCGACGATCCGGGCCGCGACGTTCCACCCCGCCAGGGGGGCTCGCGTGCCTGCCGGAGCGGCGGTCGCCCTGCCGGCGATCGGCCTGGCGCCGATCCGGCGGATGCGTCTTCTGGAAGTAGAGGGATCCGAGCATGCCGAGGCCGTACATGACCACCAGCAGGAGGACCCACCAGTACCAGCTCACGACGTCACCCCCCACCCCTCAGCCCCCACGACCAGTATCCACCGGTATCCGCCCATGCCGCGGCCTCGGGACAGGTCAAAACGGTCACAGTTCCGGGCATCCCCCTGCCGCCGGTGCCAGACTTGAAGCACAACGAGGGAGGTGTCGGAGAGATGACCACACCCGTGATCCATCACGTAGGACTCAGCGTCCACGACATCGAGAAGAGCACCGAGTGGTACGTGCGCATGTTCGGCCTCACCGTGGTGGCCGAGTTCGACGCACCCGCTCCCATGAAGGTCATGATGACCGACGACGGGCAGGCGATCGACCTGCGTCAGGACCCCGCCGTCACTCCGGAGGGCTTCACCCAGGAGCACGTCGGCCTCGACCACGTCGGCTTCGTCTGCCGCAGCCGCGACGAGCTCGACGCGTGGCAGCGGCGACTGCAGGACGAGGGTGTGATGGAGTCGGGAGTCGTCGAGTCGCCGTTCGGCTGGCACGTCAACTTCCGCGATCCTGACGGCATCCCGCTCGAGTTCTTCCTGCCGGTGAGCGCGGCGACGTGAGGTGCTAGTCCCCCTCGGGGGTCAGCTCTCCGAGGACCGCTGTCGCGGCCTGGAACATGTAGGTGAGCACACGGGCGAGGTGCATCGGCACCAGTGGCCTGCCATCGACGTTGCCCGAGACCCATACGTGCTCGTCGAGGGTCGAGAACGTCACGAAGGCCGAGCCCGCGTTCTCCTCGTTCAGGTAGGTCAGCAGCTCGGTGGTCGCACGATGACGCCCGGGCAGCCGTAGCTCGAGGCTCACGACGAAGTCGCTCAGCACGCCGACGAACAGGGTCCCGACATCCGTCTCGGCCGCCAGGGCGTCCTCGGGGACCGGGACGAGCCCGAACCCGAACAACGGCGGGAAGAGGTCCCCCACGATGCCGAGCAGCGCCTCGTCGTCGTCCACCGTGATGACCGCGTGCTCGACGTCCTCCATGTCCGGGACCAGCTCTTCCCGCCCGTCGCTCATCGCTGCTCCTCCCGGTCGCGCACGTCCGACCCTACGCCCCGGCGAGCGCCGAAGCCCGGGTCTGCATACTGGAGGCAGCCCCACGACGAAGGAGCAGCCATGACCGACAAGACACCCGACAAGGCCGACTGGCAGGGCGTCGGCGATTCGTTCCGTTCTCTCGGGAAGCAGTTGAAGGACCGAGCCGTCGATGCAGGCACGGCCATCTCCGCTGCGAACGACCAAGCCGCACGTGGCGTCGTCGACCAGGTGAGCACGGCGTTCACCACCGCGGTCGCCAAGCTCGACGAGACCACGACGGACCCGGAGATCGGTCGGGCCACCCGCACGGCCACCGCGCGGCTGCTCGACGCGATCAAGGCGGAGCTCACCGGCGGCGGTGGCGACGAGCCCGACCCGCCGGCCGACCCCGCCCCGCCGAAGCCGGTGGAGCCTGGCCCCACCTCCTGATCAGGCCTCCGGTGCCGCCGACCCCTGGGCGGGTGCGGGCGAGTGGTCAGCGGGCATCCACCGTCAGGTCGGCGCCGATCCTGATGCAGTCGTGCAGGGCCTCGTCGGGGCCGACGTGCCCGCCGGGCCACACCACGACCCGCTCCACCGCGCCGAGCACCGTGGCGCCCGCTCCGACGACGCTCGCACCGCCGCTGGCGAGGAGGTTGGCCCGCAGGTAGTCGCGAGGTGTCCCGCAGTCGACGAAGGCGCCGCACACCTCGACGACCTCGAGATCGCCGCTCTCCCACGCGGGCTGCCACACCAGGTCGTTGACGCTGGCGGGCGCGTCAGGCATGCGCAGCGCGTCGGCGGCCGGCAGGAGGCAGGCCCCCACGTACTGCATGTCACCGAAGTCGCTTGGGGTGCCGCGCGGGATGACCAGGATGCGCGGCTTCGTGCCGTCCCAGCCGGTGACCAGCTCGCTCAGGTCGGACGTGAGGTAGGCATCGGCGTTGCGGAGCAGCACCGCGCGCCCGGCGACCCACTCACGCACGTGGCCGAGGGCGCCACCGCTCTGCAGAAGCCGGTCGCGCTCATCCGAGACGTGCACCGCGCTCCCGTCAAGATGGCGGTAGACCTGGTCCGCGAGGTGGTGCACGTTCACGGCCACGTCGGCGGCGTAGGGGCGGACGGAGTCCAGCGCTCGGTCAAGGAGGGGTACGTTGCCGACCGGGCACAGCGCCTTCGGGCGGATGTCCGTCAGTGGCCGCAGGCGATTCCCCACTCCGGCCGCCAGGATGACGGCGCACAGGGGCGGGACCGACGCGGATGGGCTCACCGCGGCAGCGTAGGGGCGTTCACACCGGCTCCTGGCGACGGTGGTACATGTCCGCGTCGGCGCGGGCGATGAGACCGTCCACGTCCGACTCGGCCGGGCCGCTGGCGAACCCCACGGTCACGGCCCTCGGCCAGTCGCCGGCCAGTCCGGCGGCCTTCTCGAGCTCGGCGTTCACGCGGTCGTTGAGCTCCTCCGCCGACCCTGAGGCGCCCTCACCGATGACGACGAACTCGTCACCGCCCCAGCGGGCGATGATGTCGTTCGCCCGCACGCATGCGCGGAGGGCGTCGGCCGTCGCCTCGATGATGCCATCGCCGAAGGCGTGCCCGTTCGCGTCGTTGGCCTGCTTGAGACCCCGGACGTCGACGAACCACACCAGCACGCGGTCGCCCGACCGGAGGGCCGTGGCTGTGACGGAGGGGATCGCCCGCTCCAGGCCGTTGCGGTTGAGGACGTCGGTCATCGGGTCGTAGGTCGCCTGGTGGTCGAGCTGCACCTGCGACTCGGCGAGGTCGTCGAGGGCCTTCATGCGCAGTCGCAGCAGGACGGCGCTGATCAGCAGGCCGGCCACGCAGACGAGCACGCTGTCCGTGATGGCCACCCCGGGGGTGGCGGCGAAGGCCGCAGTGACCACAGCGAGCATGGCCGCCCCCGCCGCCCAGAAGGGCGCCCAGCCGTGCGTGAGGGGCCCGAAGGCCGTGATCACGGCCACGAGGTAGGCCAGGTTCGGCGGGGTGGGCTGGTGGAAGAAGACGATCGCCAGCATCACGACGAGGATGAGGCTGCAGAAGGCCCACACCCAGGGGACGAGGCCCTCGCGGAACACCCCCCGTCGGATGGCCCAGGCCAGGCCGAGGAACAGCGGGCCGAAGACGAGGTTCGTCGCCCAGGCCCACGGCGACTCGCCCGGCAGCGTGACGTAGTTGACGACCCCGAACACGAGGGTCAGCGCGCCGGCCCAGGCGAGGATCTCGGGGATCTGGCGGCGCGCGAGGCTCAGGCGCAGGTCACGGCGCTGCTCCGGGCTCGCCTGACGCTCCATGATCACCCCCGGCTCAGCGTAGGGGGCAGCAGTCTCCTACGCCGGTCGGGCCGTTCGCCTCAGCCACCACAGGCCGACGAGCGGGAGCACCAGCGGGATGAACAGGTAGCCGCTCCCGAAGCCCGACCACACCGACGCCGACGGGAAGGCGCTAGGCAGGAGCAGGCTCACGGTGCCCACGACGATGACGCCGACGAGCTCGATCGTGATGGCCACCGTCGCCACGCCGCGGGAGGTCCGGTCGCCACGCGCCAGCGCCACGGTCGCCACGACGTAGACGACCGCGGAGAACGCGGACAGCAGGTAGGCGACCGGCGCCTCGTCGAAGCGAGTGGCGATCTGCACGAAGGACCGCGCGGTCGCGGCCACGGCGAAGATGCCGTAGACCGTCACCAGAACCCGTCCGAAGCCGCGCCCGGTCGAGCGCGTGGGGGCCGCGTCGCTGTCGGCCTGCGTGTCAGGCAACGGGCCCTGCCCAGACCTGCTGGACGCGCACGATCATGACGGGCAGCACGAGAAGGACGACCATGAGGACTCCGGCAGCGGCGCGCGACACCTCGCCCCGCACCCACCAGGCCGCGAGCGGCACGGCTGCGGCGCAGGCGAGCAGGTAGAGGACGAACTCCAGTCGCGCGAAGTCACGGTCGCTGCCGATCATCTGCACGATGCCGCCCACGAGGAACACGAGCAGCAGCACCTCGAGTCCCGCCAGCGCGAGCCACAGCGCCCGCCCCGGCGGCCGGTTGGCGATCACCAGCACCAGCGCCCACAGGGACAGGAGGAGGGACGCCGCGATGATGGCGGTCGCGAAGGGCCCGGTCACCCGGGGATTGTCGCACCAGGCCCGGCGGGACTACTCGATGGACCAGGCCACGTTCAGTGTGACGCTCACCAGGGTGGTGCCGGGCTGGATCGGCGTCGGCACCTTCTCCGCAGGGGCGGCCGCCATGTCGGAGAGCGCGACCGGTGGCGGGGCGATCGTCGACGAGGACTCGGACACCGAGGCGACCGGCCCCAGGGTGAAGCCGAGCAGCTCGGCGTACTGGGCGGCCTGGGCCTCGGCGATGTCGACGGCCTGGGCGCGCGCCTTGTTCGCCGCAACGGTGGGATCGGTCACGTAGGGAGCGAGCGAGTCGATGCGCGCCGCGTTGCCCCCTGCCGCGACGACCGAGTCGAGAGTCGCACCGGCCGTCGTCAGGTCCCGCAGCGTCACGGTGATCGTCTGCGCCGCGCGGTAGCCCAGCAGGGTCTGACCGCCATCGGCGGTGTAGTTGTAGGTGGGCCCGACGCTGACGCCCTGGGTCGCGATGTCGGCGTCCGGCACGCCCGCCTTCGCGAGCGCGTCCAGCACCTGGGTCGCCGCGACGGCAGCATCCTGCTGCGCCGTCTGGGCCGACGACGGGTCCGTGACCTCGACGGTGATCGACGCCTTCGCCGCATCGGGCATGGCCTCCGCCTCACCCGTCGCGGACACGCTCACTGTCCGTGGCGGCTGCGCCTCCGAGGACGTGACAGCGGTGGGCGAGCACGCCACCAGCCCGGCGATCGCGAAGGGGAGGGCCAGCAGGACGAGAGGTCGACGTGTCATGGCACCATCCTGCCCCCTGACTCGCAGGATCCGGGTGCGGTTCCGGTCGGGCTCACGCTCAGCCGGCGGCGAGCAGCTGCTCGAGAGCCGGGTCGGTGAAGGGGTTGCCCAGGGTCTGGCCGTTCACGATCACGGTCGGCGTGCCGCCGACGCCACGGCCGAAGCCCGCCTTCGTCGTGGCCGCGACGAACGGCACGTTGGCCTCGCCGTCGATGCAGGCGATCGACTCCGCCGACGCACCCACGCCAGTGGCGAGCTCAGTCAGCGCCTCCGCACTGAACTGTGTCGGCGGCTCGCTCGGATCGGCCGCGGCGAACACGGCCTGGGAGAAGTCGACGAACGTGTCGATGCCGTCGTAGTTGACCACGCACGCTGCCGCGCTCGCCGCGCGAGCCGAGGCCCCGGCGGGGGTCAGCTCAGGGCTGCTCTCTCCGAGGAACGCCAGGTTGTACTGCTTGATGAGGAGGTCGGATCCGGGCTGCAGGGCCTTGGCAGCGAGCGGGGTTCCGACGCCCTCCTCCCAGCGCTGGCAGAACGGGCACTGGTAGTCGATGTACACCTCGACGACGTTGGCGGCATCGGGTTCGCCGATCAGGACTGCGCCGGTCGGGTCGACGCCCGCGGGCAGGGTCACTCCGGCCTCGAGGTCGCTGGCGGCCCCCAGCTGGGCGACCGGGGCGGCCTCCTCCTCGGCCGGCTGCGCGGGTTGGGCGACGGCAGCCTCGGCGTCCTGCTTGCTCAGCGCGGACACCTGCGCGCTGAGGTCGTCGAACTGGGCGCGACTCGTGGCCAGCGCGACACCGAGGCCGACGGCGAGGACCACGAGCAGTGTGAGGCAGGCGAGAACGAGGTACCGCACCGTGCGCACCTGGCCCCGCAGGCTCGCCACCCCCGGGCTGGCGTACCCGGCCGGAGGAGTTGCGGCGGCAGCCGTCGGGTAGCCGACCACCGTGGTCGGGACGGGGCCTGCATCGGGCACGGGAGGCTGGTCAGGCGTGTCGCTCATGAACAGCACAGTAATCGGGCTGGTGACGCGACGTCCCACCCACCACGTGGGCTGGCCATCCGCGCACGATCACGCACTGCTGGGACTGACATTCCCGTCCGGGATGGTGGCCGGTGCGGTATCGGCCGAACGACGGTCCACTGCCATGCGCACGATCAGCCCCAGGATGGCCCCGAAGATCGCGAAGGGAGCCACGGCCGCGCCGCCTCCGCCCACCAGAAGCGCACCGAGCAGGGCTGACGTCGCGGGCAGCTTCAGCATGGCGGCGGCCGACGCCGCGATGCCCGCCGCAGCCATCGCGGTCAACGAGGCACTCGGCACGATCAGCGACATGAGGACCGCGGCGGCCACGCCGAGGAAGGTCGCCGGGAAGATCGGGCCGCCGCGGAAGCCGCCGCCCAGCGCGGCGGCGTACGCGATGGCCTTGCCCACGAGGATGACCAGCACCGCCACCGCGGATGTCTCCCCCACCAGCTGCGCCATGCCGGACTGCCCGCTGAAAAGGATGAGCGTCGGCGTGACGTCGAACCCCACCTCGGCCACGAGCAGGATGATCGCCGTGACCGCGGCGGTCGCATACAGGGCGACCACGGGCCTCCCGCCGGCGAACCGGCCCCATCGGACGGCACCCATGCGCACCGAGACGGTCACGATGGCGATGACGACTGCCAGGACGAGGCCGAGGAGGAGGTCGCCAGGCGAGATCGAGTCGTAGGCCGGCAGTCCCGGGACGGACAAGGAGTGCACCCCGAAGCCCGGGAGGTTCCAGATGCCGACCTGGGTCAGGTAGCCGGCCCCCAGTGCCACGAGCACGGCCGGGAGGATGACGGCTGGGACCAGGCCCATGGCGGCGAACTCGAGGATCATGAAAGCGGTGACGAACGGATTCCCGAAGATGGCACCGATGGCCGCCACGCCACCCAGGAGCATCGCGGCCTGACGCTGCTTGGGCTCGGCCTTCCGGGCGACGACGGCACCCACGGCGGTGCCCAGCACGATCAGGGGTGCCTCGGGTCCGAGGACGAGCCCGAAGACCAGTGTGAAGAACGCCGCCACGAGGATCGACGGCACGACGTTCAGCGGGTTGTCGAAGTGGAAGCCCGTGAGCGGGCCCTTGCCGGTGCCACCCGGCATGCGGCGGGCCAAAGCCACGCCGGTCGCGCCGACGAGGAGGAGGACGGCGGCCACCCACCATGGGAGGGTCTCAAGTCCGAGCGCCTCCGGGATCTTCTCGAAGACGGCCTCCTGGCCGAGGTCGATGAGCTCCACGAAGAGCGACGCCGCGGCTGCGGCGGCGACGCCGAGCCCCACCGCGAGGATCATCATCTTCAGGACGGCCGACCTCTGCTGGTCGCCGGCCGGCGCTGCTCCCGTGCTCATGCTCTCCCCTTCGTCGACTGCTGCGACCGAACCGTACGCGGATCGGAGTCGTCGGGGGCGAATCCCGTGTTTATGTCACGATCCATAGTCCTGGTGTGGCACGATCTCCATGTTCGGCCGCGGGGGATTCGAACAGCCGGTGCTCCGCCCGCGTGCAGGGATCCGCACGGGGGCCATGCGGGCGGAGCACCGCGCTCGTGGCAGCGGATCGACGCGGGCCACACCACACTGACCGGGGAGTCTGATGGCCAACCCAGCCCGTCGGCCGGCCACTATGCGTGACGTCGCCGAACGGGCGGGCGTCTCCCGCTCCCTCGTGTCCACCGTGTTCCGCGGCGTGCCGGGGGCGAGCCCCACCACCCGAGCCCGGGTGCTCCAGGCAGCCGCCGACCTCGGGTACCGGCCCGACGAGCGGGCCCGCCAGCTCCGCCGCCACCACAACAGCCTCATCGGGGTGACGCTGACCGCGACCCAGCCCTTCCACGTCGCACTCGTCGAGCTCCTCCACGACGCGGTTGACCTCCGCGGGTTCGAGCTCTCCATCACGTTCAGCACCGACACCCGGACCCTCGAGCGGGCCACCGACGGCCTCCTCGCGCAGAGGTGCGCGGCCATCGTGCTGATCGGCCCCAAGGCGGCCGATGACGAGATCGCGGCCCTCGCCGACTCCGCCGGCGACGTCCCCGTCATCGTTGCCGATCGCCGGCTCGAACTCCCCCACGTGGACGCCGTCCGGATCGACGACACAGCCGCCATGCGGCAGCTCGTCGGCCATCTCGTCGAGCTCGGACACCGCGAGATATGGCACGCGAGCGGTAACGGCTACGTGAGCGCCGATCCGCGCCTGGATGCCTACCTCACCGTCATGTCGGAGCACGGCCTGACCGACCGGGCACACGTTCTCCCGGCTGGCGGGTCCGCCCGGGAGGGAGCCGACGCCGCCATGCGCCTTCTGCGCGCAGGTCGGAGGCCGACCGCGGTCGTCGCCTACAACGATCGCGTCGCGTGCGGGATGATCGACGTGCTCTGGCGCAGCCACGTGCGCATTCCGCAGGACATGTCCGTGGTGGGATTCGACAACATCACCGAGGCGGCGATGCCGCACATGGACATCACGACCATCGAGCAGCGTCCGGAGGACCTGGCGGGGGCGATCGTGGACCTGCTTCTCCACCGCCTCGGGGGCGAGCCTGCCGGGGGGCTCCAGCTGCTCCCCCCCGGTCCCCTCGTCGTCCGGTCCAGCAGCGGCCCACCGCCGCTGCGCGCCGCTGCCGTGTGACCGCACCGTGGGTGGCCGGACTGGCCTCACGCCCCCCGCGTGGCTACCGTGGAGCCACACCTACCGAAGGGACGATCATGGACGCCGCGATGCTGCAGAAGATGAAGGACGGCAAGGGGTTCATCGCCGCCCTGGACCAGAGCGGCGGCAGCACGCCCAAGGCCCTGCGCCTCTACGGAGTGGAGGAGTCCGCCTACTCCGGCGACGCGCAGATGTACGACCTGATCCACCAGATGCGCTCCCGCATCATCACGAGCCCCGCCTTCACCGGTGACCGCATCCTGGGCGCGATCCTGTTCGAGATGACGATGGATCGCCAGATCGACGGCGTGGGCACCGCCGAGTACCTGTGGACGCGCAAGCAGGTCGTTCCCTTCCTCAAGGTCGACAAGGGCCTCGCTGACGAGGTCGACGGCGCCCAGGTCATGAAGGACATGCCCGATCTCGACGCCCTCCTCGCCCGCGCCACCGCGCACGGGGTCTTCGGCACGAAGATGCGATCGGTCATCAAGCTCGCCAACCCGGCCGGAGTCGACGCCGTCGTCGGCCAGCAGTTCGCGATCGGCCGCCAGATCCTCGCCGCCGACCTGGTCCCGATCATCGAGCCCGAGGTCGACATCCACAGCCCGGAGAAGCAGGCCGCCGAGGACCTGCTCAAGGCCGCCCTCACGGCGGAGCTCGACGCGCTGCCCGAGGGCCAGCAGGTCATGCTCAAGCTGACCCTGCCCAGCACGGCCGACTTCTACCTCGACCTGGTCAACCACCCGCGCATCCTGCGCGTGGTCGCCCTCTCCGGCGGCTACAGCCGGGCCGAGGCCGACACGCTGCTGCGGGCCAACCACGGAGTCGTCGCGTCCTTCTCGCGCGCGCTGACCGAGGGCCTGAGCGCCCAGCAGACCGAGCCCGAGTTCGACGCGATGCTCGATGCCACGATCCAGAGCATCTACGACGCGTCCATCACGTGATCGTCGAGCGGATGTTGGTCCCGTAGGCCTTTCAGCCCTTCCATCAGCGCGATCTCGTGTCAGTCTGGAGGTAGGGCGAGGCAGGGAGGTCGGTGATGTCCGAGCCCACCAGCACGGTCTTACATCTGCTGGTCGAGCGATACGCCGATCCCCTCTTCTACACCGCTGATGGAATCGTGCGCTGGATCGCGCCGTCGATCGAGCAGGCCGTCGGCTGGTCGCCGGAGGAGATGCAGGGCATTCCGCTGCCGGCACTTGCCCACGCCGCTGATGCCCCGGATCTGGAGCTGCTGCTTGCGAAGGTTCAGCAGGGATCCTCCGGGCGCGGTGTGTTCCGCCTGCGGACCAAGGAAGGGTGCTACGTCTGGGTCCTCATCACCCTGACGGCGGCCACCGACGACTTCCTGGGCAACGTGTCGATCGGGTCCATCCGCGAGATCAACCTGCGAGTGGAGGTCGAGCGGCGACTCCGGCTCGTCGCAGAGCAGACGAGCGACGTGCTCCTCACGATGGATGACGAACGGCGCATCGTATGGGTGTCGTCGTCCGTCCGCCGCATCCTGGGGTGGGATGCGGACGACGTCGTGGGGTCCTTCATCGATGACCTGCTCCACCCCGACGACCGCGACTCAGCGGCAGCCGTGTACGCATCGGCTGCGGGCGGACCGTGCACAGAGCACGGTGACGCGGCAGTCGAGGTCCGCGTCCGCGACCACTCCGACGGCTACCGTTGGATGAGACTGACCACGCGCTACCTCGATGACGTCGAGGGAGACACCGATTCGATCATCACGGGCCTGCAGGACGTTGATGAGCTCGTGCGAAGGCGCCATGAGATTGCCGTCCACGCCGACCGATTGCGTACCATCCTGGACACGAATCCCGATGTGCACCTCGTGCTCGCGCCAGTGCGCGACGAGTCCGGCGCGATCATCGACTTCCGCTACGAGGAGATCAACAACGCCGGCGTTGCGTACGCCGGTCGGCCAAGGAGCGAGCTCATCGGCAGGCGACTGTCGGAGGTGCTGCCGACGTACCTCGGCTCCCCCTTCCTGGCGCTCGAGGTCGAGGTGATGGAGACGGGCCGGCCACTCGCCCTGGACGAGCTCCTGATCCCCTCCTTCGAGGTGACCGGAGAGGACACGTGGGTGAGCATGCGGGCGGTCCGGGTCGGCGACTCGTTGAGCGTCGTGTGGCGGGACGTGACGGATCGAGTCCGCGAGGTCCACCTGATCGAGGCATCCGAGGAGAAGTTCCGGCTGCTCGCCGAGAACGTGACCGACGTCGTCGTGCGAATCCGTGACGACGTCGTCGAATGGGTCTCACCCTCGCTCACGGACACCCTCGGCTGGTCACCCGAGGATTGGGTCGGTCGTGACCTGCACAGCTTCCTCCATGTCGAGGACCTTCCGCGCCACGCTGACATCCATGACCAGCTCGAGGCCGGCGAGAAGGTCGCATACCGCTCGCGCCTGCGGGCCAGGGACCTGTCCTACCACTGGGCTGACATCGCCCAGGGCCCGTTCATCAACGCCCACGGCGACGTGGACGGCCTCGTCATGTCGTTCCGTCTCGTCGACGTGGAGGTTGCCACAGAGGCGGCACTCGACCGGCGCGCCCGATTCGACGACCTGACCGGCCTGGCCAACCGTGCAGAGGTGCTCGCCCGCATCGAGTCGACCGGGCATCACCGTCGCCCGGGCGACGAGACCGCGATCCTGTTCTGTGACGTCGACCGGTTCAAGGAGATCAATGACACGTACGGCCATGCCGCCGGGGATCTGGTGCTGCGGACACTCGCTGACCGGCTCGCAGCCGCCATCCGCAGCGGTGACACCGCGGCCCGCGTGGGCGGCGACGAGATGATGGCCGTGCTCGAGGGGGTTCATGACGTCGACGACGCCCTCAGCGTCGCGGAGAAGATCCGCGCCGCGGCCAGCATGCCGATCACGGAGTCCGGCAACCCGATCTCCACCTCGATGAGCATCGGGGTCACCCTTGCCGTCCCCGGCGAGTCGACCGACTCTCTCATCGCGCGGGCTGACGAGGCGATGTACCAGGCGAAGGAGCGCGGTCGCAACCTGGTGTTCACGCTCGAAGGGGCTGCGATCAGCCGAGCAACTCCAGGGCGTCGCCCACGCGGATCCGGCCCTCGGTGACGACGGTCGCATACACCCCGAAGTTGAAGCCCATGCCGAAGATCGAGTCCTGGCGACCGCGGTAGTCACCGATCAGCGCGAGGGTCTTCAGGTCCACCTGACCGGACTCCGGGTTGCGCGTGGTGCCAGCACAGCGCTGCACCGGCCCGCCCACCTCGGCGACGACCGTGCCGACCTGCAGCCGCTCGCCCCGCCACCGGTCCTCCGCGTGCGCGGCGGCACCGTCGAACTCGATGAGCATCCGGAACCGGCGACTGTCCACGTCCGACGTGTGCGCCTGCCCTGCCAGCCGGGCGGTGGACGCCGTGCCCAGCAGCGTCAGCGGCTCGACGTCGTGCCCGCCACCCGCCATAGCCGCCTTGACGAGCCGTAGCGGACGGCCGGCCCGCTCCGACAGGACCCTGTCCCAGGGGCCTGGGCGCGAGCCGTCCGTCGACCGTCTTGAAGGCGAAGAAGTTGGCCGAGTGCGGCGCACCCTCGACGATCGGGCCCTCGGCGATCACGTCAGCGCCCTCGCGGATGACCAGCCGGCCGGCGGCGACGTCGTAGTCGGCGTGCAGGCCCACCAGGCTCCCCGTCTTGGCGATCGAGAAGAGGCTGTCGCGGTCGTCGACGAGGTAGAAGGCACGGTCGCCCGGTGACGCCGGCCGCCGTCACCTCGATCGCGTCCGGGTGGTGCAGGGCGAGGCCCTTGACGGGCGTGACGGACAGCCGGGTGACGCGCATGCATCACCGTAGCCCGCTCGTCAACTACTATGACGTCCACATATCTTGAGCCGAGGGAGCAGCATGCCGATCGTGGAACCGCCCGTCCTCAGCAGCACGATCCCGGGCTGGGACCGCTCCGCCGACGTGGTCGTGATCGGCCTCGGCATCGCCGGCGCTTGCGCGGCCCTGGCCGCTCAGCAGGCCGGAGCCGCGTCCTCGTGCTCGAGCGAGCCGGTGCGGGGGGCGGGGCCAGCGCGCTGTCGCAGGGCCAGTTCTACCTCGGTGGCGGCACCGCCGTGCAGGCCGCCTGCGGCTACCCCGACTCCCCGGAGGAGATGTACCGGTTCATGCGGGCCGTCACCACTACCGACGAGGAGCAGAAGCTGCGCGTCTTCTGCGACGAGAGCGTCGCCCAGTTCGACTGGCTCGAGGCTCAGGGCGTCCCCTTCGCTCGCGTCGCCTACAAGCACAAGGCCGTCTACACCCGCACCGGCGAGGGCCTGCTCACCACCGGCAACGAGAAGGCGTGGCCGTTCCGTGAGCAGGCAGTACCCGCACCGCGTGGCCACCAGGTGTCCGGAGACGGCGACATCAGCGGCGGCAGCGTCGCCATGAAGGCGATCCTCGGCACCGTCGAGCGCCAGCAGGTTCCCGTCCTCTACGAAGCCAACGTGGTCGGACTGGTGCAGGACCACAACGGTCGAGTCGTCGGCGTGAAGATGCGCAAGGACGGGCTCGACGAGTTCGTCGAGGCGGTCAAGGGCGTCGTGCTGGCCGCCGGCAGCTTCAACCTCAACGCCGACATCATCGCCGAGAACATGCCCCTCTTCGCCGAGTACGGCAAGCCACTGGGCGAGCCCACCAACGACGGAGCCGGCCTGCTGCTCGGGCGAACGGTGGGCGTCGCCGAACGCGGCATGCAGGGCCTCATCGCCACGGCGTCGATCTATCCCCCCGAGGACCTGATCAAGGGCATCGTCGTCAATGCCGACGGCGCCCGCTTCGTGGCCGAGGACGTCTATCACGGCCGCTTGTCCCACCACGTCGCACGCCAGCCGGGAGCCAAGGCCTTCCTCATCCTCGACGAGGAGATCTTCGGGTACCCCAAGCACGGGTCGCACACGTTCATCGATGCGTTCGAGACCGTTCAGGAGATGGAGGCAGCACTCGCTGTGCCGGCCGGCTCGCTCTCCGACACTCTCGACCGGTACAACGCCGACGTAGCCCTCGGAGAGGACGCGCAGTTCCACAAGGGCGGCGAGTGGCTGAAGGTCCTCACCGCCCCGTACGCGGTGTTCGAGATCTCCGTTCCCACGTCCGACTACCACTGGATGTCGCTGGGTGGGCTCGTCACCGATGCCGACGGTCGCGCACTGCGCGCGGACGGCACCCCGGTACCGGGCCTGTATGCGGCCGGCGCCTGCACCGCGCACCTGCCGCAGGACGGCGACGAGTACGCGAGCGGCATGAGCCTGGCCGCCGGCTCGATCTTCGGACGACGCGCCGGCGCCCACGCAGCCACCTCGCAGCCGGCCGCCGCCCATGCCTGATGCTCCCCTGCCCGCCGGCCTGGCGCCGCGCCTGATCGCCGTCGACCTCGACGGAACCCTGGCGCCGCAGAGCGGCGGGGTCCCGCCCGGCGTGGCGGAGGCCGTCACCCGCGTCACCGACCTCGGTGCCGTCGTCGTGGCCGCGACGGGCCGGTCGCTGACCACGACCGCCCCACTCGCCCGTGACGCCGGCCTGCACGGATACGCCGTCGTGAGCAACGGGGCGATGATCATCACGGTCGATCCCCCGTCGGTGGTGGAGGCACTGACCTTCGATGCCACGGAACTGCTCCAGGAGATCGCCCCGCTGCTTCCCGACGCCATCTTCGCCGTCGAGACGACCGAGGGGGCCTTCCTGACCAGCAGGCACTTCGTCGACCGAGGCGTGTCCCTCGACATCCGCGAGGTGGCGTTCGGGGACCTCACGCGCGATCCCGTCGTGCGCCTCATCGTCCGCAGCGACGACCACGTCGCGGAGGGGCTCGGCCCTGTGGTCGAGCACCTGGACATGCACTCGATCGCGTTCGGTGTCACCGACGTCGCCTGGCTCGACCTCGGCATCAAGGGCGTCACGAAGGCCACGGGGCTGCAGAAGCTGTGCACCCGCCTCGGCATCGACAGCAGCGAGGTGCTCGCCATCGGCGATGCCATGAACGACATCGAGATGCTGGAGTGGGCGGGCACGGCCGTCGTCATGGGCCATGCGCGCGACGAGATCAAGGCCTACGCCGACCATGTCACCGGGCCTGTCCCCGGCATCGGCGTGATCGAGGTGCTGGACCAGCTCTACCGCTGACCCGTCGCGTCAGCGGTGCTCGACGGACTTGCCGCCGTCGCGCCCGCCGCCGATCAGGAGGTTCTGCCCGGTGACCCAGCCGGCAGCCGGCGAGGCGAGGTACAGCACCGCGGCGGCCATGTCCTCGGGCGTGCCCATGCGTCCGAGCGGCACCGTCGCCGCCAGCTTCGCCAGGTCGTCCTCGGTGAACTGGAGCACGCGGAAGAACGACTCCGTGGGCACCATCCCCGGCGAGATCGCGTTGACGCGGATCCCGTCCGGTGCGAGCTCGGCGGCCAGGGTCTGCGTGAGGTTCAGCAGGGCCGCCTTCGACGCGGCGTACGCCCCGGTGTTCGGGGCCGCGCGCATGCCCGCGCCCGACGAGATGTTGACGATCGCCCCGCCCCGCGTCATGCGGAGCGCGGCCTCCCGGGATCCGGCGAACGCGGCCATGAGGTTGAGCTCGAACATGTCCCGCATCTGCTCGTCGGTGGTCACCGTGAGCGGCTGCACATGGGCGTCGTCCGTGCCGCCGGCGTTGTTGACCCAGATGTCGAGCCGGCCGAACTCGTCAATGGCGCCCTGGGCCAGGCGCTCGGGCATCCCCGGTGACTTGAGGTCACCCGGCAGCTCCAGCGCCCGACGGCCCCGAGCGCGGACCTCCTCGGCCACGGCGGACACCTCCTGCGCCCGCCGGCTGGTGATGACGACGTCCGCACCGGCATCGGCCAGGCCGAGGGCGATGGCCCGGCCGATCCCCCGGCCCGATCCAGTGACCACCGCGACCTGGTCGTCGACGCGGAAGAGATCCAGAAGCGACATGCCGCGGAGTATCTCAGAGATGCCGCGGACTAGTAGACGACGCCGAACACTGACGTCGCGCAGGCCATGCACAGCTCCTCACCGGAGGCGTGCTCCGGCGCCACGAGGGCCCCGCAGTAGCGGCAGACGACCAATGCCGGGCGCTTCGCCCGGGCGGCGGCGTCGACCGCGGCCCCCAGCTCGTCCAGCATCGAGTCGGTCTCGGCATCGGCGGCATCGTGCTCGGGGACCAGCAGGCGCACGACGGGTGCCGCGATCGTCCACAGCAGCGACGCGGGGCCAACCCACTCCCCGACCGCCATGCCGACGCTCACCCGGGGACGAGGGTCATCGGTCACGAGGATGCCGACGGACGGTCCGGCCCGGCCGACGAACAGCGTCCCCGGCCGCTCCATCTCGTGCTCGGAGAACCGCGCCACGACCTGCCAGGGACCGCCGATCGACTCGAGCAGCTCCCGAGGGCCCACGCGCAGGCGCTGGGAGAGCTGCGTCGTGTCGGACTCGTCGATCCACATGGCCGCATTGTCCCCTGCCTCAGTCGGTGGCGACGCCGGCCATCCGCGGACCGAGGACGATGAGACGGGCGAGGGCCTCCAGGGTCACCCCCAGCGGGGCGTCGAGCCGCACGGCCGCCACGTCGTCCCCCCTCGTCGGCCCCTGGTTCACGATCGCCACCGGTATGCCGACTGCTGCGGCACGCACGACGAACCGCCGGCCCGAGAACACGTGCAGCGACGAGCCGAGGACGAGGAGCGCGGTCGCCGTCTCGACCCACGAGTAGGCCAGCGCGACCCGCGGGCCGGGCACGTTCTCCCCGAAGTAGACGACGTCCGGCTTGAGGACTCCGCCGCACTCATCGCAGTCGACGAGAGTGAACGCGTCCAGGTGCGCATCGGCCACGTCGACATCGCCGTCGGGGTTCATCGCCAGTGCCTGCCCGTGCCAGTCGAGGTTGGCACCGCGCAGCCGGTCATCGAGGGCATGCCGATCCGAGAGGGCTCCGCACGACAGGCACACGACCCGGTCGAGTCGGCCGTGCAGGTCGATGACCGACGTCGATCCGCCGGCCTGATGGAGCCCGTCGACGTTCTGCGTGATCACCCCGACGACCGCTCCCTCGCGCTCCAGCTGCCCCACTGCGAGGTGGCCCGCGTTCGGTCGGGCCTGCGCCATGTGGCGCCAGCCGAGGTGGCTGCGTGCCCAGTAGCGCCGGCGCGCGACTGGGTCCCGCACGAAGGCCTGGTACGTCATCGGCGCGTGACGCCGCAGCGACGCACCGCTCGGACCTCGGTAGTCGGGGATCCCCGACTCCGTCGACAGGCCCGCCCCGCTCAGCACGACGACTCCGCCGTCGGCCATCAGGCGGACGAGGTCGTCGACGTGGGCCATCAGCGCAGCCCCCGGAAGAACCGGCGCACATCGTCGACGAGCAGGTCCGGCTCCTCCATCGGCGCGAAGTGCCCACCGCTCGGCATCACGCTCCACTGCTGGAGGTTCGAGTGCCGCTCCCCCACCGCGCGCGGGTACTGGATCACGTCCTGCGGGAAGACGGCGATCGCCGTGGGCACCTCGATCTCGGGAACGCGATCGTGCACCGGCATCGGACGCGACCGCCGCGTGTCCGCATACATCCTCGCCGACGTGTGGATGGTCTGGGTGAACCAGTAGAGGGACGCCGTGGTCAGCAGGTCGTCCTTGCTGAACCGCGATTCCACGTCGCCGCCGCAGTCGCTCCAGGACCGCCGTCGCTCCACCAGCCACGCCAGCAGGCCCGCGGGCGAGTCGTTGAGGGACCATGCCAGCGTCTGGGGATCGTGGGTGTGGACGGCGAGGTGGCTGGCGATGGACGTCGACTTCGCTCGCATCGTCTCGAACCTCGACGTCTCGTCGTCGGCGAAGTCGGCGGCCGTCAGGCTGCCCGAGCTGATGCTGATGAAGGCAGGCATCGACTGATGGATGCCGAGAACGCGATCGGCATGGGCATGACCGAGCCACGCGGTGACGAACGCCCCCCAGTCGCCTCCCTGGGCGGCGAACCGCTCGTACCCGAGGACCTGCGTCATGAGGATCGTCCAGAGGTCGGCGATCGCGCCAGGGTGCATGCCGGGGCGTCGCAGCGGGGAGGAGAAGCCGAAGCCGGGCAGCGACGGCACGACCACGTCGAAGGCGTCGGCCGGGTCGCCGCCGTGCGCGGCGGGGTCCGCGAGGGGTCCGATCACCTTGCGGAAGTCCCAGAACGTCCAGGGCCAGCCGTGCGTGAGGATGAGCGGCATCGGCGCCGGGCCGGTGCCCCGGACGTGCAGGTAGTGGACGGGGACACCGTCGATGTCCACCCGGAAGCCGGGCACCGCGTTGATCTCGCGCTCGACCCGCCGCCAGTCGAACTCCGTCAGCCAGTAGTCGACGAGGGACCGCAGGTAGTCGGCTGGGACGCCATAGCTCCAGTCCTCGTTCGCGAAGTCATCGGCGAATCGAGTGCGGCGCAGCCGTTCGTGAAGATCCTCGAGCTCAGCCTCGGGAATGCCGACGGCGAAGGCCGTTGCTCGCCCCGGTGGCTGCCCCTGCGTCACCAGGCGTAGGCCTCGGGCGCGGTGCCACCTGGACCCGGGAAGATCTCGTCGATGCGCGCCAGTGCGTCGGCATCGAGGGAGACATCGAGGGCACGAAGCGCGCTGTCGAGCTGCTCGTTGTTCCGCGGTCCGACGATCGGTGCCGTGACTGCGGGCTGGTGGAGGAGCCAGGCGAGTGCGACGTCGCCCGGTCCCTCGCCACGCTCGGCGCAGTAGGCCTCCCACGCCTCGATCGCCGGCCGGTGCTCGTCGAGCGTGTCGGACGCCCGACCGCTGCCGCTTCGATGCACGTCCCCGTCCGCCTGCTTGCGCAGGATGCCGCCGAGCAGCCCGCCGTGGAGGGGCGACCACGGGATGATGCCGATCCCGTACGCCTGGGCGGCCGGCAGCACCTCGAGCTCGACGGTGCGCTCGACCAGGTTGTAGATCGACTGCTCGCTCACCAGCCCGAGCTGACCCCTCCGACGGGCGGCCTCCTGGCCCTGCGCGAGATGCCAGCCGGCGAAGTTGGAGGACCCGACGTACAGGATCTTGCCCTGCTGGCGCAGCAGGTCCATCGCCTCCCAGATCTCGTCCCACGGCGTCTCGCGATCGATGTGATGCATCTGGTAGAGGTCGATGTAGTCGGTCTGCATGCGGCGCAGCGAGGCGTCGCACGCGCGACGGATGTTGAGCGCCGAGAGCTTGCCGTCGTTGGGCCAGTCGCCCATGTCGCCGTAGAGCTTGGTGGCCAGCACCGTCCGCTCGCGTCGCCCACCCCCCTGGGCGAACCACTCGCCGATGATGGTCTCCGTGAGGCCCTTGCTCTCCCCCCAGCCGTACACGTTGGCGCTGTCGAAGAAGTTGATGCCGGCCTCGTGCGCGTGGTCCATCACGCCGTAGGAGTCCTCGCGACTCGTGACCGGCCCGAAGTTCATCGTTCCGAGGCAGACTCGGCTGACCAGCAGGCCGGTGCGGCCCAGGTGCGTGTACTCCACGGGATCCTCCTGAGGGGGTAGGCCTCCGACCATAACCGCTGTCCCGGGCGACGGCCATCGGCACTGGCTACGATCTCGTTGACGCGGAGGAGCGCTCATGAGCGACGACCCCGGCGGTGCAGCGGCACCGCCCGATGACGACCAGGCAGCGCACGATCGACGCTACAAGCTGTTCGCCCTCGGGCTCGCTGTCGTCATCCTGGCGTTCGCGGCGATCTCCATCACCGTCGTGGTGATGACCTCCACCTAGCGGGGCGGGAAGGACAGCGTCGTGCGCACCATCTGGTGGTCCGATGCCTGGTAGTCAGCGGAGAAGGTGCCGTCCGGGTTGAGGCGGATGACGACCTCGTAGTCGAGCGGCAGGACTCCGACGCCCTTCGCCATGACGTAGTCGACTCGCGTGGCATTGAGCACGGGATTCTTCTTGCTGGTGCGGAACTCGTAGGGCCGGGCCGGGAAGCCCTGCTCGTTGACGCCGAGCAGCGGGTTGTAGTTGATCGTCGAGAACTGCACGTTGCGCTTGACGGGCGCGGTGGCGGCGTCGGTCCAGCCCGCATCGACCAGCACCTTCTGTGCGCCGTTCGGCTGCCGCTTCGCATACGAGTTCAAGTCAGCCATGAGGACGACGGGAGCTCCGACCATGCCGCGAGCCGCGTTCCACCCCTGCGCCCAGGCATCGAGGGTGCTCGCGATCGCGACCCGGGACGCCTCGGCCTCAGGCGTCTTCGCCGAATCCGTGTGCATGCTGACCGCAAGGAAGGGCACGGTGCCGTTGGCGCCCTGGAGGTACGCCCACGCGACGGAGCGCATCGCAGACATCGGGTCCGCCGACGGCGTGATCGTCGAGGTCAGGATGACGCCCGCGGACGGCTGGCCGCCTGCGAGCATGACCTGGTCGATGGTCGCATCCTTGAACAGGAGCATCGCGGTGTTGTCGCAGGGTGACGGGCCCGCCAGCTGACCCCTGCTGTCGCGGGGTCGACGGCACTCGTTCGCCTCGATCGGGTAGACCGGCGTCCGGTAGCCCGCAGGGGCGACGATGGCGGCGATGTCCTCGGCCTGCGTCCTGGCGGTCGACGTCGCGTTGTTGGTGGCCTCCTGCACACCGATGACGTCTGCTCCGGTCTCGGCGATCACGCGGGCGACCCGGTCACGGCGCACGTCCCATGACGGGGCCGGGGGCGCGCACGAGACCTTGCAGACGTTGAAGGAGCCGAAGACCAGGGTCGGTCCCGCCACCGTGGCGGCCTGCACCGCGGACACCGAGATCGGCTCAGTCGCGAGGGACGGGGACGAGTTCGACGACGCCATCCCGACAGGTCCGAGCTCGGGGCTCACGACGGGCACCGGGCCAGGTCCGCCAGCAGTCATCAGGGCAGCGAGCGACGCCACCGCGACACCCACGACCGCCGGCACTGCCCAACGCATGATGCCCTCCCTTCTCTCTCAACTATCGGCCCAATCCGGCTGCTCCTCGGCACCGATGAGGGGATCACATCGGCTCCGTTTCGGTCATTGACCGGGCTCCACGATT
This sequence comes from uncultured bacterium, assembly GCA_963700255.1. Taxonomy (GTDB): domain Bacteria; phylum Actinomycetota; class Actinomycetes; order S36-B12; family S36-B12; genus UBA10649. Next base: position 152,158 of record CAVOWW010000018.1, on the reverse strand, counting down.
AGGCGGGCCACCCGAGGCCGTGTTACCTTCGTCTCACGCGTAGGCCGCCCATGGCCGCGCCGATGGACACCGCCCGGCACGGTGAGCGCCCCCTAGAGGGCAGCTCCTGAGCGAGGCGGGCCACCAAGACCACCGTGGCGCAACCGCACTCAAGCGGCATGCGCCGAAGAGGAGAACCACAGATGTACACCCCTTCCCTGTCCTGCCTTGCCCTGCTCGACGACGAGCGTCGCGAACCGATGGGCCTCACCGATCGTGATCGATGCCGTGCGTGCCGCGGACCGATCCACCGAACGGACGCCTCCGGGCTCTGCTGGAGCTGCATGCCCACGTCGTAGGACGTCGGCGCCGATCACGTCACACTCCGCGACCGTGATCTCAGAATGCGCGTCTGCCGAAGCCGGGTTAACGTCGAAAAGACAGCCCAACCGACTTCAGGGAGATCCAGCAATGAAGAAGCTCACCATCGCGGCCGTGGCAGTAGCCGCAGCCCTCACGCTCGCTGCCTGCAGCAGCTCGACCGACGACACTGCGGCAACCCCGGCGGCCTCCGAGTCCGCCGCGGCAGCCGAGCCCTCGATGGCATCCGAGGCCCCCATGGCCGGTGACATCATCGAGGTCGCCAGCACCACGGACGGCTTCGCCACCCTCACGGCAGCCGTGACCGCCGCCGGGCTCGTCGAGACCCTGCAGGGCGAGGGTCCGTTCACGGTCTTCGCACCGACCGATGACGCCTTCGCGGCTCTGCCGGCCGGCGTCCTCGACGCCCTCCTCCTGCCGGAGAACAAGGACGCCCTCACCAAGATCCTGACCTACCACGTGGTGGCCGGCAAGGTCATGGCTGCTGACGTCACGGACGGCGACGTCCCGACGGTCGAGGGTCAGACCGTGGCCCTGTCGACCGCAGACGGCGTCACCGTGAACGGTGCCAAGGTCATCCAGGCGGACGTCGAGACGTCGAACGGCGTCATCCACGCCATCGACGCCGTCATCCTGCCGCCGGACGTCGACGTGAACGCGCTCCTCGCGGAGTAGTCGCACCAGCACATCGGCAATCAGAGGTGGGGCGGGCCGTTGGCCCGTCCCACCTCTGCCTGTTCGCGGGCCAGCAGGATCGCGCCGACGATGGGGGCATCCCTGACGAGGGTGAGCCGGGCCGCGGGAACGCGTTCGGCGACCACCTCGGCCGCAGCTGCCAGGAGGGTCGCATCGCCGCTGGCGGCGATGCCGCCGCCGAGGACGACGGGAACGGCCCGGTGCTGGAGGTGCAGGCGCTCGATCAGCGCGGCGGCGATCAGCCCGATCTCGCGCCCCTGCCTCTCGACGAGGCCGCGGGCGACACGATCACCGGCGGCCGCCAGCGCGAAGACCTCGGGCACGTGATCGCTCCAGGCCGCGGGGTCGAGTCGACCTCGATGCACCTGGACGGACACGTCGTCCATGGATGCGGCCCCCGCCCAGCGCAGGACCGCGTCGCGCAGGCCCGTCGGCTCACCTCGCCCGTCCTCGGCGCGCGCCGCGCTCCACAGCGCCGCCTCCGCGATGTCGACCCCGCCGCCCCAGTCCCCCGAGGACCTGCCCAGGGCGACGATGCGGGCGGTCTCCCCATCGGCCGCGACCGCCAGCCCGTTGATCCCCGTGCCGCAGACGACGACGGCCGCCGGCCGCTCTGCGGTGCCCGCACGAAGGAGCGCGAACAGGTCGTTCTCGACGACCAGGGATCGCGCGCCCCACGACGTCCGGGAGAGCAGCGACGTCATGATCGCCTGCTCGTCCGGCAGGTCGATCGCGGTGAGGTAGCAGCCGGCGTGGACGACCCGCTCGGCATCCACCGCCGCTGCCCGCAGCGCCGTCATGACGCAGTCGTCGACGACGTGCACGGCTGCCTCGGGCCCGAGGTCGTGCTGGGAGCAGCCGGGGCCGCGGTGCCGGCCCAGCACCTCGCCATGAGCACGGCTCACGATCGCCACATCGGTCTTGCTGCCCCCGCCGTCGACCGCGACGAGGACGTCCCCAGCATCGGCGGCCGTCACGCCCACGGCAGGTACTCCCGGTTGCGGGCGATCAGGTCGTCCGCCAGCCGGTTCGCGACGTCCCACTGGCCGACGAGCGGATGGGAGAGCAGCGCGGTGACGATCCGGTCCCGCCCGCCCTGGATCGCGGCAGCCAGCGCGAGCTCCTCGTACGCGCTGACGTGCGCGACCAGGCCCGCCAGCAGCGGCTCCAACGGCAGGACCGGCCGTGGACGTGCGCCGTCGGGCGTCACGTCGCAGGTCGTCTCGATGACGGCGTCGTCCGGAAGGAAGCCGAGCGTCCCTGCATTGCGGACATTGGCCACGTGCGGCACCCCCGGTGACCGGCCCAGCAGCGAGGCGAGCAGGGCCACGGCCGCCTCCGAGTAGTAGGCACCGCCCCTCTGCTCGAGGAGCGCTGGCTTCGTCACCAACGCGGGATCGCGGTAGAGCTCGAGCAGCTCGGCCTCGATGCGCTGGACTGCTTCCGCCCGGGTGCCGTCCCGCCGCAGCTCAGCCACGACCTCATCGTGGGCGTAGTAGTAGCGCAGGTAGTACGACGGGATCATCCGAAGCTCGCGGATCACCTCCACCGGCAGCTCGAGCCTGGCTGCCAGCTCGGGGCCGTGCTCGTCGATGAGGCGGGGCAGCTGCTCGACGCCCCCGACGCGCACACCACGGATCCACGTCAGGTGATTCAGGCCCACGTGGTCGAGCTCGACCCTGGCCGGGTCGGTGCCGAGCCACCCGGCCAGCAGGCGCTGGAACCCGATCGCCACGTTGCACAGGCCGATGGCACGGTGACCGTCGTCCAGCAGTGCCCGGGTGACGATACCCACGGGATTGGTGAAGTCGACGATCCAGGCATCGGGCGCCGCCCGCCGGGACACAGCGCGGGCGAGATCGAGGGCCACGGGGACGGTGCGCATCGCCTTGGCCAGGCCGCCCGCGCCCGTCGTCTCCTGCCCCACGCAGCCGCAGTCGAGGGGGAACGCCTCATCCTGGGCTCGCGCCTGCTGGCCACCGACGCGGAACTGCAGGAGCACCGCGGAGGCGCCGTCGATGGCCTCGTCGCGGTCGCTCGTGGTGACGAGCCGCGTGGCCGATCCGGCGTGTCGGAGGAGCCGATCGGCGAACGCCCCCACGACGGCGAGCCGCTCGGCATCGGGATCCAGGAGGACCAGCTCGTCGATGGTCAGCTCACCGGCCAGCCGACCCAGGCCGTCGACGAGTTCGGGCGTGTAGGTCGAGCCACCGCCGACGACCGCGAGCTTCACGCGGCCAGCCTTGCACGCCGCGCCCGCCATGCCCGCCAGGCGCCCGTCGACCAGAGCGCCCACGCGACGAGCACGGGCTGGAAGAGGAGTCGGACCGCGCGCGCAAGGTCGGTGTCGAGGCCGAAGGCATCGGTCTGGGTGATCAGCTGGGAGATGTTCCCCGGGAAGACCACGACGAAGAAGGCCGCCACCACCCAGCCCACGGCTGCGCGGTGCCGCCTGGCCAGCAGCAGCGCTGCGGCCAGGGCGAGCTCGACGACCCCGGACACGTAGACGACCGCCTCGGGCTGCGGCAGCCAGGTGGGCACCTGAGCGGTGAAGGCCTCCGTGCTCATGAAGTGGCCGACCCCGGCCACCACAAGCACCAGCGCCAGCGCCCACCGCCCCGCGGTGCGCGCAGGGGATCCCGCGGGGTCGTCCGATGCCACGTCCATGAGCCCAGCATCCCCTGCCGAGGACCGAGCCGCGTCACCACCCGCGGGCACGCTCTATCGTCGTCGGGTGACCCTCGTGCAGCGCTACCTGGACGCTCTCGATGTCGAGCCCGCTGCGCCGAGCCTCCCGCTCCTCGCGCAGATCACCCGGAGGCACGTCGCGACCCTGCCGTTCAGCAGCGTCGGACCGCGACTGGGCGACGACCTCCCCCTCGACGCCGACAGCCTCCTCGACCGCATCGTCGTGCGTCGTCGCGGCGGGTACTGCTTCGAGCAGAACGGACTGCTGTTCGAGGTGCTGCGCGAGCTGGGCTTCGATGCGCGTATCCAGCTGGCACGCGTGATCCACAACCAGGACATCCATCCCGGACTGACGCATCGCGTGACACTGGTCGAGCTGGACGGGCGCAGCTACGTGGCCGACGTCGGCTTCGGCCCGCTGGGTCCCCCCACCCCCGTCCCCATGCCGGATGGCTCTGACGACGATGCCTCAGACGATGACGACGACGCGCGATTCCGCGTCCACGAGGCTCGACCGGGCGAGTTCCACATGCAGTCGCTCGTCGACGGCGACCGCTACTCCCTCTACCGCTTCGACCTCGTGCGATACGGGCAGTCCGACTGCGAGCTCGGCCACTTCTACTCGCATCGGCATCCCGAGGCCACGTTCGTCAACAACCTCGTGGCCTCCCTGATCCTCGATGACGAGATCCGTTCCCTGCGCAATCGCGACTACTGGGTCATCCGCGCCGAAGGGACCACGACGACCAGCATCGGCAGTGCCGCCCAGCTGCGGGACCTGCTCGGCGCTGAGCTCGGCCTCCGGGTGAGCGAGGCGGAGGGCCGGCGGCTGTTCGACGAGCTGCCGACCGGGTGACCCTGCTCAGGGGCGTCAGGCTGCGGCGGCCACGTCCGCGAGGATGCCGGCCACGAGCAGCGACTCGACGACGGGAACGCACCACGCGTCCTCGCCTTCGATGCGGGCGCTGACCGCCTCCACCATGAGCTGGTACGCGTCCACCGGCGCGAACGACTCCACGTGGTCGCCCACCAGGAGGGTCGTCGGCTCCCGCCACGCGGTGAAGGCCGCGCCTGCTCCCATGCGCGCCTGGGCCTGCGTGCCGGTGACGACGAGGAACTGGTGCTCGGGCATTGCGAACGAGGCGACGGCCGTCGCCCGAGTGCGTCCATCGAGGGCTGCCGCCACCCGGGTGGTGAGGTCGACCCCCGTGGGACCGAGGCTCTGCTCCACGCGATCCAGTCGTACCTCGACCGCGGAACGCGTCATCGCGAGCCAGGCATGCGCCTGGTAGCCGCCGACGTCGAGCAGCGCCCCTCCCCCGAGAGATGGATCGGCACGGTAGTTGCCCTCGAGCTCCGCCGGGAACGTGAAGGCGCTGTCGATGGACAGCAGGTCGCCGAGTCCGCCCGTGCTCGCCAGCGCGGCCAGCCGTCGGAACCTCGGGTGCCAGCGGCACCACACCGCCTCCACGAGGAGCCGGTCGGCCCCATGCGCCGCGGCGACCATGCGCTCCGCCTGGGCAGCGTCGACGGCGAGCGGCTTCTCGCACAGCACGTGCTTGCCCGCATTCAGCGCGCGGACGACCCACTCCTCGTGCTGGTGGTTGGCCAGGCAGACGTAGACCGCGTCGACATCCGGGTCGTCGATGAGCTCGTCGTACGTCCCCCGCACGACCGTCGGCTGCAGGGCGCCGGACCGCCCCGCGTCGCGACTGGCCACCGCGTGCAGCACCGCGCTGCCCGCGGCATGGACCGCCGGGGCCATCGCCTGCTGCGCGATCCAGCCGGCGCCGATGAATCCCCAGCGGACCGTCATGCCCGCAGGAGTCGGGGGGTGACGGGCATGGCGTTGTCCCGGGCCGATGCCTCTGCCGCCTCCATCAGCGCGACCACGTCCCGCGACTGCTGGGCGGTGATGGGCATCGGCACGCCCTCGAGCAGGTGCGCCGCGACCGAGCGATGGAACGAGTGCGGCTCGACCTCGAGGAGGGTGACGACCTCGCGCGTGCCGTCCTCGCGGAACAGCGTCAGGATCGCGGGCAGGTCGGCGACGGCCGGCTCGCCCGCCGGGTCCCAGTCGCCGACGATGGCGCCCTGGGTGCCCAGCACGTAGAACTTCGGCTTCCGCGCTGCGGCGAGGTCCGAGTTCACGAACGTGGCCTGCGTGCCGTCGGCGAACGTGACGGTGACCTGCGCGTGGTCCGCGTTCGTCGCATGCAGCCACCGCCGCTTGTGGTTCTGGCCGCTGACATGGGCCACCGAGCCAGGCATCACGGTGAGCACCTGGTCGAGGTAGTGACTGCCCCAGTCGAAGATCGCCCCGCCCGACACCGCGGCATCGGAGTGCCAGTAGTCGCACGGCCGGCTGAACCCGCCCACGAACGAGTCGTACTGGAACACCTCGCCGATGGCCCCGGACCCGATCAGCCCGGCCATCGTCACGAAGTCGGCGTCGTAGCGGCGGTTCTGGTACACGACGAGGAGGAGCCCGGACGCGGCAGCGAGACCCAGCAGCTCGTCGCACTGGTCGGCGGTGAGGGCCATGGGCTTCTCGAGGATGACGTGGATGCCACGAGAGAGGGCCGCCTTCGCCCACTCGTAGTGGCTGTCGGGCGGCGTCGACACGATGACCAGGTCGATCAGCCCGGAGTCGAGCATCGCCGAGGCATCATCGAACGCGATCGCGTCCGGAGCGAGCTCGAGCGCCGACGCGATCCGATCGGGATTCGTGTCGCAGACGGCGGCCAGGACCAGTCCCGGCGTCGCCTGGACCGCGAGGTTGTGCTCGTGCCCGATCGCGCCGTAGGCCAGCAACCCGACCCGGATGTCCGTGCTACTCATGCGCGATGCTCCAGTCCATGCCCTCGGGGGTGTCCCTGACCTCGATCCCCGCCGCGGCGAGGCCGTCGCGGATCACGTCGCTCATCGCGTAGTCCTTCGCCGCACGTGCCCGCAGCCGGGCCTCCAGCGCGACGTCGACCACGGGCGCGAGGATCGAGCGCGGGTCGCGGAGTCCGAGGACCGCAGACCCGGCGAGCGCGACCATCATCGATCGGAGCGACTGGCGCGCCACGTCGATGTCGTCGCTCTGGAGGGTGTCCGCCGACCAGGCGTGGATCGCATCCTCGAGGTCCAGGCACGCAGCCAGGGCGCCATCCGCGTCCGCCCCGGCGAGGCAGTCATCGAACTGCTGCCGGAGCGCGACGGCGGTCGCCCGCAGCGAGGTGGGCGCGCCGTCTGGCGCATCGGCCTCGGCGGCGACGGGGACGGCATGCACCGTCGTGACGTGGCCCGTGGCTGCCCCCTTCAGGAGGGCGGACAGGTCGGGCAGCGAGATGGAGTCGCCCGCCGGCACGACCTCGCTCACGCCGCGGTGGCGCAGTGTCATGACGCCGGCGCCGTGGACGGTGGCTGTGCCATCAGCCATGTCGACGACGACGGCGGTGTGCTCGTCGACGCCGAGGACGCCGACGTCGACCGGCAGGTCTGCCTCCATGGCATCGAGCCGCTGGGAGCCGAGGTAGCAGTACCGCGTGTCGTGGCGGCCGCCCTCACGGTTGTCGAAGTGCGGGATCACCGCTGCCGAGATGCCGGTCAGCTGACCGAGGAGGTCCAGTCCGGGAGACCAGCTCGGATCCTCGCCGACCTTGTAGATCTCGTACACCGGGACCGCGTAGCTGCCCACCGTCACCGCTGCCGCGCTGCCCAGCACCACGGTGCCGCCCCGGCCGACCACGTCGACGAGCGCCCTGGGCACCGGGGTGTCCATCCACTGCCGAAGGGCGTAGGTCGGGCTCCCGGGGCCGGCGAAGACGAAGGATGATCGCTGCAGCAGGGCAAGGGACCGCTCGCGGTCGGCGACGGGCTCGTCACGACGTCGCCAGCGCGCCACCTCGAGTCGGGCGCCCACGGAGTCGGCGAAGTACTCGAGGACCTTCTCGGTGAGGTCGTCCGCGTTGGCCTGGAACCCGAACGGGGTGTCGAGCATCGCACCGGCACCGGCGCCGGCCTGCTCGATCAGCGCCCGGTGCACCTTGACCATGGTCGGAGCGGTCTCCCCCGACCCGACGATGACAATGCGTCCACCCACGTCCTCAGCCTTTCATCAAGTGCGGATCCGCGCGGACGCGGGTGCAGGAGGAACCCGTCAGCGCGGGTCGAGTGCGCCGTCGAGGACGGCGCGGAAGTCGACGGTGGCATCGATGCTGGTCATCAGCGCCAGCATGCCGGTGACGGCCCGATGCTCCAGCAGGAGCCCGGGCGGGAAGGTCAGCTTCCCGACGTTCTGCATGGATGCGGCAGGGTCGGCCCAGCCGTCTGCGCGGCCGGTCATCCACTCCGAGGAGAAGCGGAACTCATCCTCGTAGTACGGCGTGAGGTCGATGGCGAGCAGCTCGACGAGCTCCTCGGCGGTGGTGGACTCCACGAGCATGCCGGCGTCGAGCCACATCTGGCGGAGCCCCTCGAGGTCGCCGGCTGCCGCGAACTCGAACGTCCGGACGAACAGGTCGGTGAACGCCCCCGCCGGATGGCCGACCGAGCCGAAGTCGAGCACGCCCAGCGTGCCGTCGTCGAGCAGCCGGTAGTTGCCCGGATGCGGGTCAGCATGCACGGCACCGACCAGATGGGCGGACCACAGCGTGAAGCGGGCGAGCAGGCGGCCGGCCGCATCGCGCTGCTCGACCGGCGCGTCCGCGAGACCTGCGTAGGGGATGCCCGGCAGCCATTCGGTGACGAGCAGGGTGGGCGAGGCGTGCAGGACCCGCGGGATCGTTACCACGCCGGGGCGGGCGCTGGCCCAGGCGTCCCGGAACGTCGTCTGCCAGCGCGCCTCACGGGTGTAGTCGAGTTCCTCCCAGAGCCGCTCCGCGTGCTCGTCCAGCAGGGACTTCACGTCGAGGGTCGGGAACAGGCGGTGGATGAGCGGGATGAACGTGCGCAGCTGGAGCATGTCGGCCCGAACGATGCGGTGCGCATCCGGGTACTGGATCTTCACGGCGACGGGAGTCCCGTCCGGCCAGGTGCCGGTGTGGACCTGCCCCAGGCTGGCCGCGGCGATGGCGTCGGGATCGATGTGCGTCCCGGCGGGAAGTCCCACCACGAGCGGGGCCACCTTCGCCCACGGCCGCGGCTCGGCGTTCTCGTAGAGGCGACCGAGGGAGGCCAGCTGCGCGGCCTGCTCGGGCGGCAGCGTCGAGGAGAACAGCGCGAGGATCTGCCCGAACTTGAGCGCGGGACCTCGGGCCTTGGCCAGGGCGGTCGTGAGCGACTCGATCGAGGAGGAGAGGGCGTTGCCGTACGCGGTGTCCTTGTCGGCACCGAAGGCCGTGGCGGTCGCCGCGCCCGCGAAGCGCGCGCCCGTCTTGACCGGCACCGCAGCGAGGGAGGCTGCACGGGAGAACATTCCCATCTGCAGGCTCCTCGGGGATGGTGGCGTGAGGCTCACGCCATTGAGCAGGCTACCCCGGCTCGCGTGATCCAGCACGGTCGTGCCGTGGGCACCTCCGGCGCTGTACGTTCCGCGCATGGGGACGCTTCGTGGCTACGTGATCGCTGCGCACGCAGCGCCCACCGTCGTGGTGACCCTGATCATGACCGTCTTCGCGTGGAGCATCGGGTGGCGTGGCGGTCCCCTGGTCCTCGTCCTCACCTCGGTGCTGGTGGGCCAGCTGTCCGTCGGATGGAGCAACGACGCCTTCGACGCGGCACTCGACCGCGAGGCCGGACGTCAGGGCAAGCCGACGGTGTCGGGCACCGTGGGACGGTCCGCCCTGTGGGTGGCGGCCTGGATCGCCCTGGTCGTGTCGTGCCTGCTGAGCTGGGTCGCGGCCGGCCCGATCGGCGGCTCGTTCCACGTGTTCTTCCTGGCGATGGCGTGGCTCTACAACGTGGCGCTCTCGCGCACCGCATGGTCCTGGCTGCCCTATGCCCTCGCCTTCGGCGCCATGCCGGCCTTCCTGTACGTCGGCCTCGACGGCAGCGCACCCCCCTGGTGGACGGTCGCCGTGTTCGCGATCGTCGCCACCAGCGCCCACCTCGCGAACGCCCTCCCCGACCTCGAGTCGGACCGTGAGACGGGCCTCGGCGGCCTGGCCGTCCGCCTGGGGCGGCGGCGCTCCACCCTGCTGTGCTGGCTGCTGCTCGCCGTGGGAACGGCGATCCTCGTGGCGGTGACCTGGACGAGCAGCCCCTGGACGAGCGCGGTCCTGGTGGCAGGCTTCGCCGCGGCACTCGTCCTGGGCAGCATCCGCCCGCGCGCGATGTTCCTCGCCCTGCTGGGCGTGGTCGTCCTGGACGTCGTCGCGCTCATCGCCTCGCCGGCGCTGTGACGCCGACTGCGCACGCGCCGCGGCGCTCGCGTCAGGATGCGAGCGAGTCGACGATCCTGCGGAAGGCGAAGGGCAGTCGCTGCGCCGCGGGAACGATCATCGGGCGCAGGCGCGGCTGGGAGCCGGTCCAGAGCAGCCCGTTCGTCAGCCAGCGATAGGAGCGAGTGATCGCGCCCCACTGGGCCTCGTAGCGCTGGGGGTCCTCCGCGAGCACTGCGCGGACGACCGCCTCCGCCTCGGCGAATCCGACCCGCAGCCCCTCCCCGGTGAGGGCATCGACGTATCCGGCGGCATCGCCCACCAGGAGCGCCCGCCCGCGAGTCCGCGCCGTCGTCGACTGTCGCAGGGGTCCGGCCCCTCGCCGCTGGCTCGACGGCTGCGCCCCGGACAGGCGGGCCGCCAGGAGGGGCAGCCGGTCCACGGCGTGATCGAGGCTCAACGGCGCTGCGCCCAGCACGGCGACCCCGACCGAGCCCCCGGAGACCGGAGTGACGTACACCTCGCAGTCCGCCAGCCAGTGCACCTCGACGAGGTCGGTCCACGGCGCGACCGCGAAGTGCTGCCGGATCCCGAAGCGCGGGCGCCCCCGGGCGGCCGTCTCGAGGCCGAGCAGGCGCCGCACCGTGGAGTGGAGGCCGTCGGCTCCCACGAGGTAGCGGGCCCGGATGCCCGCCGCCTCGATCCCGTCGGCGTCCTGGGCGATGTCGTCGACTCGGCCGTCGATCACCGCCACCCCGAGTTCGCGGGCGCGCCCCTCGAGAGCCGCGTGCAGCTCGGTCCTGCGCACCCCGCGTCCCGGGCCGTGGGAGAAGCGAGCCTCCGCCTGCCACCCGTCTCGCAGGTAGCGGATCCCGTGGAAGTCGACGCCCGCGGGATCGATGCCGAGCCGGCTGAGCCGGGCCAGCGCATCGGGCATCAGCCCCTCGCCGCAGGCCTTGTCGATCGGACCCCCGCGGGGCTCCACCACGGCGACCTCGAGCCCGGCGAGCCGTGCGCCCACCGCAGTGGCGAGGCCGACGGGTCCGCCGCCCACGACCAGCAGGTCGATCACGGCAGCGTCGCAAGCGCGGCGTTCTCGACGCGCAGCCGCACGACCAGGAGCGGGATGTTCAGCACGGTGAACACCACGGCGGTGACCCACGCGAAGCCCACCATGGGCAGCGCGATGCCCTCGATGACGACCGCGACGTAGTTGGGGTGGCTCAGCCACCGATAGGGGCCGCCGGTCACCCGGGGCATGCCGGGCACGATCACGACGAGCGTGTTCCACCGCCTGCCGAGAGTGGTGATGCACCACCATCGAAGTCCCTGCGACGCGAGGACGAGGACGAGCATGACGATCGACAGCGCGGGGATGAGCGGGCGCTGCCACACCCACACCTCGACGAGGCACCCGATCAGCAGGAACGCATGGAGGGCCACCATGAACGGGTAGTGCGAGTGGCCGTACTCCACTCCGCCGTGCTCCCTGCTCCACTGGAGATTGCGGCGCGAGACGACGAGCTCCGCACCGCGTTCGAGGGCGACCAGGACGACCAGGACCGTGAAGGCGACGAACCCCGTCATCGACTCACCACTGCACCAGCACCAGCTCGGCGCAGAAGCCCGGCCCCATCGCCATCACCATGCCCGGCGACCCCTCGTCCGGCCGGCCGACGCCGCGGCCCTCGAGCGTGTCTCGGAGGACGTGGAGCACCGACGCGGACGACAGGTTGCCGATGCTGGCCAGCGAGCGCCAGGTGACGTCGAGCTGTCCGTCGTGGAGGTCGAGGGCGGACTCCATCGCCTCCAGCACCCGCGGTCCCCCGGGGTGCGCCACCCACCTCCCGATGTCCGACGGCTTGAGGTCGTGGTCGCCCAGGAAGTCCGCGACGTCGTCACCGAGATACCGGGTGACCACCTCGGGCACTCCCGCGGACAGGACGATGCGGAAGCCGCTCGCGCCGATGTCCCAGCCCATCGTGCGCGTGGTGTCCGGGTACATCCGGCTGCGGGACGCCATGACCGTCGGACCGCTCAGGCCCATCCGCGCGGCACGGCGGCTGCCGACCATGACGACGGCGGCCGCGCCGTCGCCGAACAGGCCGCTGGCCACGATGTTGGGCATCGATGCGTCGTCACGCTGGACCGTGAGCGAGCACAGCTCGACCGACACGAGGACAGCGACGTCGTCCGGATGGCCCACGAGGTAGTCGTGCAGTCGGGCGATGCCGGCCGCACCGGCCACGCAGCCCAGCCCGAACACCGGGATGCGCTTGACGTCGGGGCGCAGCCCGAGGCGAGCGACCAGCAGGGCGTCCAGGGAGGGTGCGGCGATCCCCGTGACCGACGTCGACATGACCAGGTCGATCTCGGCGGGGTCGATCCCCGCGGTCTCGAGTGCCCCGGCGATGGCCTCCTGCGCGAGATCGAGGCCCACCCGGATGAAGGTGTCGTTGGCCGCCCCGAAGTCCGCCAGGCCGAGATACGCGTCGAGGGGGATGGCCAGGTGACGGCGCTCCACGCCGGTGGCGCGGTGGATCCGCTCGATCACCTGGTGATGCGCGCCGTCCGGCGACACGACCGCGGAGAAGGCCGCCGTGATGTCCTCCTGAGCGTAGGAGAAGGGCCCTACTGCGCCATGGACTGCGGCAATGGTCGTCACTGCCCGATGGTAGGTGCCGCGGGAGGAGAGGGGAAGCCGACGATCGTGGGAGGAGACGATGCGGACCCCTGTGTCAGGCTGGGGTCGCATCACCCGAGGAGGCCACCCGTGTCAGATCTGAGCACCCGTCCCTGGCACACGCAGTACGCACCGGGCGTGCCGTGGGACATCGAGCCCACGGACGAGACGCTCTGCGACCTGCTCGACGACGCCGTCGATCGCTTCTCTGACAGGCCCGCCCTGGACTTCTACGGCAAGGTCACGACGTACTCGGGGCTCGACGCCGCCGTCGCGCGTGCGGCCGGGGCCCTCCATGAGCTCGGGGTGCAGAAGGGCGACCGCGTGGCGCTCGTCCTGCCGAACTGCCCCCAGCATGTGGTCGCGTTCTACGCGGTCCTGAGACTCGGGGCCATCGTGGTCGAGCACAACCCGCTCTACACGACCGAGGAGCTCGGCACCCAGTTCGCCGACCACGGGGCCAGGATCGCGATCGCGTGGGACATGACCGTGCCCGCCCTGGCCGAGGTCGCGGAATCCACCGCCCTCGAGACGATCCTCGCCGTCAACCTCACCCGCGCCCTGCCGATCGGCAAGAGAGTGGCCCTCCGGCTCCCGGTGGCGAAGGCTCGGGCCACGCGGGCGGCCATGACGGCCAAGGTGCCGGGCACGCCCTCGTGGGACGCGACGGTGGCGGCGGCCACCCCGATCGGCAGCGATCATCCACGCCCCTCGGCCGACGACATCGCCGCCCTCCAGTACACCGGCGGAACCACTGGCGTCCCCAAGGGCGCCATGCTCACGCACCGGAACCTGCGGGCCAACGCCGCGCAGGGCCGCGCCTGGGTGCCGGGGCTCTCCGACGGCGAGGAGGTCGTCTACGCGCTCCTCCCCCTGTTCCACGCCTACGGCCTCACCCTGTGCCTGACCTTCGGCATCAGCATCGGCGCGACGCTCGTGCTGTTCCCGCGCTTCGACGCGGCGCAGACGCTCGAGGCGATGAAGCGCCGCCCCGCGACGTTCCTGCCGGGCGTGCCGCCGATGTACCAGGCCCTGGCCGATGCGGCCGTCAAGGCGGGCGCGGACCTGGGCTCGGTCAGGTTCGCCATCTCGGGTGCCATGTCGCTGCCCACCACCATCGTCGACCATTGGGAGGCCGTGACCGGCGGCCTGCTGGTCGAGGGCTACGGCATGACCGAGACCTCACCCGTGAGTGTCGGCAATCCGATCGCCCCGACCCGTCGACCGGGCACGATCGGCGTGCCCTTCCCCTCGACGTACGTCCGCATCGTGGACCCCCTCGACCCGGAGACGGACAGCGAGCCGGGCGATCCCGGCGAGCTCATGGTCCGCGGACCGCAGGTCTTCTCCGGCTACTGGAACCGCCCCGACGACACCGCCGCCGTGCTGTCTCCCGACGGCTGGATGCGCACCGGCGACATCGTCACGATGGACGACGACGGCTTCATCACCGTCATCGACCGCATCAAGGAGCTCATCATCACGGGCGGCTTCAACGTCTACCCGTCACAGGTGGAGGAGGCCCTCCGCCAGGTGCCGGGCGTGCTGGACGCCGCCGCGGTGGGCCTGCCCGACGGCATGGGTGGCGAGCGCGTGGTGGCGGCGATCGTGACCGAGCCGGGGCTGAGGCTCGATCCCGAGGAGGTGCGCGCCGCCACGCGCGTCCACCTGACGGGATACAAGGTTCCCCGTCAGGTGTTCATCGTGGACGAGCTGCCGCGGTCACTGATCGGCAAGGTGCTGCACCGCGCGGTGCGCGAGCAGATCCTGAACCACCCCGACAGGCGCTAGGCGCGGGCCTCTGCCGCGCGGAGGCGGGCGGCCAGCACCTTGAGCAGGGCCAGGGCCACGGGCGGGTTCTGCTCGAGGATCGGCGCGAAGTCGAAGGCGGTCAGCGCGAACGCCGTCATGCCCTCGGGACCGGCGACGACCGTGGCAGACCGCGGCAGCCCGTCGATGAGCGCGGTCTCCCCGAAGTACTGGCCCGCGCCCAGGGTGACGCGGTGCTCGCCGTGCACCTCGACGTCGGCAGCGCCCTCGAGGATGACGTAGAAGCAGACCCCGTTCGGCGCGAAGGACGCCCAGCCCTTGACGCTGGAGCCCTCCTCGGTCACGGGGGTCCCGGCCTCGAACGTGGCGGTGCGACCCTCGGAGGCGATCTTCCTGATCACCTTGTCCGGCAGCCCGGCGAACAGGTCGACCTCGGACAGGGTCTTCACGATCACGGCGTCACTCATGGGGGCAGGCTAGCCAACGAACCCTCGTGGCGGCGCGTGTTCGGCCAGAACGACGGGTCGCTCGGCCGTCATCACGAACGGCGGCTGGCTACCGTGGAGCCATGCGAGCAATGGTGGTCTACGAGTCGATGTTCGGCGACAACCGGCAGGTCGCGCAGGCGATCTCGGCGGGCCTGGACGAGTGCGGGGTGACGGCCGAGGCGGTGGAAGTCGGTGCGGCTCCGTCAGTCGTCCCGGCCGAGGTGGACCTCCTGGTCGTCGGCGCGCCCAACCATGGGTGGAGCCTGCCCAGGCCGTCGACCCGCGCGGACGCGGCCGGCAAGACTGACGAGCCGCTCGTCAGCCAGGGCATCGGGGTCCGCGAATGGCTCGAGTCGGCCGTACTGCCGGCCGGCGTGCGGACTGCGGCCTACGACACCCGCGGGTCGCATCCGAAGGCGGTGGTGAAGTTCGACCACGCATCGACGACCATCGAGAAGACCCTCGGCAAGCTGGGCGGGACTCGGCTCTCCGCTGCCGACCACTTCCTCGTCGCGGACATGAAGGGACCTCTCGAGCCGGGGAGTTCGACCGCGCCCGGCCTGGGGTCGCACCCTGGCCGGACTGCTCAACGGCTGAAGCGCCCGCTAGACCACATGTGCGGCACCACGGCGCGCGTGAGCAGGAAGGGCGCCGTGAGGTTGATGCGCAGCACCCGCTCCCACTCGTCGTCGGTCACCTCGTCGGGCGCGGTCATCGCGTCCATGATCCCGGCGTTGTTGACCAGCACATCGATGCCGCCGAACTCCGCTAGGGTGCGCTCCACGATTCGGTCCACCACCGCCTGGTCGCTGACGTCGCCCGTGATCGCGACCCCCGTCGCGCCGGCGGCGACAACCTCGGCCGCGACGGCGTCCGCGCGCTCGGCGATCAGGTCGACCACCACGACTCGGGCCCCCTCGTCCGCGAACTGGAGTGCAGCGGCACGGCCGATGCCCGATCCCGCGCCGGTGACGATGACGCGTGCATCCGTTAGTCCTGTCGTGGGCCGAAGCCCGTGGGTGCTCAGTTCCTGCGGGCCGCGTCCAGCAGCATCCGCCGCTCTGCGACCGCGACGGCCCGCCGGGACCGGTCGATGGCGTCCGCGTTGACCGAGATCGACGTGATCCCGAACCGGACCAGCTGCTCCGCGAACTCGGGCCTGTTCGAGGGCGCCTGCCCGCACAGGGATGACGTGATCCCTGCCGCCCGGCTCGCCTCGATGATCCGACGGATCGCGTCGAGCACGGCCGCATCCGACTCGTCGAACAGCTCGGAGCACACCTCGGAGTCGCGGTCCACGCCGAGCATCAGCTGGGTCAGGTCGTTCGACCCGATGGAGACGCCGTCGATGCCCATCGCGGCGTACTCGGGGATCCGGAAGACGACCGACGGCACCTCGGCCATGACCCAGCGATGCAGCCCCCGATGCTCGCCCAACGGGCTGGCATCGACCAGTTCCAGGCACGCCTTCAGCTCCCACGCCGTGCGGACGAACGGGATCATCAGGTGCAGGTTCGGCGTCTGCTCGCGCACCTTCGCGAGCACCTCCAGCTCGAGGGCGAACAGGTCGGGCTCCCTGACGTACCGGTAGCAGCCGCGGTACCCGATCATCGGGTTCTCCTCCTGCGGCTCGAACCGGTCTCCCCCGACCAGCCCGCGGAACTCGTTAGTCCGGAAGTCGATGCTGCGATACACCACTGGCCTGGGCATGAAGGCCGTCGTGATCCGCAGCAGCGAGGCCGACATCGAGTCGATGAACTCCTGGCGGCCGCCCCGAGCGAGCAGCTCGCGCGGATGCATCCCGCCGAGGGCGTCGGAGATCATGAACTCTGCCCGCAGGAGGCCCACGCCGTCGACCGGCTGGGCGGCCACCTGCTCCGCGTGATCGGCCATGGCCAGGTTGACGTAGACGAGCGTGGCCAGCGCCTCAGGGGCGGTCGGCGCCGCTCGTGGCGTGGTGACGGCCGACGCGGACGGCACGGGTACGAGGTTCCCCGCGAGGATCCGCCCGGCGGTGGCATCCACCGTCACGACCTGGCCGTCGTGGAGGACTGAGGTCGCCTCACGGGTACCGACCACGCATGGGACACCGAGCTCGCGGGCCACGATCGCGGCATGGCAGGTCATCCCGCCACCGTCCGTCACCAGCGCCGACGCCCGCTTGATGATGGGCACCCAGTCGGGGCTGGTCATGACGGCCACCAGGACGTCGCCGTCCGTGAGCCGGGCGCCGTCCTTGGGCGACGCGAGGATGCGGACGGTGCCGGACACCACTCCCGGCGACGCCGACTGCCCGCTCAGCAGGACGGCGGCGTCGGGCACCGCCGCCGTCGCCGGGCCCGGCCTGCGGCCCAGTGTCGTGATGGGCCGCGACTGCAGGATGAACCAGCGCTCGCCCGACGTGGCCCATTCGATGTCCTGCGGCTGCCCGTAGTGCGCATGCACGCGCAGACCCGTGCGGGCCAGCTCGAGGATCTCGTCGTCGGCCAGCACCCGTCGCGAGGCCTCCGCCTCGGGCAGGTCGACCCGCAGGTCGTGGCCGTCGGGTCCGCGGACGATCTCGAAGGCCTGGCGGCCTACGCGTACCGACACCACGCGCGGCCCCTCCCGGTCGACGACGTACGTGTCGGGCTCCACCTCACCGCCCACCACGACCTCGCCCTGCCCGAATGCGCCCTCGATGACGATGCGGGTCAGGTCCCCGGTCGACGGGTCCGCCGTGAACATCACGCCGGACCGGTCGGCTTCGACCATCTCCTGGATCACGACCGCGAGGGCAGGCTCGAGCCGAATGCCCTGGGTGCAGCGGTATGACACGACCCGCTCGCCGAACATGGACAGCCAGCAGTC
The DNA here is from genome assembly GCA_963700255.1 of uncultured bacterium. GTDB lineage: Bacteria > Actinomycetota > Actinomycetes > S36-B12 > S36-B12 > UBA10649. Next base: position 134,315 of record CAVOWW010000018.1, on the reverse strand, counting down.
GAGCACCGCCCGGAGCAGCTCGTCCTCGCCCCGGACGTTGGTGAAGGTCGCGTTCATGCCGGCGAACGACGTGTCGGTGCCGTCCTCAGCCGTGGCGGAGGAGCGGACTGCGACGGCGACGTCGTCCCCCATGCCCCGGTACGCGGCGACCAGCGCCGCGCGCAGCTCGTCCGGCACGGGGACCTTCGCGACGAGCGCCCGCAGCTCCTCCGCGGCTACGGAGACGGTCTCCTCGGTCACGGCGGCGGCGACGTCGCGAACCCGGTCACGCACGCCCGCCGCATCGAGGGCGGCGAGGTAGGCCTCGGCCGGGATCACGAACCCAGGAGGAACCGGCAGCCCGGCGCGCACCAGCTCGCCGAGGTTGGCCCCCTTGCCGCCGGCGACGGCGACGTCGTCGATCCCGATGTCGGAGAGCGGGACTGTCCAGGTTGTCATCGCATCTCACGTCCTTCTGAAGGAACGGCACTACACGGTCAGGTGGGCGATCACGTAGTCGGTGAGGCCCCGCAGGCTGCGGACGCTCGGGTAGTCGGCCTCGGGGATCTCGACACCGGTATCCCGGGCGACGAGCTCGACAAGGGACTGGAAGTCGAGCGAGTCGAGGTCGGCGGCGCGTCGCAGGTCGGTCTCCGGGTCGAGCGTGGACGCATCGACGTCCGGGGCGATCTCCTCGATCAGTCCCAGGAGGGTGACGGGTACCTCTGAGGGGTTCATAGCTCCTCCGGCTTCTGCAGGGCCGCGTCGATCGCGGACAGGAACAGTCCGCCGCGATGGCCGTCGCTCACGCGATGGTCCGCGGCGAGCGTCACGAGAACGCATCGGTGGACCGCGAGCATGCCGTCGATGGCAACGGGGATCGCGTGGATCCGGCCGAAGCCCACGAGCGCGACCTGCGGCGGGTAGATCACGCCGTGGACGAGATCGACGCCCAGGTCGCCGAGGTTCGTGACAGTGAGCGTGGGGTCGGACATCTCCGAGCTGCGCAGCTTCCCCCCGCGCGCTCGGCCACCCAGGTCCTTCAGCGCCGCCATGACCGTGTCGAGCGAGAGGGTGTCGACGTCATGGAGGGCCGGGGCGATGAGCCCGCCCCCGCGCAGCGAGACGGCGACCCCGAGGTGCACCTGCGGCGACGGGGTGAACACCCCGTCGACGAGGAACCCGTTCATCTCGGGCACCTCGTGCACGGCCATCGCGGTCGCCTTCAGCAGCAGGGCCGCCGGCAGGATGCGCTCGGAGACGGATCGCTCCGCATTCGCGTGCTCGAGCCAGGTGAGGCTGCGCTCCATGTCGATCGTCGCCTGCAGGTAGTAGTGCGGGATCTCCTTCTTCGAGCGGGCCATCAGGGCCCCGATCGCCTCGCGCATCGCCTGCGGGTGCATGCCCGGTCGGGTGGCTGCCGGCACGGGTGATGGTGCGGCCAGTGGCTCCGGGGTGACCGCGGCTGCCGGGCTCGCCGCCCCCGCTGCCTCGACGTCGGCCATCGTCACCGCGCCGCCGCTGCCGGTGCCACGGATCGAGGCCAGGTCGAGACCGAGCTCGCGCGCCTTCCGCCTCGCCAGCGGCGACGCCGGCAGGTGCGCTCCCGGTGCGGGCGCAGGGGCCGGTGCGGGCGCGGGAGCCGGTGCGGGCGCGGGGGCAGGTGCGGGTTCCCGCGCAGGCACGGGCTCGGGTCCGGCCGACGCCTCGCGGGGTGCGGACGCCCCGAGTGGCGCGAGGATCGCCATCGGCGTGCCCACGTCGATCGTCGTGCCCGGTTCCACGAGCAGCCGCTCGACGACACCATCCTCGAACACCTCGATGTCGATGGCCGACTTCGACGTGTCGACCACCGCGACGATGTCGCCGCGGTGCACGGTGTCACCGGGATGGACGAACCACTCCAGCAGCGTGCCCTCGGTCATGTCGGCCCCCAGCGACGGCATCCGGAACTCACCCACGACCGCTCACCACCTCACGCGCTCCCGCGACGATGCGGTCGATGTTGGGCAGCACGGCCTGCTCGAGGTGCCTGGGGTACGGGATCGGCACCTCGAGCGCAGCCACGCGGGACACGGGCGCGTCCAGGTCGTAGAAGCACTCCTCGGCGATGCGGGCCGCGACCTCGGCGGACATGCCGACGCTTCGCCATCCCTCGTCGACGACGAGCGCCCGATGCGTGCGTGCGACGGACGCGAAGACGGTCGCATCGTCGAGCGGCCGGAGCGTTCGCAGGTCGATGACCTCGATGCTCATGCCCTCGCCTGCGAGTCGGTCGGCTGCCTCGAGGCATGGGGCGAGGCTGCCCCCGTAGGTCACGATCGTGAGCTCGCTGCCCTCGCGGCGGACGGCCGCGCGGTCGATGTCGACCGGGCCGGCATCGTCGGCGAGCTCGCCGGACACGTTGTAGAGGGAGCCGTGCTCGAAGACGATGACCGGGTCCGGATCCTCGAGCGCAGTCCAGAGCATTCCCCTCGCATCCGCCACGGTGGCCGGGGCCACGACCCGGAGGCCGGGGATGTGCGCGTAGTAGCCCTCCAGCGAGTGCGAGTGCTGCGCGGCCAGCTGCCGACCACCGCCCGTCGTCATGCGGATCACCACGGGCACGTTGAACTGCCCTCCGCTCATGTGCAGGACTGTTGCCGCCGTGTTGAGGATCTGGTCGAGCGCCAGCAGCGAGAAGTTCACCGTCATGATCTCGACGATCGGCCGCATCCCGCCGAGGGCAGCGCCGATCCCCGCCCCGACGAAACCCGACTCGGAGAGCGGGGTGTCACGGATGCGGTCCTCACCGAACTCCTCCAGCAGGCCGAGGCTGACGCCGAAGCCGCCGCCGTACCGGCCGACGTCCTCGCCCATGAGGAAGACGCGGTCATCGCGCCGCATGGCATCGCGGATCGCCTCGCGGATCGCCTCGCGGTAGGTGATCGAGGTCATGTCCGGCCTCCCCCGCTCGTGACGTACCGATGCAGCGTCTCGACTCCCTCGTCGGTGCCGGCCTCCGCGAAGGCGACCGAGGCATCGACCTCGGCGATGACCTCGGCGTCGATGTCGGCCAGCGACGCGGCGTCTGCAGTCCCGTCGGCCACCAGGCGCGCCGCGAGCAGCGTGATGGGATCGCGCTCCTTCCAGCGATCGATCTCCGCCTTGTCCCGGTAGCGGTCGGGGTCGTACATCGAGTGCGCGCGGAACCGGAAGGTCTTCGCCTCGAGGAACACCGGCCCGCCGCTGTCGCGCACGAGCGCCACCGCGCGATCAGCGGCGTTCCACACGTCGACGACGTCCATGCCGTCGCACGACCAGGCCGGGATCTCGTAGGACGCGGCCTTCACCGCGAGGTTCGTCTCCGACTCGGAGCGCGCGAGGGACGTGCCCATCGCATAGAGGTTGTTCTCGCACAGGAACAGCACCGGCAGCCGCCACAGGGCGGCGAGGTTGGCCGACTCGTGGAACTCCCCCTCGGCCATCGCCCCCTCGCCGAAGAAGCAGGCCGTGACCCGGTCGCGGCCGAGCATGCGATCAGCGAGCGCCAGCCCGACCGCCAAGGGAAGCCCGCCCGCGACGATGGCATTGCCCCCGTAGAAGCGGGTCGGCTCGTGGAACAGGTGCATGGACCCACCACGCCCGCCGCTGACCCCCTCCACCTTCCCGAACATCTCTGCCATGACGGCGTCCATGGGGATCCCGCGCGCCAGGGCGTGACCGTGGTCGCGGTAGGTCGTGACGAGAGCGTCGTCATCGCGCAGGTGGTCGATCACGCCCGTCGCGACGGCCTCCTCCCCCACGTAGAGATGGACGAAGCCACGGATCCGCTCACCGCTGTAGAGCTCGGCGCAGCGCTCCTCGAAGCGGCGGATGCGCAGCATCTGCCGGTACAGCGCGAGCAGGTCGGGTGCGTGCGTGGCGGCGGTCATGGCGAGGTTCCCATCGTGGACAGGTCTCCCTCGGGCAGGCCGAGCTCGCGAGCCTTGAGCACGCGGCGCATGATCTTGCCGCTCTGGGTCAGCGGCAGGTGCTCGGAGAACTCGATCCGCCGGGGGGCGACCGCGGACCCCAGCCGCCTGCGGGCGAGGGCGACGAGCTCGCGTCGCAGCTCGTCACTGGGCTCGACACCGGTCTTGAGCTCCACGAACGCCTTGACGGCCTGGCCGACAACGGGGTCCGGCACGCCGATCACCCCTGCCTCCGCGACCGCCGGATGCTCCATGAGCACGCTCTCCACCTCGAACGGCCCGATCAGGTGGCCGGCCGACTTGATCACGTCGTCACCGCGTCCCACGAACCACACGTACCCGTCGGCGTCGAGTCGGGCGAGGTCGCCGGACAGGTACCAGCCGCCGGCGAAGCACGTGGCGTACCGCTCCGGCGCATTGAGGTAGGCGCGCATCAGCGAGGGCCAGGGTGTTCGGAGCGCGATCTCCCCCTCGTCGCCGACGGTGTCGACGAGCACGGGACTCCCGTCCGCATCCAGCACCCGCTCGCCATCAGGACCGTGGCGCAGCAGCGCGAGCTCGATCCCGGGGACCGGCTTGCCCATGGATCCCGGACGGATCGGCAGCCCGGCGACGTTCGCGACCATGATCGCCCCGGTCTCCGTCTGCCACCAGGTGTCGTGGATCGCCAGGCCGAGGACGTGGTCGCCCCACTGCACCACCTCGGGATTGAGCGGCTCGCCGACGCTCGCGGCGTGCCGGACGCCGGACAGGTCGTGGCCGGCCGCCAACGCGTCGCCGCCCTTCATGAGCATGCGCAGCGCGGTCGGCGCCGTGTACCAGACCGTCACCCGCTCCTGCTCGAGGAGCGAGTACCAGCGCACGGCATCGAACTCGGCCTCGTCGACGATGCAGGTGACGCCGCAGGTCAGCGGTGCCACGACCCCGTAGGAGGTGCCGGTGACCCAGCCCGGGTCGGCCGTGCACCAGTACACGTCGCCTTCGCGCAGATCGAGGACGTAGCGACCGGTGGCGTAGTGCGCGACCACGGCGTCATGCGCGTGCACCGCACCCTTCGGGGTACCTGTCGTGCCGCTCGTGAAGTGAACGAACGACATGTCCTCGGGGTCGGTCGGCGAGATCGCGTAGTCGGCCGAGGCCGCCGCCATCAGTGGGGCGAGCGGCTCCACCCCGGGCCCGTCCGCAGCGTCGGCTCCCTCCCCGATGATGAGCACGAACTCGAGGTCGGGAAGGTCGTCGCGCATCGGCGCCACCTTCTGCCGATACGCCGCAGCCGTGGTCACGAGTACGCGGCCGCGTCCCGCCGTCATCCGCTGTCGCACCGGTTCGGGCCCGAACGCGGAGAAGAGGGGAGCGACCCCGCAGCGCGCCTTCAGGGCGCCGAGGATCGCGACATAGAGCTCCGGGCAGCGCCCGCTCAACCCGAAGACGAGGTCCCCGGCCCGGACGCCGAGGCCGGTCAGGACGTTGGCGAAGCGGTTCGTCTCCTCAGCCAGCTCGGCGTAGGTGAGCTCCCGGTGGACGCCCCCCTCGTCCAGGAAGCGGAAGGCCACGACGTCGCCGCGACCGTGGGCGAGGTGGCGGTCCACCGCCTCGTACGCGATGTTCAGGCCACCAGCGGGGAGGCCGTCGAGGCCGGCCCGAGCATCGTCCCAGAATGCAGCGATCCCGCCACGGGGTGCCTCGATGCCAGTCATAACGGTCTCCCGTCATTCGGTGCATCCAGTGCAGCACACGTTGAGTGCTCGTTGCAGCGCCAGCCGCACGACCTCCTTTTTTTTTTTTTTTTTTTTTAAAAAAAAAAAAAAAAAAAAAAAAAAAAAAAAAAAAAAAAAAAAAAAAAAAAAAAAAAAAAAAAAAAAAAAAAAAAAAAAAAAAAAAAAAAAAAAAAAAAAAAAAAAAAAAAAAAAAAAAAAAAAAAAAAAAAAAAAAAAAAAAAAAAAAAAAAAAAAAAAAAAAAAAAAAAAAAAAAAAAAAAAAAAAAAAAAAAAAAAAAAAAAAAAAAAAAAAAAAAAAAAAAAAAAAAAAAAAAAAAAAAAAAAAAAAAAAAAAAAAAAAAAAAAAAAAAAAAAAAAAAAAAAAAAAAAAAAAAAAAAAAAAAAAAAAAAAAAAAAAAAAAAAAAAAAAAAAAAAAAAAAAACCATGGCGACGCACATCCGGGTCCGCGACAGGCGCACAGGCGCTTCTTTTCACCATCACCACATCGTCCGCGACAGCACAGGCGCTCGCTGCTACGACCAGTCAGGACCCACGTGCAGCACGGCCGCGCCGCCGAACGCGCCCGCCGCCAGGTCTGCCAGTGCGCGGTCCGCCTCCACCATCGAGTACGCCACAGTCGTGGCCCGCACGCCCAGCCGCGAGGCGAGCGCAAGGAACTCCTGGCCGTCAGCGCGGGTGTTGGCGGTGACGCTGCGCAGCATCCGCTCGTGGAAGAGGTCGCGCTCGTAGTCCAGCGGCGGGATGTCGGACAGCCAGATGCCGGCCACGGCCACTGTGCCGCCCCGATCGAGCGCGCGCAGGGCGACCGGCACGATCTCCCCCGCTGGGGCGAACACGATCGCGCCGTCGAGCAGCTCCGGAGGCTGGTCCATCGACCCGCCCACCGAGTCGCAGCCCAGCTCGACCGCCAGGCGCCGGTTGCGCGCGCCACGGGTGAGCACATGCACCCGCAGGCCCTGCGCCAGCGCCACCTGGGCCGTCAGGTGTGCCGAGCCGCCGAACCCGTAGATGCCCAGCCGTCCCCCGGGGGGCACGTCCGCCAGCAGCAGCGCCCGGTACCCGATGATGCCCGCACACAGCAGCGGCGCAGCCTGGTCGTCGTCGAGTCCGTCCGGCAGCACGTACGCGAACCGCTCGTCGACCAGGCAGTACTCCGCGTAGCCGCCATCGACGTCCCAGCCGGTGAAGGTCGGGGCCACGCACAGGTTCTCCCGGCCGGATCGGCAGTAGCGGCAGGTCCCGTCGGTGCCACCCAGCCACGCCACTCCGACCCGCTGACCGACGCGAAGCCGTTCCGCTCCGGGGCCGACCCTGTCGACGACGCCGACCACCTCGTGGCCGGGTACCGTTCCCGCGCGGCGGGGGGCGAGGTCGCCTTCGGCCAGGTGCAGGTCCGTTCGGCACACCCCGCAGCAGGTGACCCGCACCCGGACCTGAAGCGGTCCCGGCTCGGGGTCCGGTAGGTCGACGAGCACGAGTGGACCGGTCGCGACCGGTCCAGGCCGGTCGACCACCCACGCACGCATGCGCGCGCTACTTCACGTGGTCCTGCGCGCTGACCACCTCGGTGCCGGCACCCGGGAACACGATCGACTCATGCCCGTTGTCGGACCATCGCACCAGGAATGGCGGGTCCCCGTCCTGCCCGTGGACCTCGAGGATCTCGCCGTCGCGCCACGCGTCGTCCACGTGCGAGCCGTGCACCACCAGCCGATCACCGACCTTGGCCTTCATGTCAGCCTCCCTCGACGGGTCGTGGGTGTGAACTCCCTCAGGCTACGCCGGGAATGACCCGGATGGGCGGGTCGAGGCATCGACCATCCCACGGCGGACGTGCCCCGACCCCTAGGTGCGCTGGAGGAGCCCGAGGAGGTCGTCGTACTCGCCGATGACGTAGACGCTGTCGCCCGCGCTGCACGGCGATGTCCGGGGCCGGCGGATGCTCGAGCCGACGGCCCGGTGCCGGCCGGCCTGATCGCGACCACGCGTGCCCGGCCCTCGATCTCGTGCACGGCCATCCCGTCGAGCGGACCGCCCACGCGGACGTCCAGCCGCGCGGCGATGAGCAGGGTCGGGCCGACGTAGAACGTCCCGAGCACGTCGATCCCCAGCGCCGCGCCGACGAACCATGGCGAGGCGAGCTCGGCGATGGATCGCGGCAGGCCCGCGTCCAGCTCCGCACCGACGAGTCGCGCGAGGTTGCGGCTGAAGACGCGCAGCGCGATCGGGACCGGCCGGTCGCCCATCACGCCTCGCACCGCCAGCCCCGTCTCGATGTTGACCAGGTCGTCGCTGGTCAGCACGGCCACGCCGGCCGCGCGATGGATGCCCGCGGACTCCTGGGTCTCCGGCAGGGTCGCGTCACCGATGAGCACCGGTATGCCGGCCTCGCGCATCTGCGGGATGAACCGCTGGCCGTCGCCCCCGTCGATGATCGCCACCTCGTAGCCGGCCCGACGCAGGTCGATCGCCACGGCGCTGCCGACCCGGCCGAGCCCGATGACCACGATGTGGTCCTTCAGCCCGGTGAGCCGCTGCCGGCCGAGCGACTGCTCGAGGCGCCTGGTCACGAGCGCATTCGTGAGCAGGGCGGTCGCGATGGCCACCAGGGCGGCGCCCATGAGGATGAGGACCACCGCCCACAGGCGCAGGAGGCCGGGCTGGTCGCGGAAGTAGAAGTCGCCGAACCCGACCGTGGCGATGGTCTCGGCGGTGAAGTAGAGCGCGTCCAGCGCGCTCATGTGCGTGCCGTCCGGCTCCTGGTACGCGGCCATCAGCACGGCGATCGAGATGGCCGACAGGGCCAGCAGGACGCCGAAGGCGATCCGGAAGGGCCGGTCGACCGCATCCGACATCGCGGCGACGCCCTCCCGGAGGCGGCGTCTGAGGTTCGGGCCGATCGCCTGGGCATGCTCGACCTCGGGCTCGATCCCCGCGCGCCGGTATTCCTCCTCCGTGCCGATGAGGGTGACCAGGTCGCCGGCCTGCACGTCGTGGGCGGCCGTGCGGACGGGCTCGGCCGCGGACGTCCGGGCCACGGCGAACCGCCACCGGCGACAGGCCGCCCCAGATCTCCGCGATCGCCCCGTGCTCGCGGGCTCGCCTGCGTCGCCATCACGAACCGCTGGCCGTCGATGCTGATCGCGTGCGTGCGTCCGGCTGACGGCCGCCTCGACGAAGGAGGCCGATGCCAGCGCGGCGACGTCGAGCACTGCACCGGGCTGGGCGACCCCCTCCAGGGCGCTGCCCACCGTGGCATTGGCCATGCGCACGACGATGCGGATGTCGGGAGACACGTCGCGGGCCAGGAGCGCGAGGCGGATGTTGCGCACGTCGTCGTCGGTGACGCACAGCACGGCAAGGGCATCAGCCACGCCCGCCGCGGCGAGCGTGTCCTGGCTGTCGCCGTAGCCGGCCAGGTAGGACGCACCCCAACGCTTGAGATCGACCTGCTGCGCCGCGTCGGCGTACGGGTCGACGACCACGACCCGCCGGCCGCTCGTCGTCAGCTGCCGGACGATGCGGCGACCGACGCCCTGGAACCCGAAGACGACGATGTGCCCGTCCCCCGTACGCGCAGCTCCGGTGCTCTCGACATCGTCATCCGGCTCCACGATGCCGAACCTATTCGGGATCGTCGCACGATGGGGGCCGAAGGGCCGCCCCGGTACCATCGGCGCATGACCATGTACGTCGAGCCCGAGAGCCCGTCCTGGACCACCACGAAGGTGGTCGCGTTGATCGTCGCGATCCTCACGGCCGGCTACATGGCCCCGTGGGCGATCGCTGCAATCCGGAACGTGCCGCACTGGTCGGTCTTCTGGGTGAACCTGCTGCTGGGCTGGACGCTCATCGGCTGGGTGATAGCGCTGGTCATGTCCCTGCGGACGCAGCGCCAGGTCATCGTCGGCTAGCGGCACACGCAGGCCGACGGGCGCACCCGTCGGCCCTGGGTGACAATGGACCCATGACCTCCCCCGAGAAGCTGCAGGACCTGGCCTTCGTCGACAACACCGGCGCCACCGTGGACATGTCGGACTTCGCCGGCAAGCCCGTCCTGATCGTGAACACCGCCAGCAAGTGCGGCTTCACCCCCCAGTACGACGGCCTGCAGAAGCTCTACGAGGAGTTCGGTCCGAACGGCCTGGTGGTCCTCGGCTTCCCCTGCGACCAGTTCGCCCACCAGGAGCCGGGCAGCGACGCCGACATCGAGGAGTTCTGCCGCGTGAACCACGGCGTCACCTTCCCGCTGTCGACGAAGGTCGACGTGAACGGCAAGAACACGCACCCGGTGTTCCAGTTCCTCAAGGAGCACAGCAGTGGCCTGCTGGGCTCGACCATCAAGTGGAACTTCACCAAGTTCCTCGTGGCGCCCGACGGCACCACCGTGAAGAGGTACGCACCCAAGACGGAGCCCGAGGCCCTCGCTCCCGACATCAAGGCGCTGCTCGACCGACACCGTCGCGTGATGGCGGGTCGCTAGGACCGTGCGGCGGCGAAGATCATCGAGAAGAAGCCAGCGAGCAGGCGGTCCCTCAGGGGCGCGGGGAGCGACTCGAGCAGGGCCTGGATCCCTGCCGAGTCGTCGGGGAGTCCAGGGCCATCCGCCCCGCTGAGCCCGGCGAGATCGAGGAGTCCTGACACGGTGGCCTCGTCCAGCGTGGTGTGGTCGAGGCTGGCGGCCGCCGCAGCCAGGTCCGGGTCGGCCGCTGCCCATGGCCGACCCCTGCACTCGTCGGCGGCGGCGGCAAGATCCGCCACGAACTGCTCCACCGTCTCCACGGACGTGGGCTGGACGGTGAGATGCACGTTTCGCGGCAGGTCGGCCACCGCTGGCTGGGGCTGGATGAACCAGCCACGGCGACGCATGCGATCGGCGAGGGTGAACGGATCCACTCCTCCCGCGCTCTCCGCCCCGTCGGCCCCCAACGCAACCAACGTCCCGTCCGGAGACGCGAGAACACGCAGGCCCGGGATGGCCTCAACCGCCTCAACGATCCGGTCGGTCGCGCGGATGGCGCGAGCCGTGGCGTCAGCGAAGCCGGCATCGCCGAGCACCTGGGACACCACCCAGGCAGCCGCCATCGGACCGGCCGACTTGGTGCTCTGCAGGGTGGTGTTGACCACGGGGTAGCCCGGCCATGTCGAGTAGGTGAAGAACGAGCCGAGGCGGTAGGCGGTGTCGGAGAAGAGCAGGAGCGACGTGCCCTTGGTCGCGTAGCCGTACTTGTGCAGGTCCACGGACAGCGACCGCACGCCGGGGACCGAAAGGTCGAATTCGGGGACGGCTCGCCCCGCCCGACGCAGGTACGGCAGCACCAGCCCGCCGATGCACGCATCCGAGTGGCAGGCGACCCTCTCTGGCGGCAGCGAGGGCGGCCACGTCGGCCACCGGGTCGACGACACCGTGGGCGTACGAGGGGGACGACACCACTACCAGCGCCGCCGCGTCCCCGATCTCGTCGAGGGCGGCCTCGACGTCAGTCGGACGCACGCGCATCGACTCCGGGTCGACGGGGACGACACGCAGAGCCAGGCCGAGCAGGTGGGCGGCCTTCGCGAACGCCGGGATGGGCGGTGATCGGCACGATGAGGACGGGCTGGCCCGTCCCGCCGCGGCGCCGCCAGTCCTGCCGGGCTGCCAGCACCGCGACGATGCACGACTCCGTCCCGCCGCTCGTCACGACTCCACAGGCGGCCTCGCCCCCGCCCAGCAGGTCGAGTCCCCAGCCCACCAGGTCGTTCTCGAGCCGGGCGACGCTCGGGAAGACCGTGGGATCGAGCGCGTTGACCTCGCCGAACGAGGCCAGCGCCTGCCGACCGGCCTCGGCGAGCCCAGGCACCCCGGCGTCATACACGTATGCGAGTACCCGGCCACCGTGGACGGGCGCGTCCTTGCGGCGCAGGGACTCCAGCTCGGAGAGGACGACGGCGGGCTCGCGGCCCTCGCTCGGGATGCTCATGGCGTGCCTTCTGTCGGAGGGACGACCGGTTCGAGCCCGAACCGGAGGATGAGGGGCAGGCTCGCGGCGACCAGCGCCGCTGGCAGGACGGAGAAGGCGAGAAGGACGCCGGCCTCCGCGGATGCCGGCTGCACAGCCGTGCCGTCCGACGAGGAGACGAACCCGGTGACCGCCAGCATGAGGAGGACCAGGGCCGGGCCGACGGCGAAGCCGATGGTCTCCCCCGCCGTCCACACGCCGGTGAACGAGCCGGCCCGCTGCTGGCCGGTGGAGGCTGAATCAGCCGCGATGGTGTCGGGAAGCATGGCCAGCGGGAACATCTGCATCCCCGCGTAGCCGATACCGCAGAGCGCGACCATGCCGAGAACGGCACCGGACGGGACGAGCGATGCCATCAGCAGGGTGAGGGCACCACCCATGAACACCAGCGACGACGCGAGGTAGCCCACCCGCTTGCCGTGACGGTGCCCGACCCACGCCCAGAGCGGCATGACAACGAGCGCCGGCACGATCAAGGCGGCGAAGAGGACGTCACTCAGGGATTCCTGGTCCATCACGTAGGTGGCGAAGTACTGGGCGGCCGCCAGCATCGCGCCGGTGGCGAGCGCCTGGATCACGAAGGCACAGAGAAGGAGGCGAAAGGCTCGGGTTCGCCACGCGATCGCGAATTGCTGTCGGAGTGAGTGCGACGGGGCTTCGACGGCATCGATGGGCACGGGTCGCGTTCGGCGAAGAATCCACCAGCAGCCGAGCATCCCCAGCGCGATGACGAGGGCCACGCCTACCGCCATCGCGAGATAGCCAGCGGAACCTCCATTCGCCGCGTCCCGCAACGCTGGGGCGCCCACGCCGAACAGCAGGATGCCGAATGCGAGGAAGGCCACGCGCCACGACATCATCGTCGTGCGCTCTTCCACGGAGTCAGTGATCTCGGCCGGCATCGCGATGTAGGGGACCTGGAAGAGCGCGAAGGCCGAGGCCGCCAGCAGGAAGAAGACGAGCACCCACACGGCGGAGACACCGGTGCCGAATGCGGTCGGGGCGGCGAACGTGAGGATGAAGACGATCGGCAGAAGAAGCCCGCCCACGAGGAGGAAGGGGCGACGGGAATGACGACGCTGGGCGGAGCGATCGCTCATCGTCCCGACAACCGGCAGGAAGACGACGTCCCACAGTTTCGGGATCAGCACGACGACTGCGGCGACCGCAGCCGCGACGCCAAGGCTGTTCGTCAGGTAGTACGCGAGCAGCAGGCCCGGGACCGTGGCGAACCCGGCCGTGCCCACTGAACCGAGCGCGTAGCCGAGGTATGTTCGGCGACCGAGGGTCTCGACAGTCACGACGTGAACGTATCGGCGCAAGGGGTCTGATGGACACCGGAACGGTCGTGCTCGTTGCGATCGCGGTGGCGGCCGGTGGCCTCATCCAGGGGCTCAGCGGCCTCGGCTTCGCACTCGTGTCCGCCCCGGTGGTCGCCCAGGTCGTCCCGGGCACGACCGGCATCGGCCTGGTGAACGCCCTGTCCATCGTTCAGAACCTCTGGCTGATCGCACGCACGGACGGCCGGCTCGCGTGGGTGGAGGTGCGGCGCATGCTGCCGGGCCTGGCCATGGGCGTCGTCGTGGGGTGGCTCGTCCTGCGGGTGAGCGCACCGGCGGTGTTCGACCTGATAGTCGCGGCCTCTGCCTGCGGCTCGGTCGCGTGGCTGCTGCTGGCGGGTCGGTTCCGTGGACCCGCAGCGGGCGTCGTCTCGGGCGTGTGGGGCGGCGCCGTGAACACCGTGTCTGGTGTCGGCGGACCTCCGATCGCTGCCTATCTCGTCACGCGCGGCCTCGATCCTGGCTCCTACCTGCGCACCCTGCAGGTCGTCTTCGCCGTGCTCAGCCTGGTGAGCCTGCCCCTGCTGGGGGTGTACGTGCCGTCCGTCTCCGCTGCGGTGGCATGGGTCCTCTCGCTGACGGTCGGATCGGTAGTGGGCGAGTTCCTGCGGCATCGGCTCAGCGAGAGCTCAGCGCAGCGGATCGCCCGAGTCGCGATCGTCGTCGTGTGCGGGGTCGCACTCGTCCGGTCCGTCTGGCTGCTGCCGGGGCACCTCTCCTGACCGGACGTGCACAATGCGCAGATGGACGTCGAGCCGCTGCGCACCGGGATCGCGCTCGCCCTCCTGCTGACGGCCGCCTTCGTCGTCATGACCATCGGCGGCCTCGGCTACCGCAAGGAGCTCGCCATAGCGGCAGCTCGCGCCCTCGTGCAGCTCCTCGCAGTCGCGCTCGTCATCGCCTGGATCTTCACGCACCCCGAGGGCGCCTTCCTCTACCTCGGCGTCATGCTCCTGGTCGCGGCCTGGACGTCGACGCGCCGCATCGGCGGCGACCGTCAGGACGGCCTCGCCGTGCTGCTCGCGATCTTCCTAGGCGCCGCGGCCACCGTGAGCATCGTCGCCGTCACCGGAGCCCTCGAGTTCACCGCGCAGAGCCTGCTGCCCTTCAGCGCGCAGATGATCGGCGGCGCGATGACGACCGCCTCACTTGCCGGCGTGCGGCTGCGCGACGACGTCCACGACCAGCTCGTGACGTTCTCCGGCTATGTCGCCCTCGGTGCGACCTACCGCCAGGCCGGACACGAGTTCGCCAAGCGCGCCTCGGAACGCTCGCTGTTCCCGACCCTCGACCAGACGAAGAGCGCGGGACTGGTGACCCTCCCCGGGGCGTTCGTCGGGATGCTGCTGGGCGGCGCGTCCCCCCTGGCCGCAGCACAGGTGCAGCTGCTGGTCCTGATCGGCCTGCTGCTGGTGCAGGTCATCACCGCGCTCGTCACCACGCGGCTGATCAGCCCGCTTCCGCCGGGGCTCGGCGTCAACGTCGCCGTCGGGACGGCCTCCTCGTGAACGACGTCTTCGTCGTCGACGGCGTGACAGTCACCTACGGCTCCGTGCTCGCGCTGAACGACGTGACGATGCGGATCCCCCGCGGCGGCGTCACCGCCCTGATCGGCCCCAGCGGCTGCGGCAAGTCCACGCTGCTGCGCACCTTCAACCGGATGAACGACCTCGTGGCCGGAGCCCGCCTCACCGGGTCCGTGCTGTTCGACGGGGCCGACATCCACGCCCCGGACGTGGACCTCATCGACCTGCGCCGGCGGATCGGGATGGTCTTCCAGAAGCCCAACCCCTTCCCGAAGTCCGTCTACGACAACGTCGCCTACGGCCCGACGCTCCACGGGACCCGGCACGGGCTGGACGACCTCGTCGAGGAGTCGCTCACCCGCGCGGGGCTGTGGGACGAGGTGAAGGACGACCTCGGGCGCAGCGCCATGGACCTGTCCGGCGGCCAGCAGCAGCGACTCGTGATCGCGCGCTGCCTCGCGGTCGGACCCGAGGTGATCCTCATGGACGAGCCGACGGCATCCCTGGACCCCGTGGCCACGTCCGGCATCGAGGGCCTGATCACCGACCTCTCCGGCGACTACTCGATCGTCCTCGTCACGCACGACCTCGGGCAGGCCGCCCGGGTCTCCGACCGCACGGCGTTCTTCGTCGCGCACCAGCACGACGACGAGGGCCGGCACGGCGAGCTCGTCGAGTACGGGCCGACCCACGAGGTGTTCGCGAGTCCCGCCGATCCGCGCACGGCCGAGTACCTGGGCAGCAGCCGCGGCTGATCACGTCCCCTGACGTGCGTCCCCGTCTCATTGCATCGCCCCGGATGCCCGGCGGACAATGGAGGTGCTCCCCCGGGAGGTCGAGGTGCTGACCCGGACCGCGGTCATGATGACCACCCTCACCGCGCTCGTGGCCGCATGCGCTGGACCGACGGCGATGAGCGCGGGAGACCCGTCAGCCGTCGATGAGCGGCCGCATGCCGACTGCCCCCTCGGGAGCGGCAGCGCGCTGCCCGCGGTCCCCTGGCAGGACCGGCCGGCCATGTACGAGCCGGGCACGCTCCCCGCGGCGATGGACACCCGCGCCGGGCGCATCGTCGTCCTGCAGCCACGGCCGACGGTCGTTGAGCGGCACGTCACGTGGACGTTCGACGTGTGCCGCAACAGCTGGCAGCGGATGGCGGCGACGCTGGCTCCCGAGGCGGACCTGACGAGGCTCGTCTACCACGCAGCCGCGGACCTCACCCTCGCGATCCCGGGCTGGGAGGGTCCGGTCCGCGCCTACTCGGCTGCCGATGACACGTGGACTGATATCCCATCGCAGGGTCAGCAGCCCAATGGCATCTCCGATGCCGTCTACGACCCGGAGAGCACCAGCGTGATCGGGTGGAACGACTGGGCATCCACCCTGTGGACCTACGACCTCGGCAGCGGCACGTGGGCGGTCGTCACGCCGAGGGCTGGAGACCCCTGGCCGGACACCACGAGCACCGCCGTCGACGACTGGACCGGCTACACGCTGATGACGTACGACACCGTCCGCCATGCCGTGCTGCTGGCCGTCTTCGCGGTCGACGGCAGGGGCGGGAGCACGTGGGCCTTCGACGTGGCGAGCCGACGCTGGACGGACCTGCGCAGCTCACCCCCGGCGCTGCTGCTCAACTACCTGGAGACCGGCACCGAGATGGTCTACGACTCCGAGCACGGCCGTGCCGTCGCGATCAGTGGCGGGGAGGTCGCCGTCTTCGACAGCAGCACCGGCACCTGGTCGCGGTCGTCGCCGGACGCCTGGGGCGACATCCTGGAGTTCGACACCACCTGGCCGCCCGGGACCGTGGCCGGGAGCCCCTTCCTCCCGGACGGCCTGCCCATCGGGCTCATCGCCCGATACGGGCACACCGTCGTCTACGACCCCGCGAACGAACGGGTCGTCATGCTCGGCGGCAGTGCGCGGATGATCGATGACGAGATGCCGGCCGACCTCCAGCTGGGCTGGTGGCTCACGGCGGACACCTGGGCCTACGACGTCGGCGACAACACCTGGACGCAGCTGGTGCCCGAGCAGGAGCCGCTGGTCATGACCGGCACGTACCGTCCCAGCGGGCGCGGAACGCCCCGCTGACCCCGCGCTGCTTCCGCAGCGTGACGACGCACAGGGAACCACCTCGGTGCTCATGGCGAGGTCACCTCGCGTCGTCCGGCGGACGGCTCCGACCCGTGCCCGTCACTCTGTGCTGATGGCCTCGAGCACGTTCAGCCGGCCCGCGCGGAACGCCGGCCAGAGCGCGGCCAGCACGCCGACGATGCCGGCCACCACGAGGAAGACGATGATCCCGATCCAGGGGATGTCGAGGACGGCGATGCCCTGGTCGATGAGGGTCCGCTGCAGCGCGACGGCGAACCACACGCCCAGCACCAACCCGACGACCGCCCCGAAGACGGCGATCACCAGCGCCTCGAGCACGACCATCGTCCTGATCTGGCGGCGGAGTGCACCCACCGCTCGCAGCATGCCGATCTCGCGTGTCCGCTCGACGACGGAGAGCACGAGGGTGTTCACGATGCCGAGCACGGCGATGAGGATGGCGAGGCTGAGCAGCATCACCATCACCAGCAGGATCTGGTCCACGCCTGACGTGATCTGCTCCTTGAAGTCCGTCTGGCTCAGCACCTGGACCGTCGGGTTGTCGGCGAGCGCCGCGGTCATTCCCGCCTGGACCGCGTCGACGTCAGCGTCCGGCTCTGCCTTGACGTAGACCACCGAGTCCCCAGGATCCGCCCCGGCCGCGATCACCGACTCGCTGTCCACGACATACCCGCTGAACTGCCCCGCCGACTCGTAGACGCCGGTGACCGTGTAGTCCGCCGAGCCGGAGGCGAACCGCACCGCGACGGGGTCGCCCACCGCGAGGTTCGTGTCGGTGGCCGTCTGCGAGTCCACCACGAGACCACCGGACGCCAGGCCGGCGAGCGACCCCGACGTGAACTCGAGATTGACAACGTCGCCGAAGGTGGCCGGGTCGACCCCGACCAGGGCGCTCGGCTCCTCCTGGACGAGCGACGGCACGAGCTTCACCGGGGAGACGATCCCGACGCCCGGCACGCCCGCGACGGCCAGGGCCACCTCCTCGCCGAAGGGCCGCTGGGTCTGGTTCGTGACGAGGAAGTCGGCGCCGACCACGCTGTCGATGATCACCGTGATCGACGACTTCGCCGACGTGGCGAAGATGGTGAGGGCGGACACCAGGGCCAGGCCGATCATCAGCGCGGATGCCGTGGCCGCCGTGCGCCGCGGCTGGCGTTCGGCGTTCTGCACCGCGAGCGAGCCCACCGTGCCGAACATGCGGGGGAACGCGAATCCGAGGATCCGCACCATGGGGCCGGCCAGAGCTGGGCTCACGACGATCGCCCCGATGAGGGCCGCAACGACCCCGAGTCCGACGAGCTGCGAGCCCGAGCCACCGCCGACCGCGGCGCCAGCGGTCATGGCCACCAGGCCGGCCACGAGCAGGATCGCGCCGGCGATGGCGCGGAAGTGCAGGGAGCGGGCAGGCAGCGCGACGTCGTCGCGCAGTGCCGCCATGGGCGGGATGCGCGAGGCGCGGATCGCCGGCGCGAGCCCGGCCACGACGGTGACGAGGACGCCGATGACCAGCCCGATGATGATCGTCCGCGGCAGGAGCACGAGCCCCTCGGTGGGGATCTCGGCACCGATGGCGGCGAACAGGCCTTGGAGCCCGTAGGCGACGCCGACCCCCACGAAGAGCCCGAGAACCGCTCCGACCAGGCCAACCCCGGCCGCCTCGAGGATCAGCGACCGCACGATCTGACTGCGCGTGGCGCCGAGTGCACGAAGCAGCGCCAGCTCGCGGCTGCGCTGCGCGACCAGCATGGAGAACGTGTTGAGGATGATGAAGGTCCCGACGAAGAGGGCGATCCCCGCGAAAACGAGCAGGAAGATGTTGACGAAGGCGAGGCCCTCGGTGATCTGCGCCGTAGCCTCGTCAGCCGCCTCCTTCCCGGTGCGGACGATGACGCCCTCCCCCACGACCGCGCGCACGTCCGTCGCGAGGACGTCCTGCGTGACGCCCTCGGCCGCCACGGCGTCGATCTCGGTGTAGGCGTCCTCACCGTCGAGCAGGAGCTCCTGGGCGTACGCCGTGGCGAACGAGGCGATGGTCGCTCCGGCGAGGTTGCCCGACGTCCCGTACCGGAAGATCCCGACGAGCGATGCCTCGAACGGGCCATCCGGCCCGACCAGCGGCACGGTGTCGCCCACGGCATAGCCGGCCTTCTCGGCCGAGACGGAGTCGAGCGCCACCTCGCCGGGAGCGGCCGGGCCGCGCCCCTCCTCGAGCCGGAAGGGTGTCAGCTCCTCGTCGTCGTCCCAGTTGCTGCCGAAGGTCGGCGCCCCGGGCGTGCCGAGCACAGCGCCGGCGGAGTCGATGATCGCCACGCCGTCGATGAGGACCTGGCCACCGGCCTTCGCCACGCCGTCCACGGCGCGGACGTCGGTCAGCAGCGCGGCAGGCAGCGTGGCCACCGTGCCCGCGAACCCACGGCTCTCGACGTCCTCCTCCGGCGTGATGACGACGTCGGAGGTCGTGTCGGCGAACAGGCTGGTGAAGGTGGAGTTCAGGGTGTCGGTGAAGATCAGCGTGCCGACGACGAAGCCGACGCCAAGCACGATGGCGACACCGGAGAGGACGAGGCGGAGCTTGTGGTGAAGCAGGCTCCGCCAGGCGCTGCGCAGCATGGCGCTAGGACCTCCGGCCCTTGCCGTCGAAGCCCTTCATCCGGTCGAGCACCCGCTCGGCCGTCGGATCGTCCATGGTGTCGACGATCTGCCCGTCGGCCAGGAACAGCACATGGTCGGCGTAGGACGCGGCCGTCGGGTCGTGGGTGACCATGACGATCGTCTGCCCGAAGTCGTCGACGCTGCGGCGAAGGAACGTCAGCACCTCGGCTCCGGCGCGGGAGTCGAGGTTGCCGGTCGGCTCGTCGGCGAACACGATCTGCGGGCGACTCGCGAGGGCCCGGGCAGCCGCGACGCGCTGCTGCTGGCCGCCGGAGAGCTGGCTCGGCCGGTTGGCGAGCCGGTCGCGCAGGCCGATGGTGTCGATCACCGTGTCGACCCACTCGCGGTCCACCTTCGTTCCCGCGATGTCCATCGGCAGGGTGATGTTCTCCATGGCGGACAGCGTCGGGACGAGGTTGAACGCCTGGAAGACGAACCCGACAGCGTCCCTGCGCAGGCGGGTGAGGTCGTTGTCCTTCAGCGTCGTGAGGTCGACGTCGCCGATGTACACCGTGCCGGCCGTCGCCGAGTCGAGCCCCGCGCACACATGCATGAGCGTGGACTTGCCTGAGCCGGACGGCCCCATGATCGCGGTGAAACGGCCCCGGTCGAACTCCACCGAGACGTCGTCGAGTGCCGTGACGGCGGTGTCGCCCTCGCCGTACACCTTCGTCAGTCCGACGGCCCGCGCTGCCGGGCCGGAGTGCACCGGGGCGATGCTCACGCCTTCTCCGCCTCCAGCCGGCGGATGTGGGCCGTGAGCACCTTCATGACGGACCGCCCGATCTCCGGATGGGCGTCGAGGAGGTCGGAGAACGCGATGGGAGACATCGCGAAGGTCGCGGCGCCCTCCGGCCCGGCCGTCACCGTCGCCGACCGCGGGGCCGCGTCGATGAGGGAGATCTCGCCGAGGTACTGGCCCGGCTGCAGGGTGGCGACGTCGTTCCCGTTCACCGAGACGACCGCCGTGCCGTCGAGGATCAGCTGCAGCCCCGAGTCGGTGCTGCCCTGCTGCACGAAGACTCGACCGGGCGCGTACTTCATCTTCGTGCCGCGGTTGATCACCTCGTCGAGGACGCGTGGCGGCAGGTCGCGGAACAGGTCCACATTGGTGATCGACTCACGCAGCGACACGGTGACTCCCTGTGGTCAGTGCCGTCAGCGACGGCCTCAAGGAGTGATTGTGGCTCATGGCACCCCCGGCCGACGCCCGAGGTGTCCGATTTCAGCGTGCGTCGCGCTTGGACTGCCAGCGGGCGTTGGCGCCCTGGTTGCCGGCGCGCTTCTTCTCGCTCGCCGGCGACCGCAGGCTCCGGTCACCCGTGCGCTTCGGCGCGACGGTGCGCCCCTTGGCCGCGGCCGGGGCCTTCGCGCCCGCCACGCCGCCGGCCTTCGCCGCCGCCGCGGCCGCCAGTCGCTCCTCGCGCAGCTCCCGCGCCGACTGCCGGGCCAGGGCTGCGAGCCGCTGGCTCACCCGGCCCAGCACCTCCTCGAAGGCCTCCGCCTTCGTGCGCGCGTGGGTGTTCTGCGGACGGGCCTTGCCCCGGCCTCCCTTGGCTGCGACCTTGCCCGATGCTCCGCGTCGGTAGACGCCCTGCGCCTTGTTGCGGGCGCGCAGCACGCGGGTGTGCAGGGCGGAGGTCTCGTCCTCGTCGAGCAGGGCGAGCGCAGCGGGCTCCGTCTCCGCCACCAGGAGTCGCTCGGTGGGGGTCAGGGCAGCGAGCAGGGTCTTGTTCACGGGAGGACCTCCAAGGATCGCGATGCGGTCCGCACACGCTAACGCGAACCGCGCCGTCACACCCGTTCACCAGCACGAACCCGGCTGACCCGGTCGTCAGGGGTGCCCGCCTCGTGAGGCATGGTTGTCACCTCGCCTGAGGCAGGGGGACCCATGGACCAGGATCACCGTCGGTCGGGACCGGCCCGACGACTGTCCGTCGTCGGTCTCGTCGGTGCAGCACTTCTGCTCGGAGTGCCGGTCGCCTCCGCATCGTCGGCTGCGGTCGTGGCGCCATCCGTCGCCACGGCGACTCCCGCCAGCGACGCCACCAGCGCGAGCAGGGAGGCCCGCCTCCTCCGACGCGAGACCGCAGCCCTCCTGACGAACTACCTGACCACCTACGGCGACCGTTTCGCCGCGGAGGAGAACGCCACGCTCCTCGCCTACCGGGCCGATGCGGACCGGACCCTCGCCGCTGTCGTCGTGACGACGAAGCGCCTGCAGTCGGTGGTCGCCGCCCGCGCACCGCGCAGCCAGGTCCTTGCAGCAGGTCGCGCTGCCCAGCGAGCACACGAGCGAGCGCGCAGGGCGGCGCAAGTGTCGTACGAAGGCGCCCGCCGGATCATGGAGCCTCGGCTGTCCCTGTTCGAGGGCATCGCCGCCATCCGGGAGTACGACGCGATGCTCGGCCGTTTCGACGACCTCGGCGACCGCATCGACAGCGTCGTCGCCGGCGTCGACTGAGGGCCGTCTCCCTACGACGCGGGCGACCCCACCGGAATGGCGTAGACCGCCTGCTCGCCGGGCGGCAGGTCCAGCGCTCGATCCAGTGCGTTGTCGCCGAACGCACCGATCGGCACCCCGCCCAGTCCCAGCGCCGTCGCGGCGAGCAGCACGTTCTGCGCGACGTGCCCGGCCTCGAGCAGGAGGTAGCGCTCAGCGCGACCGCCGTACTTCGGCTCGACGCGGGCCGGCACCCCCGCGATGACGATCACGGCCGGCGCGTCGCTGGCCGCGTCCTGGCCCACCGCATCCGCGACCGCACGCCGCACGGTCGAGGAGTCACGCACCTCGACCCGGTGCCCGTCTGGCAGGTAGTGCCGGACCTCCCCCTCGGTCACGACGTACACCTCGAGCGGATAGAGCGCTCCCGATGAGGGCGCGGTGCGGCCGCCCGCGTCCGACGTGACTCCCTGCGCAGCCCACAGGAGATCCGACACCTGCTGCTCGGTGAGGGGGACGGCGCTGAACTCGCGGAGGGACCGGCGAGCGGCCAGCACGTCGGCCAGCGTGGCGTTCCCGAGACTGCTCGGCTCGGGGAGTGCAGTGGCGACCGTGTAGCCGGGGCGAGGCCCCGAGGCCTCGGTCGATGGCGCCGTCGAGGTGGCGCACCCCGTCGAGCCGAGCACGACGGCGCAGGCGACTGCGACAGCGGCAATGCTCACTCGCGCGCCCATGCCTCCATGGTGCAGCACCCACCGCCCCGGATGCGTGCCGTCGGGCCGCTACCCGACGTCCGTGGGCAGCGGGCTCTCGCCGTACGCGTGCGCCCTGGCATACCGCGCACCCGCGGCCCCGGCCATGAGGCCCCCGACCTCCTGCACCTGCTGGGGGGACAGCACGACGTCGACGGCGGCGGCGTTCTCAGCCAGGTACGAACGCCGCTTCGTCCCGGGAATCGGCACGACATCGTCGCCCTGCGCCAGCACCCAGGCGATCGCGAGCTGTCCGGGCGTGCAGCCGACTCCCGCCGCGTACTCCTCGACCGCAGCCACGAGCCCCCGGTTGTGCTCGAAGTTCTCCTGCGAGAAACGCGGGCCGCCGCGCCGGTAGTCGGCACCGCCCAGGTCGTCGAGGTCGGTCAGCTTCCCGGTGAACAGGCCGCGGCCGAGTGGGCTGTAGGGAACGATCCCGATGCCCAGCTCGCGGGCCACCGGCAGCACCTCAGGCTCGAGGTCGCGCGTCCACAGCGACCATTCGCTCTGCAGCGCCGCGATCGGATGCACCGCGGCCGCCCTGCGCAGGGACTCGGCGCTCGCCTCGGAGAGGCCGAGGTGGCGCACCTTGCCGGCAGCCACCGCCTCGGACATCGCACCGACCGTCTCCTCGATGGGGATCGTCGGATCCACGCGATGCAGGTACCAGAGGTCGACATGGTCCGTTCCGAGTCGCGCGAGGCTGCCGTCGATCGCCGATCGGGCGTTCTCCGGACGGCCGGCCACCGAGCCGTCGGGCGCGAAGCCGAACTTCGTGGCGATGACGACGGCGTCACGGTGCCGACGGAGGACCGGCCCGATCAGCTCCTCGTTGCCACCCGCACCGTAGATCTCAGCCGTGTCCCAGAACGTCACGCCCAGGTCGACCGCGGACTCCAGCGTGGCCTGGGCCTCGCCGACGTCCGGGGTCCCGTACACGTCCGACATGGGCATGCAGCCCAGACCGATGGCACTGACCTCGAGACCTGACGTGCCTAGCCTGCGCGTGTCCATCACGCGATCGTAGGCCGAGTCGCGCGAGGGCACCGCCCGACAGGTCGTTACGCACTCGTAACCCGTCGCACCCCCGCCTGCAACGTTCCGCGCCTAGCGTCGGGCACGACGACGAGGAGGGATCATGACGATCGACGTGGAGCCGTTGCGCGCAGGCGGCCTTGCCTTCTACGCGAAGTGCCGCACGTGCCTGTTCGTCTCCGAGCCCTACGGTGACGCCGCCTCCGCCGACGTTCTGGGCAGCGTCCACCGCTGCGACTGACGCCAGGCACGGCCCACGTCCATACTGGTGCTCCCGTCGAAGGGCACCGCATGAAGGCGATCGTGCAGGACCGGTACGGCCCGAGCTCGGTCCTGAGACTGGCCGACGTGCCGGTGCCCGAGGTCGCCCCTGACGAGGTCCTCGTCGAGGTGCACGCAGCCTCCATGCATGCCGACGTGTGGCATGCGGTGACCGGAGTCCCCTACGCGCTGCGGCTGATGGGCTCGGGCGTGCGGCGGCCGAAGCAGGCCATCCCCGGCATCGACGTGTCCGGGACCGTCGTCGCCGCGGGTGCGGAGGCCACGGCCTTCGCACCCGGGGACGAGGTCTTCGGCGAGACCACGCGACGCCAGCAGTGGACGAACGGAGGGGCGTTCGCCGAGTTCGCTGCCGTCCCCGCGGCGGCACTGGCGATCAAGCCCGCGCGTCTCTCGCACGTGGAGGCGGCCGCCATCCCGACATCAGGCCTCATCGGGGTGCAGGTCGTCGAGGACGAGGGGCAGGTGCAGCCGCGCCAGACCGTCCTCGTCAACGGGGCCGCGGGCGGAGTCGGCGTGTTCGCCGTGCAGGTCGCCAAGGCCGCCGGCGCCTTCGTCACCGCCGTCGACCGCACCGACAAGCTCGACGTCCTGCGCCGCATCGGCGCCGACGAGGTCGTCGACTACACGACGACCGACGTCACCCAGCGCCTCGCTGCCTACGACGTGTTCATCGACGTGGCCGGCAGCCAGCCGCCGCGTCGGGCCCGGCGGGCGGTGCGACCGGATGGTGCGTACGTCCTCGTCGGCCACGACCACTACGGCGCGAGCCGCAGGCCGCTGGTGGGCAGCATGTCGACGTTCGCCGGGATGATGGCGCTCTCCCCCTTCGTCTCGCAGTACCACCTGAGGTTCCCCAGGCCCCGCGAGTCCCGCATGAAGCGGCTCGTCGAGCTCGTCGAGTCGGGGCAGCTGACGCCGGTCATCGACACCGTCTTCCCTCTCGACCAGGTGCGCGACGCACTCGACCGCCTCACCTCGGGGGCGGTCGCGGGCAAGATCGTCATCGAGATCGCGTCAGCGGGCTGACCTCTCGTCGCGCCTCCGCCACTTCGTGGCAGGGGCGCCCTACCGTCGAAGCGAGGCGGGGGTGGAGCATGCGTGGGTCGACGGTCACGGCGGCAGTGCTCGTGGCCGCCGTCGCCCTCCTCGTCCCGGTGACCGCGTCGGCCGCACCCGATGCCCGGCCGGCCGTGGAGGCTGCGGATGCCCTCGCGAGCCTCGACGTGAAGGGCCGGGCGCCCCTGACCGGCTACGACCGCGACGCCTTCGGCAGTCCCTGGACAGACGTCGACGGCAACGGCTGCGACACCCGGAACGACATCCTTCGGCGCGATCTCGTGAAGAAGCGGATCCTGCCGGACTGCACCGTGGCGCGGGGCATCCTCCGGGATCCCTACACGCGCCAGACCATCGTGCATGTGGCCGGAAGGTCGGTGATCGACATCGACCACGTGGTGTCGTTGTCCGACGCGTGGCAGAAGGGCGCCTTCCGGTGGACTCGGACGAAGCGCACCGCCTTCGCCAACGACCCCCTCAACCTCCTGGCCGTCGACTACTCGGCCAACCGGCAGAAGGGCGACGGCGACGCCGCGACCTGGCTGCCGGCCGAACAAGGCGTACCGATGCCCGTTCGTCGCGCGGCAGGTCGCCGTCAAGGCCAGGTACGGGCTGTGGGTGACGACCGCCGAGAAGTCGGCCATCGCCCGGGTGCTGGGCAGCTGCCCCTCGTTTCCGCTGCCGCGCTGACGTCGACGTCCTCGCCTAGGCTCGCAGCCATGTGGCCGTTCCGTCGAAAGCAGCGCCCTGCACCGACCGGAACGCTTCGCGTCGGCGAACCCAGCGAGGATCCGGCTGACTACACGGTCTACACCGTGAGCGAGTCTCGGTTTCCCGACGCCTTCACTGCGGTGTGGTCGAACGCCTCCGACGACGAGCAGCAGTCGGGCGCACTGCGGCGATGGGCCACGCTCGTGCCCGTGCACGATCCGAAGTACGGCGTGGCCGATCTGGCGGTGGAGTTCGACGGCCAGCGTGCGTGCTACCTGCGGCCGCCGCACCTGGGCCGGATGGCAGCGCGCATCGACGAGGAGAACGTCGTGGCCCTCGAGGTGCCGGCGCTGATCGAGCGCGGACCGGCCGGGCCGACGGTGACCCTGCGGATCGCCGACCACGTCTAGCGGCGCCTACGGGCGCTGCTGGATGACCAGGGGAAGGACATGCTCCGCACCGGCCCCCCGCAGCAGGGCGCCGGCGATCGTCGCGGTCCAGCCCGATCGCCAGGCATCGTCCACGAGCAGCACCGTCTCACCCGCCAGCGTCGCGCCCTCGAGCAGCGTGATGCGGCCGGCCTGCACCTGCGCCCGCGCACGGGCCGACAGGTCACCGTCACCCGGCAGGCCGTCGACAGCGAGCGCATCGACGATCGGCAGCCTGCCCACCTCGCCGAGCTGCTCGGCCAGGCTGCGCACGAGGCGCGGATGCCGTGCGCTCGGCACCGGGACGATGACACTGGGCCGCTCCACCCAGGCATCACGCCAGCGGACGAGCACCTGCGTGAGCCCGTCCAGGACCTCCGCCGTGAGCTCGGTGTCGGGCCCGTTCGCCAGCTGCACGGCCCGCTGCCACGCGGGATCGTTCGCGTAGGCGAGCGCCCGCCCCGGCTGGATCGCCAGCCCCGAGGCGATGCGACCGGACCACGCCAGCCCTGACGCCCACTGCTTGCGCGGCTCGAGCACCACGTCGGCCCCGCGCAGGAACGCCAGCGCCGCCCGCACGTTCGCCTCCGACGGTGCGGCGGCCAGCCCCTCGGGCAGGGCGCCGCGGCAGACCGAGCACCGGCCGCAGTCCGCCGACGCCGGGTCGTCGAGCGACTCCCGCAGCACTCCCTCGAGGCAGCGCTGCGACCGCGCGTAGGAGCGCATGAGCGAGGCCTCGTGATCGCGTGCGGCCAGCAGTGCTGCGTACCTCTCACGGTCGTAGGACCACGGCCGACCGGTCGCCGCCCAGCCCTCGACGGTCCGCTCGACCGCGCCCTCGACGGCCAGCACCTTCACGAGCAGCTCGAGGCGACCGCGGCGGATGCCGGTGGCAGCCTCGAGCGAGGGGACGCTCATGGATCGGTCAGCCGCCGCGAGCTCGGCGAGCACGGCGTTCGCGTCGTCCTCCTTGGGGATCGAGGCCGTGGCGAAGTAGCGCCAGATGTCCTCGTCCGCCGGGGTCGGGATGAGGACGACCTGGGCCGTCTCGAGGGCCCGGCCGGCGCGGCCCACCTGCTGGTAGTAGTCGACCGGGGACCCCGGCGAGCCGACATGCACGACGAACCCGAGGTCCGGCTTGTCGTAGCCCATGCCGAGGGCCGAGGTGGCGATCACCGCCTTCACCTCGTTGGCGCGCAGCTCCTCCTCGACCGCCTGCCGCTCGTCGGTCAGCATCTGGCCGTGGTACGACCGAACGCGGTGCCCGCGGGTGCCGAGGTACTCCGCCAGGCCCGTGGCCGTCTTCACCGTGGCGGCGTAGACGATGCCCGAGCCGGGCAGCCGGTCGAGGTGCTCGTCGACCCACGCGTACGCCTCCACCTCGCCGAGCCGCGGCAGCACCGACAAGTGCAGCGAAGCGCGCGCCAGCGGGCCGCGCAGGACGAGGGTGTCCAGGCCGAGCTGCTCGGCGACGTCGTCGCTGACGCGGGTGTTCGCCGTCGCCGTGGTCGCGAGGACCGGCAGGTCGGGGCGCTGCACGAGCACGTCGGCCAGCCGCCGGTAGTCGGGGCGGAAGTCATGACCCCAGCTCGACACGCAGTGCGCCTCGTCGATGACCAGCATGCCGAGCTCGGCGAGCAGGCCCGGAAGGACATCGCGGGCGAACGTCGGGTTGGCGAGCCGCTCCGGACTGGTGAGCAGCACGTCGAGCCGGTCGGCGCGCAGGTCGGCTTCGATGGCCGGCCAGTCCGAGAAGTTCGACGAGTTCAGGGTGGCGGCCCGCAGGCCGGATCGCTCGGCCGCCGACACCTGGTCGCGCATGAGCGCGAGCAGGGGCGAGACGACGAGCGTCGGGCCGGCGCCTGCGTCACGCAGGGCCCTCGTCGCCATCCAGTAGACCGCGGACTTGCCCCAGCCGGTGGCCTGGACGACCAGGGCCCGGCGCCCCTCGCACGCCAGCGCGGTGGCGGCCGCCAGCTGGTCCGGCCGGACGGTGGCTCCCGGTCCGGCGATGCCCGCGAGGACGGCTGCCGCAGCCTCCTGCAGCTGGTCCGGGGTGGCGCGTGCGACGGACGGCATGTCGGGCGGGGTCCTTCGGTCGTGTCGGGCGAGCCGGTCTCCAAGAGCAAGGATGCCGGTCAGGTCCGACATCCCCTGTCACCCGGGATCCCCCGACGGCCCCGTCCTCCCCGCTGGCGCCTCACTCCTGGGGCAGGGCGCCTCACTCCTGGGGCAGGGCGCCGTAGGCCCGGGACGGGCGCAGCCGCACCACCAAGCGCGCATCAGCAACCATGCTGGCGCGGTACTCGTCCCAGTCGGGGTGCTCCCCCTGGAGGTCCCGGTACAGCTCGACGAGCTCCCCGACCGTCGCGTCCTGCGGGTCTGTCGCGACGGGCGTCAGCTCAGCATCCCCCTCGAGCACGACGTACGACCAGAAGTCCGAGGCGGTCGCATGCAGGGACGCCCGAGGGTCCCGGCGGATGTTGGCCGTCTTCGCGCGCGTGGCTGTCACCGAGATCCGCACGACCCCGTCCGCGCCGACGGCGAACATGATGTTCGACAGCTGCGGTCGACCGTCGGCCTTCATGGTCGCCAGCACGCCGCGCTGGATCGATCCCGCATACCTCAGAGCCGCGTCCATGTCCATGCATGAATTGTGTCCGTCCGCACCGTGCGGCGCGGCCCTTCGCCGAAGGCCGGCCCGTACGGCAGCATGACGGACGTGCCGGCTCCACCGGTCCACCGACAGCCGGGAGTCCGACAGATGAGCCGCTGGGCAGTCCACCAACCTGTCCGCGCGCTCATCGCGTGGGGGCTGCTGCTGATCGTCATCGGCCTCGGCGCCTCGCGCTTCGCCGGGTCGTTCAACGACACGTTCGCCCTGCCCGGTGCCTCGTCCACGACGGCGCAGGACATGCTGACCACGCTCGCGGGCCGGCCGAGCGACACGTCGAGCATCAAGGTGGTGTGGTCCGCACCCGGGGCGTCGGTCACCTCCGACGCCACCAAGCGGGCGATCGAGCCCACGTTGAAGCAGCTCGCGGCCCTCGAGTTCACGCAGTGCGTCGCCGGTCCGTACGGACGGAACCTCGGGACGGACTGTCCCGCAGCCACGCCGGTGGACCTGAGGAAGGCCGTGAAGCAGGCCGCCCGCGCCGAGCTGGCGAAGAAGACGGGTATCCCCGAGGACCGGCTGGGCGCAGCCGCGGACGCACTCGAGTCGCTTGCTCCGCTCGAGAAGTCGGACCCCGCGAAGCTGGCGGCGATCGGCCGCGCCCTGCCGGAGATCGCCCGGCTCGCATCGGCCCCCCGCTCCGTCCTCGACACCCTCGCGGCCATCACGCCCGGCGACCTCTCGTTCGTGGTCGGGCTCAACGCCGCGGACATCCAGGTCGCCCTCGACGCCGTCGGAGGCCTCGACGACTTCGTCAGCCTCCCGGCACCCCTGCTCTCTGCCATCGCCAAGGAGTGGCCGGCCCTTGCTCCCCTGACCCAGGCCTCCAAGCCCACCCTCGACGCTCTCGCGAAGCTGACGCCCGCCGACCTGTCCTTCCTCGTCGGCATCAGCCGAGCCGAGGTTGAGGCCGTGACAACCGCGTTCGGCGACCTCGCCCGATTCGCGGAGCTGCCGCCCGCCACGCTGAGCGCCCTGGCGAAGGCCGACCCGGCGAAGCTCGCCGCGCTCGCGTCCGCGCTGCCCGCGGACGTGACCAAGGCGACCACGGCGATGGCGGACGTGAAGGCCGAGGTGGCCAAGGTCGCCCGCGCGGCCGCAGCCGCACAGAAGGTGACCGCACCGGTGTCGGCCGACGACACCGTCGCCTACGCCACCGTCACGTTCGACCGGACAACGCTCTCCGCGAGCCAGGCGGACACCGTGGTTCGGATCCTGGAGGTGGCGAACACTCCCGCGCTGACGGTCGGCGGCACCGGGGCCATGCTCGACTCGGCGGGCACGGGCCCCGACACGTCACAGGGGATCGGCCTGCTCGTCGCGATCGTCATCCTGCTGCTCGCGTTCGGCTCGCTCATCGCCGCTGGACTGCCGATCGTCGTGGCGGTGACCGGCTTGGTCGCCGGGCAGCTCCTGGTCCTGGTCGTGGCCCGATTCACCGACGTCGCCTCGTTCGCACCGACGCTCGCCGCGATGATCGGCCTCGGCGTCGGCATCGACTATGCGCTGTTCATCATGAACCGCTTCACCCAGGGTGTCCGCTCCGGCCAGGAGCCGAAGGACGCCGCCCTCACGGCGGTCGGCACGGCAGGCAAGGCGGTCGCCTTCGCAGGGTCCACCGTCATCGTCGCCCTGCTCGGCATGTTCGTGCTGCGCATCGACTTCTTCAACGGCCTGGCGCTCGCCGCGGCCACGGCCGTGCTCATGGTGATGCTCTCTGCCCTGTGGATGCTGCCGGCCCTGCTGTCCCTGCTGGGCAACCACGCCCTGGGCGTGCGCATGCCGTGGGCCCGTCACCCGAAGCCGTTCGATCCCACGACCTCGAGGTGGAACGCCTACGGCCACCTGCTGCAGCGCGCGCCCCTCGTCCCGGCGGTCCTGTCGCTCGTCCTCGTGGGCGTGCTCGCCCTCCCTGCGGCCTCCATCACCATGGGGTTCCCTGACGACTCGAGCGCCGCGCAGGGGAGCCCGCAGCGCATCGGCTTCGACCTGCTGGCCAAGGGCTTCGGCCCAGGGGTGAACGGGCCCTTCTTCCTCGCGGTGGAGACGCCCGAGAAGGACGACTACGCGGCCCTCGAGAAGACGATCAAGGCCCTGGAGGCGACGCCCGGAGTAGCGCAGACGATCCCCTCATCGGGGATGCTGCCGATCCTCCGGCTCGACAAGACGGTGTTCGGGTCCGGCGGCACGGTCACCGCGATCATCGTCCAGCCGACGACGGCCCCGTCCGACGAGGCCACCGGCACGCTGCTCGACTCGATCCGCACCACGACTGCCCCGAAGGTCCTCGCCGAGACGGGCACCAGGATCTTCGTCGGCGGCACGCAGGCAGTGTCGGAGGACTTCACCACGGAGCTCACCGCTGCGCTGCCGGTGTTCCTGCTGCTCGTCGTCGGCCTGGGCTTCGTCGCCCTCATGCTGCTGTTCCACAGCCTGCTCATCCCGCTCACGGCAGCCCTGACCTCGCTGCTGAGCTTCGCGGGCGCGATGGGGGTCACCGTGGCGGTGTTCCAGAAGGGCATCGGCGACTCTCTTCTGGGCGTGACGGGCACGGGCCCGATCCTGCCCTTCCTGCCGATCATGGTGTTCGCCATCCTGTTCGGCCTGTCCATGGACTACCAGGTGTTCCTCGTCTCGCGGATGCGCGAGGAGTGGGAGTCGTCGAAGGACAACTCCCAGGCCGTCCGGCTGGGACTTGCCGGCTCCGGCCGCGTGGTGGCGCTCGCCGCGACGATCATGACGAGTGTCTTCCTCTCCTTCGTCCCGACTCCCGTCGACACGATCAAGCTGTTCGGCGTCGCGCTCGCCTCCGCCGTGCTGATCGACGCCTTCATCGTCCGGCTCGTCCTCGTGCCCTCTCTCATGAGCGTCTTCGGCCGGGCCAACTGGTGGATGCCGCGCTGGCTCGGCCGAATCCTGCCGACCATCCGGCTGGAGTAGCCGCATGCGACGAATCGGGACCGTCCTGCTCGCCGGCCTCCTCGCGGCGGCCGTCGCAGTCGCGTCCGCACCGGCGGCCATCGCCTCCCCCGACATGTGGGGCTCATCCGTGCGCCTCGAGCAGCGGTACGTCACCGTCGACGGAGTACGGACCGCCTATGCCGTGCTCGGCCCCGATTCCCCGGCACGTCGCTGCTGATGCTGAACGGCACCGGCTCGCCCATGTCGCAGTGGGACCCGGCGCTGCTCGCCGCCCTGTCGCGTGAGCGGCAGGTCGTCGTCTACGACTACCCGGGCCTCGGCGACTCCGCTCCCCTCCCGGGCCGGCTGAGCTTCGACGCCCTCGCCACCCACGCACGCGGACTGATCACCGCGCTGGGCCTGGCCCAGGCCGACGTGCTGGGCTGGTCGATGGGGGGATTCGTCGCCCAGCGACTGGCGGTGCGCTCGCCGGAGCGCGTTCGCGCCCTCGTGCTGGCCGGGACCAACCCCGGCGGACCGAGGGCGGTCCTCGGACCGGCATGGGTGCAGCAGCAGGACTCCGACGCCGCTGGCACGGCCCGTGGCTATGTCCGTGCCAACTACCCGGTGGGCGCGCGCGACCGCGGCTGGGCCTTCGTCCGCCGGGTGAACGCCGCCATCGACTCCGGGCGCTACCCGATCGACCGCGTGCCAGACGCCACCTACGACGCGATGGTGGCGGCCGAGGACCCGTGGCTGACGTCCGGGTCCAACCTGAGACAGCTCGGCGCACTGACGATGCCGGTCCTCGTCATCGCCGGCGCCGAGGACGTCGTCACGCCCCCCGCCAACTCGCGGATCCTCGCCCGCGCGATCCCGGGTGCCACCCTCGTGCTCGTGCCCGATGCCGGGCACTCCTTCCTGTTCCAGCTGCCACGTGCCACCGGGGAGCGCCTCACGTCCTTCCTCCGCTGATTCGCGCATCTCCTGCCTTATCGTCGAAGTCACCGAAGCGGAGGTCCGGATGGGCAGGAAGGCGCGTGGGGACCAGGGGTCCCCGAGCGAGCCTGATGCCGTGCCGCCGCGCCCCCGTCGCCATCCGGTCACGCTGGCAGTCGGGCTCGTGCTCGTGGCCGGCATCATCGGCGCCGCCGGATTCGCCGCCTGGACGCTGTACTCCGACTACGCGTGGCACGCGTCCGCGGAGGGTGCCGCGACGGCCGTCGCAGACGCAGTGCAGTCGTTCAGCGTGCGCGACGAGGCCCCGCCCGAGCCCGTCGACGCGGTCTCGGGCACGCCTGCCGACGGGCAGATCGCCATCGACGAGCTGCCGTACGCGGACGAGGTCCCGCCGGAGGTCGCCCGCATACGGATCACTCCCGGCGGCGCGCTGTCGGTGCTGACGCGATCCGGTGCGCTGTGCGCCGGCGTGACCCTCGACATGGCGAGCACGCGCAAGATCGTCAGGGGGTCGTTCCGCTGCGGCGAGGCCCTGCCGCCCCCGATGCCGGTCGCCCTGCGCGCGACGCCCTTCGACGAGGCCGTGGTGCTCGAGTGGCCCCAGCCTCCGGCGCCCGTCGAGGACTACTCGGTCTCGTTCTCCGTGAACGACGGCGCCAGCTGGACCATCGTCGACGACGGAGTGTCGTCGACCTCCCAGGCGACCGTGCAGCAGCTCGCCAACGGCCGCGAGTACCTGTTCCGGGTGGCCGCGGTCAATCTGGTCGGCGAGTCAGCTCCGGCCACCACCCGTGCCTCCCCGTTCACCGAGCCGGGCCCGCCGACGAACGTGAGCGCCGTCGGCGGCTTCCGTGCCGTCATCTCGTGGACACCGCCCGGCGACGACGGGGGCCGGCCCATCACCGGCTACGTCGTCACCGGCGAGCCGGAGGGTTCCTGCACCGCCGCAGCGGACCAGACGCGCTGCGAGATCTCCGACCTCCCCGCGGCGCCGGGGTACACGTTCATCGTCCGAGCCGTCAACGAGGCCGGCGCCGGCACGGCGAGCAACCCCGCCACCGATCCCATCGCCGTCTACTCGGCCCCCGGCAGGGCCGTGGCCCTGTCCGCCTCGCCCGGTGACGGGGTCGTGCTCCTGACCTGGACGTCGCCCCTGCGCGACGGGAACACGCCGATCACCGACTACACGGTCGAGTACCGAGTGGCCGCCCAGGAGGAGTGGACGCGGTTCGAGCATCCCCCGTCCCCGGACACGACCATTGCGGTGAGCGGCCTGACCAACGGCACGGAGTACGAGTTCCGGGTGCTGGCGGTCAACGCGGTCGGCGTGTCCGAGCCGCCGCTGTCGCAGGTGTTCGAGACCCCGGCGACCGTGCCGGACCAGGTCCCGGCCCTCGATGCGGTCGCGGGGAACGAGTCGATGACCCTCACCTGGACCGCCCCCGTGTCCGATGGGGGTGCGCCGATCACGGACTACGCCGTCGAGTTCCGCGCCGCCGACGGAGCGTGGACGACGTTCGACCACCTGCCCACCATCGCCCGGACCCTCGACGTCACGGGCCTGGAGAACGGTACGAAGCACGGCTTCCGCGTGGCGGCGGTCAATCGAATGGGCCAGAGCGCCTGGTCGCCGGTCGCGCTCGGCACGCCGGTCGGCCCCCCGGGGCCCGTGGTCGATCCGGAGTCGGTCGGCTCGCTCACGGCCATCGAGCTGGCCTGGAAGCCGCCCGAGAACAACGGCGGGCGACGGATCCTCGGCTACCGGGTGGAGTACACGCTCACGGCGGAGCAGACGTGGCTACGGCTCCCCCGCGTGCCGCCCTCGGAGACCACCGTGACGGTGGAGGACCTCGTCGGAGGGGAGTCCTACGACTTCCGGATCCTCGCCATCAACGCCGAGGGTTTCGGCCCGTCCACCCAGGACGGAACGGGCCGGCCCACCCTCTCGGGAGTCATCGCGGACGAGACCCCGCCCGCGCCCGAGGGACTCACCGCGGTGCCCGGGGATGGCATCGTCACGCTCACGTGGGACGAGTCACCCGCCGGCAAGAAGTCGCCCATCATCGCGTACACGGTGACGGGCGACCCGGCCGGGACGTGCACGGTCAAGCGGCTCACGTGCGTCGTCCGCGGACTCACCAACGGAGTCCGGTACTCGTTCACGGTCAGCGCGGCGAACGCGAACATCATCGGTCCTGAGTCGAAGGCCGTCACGGCGATCCCGCGGGTGTTCAACGAGGCCACGGGTGGCGCCGTCTCCACCTACACGCGGGCGGGGCGCACCTTCCGGGTCCACACCTTCACCAGCGGCTCGACGTTCACGATCACGTCGGCATCCGAGCCGTTCAGCGTCCTCATCGTGGGCGGTGGCGGTGGAAGCGCCGTAGCCCCGGACGGATCGGTCGCCGTCGGCGGTGGTGGCGGCATCATCAGCGCGCGAC
The DNA here is from genome assembly GCA_963700255.1 of uncultured bacterium. Taxonomy (GTDB): domain Bacteria; phylum Actinomycetota; class Actinomycetes; order S36-B12; family S36-B12; genus UBA10649. The sequence continues at coordinate 99,340 of CAVOWW010000018.1, read as the reverse complement.
GCACCACGCTGCCCGCAGGGGTGCTCAACGTCGCCGTCGGCGCCGGCGGACCGCCCGGTGCCCCCGGCGGGGCGTCGTCGCTCGACACGGTCGGCACCGCTGCCCCCGGGGCTGCAGGTGCACTCGCGCAGACGGAGTTCTCGCCGACCGCGACGTCCGGCATCACGGGCAAGCGCATCACGTACGGCGGCACCGGCACGCCCACCAGCGGGCCTGGCATCGACGGCCTCGGCACAGGTGCCGGCGGACCGGCCGCCAACCGTGGCGGCAACGGAATCGTCGTCGTCAGCTACGAGATCGCCCCCTGACCCGCGAGCGGTCACTTCGCGCACGAGCGGTCACTTCGCGCACGAGTGGTCACCTACGCTGGATGAGTGCAATCGGCGGGGATCACCAGCGTGCGCGTTGATGTGTGGACGTGGGCCGTGCGCATCTACCCGTCGCGGTCCGCGGCGGCGGCGGCCTGCCGGGCCGGCCACGTGAAGGTCAACGGCATGAGCGTCAAGCCCGCGCACCCGCTCCGCCCGGGCGACCTCGTGCGCGCGCGGCGATCACGCGACGAGCGGATCGTCGTGGTCACCGGGCTCATCGAGAAGCGCGTCGGGGCAGCGCTTGCCGTCGACAACTACGAGGACCGCACCCCCGCCCCGCCGCCACGCGAGACCACTCCGGCCCCCGTCGTTCGCGAGCGCGGAAGCGGGCGACCCACGAAACGGGACCGACGGCTGGTCGAGCGGCTGCGCGGACGCGACTGACCGGGGTCGTGATGGCCCAAGCACTCGGATGCTGGATCACGGCCAGTTCACACGACCTTCGCCTCTGGCGGCACTCGTCGCCAGACGAGGACTCGTGAGCTCACGGCTCCAGGCCCTTGTAGGAGCGCACCGCCGTCACCTGTCCGTCCGGGTTGACGTCGAAGACGTCGACCACCCTCAGTCGGATGGCATCGTCGACCGTGATGAGTACCTCCGCAACGACGCTGCAATGAGTGGGGTGCAGGTGCTGTATCTCGATCGCGATGGTGTTCGCGTCGTCGAAGTTGCGCTGGGTCTCGGCCAGGAAGGCGTCCCGGCCCATCACCTCGAGATTCCAGTCGCGCAGGAGCACGTCAACGTCCAGCTGACCGGCGATGGTGTCGAGGTCCTTGGCGGCGTACGCGGCCAGGAAGCGTCGGGCGAGGTTCTCGGTGTCAGGGGACGTCATGCACGAGGAGATTAGTGGCTGCACGGCCCACCACGACCGCCCCTGGTCGAGGATCGACTCCGCGTTGCGCGTGCATCTGGCCCTGTGAGCCGGGCGCCTTCATACTCACTCGATGGACTTCGAATTCGACGCCCCGCTGTGGCGATGGGAGGGCGAGGCCGCCTGGCACTTCATCTCCCTGCCCGAGGACGTCACCGACGAGATCGAGGACAGCCCCACGCAACGAGGCGGCTTCGGCTCGGTTCGGGTGCAGGTTCAGGTGGGCGTGACCACCTGGTCGACGTCGCTGTTCCCCGACACGAAGCGCGGCACGTTCATCCTGCCGATGAAGAAGGCCGTTCGGACGAAGGAGGGCCTGGACGAGGGCGACATCGTGCACGTCCGCCTGTCCATCGCCGACTGACGTCGACTGCCCGGATCAGGACGGCCAGGCCCCTGCTCGCGTGTACTGCGGCACCCAGCTGACGTCGTCGCCCAGCTCGTGTGCGGCGCGCAGCGGCCAGTGCGGATCGCGCAGCATCTGGCGGGCGAGCATGCAGGCGTCCGCCTGGCCGTGCTCGAGGATCGCCTCGGCCTGACGGGCATCGGTGATGAGCCCCACCGCGGCGACGGCGATCCCGGTCTCGGCTCGGATGACCGCAGCGTTGCGCACCTGGTAGTCCACCTCGCGCGGGATCGCCTGCGCCGGCGTCAGCCCGCCCGACGAGGCGTCGAGCAGGTCGACGCCGGCGTCCTGGAGTGCTCGGGTCAGGAGGACGGACGCGTCGAGGTCCCACCCGCCCTCCGCCCAGTCCGTCGTCGAGATGCGCGCGAACAGCGGCTTGCCCTGCGGCCACACGGCACGCACTGCCCGGGCCACGGCGATCGGGAGCCGCATGCGGTTGTCGAGCGAGCCGCCGTAGTCGTCCGTCCGCTGGTTGCTCAGCGGCGACAGGAACTGGTGCAGGAGGTAGCCGTGCGCCATGTGCAGCTCGACCACGTCGAAGCCGGCCTCGTCGGCACGCACCGCGGCATCGGCGAACGCGGTGACCAGCGCGTCGACGCCCTCACGCGTGAGCTCGGTCGGCACCGGGAGGTCCGCGAAGGCGATCGGCGACGGTGCCACCGCGTGCCAGCCGCCGTCCTCCGGCTCGACGTAGCCTCCGCCGTGCCAGGGGGCGGCGGTCGATGCCTTGCGTCCGGCGTGCGCGAGCTGGATGCCGACGAGCGTGCCCTGGCCGTGCGCGTACTCGACGATGTGCCGCCACGCGCTCGTCTGCTCGTCGTCCCAGATGCCCGGGCAGGCGACGCTGATGCGACCCTCCGGCGTGACGCCCGTGGCCTCGGCCATCAGCAGCCCGGGCCGACCTGCGGAGAGTCCGCCGAGGTGCACCAGGTGCCAGTCGCCGATCAGGCCGTCGACGGCCGAGTACTGGCACATGGGCGAGACCCACGCGCGGTTGGGGAAGGTGACGTCACGGAGGGACAGCGGTGTGAACAGCAGGCTCATGCGGGCGACGCTACTGCCCATGCCCGGCGCCCGCCGGATGGGTCATCCGCGAGCGCCGAGCCGGTCGGGCTAGCCGACCTCGAGGATCTGCGCGACCCCGCCGGTCACGGAGAAGATGACGTACTCGGGGGTGTCCATGTTGGGACCGCACTGGGCCGAGCCCGCGCCGACGACGGTCACGCTGCCGCCGACCGACTGCTCCGTCTCGATGCTGATCGGCGAGCCGCCGAACGCGCAGCGCTCGTTGAGGTGGATCGACGTCGTCGGCTCCATGCCGTAGTTGCCATCGGCGAGGCCGGTCTCGGAGTTCCTCGCGGGATCGACGGAGTCGACGGCGGCGCTGACCCCGAACCCGACGACCACCGCGAAGATGATGCCGCCCACGACGGTGAGGATCAGGCCGATGATGCCGAGCCAGAAGGCGGCCTTGGCGACGCCGCCGTTGGTGGCCAGGCCCTGCTTCGCCTTGTTCATGCCCATCTTCCCGAAGATGATCGCCAGGATCGAGGCGATCGGGCCGAGGCAGATGAACTGGAGGATCGCCATCACGAGGGCGGCGGTGCCGAGGCCGTTCTGGGGTGCGGCGCCCGGCGCCGCAGCGGGCGGCGCGGGGGCGTAGCCGGGTGGCGGCACAGGGGCGGGCGCAGCGACGGGCTCCACGACCGGTGCCGGTGCCGGTGCCGGGACGGGCTCAGGCGTGGGGATGGGCTCGTCAGCGGGCGGGGGCGTCACGTCAGTCATGGGGAGATCCATCTCGTAGTCGGGTGTCGCGCCACAGTCTGCCGCACAGCCGCCCATGAACACGGATGCCGGCCCCGAAGGGCCGGCATCCGAGCGTTCGAGCTGATCAGGCGTTGTCGGCCTTCTCCTCGGCCTTCTCCTCGGCCTTCTCCTCAGCCTCGGCCTCCTTGGCCGCGGCCTTGATGTCAGCCGCCACGACCTTGTCGACAGCGTGCTCGACGACGCGGTTGGCCTTCTCCAGCGCCTTGCGGATCTCGACCACGGCCGGATCCGAGACGAGGGCGATGATGCCCGAGTGGCCCGGGTCGAGAGCGCCGGCCAGCTCGTCGGCGAGCTCGGTGCGGTGGTGCAGCTCGCGAGCCTTGCCGATGGCAGCGCCACCGGCGCCCAGCACGGCCGCGCTGGCGATGATCGACGGCGGGAAGATCACGCCGAGCACGACACCGCCGACGACGCCCCAGCCCAGGCCGCGGCGGGTGCTGTGGTCGGTCGCCTTCTGGACCTCGATCGCCCCGTCCGCGTCGCACTTGACGACGACGACGCTCTCGATCTCGAGATGCTGGCCGTCCTCGACGGACTTGAGCAGCTCGTAGGCCTCCCAGGCGGCGTCGACGTCGTTGAAATCGGCGACGATGAGCGCGTAGGCGCCGTCGCTGACGGCCACCACCTCGGCCTCGAGATCGTCGGCAGCGGGTGTGGTGGTTGCGTCCTCAGTCATGCGTTCTCCTTGGTGTGTGGGGACTCCACCGTAGGTCCTCGGCCACCCGCACCCGGTGACGGCCCGCCATCCAGCATCGGTCCGACGGCTGAACGGAGGGCTACCGTGGGGTCCGTGACCCCTGGCACCCGCGTGGCCCTCGCCCTGGGCGGCGGCGGAGCGCGCGGCTACGCGCACATCGGCGTCCTCCGTGAGCTCGAGGCCCGCGGGTACGAGGTCGTTGCCGTCGCCGGCACGTCCATGGGCGCGGTCATCGGCGGCCTCTACAGCGCCGGGAAGCTCGACGCCTACACCGACTGGGTCACCGGCCTGAGCCAGCGCGACGTGATCCGGCTGCTCGACCCGTCGATCAAGGCTCCCGGGCTCATCAAGGCCGAGAAGGTGATGGCGGTGGTCCGCGACCTCCTCGACGGAGCCCGCATCGAGGACCTGCCGATCCCCTTCACCGCGGTCGCCACGGACCTGATCGCCCAGCGCGAGGTGTGGTTCCAGGACGGACCGGTCGAGGCCGCGCTGCGCGCGTCCATCGCCATTCCGAGCGCCATCGCCCCCGTCGTCGTGGATGGGCGACTCCTCGCTGACGGCGGCCTGCTCAACACCCTGCCGATCACACCCCTGACGTCTGCGCGGGCCGACCTCGTCGTTGCGGTGTCGTTGGCCGGCGCCCGCATGGAGCCAGCCACCGTCCCGACCGCCAAGCTGTCACCGAGGGTGCCGGGGTCCGCGGCCCGGATCCCGCTGGGGCTGCGAACCGTCGACGTCGTCGAGATGGCGCTCGAGTCCATGCAGCGCCTGATCACGGGGTTCCGGATGTCGGGCTACCCGCCCGACGTGCTGATCGAGGTGCCGCAGGACGCCGCCGGAACCCTCGACTTCCATCGTGCCGGCGAGCTGATCGAGATCGGCCAGCAGCGGGCACGTGAGGCGCTCGAGGCCGTCGAGAGCAGACCCTGACCCTGCTCTCGCCTAACGTGAGCGCGTGGACCTCCCCGAGCTCGGCTGGCTGACCTGGCGCCAGGCCATCGTGCTCGGGCTCATCCTGGCCACGGCTGCCGTCGTGCTGGAGATCACCAGGCGACGTTCGACGCGCAGCCGGCCCAGACTCGAGTCGGCAGCGGTCGTGACGCGTGAGGCGGCACTGGTGCTGGGGCTCTACGCCGCATGGCAGTACATCGGCGGAATGTCGCTCGGCGGACTCGAGCGGGCCGATGCTGCCGGTTTGTGGCTTGCCGACCTCGAGGCAATGCTCGGCTGGCCGAGCGAGGCGGCGATCCAGCAGCTGGCGCTGGGCAACGACCAGCTGGTCTACCTTGCGGACGTCTACTACACGTCGCTGCACATCCCCGTCTTCGTCATCACCCTCCTGTGGGTGCTGCTCTTCCGGCGCGAGTCGTGGGCATTCGCGCGCACGACCGTCGTGCTCCTCACGGGGATGTGCCTGGCCTTCCAGTTCATCCCCGTGGCTCCCCCACGGCTGCTGCCCGTCCTCGGCATCGTCGACACCGCGAAGGAGAACGGACGCTCGGTCTATGCGCTCGTGGCTGGCGCGAACGAGTACGCGGCGATGCCCTCGGTCCACATCGCGTGGGCTTCCGCCGTGGCCATGATCATCATCGTGGCGGCTCGGAGCCCCTGGCGGTGGATCGCGCTGGTCTACCCGTTCACGACGATGTGGGTGGTCGTCGTGACGGGCAACCACTTCATCATCGACGGCGTGGCGTCAGTACTGCTGCTAGGTGTCGCGGTGGGCATCACGATGCTGTTCCCGTCGCAGCGCCCTCATCAGGTCAGCGGCGAGCGCCCCGATCCCCGCCCAGCCCGAAGTCCTTCCCGAATCCCTGGCTGATCCAGCTCTTGCCGCGACCCGGGGGAACGAGCAGGGACTGAGGTGCGTTCGGCACGGCGGCGTTCACCGCGGCTGCGTAGTCGGAGCGAGCCTTCTCCAGCCCAGTGCGGGCAGTGGTCCTGGCTGCATCGACCGTGGTCCGGGCGGCCGTGCGGGCGGTCTGGAGCGCGGTCTTGTAGGCCGCCGCTGCGTTGTCGAGCGCGGTCTTCGCCGCCGTCGCGTCACCACCCGTGGCACGAGTGAACGCATAGGCGTCCTTCGCGACCTCGTAGGCCAGGCCGGCCGGCTGAGTGGTCGCTCGAGAGGCCTTGAGGGCACCCTCGACCGCGTCGAGGTACGTCGTGCGGATGCCCGCGGCCGTCGTGAGGTACGCGGAGCGCGCCCCCAGGACTGCCGTCCGCTGCACGTCCGTGAGAGTGACCGAGACGCGGTCGTCGTCGCGCCGGTCTACCGGCGCCGCAGTCACGCTGGCGGCCGAGGCCACCCCCATCGGGGCCAGCACCAGGGCGAGGCTGGCGGCAGCTGCTCCAGCAATCCGTCCGAGGGTCTTCATGGCACGTCTCCATCCAGTCGCCGGGCGAGTACCTCCACCATCTGCTCATTCGCGGGCGAGGTCAACCCCGGTCGGTAAAGGTCGGGTAAGGCCTGGGAGCGCGGCACTCAGGCCGGCGTGGCCAGGAGCACGGGGATGACCCGGCCCGCCCTCTCGGCGTACTCCGCATACGGGGCGAACACCGCCACGGCGCGGTCCCACCACAGCCGGCGCTCGTCGCCGTCGAGCTCCCGCACGACGAAGTCATGCGGCTCCGGACCGTCCTGGATCATGACGTGGGGGTCGGCCACCAGGTTGGCATACCAGCCCGGATTCTCAGGATGGCCGCCCTTGCTGGCCACCAGCAGGTACTCGCCCGCGTACTCGACCCGCATCAGCGCGATCTTGCGGACGTTGCCGCTCTTCGCGCCCATCATCGTCACGATGATCACCGGGATCCCGGTGTCGCTCAGCGTGCCGGCACGGGTGCCACCGGACGCCTCGTACTCGGCGACCTGATCGGCCACCCATGAAGACGTGCTGGGCTCGTACTGGCCGACGATCGGCACAACTCCTCCTTCAGGGGCGATGACGCCCCTCGGCCTCGGGCTAGATGAACATGACCGCCATGGACATGGACAGGGCGACGACGGTGATCACGCCGACGGTGACGAGCAGCGTGCGGGAGCGGAAGAAGGCCATGGCCTGATTGTCCCCGACGACGCAGCGATCGGCCACATCAGCCCGGGGGTGCTGGTCAGACTCGGCGCGGGGTGCGCGGGCGGAAGGCCCAGGGACGCTTACCCTGACGAGGTGAGACGCTCGGTGATCGCCCTCGGTGCACTGCTGTGCACGGGCGTCCTCGCCGCGTGCACGACGACACCGGTCGGCTCGCCGGCCCCGTCGACTGCCGGCACGGGCGGCGCGACCGGGTCGGCGGTACCGAGCCCGTCGCCGAGCGGGTCGGCATCCGTCTCGCCGCTCCCCTCGCCGCTCGCCTCGCCATCCCCGACGCTGTCCGCCGAGCCGACCACGTCCGCCACCCCCACGGAGTCCGCTGAGGCGACCCCGTCGCCGAGCCCCACCCGCAGGAAGCCGGGCGTGGTGCCCGCCCCGGACAACCGCCCGGCCGTGGCTCTCCCGGCGAACCCGATCGGCATGTCACCGCTCACCGGCCGGCCCATCGGGAGCTACAAGCCGGTGCTCGTCGTGAAGCTCGACAACACGCCCAACGCACAGCCGCATGCCGGCCTGATCGACGCGGACGTCGTCTACATCGAGGAGGTCGAGTACGGCATCACGCGACTGGCCGCCGTCTTCTCCAGCACCGTTCCTCGGCGCATCGGACCGGTGCGATCGGCACGGATCACCGATATCGACCTCTTCGCCCAGTACGGCAAGCCGGCCTTCGGATACTCCGGCGCCCAGCGCAAGATGTTCCCGTACCTCAAGGCCGCCTCCCTCTACGACGTCTCCCCCTACACGGGCGGCGGCTACAGCCGCGACAGCGGCCGGCGCATCCCCTACAACCTGTTCTTCGACGGCCGGGCCGGGGTCAATCGAGCGCCCAGGGCCACGCCTGCCCGCGACATGGGCTTCGTGTTCGACGCGCAGGTGCCCGAGGGCGGCCTCACTGCGACCGACGCGTCGATGAGGTGGGGCTACGCCTCGGCCGGCTTCGACTACGACAGGAAGGACGCCGAGTACCGGGTCGACCTCAACGGCCGGGCAGCGAGCGCCGAGGAGTGGAGCGGCGGGCAGCGGGCGGCTACCGTCGTGATCCAGTACGTGAAGCAGACGAAGTCCCAGTTCTGGGACAAGGGCGGGGGCAACACCCCGCACGCGGAGACCATCGGGACGGGCACGGCGATGGTGCTGCGCGACGGCCGGGTATGGAAGACGACCTGGACCAGGCCGAACGCCAGGTCGGGCACCACGTTCACCCTCCGCGACGGCTCGCCGCTGCCGTTCAAGCCCGGCCAGCTGTGGATCGTCCTGCTCGACAAGAAGCGCCCCGCCACCATCACGCCGCTGACCAAGCCGAAGGCGACCAAGCCCAGGCCGTCTGCCACGCCCACGCCCACTGTCGTGCCCGCCCCGGCGCCCTCGGCCCCGGCGACCGCGGACGTCGTTCCTCTTGCCTCCACGGCTGCGTCCGCCGAGGCCGCCTCCTAGGCTGGCCCTGCCGGGACACTCCCGGGTGAGCGCGCGAGGGGGACGCCATGCGACCGGACGTCGCCTTCTCGTACGTGCGCGACCTCATCGAGCGGATCACCGGCGTGCGGCCCGAACCGGATGCAGACGGGGACCTGCCGGTCCACTTCCATGGGGCGCAGTTCTTCGTGCGCGTGATCGCCTCGGCGGCGAACCCGTGGGTGCAGGTGTTCAGCGTCGCTGTCGCCGATGTCCAGGACTCCCCCGGCCTGATGTCACGCCTGAACCAGATCAACAGCTTCATCCACTTCGCGCGCGCCTTCCACGTGGGTCAGCAGGTGATCATCGAGGCCGAGATCTGGGCGGACGACGTGACGCCGGCCAACTTCCTCTACGCCTGCCAGAACGTCGCTGCGGCCACCGACACGTTCGGCCCCGAGATCCAGAAGGCGTTCGGGGGCCGACTGCTGTTCGAGGAGTCCAAGACCGACGCCTACCGCCAGGGAGAGCTGCCGCTGGGTCCCCTCGCGTCGCGCGGCGAGCAGTCCGACGACGCTCCGACCCTGTACCCCGGCTACGGCAGCTCGATCAGCCCCTACCTCTAGGGACGCGCGGCCGCGCACGCGGTCGTTCGTCCCTCCGTGACGTACCCTGCCCGGATGACGGGGATGAGCGGGCTCATGACCAGGTCGCCGGCGGCGATCCTGCGCCTCCTCGCCTGTGCGCTGGCCGCGCTCCTCCTCACCGGCCTCGTCACGTCCCCGCAGGTCCAGGCCCGATCCGCTGCAGCGTCGGTGCCCCTGCCGGCGTCCGGCACCTGCACCGTCGAGCCCCGCTTCGCCAAGCACGACTTCCGTGCCATGTGGATCGCGAGCGTGGAGAACATCGACTGGCCCTCCCGACCCGGCCTGAGCGTCGCCCGTCAGCAGGCCGAGCTGCGCGGATGGCTCGACCTCGCCGTCCGGCTGAACCTCAACGCGGTCGTCCTGCAGGTACGGCCTACCGCCGACGCGATGTGGCCCTCGACCTACGAGCCCTGGTCGCGGTGGCTCACCGGGACCCAGGGCCAGGACCCGGGGTACGACCCGCTCGCGTTCGCCGTCGCGGAGGCGCACCAGCGCAACCTGGCCCTGCACGCGTGGTTCAACCCCTTCCGGGTGAGCAACAGCGGCAGCGTCAAGGGCCTCGCCGCCACCCACCCCGCTCGACAGAACCCGGACTGGGTGGTGCGCAAGGACGGCCGCCTCTACTACGACCCGGGACTGCCTGAGGTCCGGTCGTTCGTCACCGACCTGATCATGGACGTGGTCGGCCGCTACGACATCGACGGCGTCCACTTCGATGACTACTTCTACCCCTACCCCGGATCCGGAGCGCCGTTCCGCGACGGGGCGTCGTTCGCCGCCCACGGCGGCGGCTTCGCCACCCGCGCCGACTGGCGTCGCGCCAACATCGACTCACTGGTCTCCGGCCTGCACGATCGCATCGCCGCGACGAAGCCGTGGGTGCAGTTCGGCGTCTCGCCCTTCGCCGTCTGGCGCAACTCGTCCACCGACCCGTCGGGCAGTGACACCCGCGCCGGCGTCGAGACCTACGACGACCTGTACGCCGACGTCCGCCGCTGGGTGCGGGAGGGATGGATCGACTACGTCGTGCCCCAGGTGTACTGGCCCCGCGGCTACACGATCGCCGACTACGAGCGCATCGTGCCGTGGTGGGCCAACGAGATCGCCGTGAGCCGGGCGAACGGGCACCGAGTCGGCCTGTTCATCGGAGAGGCGTCCTACCGCGCGGGGACGAGCGTCGACCGTCGCTGGCGCAACCCGAAGGTGCTCGTCAGCCATCGCCGGTTCACCTCCACGATCCCGGAGGTGCAGGGCGCCATCTACTTCTCCGCACGGCATCTGCGGTCCGACCTCCGCGGCACCACCACCCAGCTCGCCAGACGGTGGTACTCCCGCCCGGCTCTGCTCCCCGTCATCGGCAACCCCCGGGCCGGCGCGCCCGCCCCCGTCGCGAATGCCACCCAGTCGGGCGCGACCATCCGATGGACCTCGGCTGACGAGCGCGCGACGACCTTCGCCGTGTACCGGGTGCCACGCACAGGTGCCGAGCCATGCGACCTCGCCGACGCGCGCAACCTCGTGGCGACGCTGCGCCGCACGGGTTCGGAGATGTCCTGGTCGGACGACCGTGAGCGGGATGACGTGACGTACGTCGTGACGGCCGTCGACCGCAGCGGCCAGGAGAGCGCAGGAGCCGAGGCGCGGTAGTACGTACGCAATGATGGCCGCCCGCCGAGGAACGGAGCCCGATGAAGGCCTGGCAGTTCACGTCCACGCACGAGCCCCTCGTGCGAGCCGACATCCCGGCGCCCGCCCCGGGGCCAGGCGAGATCGTGCTGGACATCAGGGCCGCTGGCCTGTGCCACTCCGACGTCGGTGCCATGACGGACCCCGCCTGGCTCGACTACATCCCCCACCGCCCCGTCGTCATCGGGCACGAGATCGCCGGCGTCGTGAGCGCCGTCGGTGCGGGCGTCACCGACGTCCGGATCGGTGACCGCGTCGGCGTCTGTCCCAGCAACGGGCATGGCGCGCCGGGCTACGTGCGCGACGGTGGCTTCACCGAGCAGCATCGCTGCCTCGCCGATGATCTCGTGCCGATGCCTGATGGCCTGACGTTCGAGCTGGCCGCGCTGGGCACCGACGCGGGCATGACGTCGTACCACGCGATGGTGACGCGCGGCGAGGCCGGACCGGGGATGAAGGTCGGCGTGATCGGCCTGGGCGGGCTCGGCCAGATCGGGGCGCGAGTCGCCGTCGTGCGGGGTGCCGAGGTGCACGTCGCGGAGGTCAACGAGGCCGTGTGGCCGGTGGCGCGCGAGATCGGAGCGGCGTCAGTCGTGGGCGACGTCCTCGAGTGGTCGGGCCAGGGCTTCGACCTCATCGTCGACTACGCCGGCTACGGCACCACGACCGCAGGTGCCCTGAAGGCGATCCGCAAGAACGGCCGGGTCGTCGTCGTGGGCATGGCCCGCATGCAGATCACCCTCGACACGATGGACATCATCCACAAGCAGGCGCAGCTGCTCGGCTCGTCGGGAGGGACGAAGGACGACGTGGCCGCCATCTACGCGCTCCTCGCCTCCGGGGAGGTGAACCCGGTGGTGAACGTCATCGGCTTCGACGACATCCCTGCCGGGCTCGACGACCTGCAGCATCACCGGATCGCGGGGCGACTGGTGGCACGCATCAGCGGCTGAAGGCTGTTCCGCCACCCCCGACCGGACGCCACAGTCCAGCGCCGGGATTGACCGCGGCCACGGCCACGACGAGCGGCACGGCGAACAGCGGGAGCACAGGCACGAGGCTGACGCCGGCCCCCGCGGAGAGGAGCACCTGCGCAGCGGCAACCGGGAGCCAGGCGAGGGCCAGGGCGGAGATCCGGTGACCATGATCCGCCCGCTCCCCCAGCACCTCGCGGGTCATCCACCCCGCCCACACCGCGGACGCGATCGCGGCGGCCATCGCACTGATCCCGAAGGCCACCGGTGTGACGGCGGGGAGGGCCGCAAGCAGGACGACGCCGACGGCGGCGAGCATCAGGGCCACCGGTCGCGCCGGCCGACGGAGAACGGCCGACCACGGCGCTCGCGGCTGCGGCGCCGACCCGAAGGGCATCGGCCGTGGCCCCTGCTGAAGGACTCGGCGAGCCTCCTCGAGCCGGGCGAAGTGGGCCGGATCGCCGCCGACGTCCGGGTGGGCAACGCGGGCCCACAGCCGCCAGGCATGGCGAACCGTCTCGGGGCCAGCGTCAACCGGCACGCCGAGCAGCTGCGCTGCCTCCTCGCGACCCATCGCCCTGCCTCCCCTCGCGGCCCGTCAGGGGGCAATAGTGCCCCCGATGTCGGTCCAGCGACAGTCGACGCCGTCCACGCACATCCGCGCAGGTCGCCCACCCGAGCGACTCGGACCGGCAGGGCACTAGGTGAGGCCGCTGCCCGGCGGAAGCGGAACGACCAGCTCTCCGCAGTCCCGGCACTGGACCCGGTCAGCGTCGTCCTCGGTCGGGTCGACCCCTGCGAACCCGCAGTACTCGCACACATACGCCACTGGCATCCGTGCCTCCCTCGTCGAAGCGGACATGCCCCTCACCTGGACCTGGTGCCTCAGAACTCCCGCTTGCCCCGGGCCCGATCGCGCCGGGTCTTGTCGCCGCGTCCGCGGGAGTTCATCGAGTAGTCCTCCATGAACGACTTGCTCGCCATCATGGCGTCCTGCTGCTCCGCACCGCGGGCGAGCTTCTCGAGCTGCTCGTCCTCCTCGACCAGCCGGGCCTTGAGCTCCGCCGCGTGCGGTGCATCATCCGAGATGCCGAGGATCGCCCCACGCAGCCGGGTCGACTGCTCCTTCATCATCCGGGACGCGGTCGCGGAGTCCCCGTGGCCGAGGGCCTCGCGGGCCTCGCGCTTGGCGTTGGTGGCCTCGGCGAGCAGCCGGGCCGTCGTGACCGACGGGTCGGGGATGCGGCCGGCAGCCTCGTCCCCCGGGACCACGTTGACCGACATCGGCCAGGTGATCGTCTGCGCGGTGAGGTCCGGCAGGGTGACGTAGTCGATGGTGAACTCCGCCAGGGTGTGCAGGCCGAGGGCGGCGACGCCGGGCACGGCGAAGTGCACGAGCAGTTCACGCGTCTCGCCGGAGTAGAGGTCGCCCAGCGGCATGACCAGGACCTTCTCGCCGTTGGCGTCGGTCTCGATCCAGCGGGGCACCTGATGCAGCGTGCCGATGTGGTCGAGCAGGTCAGGGTCCATGGGCCGGATGCGCACGAACGCGTTGACGATGGACTTGCTGAGCAGGTCGCCCGCCTCCTCGCCCACCACGGCGGCAGCGTCGTCCGGCGTGAAGGCGAACCGATGGCTGCCGTTGCCGGACGTGGCCACCTCGTTCAGCAGGATCTCGTCGTAGCCGGCACCGATGCCGATCGTGCTGCTGGTGATGCGGTCGTCGCGCGCACCGGCCGCGATGCGGCCGACCTGGATCGGGTCGGTGACTCCGGCGTTGGCGTGCCCGTCGGAGAGCACGAGGACGGTCGCCCCCGTCGCGCCCAGGTGCCGTCGCGCCTCGCTCAGGCCGAGCAGGTACCCACCCGCCAGGTCGGTGCTGCCACCGGACTGGATGCCGTCGATCAGGCTGTGGACGGTCGGCAGGTGGTGGTCGCCGACCGGGCGGGCCGGAACGGCGACCGCCGCCTCGGTGTCGAACGTGACGACGCCGAGGGTGTCCTGCGGCTTCACCCGGCCGACCAGCGCGTGCAGGCTCGAGCGCACAGCCTCCAACGGCTCCCCACGCATGGAGCCGGAGCGGTCGACGACCACGATGAGCGTCTCGCCGGGTCGGTCGGCGAGGTCGGCCGGCACCGGCGCCTCGAAGGTGAGCAGGCAGGTGACCTCGTCATCCTGCTGCAGGGCGAGCACATCTACGTCGAGCGTGGCGTTGAGCTTCACGGCATCCCCGTTCCGCCGGAGGATCGTCCCCGGCTGTTCGTCTTCCTGTTGTGGTCCAGTTGTCTCATGACGGTCTGACACCGGTCAGCGAACGGACCCGCCGCCCGCGCCATCGGCCTAGGCTGCGATCCATGTTCATCCCGGCCGGTGGCCACCTGCTGAACGCGGTGGAGTTCGGCCGCGGACCGCGCACCTTCGTCGCCCACGGCGGCTGGGTGGGCTCCTGGGAGCTGTGGCAGCAGCCGCTCGAGCTGATGCAGGCGACTGGCGCTGCGTCGCGTACGACCACCGTGGCTCCGGCGCCAGCACCGCGCCGCCGGCCGACGTGCACCCGCAGGGCCTCGTCGACGACCTCGTCACGGTGCTCGACCACTACGGCATCGAGAGGTGCGTCCTCGCGGGCGAGTCGATGGGCGCCCTCACCGTGATCACCGCCGCCCTTCAGAGTCCGGAGCGGTTCGCCGGACTGGTCATCGTCGACGGCATCACCGAGACGAGCGGCGAGGCGACCGATCACTCCGCCGTGCGCCAGGCCTACGACGCCTACGTCGAGGCGTTCGTGGCGGCGTGCGTGCCCGAGCCCGACAGCGAGCACCTGAAGCGGTGGGGGCGGCAGATCCTCCTGCGCGCGGACCCGGACGCCGCTGCGCGCATGTTCGAGACGCATGACGTTCCCCGGATGGCGCCCGACCTCAGCGCACTCACGGTGCCGACTCTGGTGATCCACGGCCGTCTCGACGCGATCGTGCCCCTGTCGGCCGGCGAGGCCGCAGCGGCGGCGATCCCTGGAGCCGAACTCGTCGTGCTCGACGACGCCGGGCATGTCCCGACGATGACCCGTCCGCGGGAGGTCGTCGCCGCGATCGACGCCTGGGCCGCGCGCCTGCCCGCATAGGGCGTCACCCACCGCGAACCACGTTCGCCAGGGCCTGCTTCGGTGATGCCGCAGGCAGGGCGTCGCACACCTCGCCCAGTGCGACATCGGGCGCCACCCCCCGGTGGCGCACGGAGTAGAGCGCAGCCACGGACGGCGTGCGGGACTGGGCGGCCACGCAGTGCAGGAGCACGCGCTTGCCCTGCGCCCGGTAGGCGGCGACGGCATCCGCCGCCTCCTCCATGACCAGTCGCAGATGCGGGTTCGCCGGGCCGCCCTCGTCGATGAGCCGGACCTCGATGCGATCCTCGGGCGGCAGCCCGAAGTGGTCGAGGTCCGTCACGCCGACCCGGCACAGCGACACCACGGCATCGATGCGGTCGCCCGCGATCCGCAGCCGGCCGTAGGCCGCGTCGACGCCCGAGATGACGACGCCCTCGTCATGCGGGTGGACCGCGACTGCATCCCTGCCCTCCCAGCCGCCGTACGGCTGGTGGTCCGCATGCGGCCACGACGAGCGATCCACTCCCCCGCGGTGGATCGCGTCGGCGACCCGGATGAGCTCGGCGTCGCGCATCCCCGGCCAGCCGAACACCCGGCGCCGCCACTGCAGCGGCACGGCCGAGTACCCCCACATCGCCCCGAGCAGGGCGCCCGCGACGCAGGCGACGGTGTCGGTGTCGCCGCCGCCGCGCACCGCGGCCTCGACGGCCAGCGCTAGATGCCGTCCGGCTCGTCCGTCGGCACCGGAGTCCCGGTCACCGCAGCCCAGGCCGCCAGCAGCGTCGTGACGCAGTAGCCGTTCGACGGGTGGTAGTCGTAGTAGTCGACCGGCGAGGTGCCGTACGCCTCGCGCAGGACCGCCCTCCAGTAGTCGACCTCGACGGGCAGGTACGCCACGACATCAGCATCCAGTGCCGCCGCGAGGGCCTCGGTGTCCGCCGGGTCCTCGGCGAGCAACGCCGCGCGGATCGCCAGGCACCACACCGCGCACGCCTGGCTCGACCGGTCGTCTGCATGCGTCATCGACGCGAGACGCATCGCGGCACGGACCATTGCGGACGGGTCGGTGTGCAGTGCCATCGCGACACCAGCCGTGCGCATGAGCGCGCCGTTGCCGCCACTGCTGCCGGGGCGACGCGCCTCCTTGGCCTCGGCGACGGCGCGGAACCGCTCCCCGAGCCCCGGGGTCGGCAGGGTCGCGACCTCGCCGAACACGACGGCGGAGTGGATGCCGATGTCCTTCAGCCGCGCGGGTGAGAGGTACCACTCCTGCAGCCGCGCGGCTACCGCGTCCTCCCCGGCGACCGTCCCCAGGTCGACGCCGTCAGCGGCGGCCGTGGCGATCGCCAGGAGCTGGGCGGTGTCGTCCGTCCACTCCCCTGCCTCGAAGGCACCCTGCCGCCGCATCGTCACCGGCTCGCTCGACGGCACCGGCGCGCCGAACTCGTACCCCGCGCCCAGCGCGTCCGCGCAGGCCGCGCCGATCAGGATCCCCGTCAGCCGGTCTGCCGTCACCGTGTGTCCCATGGAACCTCCCCTAGTAATCTCATTTCTGCGAGAACACTAGCACATGATTCCGCAGAGTTGCGATAACCTCGTCCCGTGACCGGCATCGGGACCTCCGACCTCGATCAGTTCCCCCGCCCCAGCGTCGCCGTCGACGTCGCCGTCCTGACGGTGACCGAGGCCGGCGAGCTGGGCGTCCTCCTCCATCGCCGGACCGGCGACAAGGCCGGTGCCTGGGCACTCCCCGGACGCTTCCTGCGCGAGCGCGAGCGCCTCGCCGACGCGGTGGAGCGCACCCTGGCGGAGAAGTGCGGGCTCCCGGCGCGGGCCCTGGCCGGCCGCACCCCCCGGCAGCTGCACGTCTTCGACGACCCCGACCGCGACGACCGCGGCTGGGTGCTCTCCGTCGCGCACCTGCTGGTGCTCCCGATCGAGCGACTCGATCCCGTGGTCGCCACCGAGTCCGGTCTGACGATCGCACCGATCCGCGAGGATCGACCGGTGCTCCCCGACCAGCAGCGTCGACTGCCCTACGGCCAGGACGAGATCATCGCCCGCGCGCATGACGAGCTGCGTGCCGAGTACCGCGAGACCCCGGATCCCGAGCGCTTCCTCGATGCGGACACGTTCACCCTCTCCGAGCTCGGGGTGGTGCATTTCGCCGTGCTCGGCAAGGAGCACTGGGCGATCGACACGTTCCGACGCAAGATGTCGCGGCAGCTGCGTGAGACCGGCGAGGTCACGCGCGGTGGGCCGGGACGTCCGGCAGCGCTGTACCGGCGGTCCAGCGGCTCCTGACCCGGCGCCACGCTCAGAACGGGAACTCCTCCACGACGTCGGCACTGGCCAGCTCGCGCAGCATGGCATCCGACACCGCCCAGTCGAGGCCGCCAGCCGCCGTGGCGGGCAGGAGGTCGGCCGTCACCTCCTCCACGACGCTGACGGGCCTCACCTCGCACCACTCGTAGACCTCGCAGGTGCGGCAGGGCGGGTTCGGCCCGACCGGATGCGTGGTGTCGAAGAGCCACGAGTCGATCCGGTCGGCGAGCGCGGTGCGGGCGACGAGCACGACGACGGGATCTCCCGCGTCGTACTCGACCACGGCTCCCGCATCCGGGCCGAGGAGCTCGAGCTGCACGATGCCCGGGGTCTCGGCCGGGACGCCGTCGGGCGTGAATCCGTCGGCAAGCAGGCAGAGGGACGCCGCCACCTGCGTGTAGCGGCCGAGCAGGAGCGTGCGGTCCTCGGGCAGGCCCCGGGGGCTGAGGGTCTTGGTCTCGCGGAGCACCCAGCGGCCATCGTCACGGCGCCAGGCGGTGTCGGGGCGCGTGCTGAGGATGACGTTGGCATCGGTGTCCCAGGCGGTGACGGCCACCTCGGCGGTGAGCTCCGAGACACCCGCGTCGTCGAACGGGCACCGGCCGAGGTGCTGCAGCAGGTAGGGACGGTTGGTGGCGTACTCGTCCGCGCTCCAGCCGAGCGGGCTGTGCACGGCATCGGTGTCGACTCCCTCCGGCAGGTCGCCGGCTGAGCAGGCGCGGCCGCGGGTGTGGGCGGACGCCAGCCAGGCGTGCACCTGCGTGCCGCGGAGGAGCGCGGGGCTGTCGCCCCTCGGCGTGCGAGGCAGGCCGAGGTCTCGGGACAGGTGGAGCTGGCGCGGGCAGGCGCCGTGGGTCCACAGCGCAGACGGCGAGATCGACCGGGTGCGCGGCGAGTAGCCGGAGACGCCCAGCAGGCCGGGCATCCGCATCGGGCCGGCACACACGTGCCGGACGTTGCAGCCGCTGCAGCCACCGCTGGGGCTCGTCGACCCCCCGCCCAGCGGGCCCAGGAGAGCGGGCACATGGGTGGCCGTCGCCTCCGCCGCATCCATCGGGGTGCCGTCGAATCGCACGTCCGTGCTCGCGTCGAGCACGCCGACGACGCGCACCCGCACCTGCTTCGCGAGCGGTGGCTGAGTGAGGCCACGCTTCGGCTCGAACCGCTGGTACCACTTGGCGTGCTCCGCGATCGCTCCCGACCCCGCCACGTGGGCGATGAGATCGGCCTCCGCCTCCTGCACGACGGCAGAGCGGGCACCTCGCCACCGCAGCAGGTGCGCCTCCCGCAGTGCCCCGTCGATGCTGACGTGGTGGATCGCCCACGCCCACAGCTCGACTCGGTCGCCGTCCGGGTCCTGGAGCGCGACGAGATCGGGGAACACCCGGGTCTCGGGCAGCGATCCGTCCGCCCGGAGAGACTCCAGCACCTCGAGGTACCCGACGACGCCCGCCTCGACGGCGGCGCGCGAGTCCGGCGACCAGTCCTCCCAGGACGCGTCGATCGCCCGGTCGATCGCCGCGCGGACGCGCTCCTGCGCCGAGAGTCCCGTGGCGGAGGGCGTCTCCTGGAGAAGGATGAGGAGGGCGTCGCGGACGAGTCCGAGGGGGAACGACCCCTGCCCCGTTGGCTCCCAGGGCGCCTTGTCGTCGGTGAACACGTCGGGCCGGGCCTTGCGGGCCACCTGCTCCGCGCAGCCCCGCGGACGCAGGTGGGTGGGGCTCAGCCGCACGTAGCTCGGAGCACTCGCCGGCCACGGCGGGGTCCACTCCGGGATGGCGAGGTGCACGGGAACGGGACTGACGTCGCTCATGCCGACACCTCCGGATCGCCGACCCGATCGGGCTCCACCGGGCGTGCCGGGCGAAGCACCAGGTCGCGCACGTTCTGCAGCGTGCGATGGCTCGCCTCGGACCCGGGTATCGGAACCGCCCGGTCGGAGTACGACGGGCACGCCACCTTGAAGGGGCAGGAGCGGCACAGCGCGCTCGGGCGAGCCTCCCACCGGGACTGCTCGTCGAAGCCGGTGCGCTCCGCCTGCGCGGTGGCCAGGTCGCCCGCGGTGCGCGCGCGTGCAGCGGGTGGGACCGGACGCACCAGCACCCGAGCCGGCTCGCCGAGGTACATCAGTGCGATGTCGGCGACGTCGGTGCCCTCGTCGGCGAGCATCTGCGCGTAGAGCAGCAGCTGCCGCCAGTAGGCGGCGGCGTACTGCGGCTTGGCGCCACCCGTCTTGTAGTCGAGCACCCGCACGCCAGCGTCGGCGAACTGGACGCGGTCGACGGTGCCGGCGATCTGCACCCCACCGATCGTGGCGCTGACCTTGCGCTCGAGGCCATCCGGGATCACCTCGACGGCGGCCGGGTCCTCGATGTCGAAGTAGGACCGCAGCGCGGTGCCCGCACGCTCCCGCAGCTCGATGCGGTTCACTCGCTCGTCGAGCTGGGGATCGAGCGAGGACCACTGCTCGGTGTAGATGGCTCGAGCGCGCTCGAGCGTCCGCTCAGGCGGCTCGAGGGCCATCAGCTCCTCCAGCACCCCGTGCACCAGGGTCCCTGCCGTGAGCACCGCGTTGGGCATGGTGCGCCAGCCCTGCGCGTACTTCCACCAGTAGGCGAGCGGGCACTTGATGAAGTCGTTGACCGAGCTCGGCGACCAGACCGCGGGGAGGCCTGACGAACGGCTGTCGTCGACGATCAC
The DNA here is from genome assembly GCA_963700255.1 of uncultured bacterium. Lineage (GTDB taxonomy): Bacteria > Actinomycetota > Actinomycetes > S36-B12 > S36-B12 > UBA10649. The sequence continues at coordinate 79,246 of CAVOWW010000018.1, read as the reverse complement.
GTCGACCGGCTCGTACGCCATACCCACCCCCGTCTCAGCCGATGCCGTTCTCCACCACCGACCGTAGCGTCAGGCACCGACGCTGAGGATCGAACCGCCCTCACCGGCGACGAGGATCCGGCAGCTGCCGTGAGGGCTGCCACGTGGCGAGGCGTCCGGCGGTGAAGGTCCACGATCTCCAGCGCCCGCCGCCACCACGCCCCCGGGTCCTCCGGCCGATAGTGCGTTCGCCGTTGGCAGTTGTCGGATCCCCCCGCTGCGCCCCGTGCGTCCAGGTCGCTGCGACAGAGCTCGCAGCGCACCGTGAAGAGCACGTCCATGCCGTACTTGTAGGCAGCCGTCCCGCCGATCTGGCTGTTGGTCCCGTGCACCCGCCGGTCGACCCGCACTGTCGTGACGCGATCAACCGAGTGACGCGGCACCAGGATGCTGGGCGGACGGTCCGGTGAGGCCGTGGGCCGACGGTGACGCCACTCGCTCACCGCCCGCCCGCCGCCCCGCCTGCGCTGGCCGCTCGACGCTTCTGCTCGGCCAGCGCGATCGACCAGTACTTGCTGCACCACCAAGCGGAGTAGCCGGTGCGGCCCGCGGCAGGGTCATCGCGAGTGAGCAGGCCGCGTGCGAATCGGTATTCCTCCGTGCGTGCTCGCCAGTAGCCCGCGTACTCAGCGAGCCGGGCGTCGCTGAGCTCGGGCAATCGGGCGTAGGGCACGTACGGCCAACGCGTGCCTTCGGGGTCGTGGGCCATTGCTCCTCCTCCGCTCTTCCCCCTGCGAGGGGGCGGATCTTCCACCGGGGCCACCGTGCGCGTTGCGCGGTTGGCGCCTGGCAAGCCGGAGGGCTTGTCGCCAGGACTCTTGATCCACTCGAACACTACGCCGACGGTGTGACATCGGGCGGACCGCGACTGCTGTCCACAGGTTCCAGTCGGCCCTCCCGGCGGCCAGGGACCTGCTCCTACGGTGCGGGCACTGCCTTCCCGGTGATGGCGCGAGCACGTCAGGACTCGCGCTCCACAGGGAAGGGAGGTGAGACGGATGAGAGGGCGGAAGCCAGATCGGTTCCATGAGAAAGCCCTGGCCGCATGCGCACTGTTTACCGCAACCGCGCTGCTGGCCAGGGCCCTCGTGGAACTCGTCAGGACCCTGATCGGGTCCTGACGACCGTTTCAGGGGCATCAGCAGTAACCGCTGCTGATGCCCCACAAATGTAGGACGGCAGTCGCTCGTCCGTCAACCACCCGACGCGGACACCTCAGCTGGGCGCCGGGCGACCCGTCACGCCGTGGACGATCGCCGCAGCCTCGTCCAGGTAGGCCCCCACCGACAGCTCGTCGCCGGCATGAACGAGGACCACCGTCGTCGCCCCGGCGCCGGCGAGATCCGCTACGGCCTGGCCGACTGACGCGGCCGACAGGTCGACCCCGTAGTTGCCCGTCTCGTACTTGCCGTCCCGTCGCAGCTTCTCGTGGGCATCCGGACCCCGGTAGGCACGGAGGTAGACGACGACGTCGAACGGATCCTGCCGCCCTGCTCGGTCACGGCCCTCCTCCACCGAGACGAGGGCCGACCGCAGCGCCTCGGGCGACGTGTCCTCCATGATCACCACTCCGTCGGCGGCCTCACCGGCAAGGGCGAGGGACTTCGGTCCGGCCGCGCCCATGAGGACCCGGGTCGGCATGAGGGGCGGCCAGTCCAGGGAGACGGCGTGCATCCGGACGTACTCGCCGTCCGTGGTGACGACCTCGCCCGCCAGCAGCCTCCGCAGGGCCACGAGGTACTCCCGCATGAGCGTCATCGGCGACGCGGCTCGGGCACCGACCTGCTCCATCCACTCCTGCACGCCATGGCCGACGCAGACGCGGAACCGACTGCCGTGCATCCGGTCGAGCGTGGCGATCTCCATGGCAGTGGCCGCCACGTTGCGGAGCGGGACGGGGAGGAGCCCGAGCCCCACCGTCAGCCGCTCGGTGTCCGCCAAGGCGGTCGCCGCCGAGGCCACGCCTCCCTCGAGGAAGCAGTCCTCCCACAGCCAGACCTGCTCCAGCCCCACGGACTCGGCGTGCCGCACAAGCCTGCGCATCGCCTCTGGCGGGGACTGCGGTCGGATGACGACGCCCAGATCAACGGTCATGCCTCACCTTCCCACGTCTGCTACTCGCGCTCGGCCAGGGTGTGGCGAACCACCTGCTCGAAGCTGATCGAGCCGTCGGGACGCGCGTGGCTCATCAGCCGCGTGGCCACAGCTTCGCGGGCTGCCGCGAGGTCGGCCTCGGGGACGGCGAGCCAGGCGGCCCGCTGCCCCGTCGACATGCTGAACGCCAGCCATTGATCGAATCCGCTGAACACCACGTCGACGCGCTGGCTCACGGTCCGAGCCGAGATGAAACCACCGTCCAGCAGCAGCTGCTCCATCCCGGCATCGCTGCCGAACGGTCCCTGACTGCCGGACGTGCGGGCATCCCGCCTGGGCAGGTAGGGCTGGAGCACAGCGTCCACGTCCCTCCAGCGGGGATCGGTCTCGCCGAAGGTCGTGACTCCGACCGTTCCTCCTGGACGCACCAGGGGCAGCCACGCGCGCACGGCCTCGAGGGGATCGGGGAGGAAGAACAGCACGAGGCTCGACGCGATCCCGTCGAAGGAGCCGAGGGCTGGATCGGGTGTCTGGGCACTGCCCTCAACGAACTCGACGTTGGCAACACCGCGTTCGGCGGCTGTGGCCCTGGCGAGAGCGAGCATGGCCGGCGCCACATCAAGTCCCAGCACTCCTCCGGGGGCCACGGCTGCCGCAAGAGGGAAAAGGACCGCGCCGCGCCCGCAGCCCATGTCGAGCCAGCGCTCGCCCCGGCCAGGCGACAAGGCAGCGACCAGCCCGGCAGCGATCGGCTGGAAGAAGTCGACGCCCGATGCGTCGTACTCCGTCGCGATCGTGTCGAAGAGCCTCGCGGTTCGACGTTCGGCCTCGTCGCGATCATCCATACCGGGAGAGTGTCACCCATCGGGTCCCGTGACTAGGGTTGCGCCCTCATACCCGGATCCCTCTCGACCGCTTGGCGTTCCGCGTGAGGGGCACGCGTCACAGCGCGGAGAGCCCTCCCACCACGTGATCCCCCAGGCCCTGGATGTAGGGCACGGGGTCGCCCGTGAACGGCATGACGTGGACCTCGTCGACGCCGACATCCGCGAACGAGCGCATCCGCTCGACGAACTCGCGTCCCCCAGCAGCGTCCGGGTCCAGCGGGCCCGTCCAGAGGATCGTCTTGCGGATGGCGGCGAAGTCCGAGCCGACGACCCGGCAGTGCTCCTCGAGGACCGCGAGCTTCGCAAGGACGTCGTCCGCGCCGGTGTCAGGTCCGGTGAAGAGGTTGCAGGCATCGGCGTACTGCGCCACCAGTCGCAGCGTCTTCTTCTCCCCCATGCCGCCGATCATGATCGGCGGGTGGGGCTGCGCGATGGCCTGCGGCACGTTGATCGTCTCGGCCAGCGAGTAGTGCGTACCGACGTAGGGTCCGTCGTCGTCGCTCCACATCTGATGGACGATCTGCAGCGTCTCCTCCAGGCGCTCGAAGCGCTCAGCGAGCGGCGGGAACGGCACCCCGAGGCCCAGGTGCTCGCGGTCGTACCAAGCGGCGCCGATACCGAGCATCGCGCGACCCCCGGACAGCACGTCGAGGGTCGTGACGATCTTGGCGAGCAGCCCGGGGTGGCGGTAGGTAACACCCGTGACGAGCAACTGGAGCTCGACCGTGGACGTGTGCGCCGCGAGGAAGCCGAGAGTGGTGTAGCCCTCCAGCATTGGCTTCTCGGGCCCACCGGCCATCTCCATCTGGAAGTAGTGGTCCATGACGGACAGGTTGTCGAGACCCGCCTCCTCGACGGCACGGCCGGCGTTGGCCAGGGTCGGGCCGATCTCGCCTGGGCCACCCGGAACCTCGAAGTTGATGATGTGGACGCCGATCCTCATGACTGCCTCCCAGGAGAGCACGGCCATCGCGAACCCGGTGTGCGCGGTGGCCCGCGGGTCCAGTATCCACACGAAGAAGGACCCGCTCGAGTGTCCTGGTCCAGATCACGGGGTGGGGCCCAGGTGTGCCACTGTTGTCCGCACGATCGCGTGGATTCCGTCTCCCGCTCGCCGTGGAGGGGTTCAGGCGCACACGTCGCCACCACTGAGGCAGGAGCAGCCATGGCCCAGTACGTCATCTACTTCAACCAGCAGTGGGTGGGCGACCACCCCGAGGAGTGGTTCCGTGAGCGCGGGCCGCTCGCCAGGGCGGTCGTGGACGACATGAAGGCAGCCGGCGTCTACGTGTTCGCCGGAGGGCTCGAGGAGGACATCGACCAGGCCTTCACCGCGGACGCCACCAGCGGGACGCTGGAGTTCACCGCCGGACTCTACGGCGAGTCCACCGACTTCCTGGGCGGGCTCACCGTGGTGGATGTCGCGGACGTCGAGGCCGCACGGATGTGGGCGGGAAGGATCGCGGAAGCCTGCGGCTGGCCGCAGGAGGTCCGCCGAATCATGTAGCTCTGGGCGGTGGTCCGCCTCGCACACGTACCCGGTCACGGCGCTATGCGGGGACGATCTCGAGTAGGTCGCCCAGGTGCCGCACGTCCTCAGGGTTCGCGGTGATCAGTCGAGCGCCGTGCGCGTGGGCGGTGGCCGCGATCATCAAGTCCAGGCTCCGCGCACCGGCTTTGCGTCCGGCGCGATGCGTAGCCGCCGCCAGTTCGCCGTAGCTCGCCGCCACCGCACCATCCACCGGGAGCGGCTCGAAACTGCGCACGATTGCACTGAGCCGGGCCAGCCGATGCGCGCGTCGCTCGTCGTCGGGTGCGACAAGCACGCCGAACTGCAACTCGGCGATGGACACGACACTGATGGCAATCTCCCCCTCGATCGGCGCAGTGCGCTCGGAGATCAGGATGCTCGTGTCCAGAACGGAGAGCACTACCGCTCCCACGGATCATCAAGACCGGTCGCGCCGAAGTCGCGACGCTCGGCGTCCCACGCCGGATCAGTCGGGCTGGTGAAGACGGTGCGCACTCGCTCCCAGGTGGTCCACTGCTCCGCACGGATCGGGACGATCTGCGCCACCGGACGCCCCGCCACGGTCACCGTGGCCGGCTCCCCCGCCTCAACCTCGCGCAGGATCTCGCTCGCGTTCTGCCGCAGCTCGCGGACACCAACCGTGGACATGGAGCCAAAGTAGCACAAGTGCTACGCGATGCCTGCGACTGCGCTAGGGCCTGTGGACAAGATCCGATCGCTGCGCCGAACTTCCCTAGGCTCCGTTCATGAGGAACAACAACAGAACCGGCGACTACTTCGTCGATTCCAATGGCTGTCCGGCGGAGCGCGTCGTCATCGACGGCTACGACGTGACCATCCACTACCGCGACATCCCTGAGACGGACACCACGACCGTCAACGGCGTCCCCTGCACCACCCCGCTGCGCACGGTCATCGACCTCGCACCCCAACTGGGGAGGGACGATCTGACACTGATGGTGCGCCACTGCCTTGACCGGGGACTCTTCACCCTCGAGGACGTGTGGAAGCGCATCGCCGAGCCCGACATGCTCGCCTACCCCGGTGCGACGTCACTCCGGCAGTTCCTGATCGATCCCGGCAACCGCCTGCCGTCACACTGAATACACCCGCCCTCGCCGACTACTCGAGCCGCGAGGCCGGAGGGTGGCTGCTGCGGACGAATGACCAAGGACTGCCGGGACCTGCCTGACGCTGGCATCACCGGACGTCAGGGCCTTCGCCGGGAACCGCTGCACGGAGTGCGCGTCCATCGCGCGATCGTCCACCGCGGCGGCAGCAACCCAGTCCACCACCGAGTGTCACGGTCCATACACCCTCAGACGAGGAGCCAAGCGCCCACCAGGCCGCCCGACCATGCCGACGCCGGTCAGCGGCGACGCCGGGCCGGGAAGGCGTCCGACAGGATGCTGTCCGCGATCGAACGGAAGGCCGCCTGGCCGCCAAGGCCGGCGAAGCCTTCACTGAGCCCGCCGTCGTTCCACAGCGTGGCCAGGCCGTGCACGAGCGCCCAGGCCTTCAGCCACCGGGCGGGGTCGTCGGCGGGGTCGACGGAGCCGGTCGCGGTCGTGACGAGCATGGCTCCTGATCGGTTGCCCGCCTCGGCGAATGCCGGGTGCGCACCGGCGTCCATCCCGGCGACTCCCGCGAACATCAGCCTGAAGTGCTGGGGGTGGGACATCGCGAAGTCGAGGTAGCCCTTGCCGATGGCCACCAGTGGTTCATCGACTCCCTCGTCGAGCCGCGACTGCATCGCCTCCGTGAGCAGGACGTGGCCGCGGGCACCCAGCTCGAGTAGAAGGTCCTCCCGATCGGCGAAGTGGTAGCCCGGGGCCGCGTGCGAGACGCCCAGGCGGCGCGCCAACCCCCGGAACGTGACGGCATCGACGCCTTCCTGCTCGAGCAGGAGTCCCGCCTCGGCAAGCAGCGCCGCCCGCAGGTCGCCGTGATGGTAGGTGCGCACGTGGTCAGCACCGCCGTCCTGGACGGACGAGGGTGCGGGGCGCCGCGGAGTCACGGCCCCATTGTCCCGGACCAATCTTGACACCGTCAAGTTCATCCCCTATCTTGACGACGACAAGTTCAGCCGGATGGAGGCGGAGATGGCAAACGCGGTGTTCCCGGGTCGGTTCACGGCCAGCATCGAAGGAGACGTGGTGGTCTTCCTCATCGGGTCCCGGCTGAACCGCCTGCGCAGCCTGCCGCGCATGGTGCAGGTGGGTCGTCAGATGACGCGGATGCAGTCGGAACTGATGGCGCAGCCAGATCGCGGCTGCCTCCACATGGAGAACTTCTTCGGCCGCGTCACCCTCTCCGTGCAGTACTGGCGCGACTTCGAGAGCCTCGAGCGGTACGCCCGGGCGTCGGATGCGGAGCATCTGGGGGCCTGGCGCGAGTTCAACCGCCTTGTCCGCGACTCGGGCGACATCGGGATCTGGCACGAGACCTACCTCGTCCCCGCGGGCTCGTACGAGACGGTGTACGGGAACATGCCCGCGTTCGGGCTCGCGCGCGCGGGCACCCACACACCGGCCGGACGGCACTCCACCGCGGCGTCACGGGCAAGACGCGAGAGGCAAGAGCCCGCGCCGATCGAGGCCTACTAGCGTCGGAGCGCTCCCCGAAGCAGCAGAGGTCCGTCTTCGCGCGCGGAGCACGGCGCTGCGACAGCAGGAGCTGCGAGGTGTCGGGTCGCCTCACATCGTTGACTGAGTACGAGAGGGCCCAACCCCCCATAGTCCGGAACCCCGCGGTCCCCCGCTAGGACGAAAGGGTCTGCTGCACGGATGGGTGAGAGGCTGAGATGTCACCTACCCGTGCAGCAGACCCTTCGTCGATGTCGACGTGCGAGTGGTCGGTGGCCTGCGCGAGTGCGTTCATCGTGGGGTCCTCTCGTCCGGGGTCGGTGACGGGGTGCTGTCTGGTCGCGGCAACGCTCGCTCCGGCGGCTCGGCGAGCCACTCGACGCTGATGCCCATGGCGGACTGGTCGCTGAAGAACCGGGTCGGCTCGACGAGCATCGCCTGGGTGTGCACGCCGGGTCTGCGGGCGGATCCGTCGAGGATCTGCAGCGCTGCGGCTACCGTCGGCGCGGCCGTGACGAGGTAGGCATCGGGATGGGCAACCCGCATGAGGGTCGCCTCCTCCTGCCCCGGTCCGTTTCCATCGAGCTGGAGGACTGTGCCGTACGGGGGGCGACTGAACCGGACGAGACCCCAGTGCAGCAGCCGGCCCAGCGGTGGGCCGAGCTGATCGGGGGCGACCTTCATGCCCGCCACGGCGACCGGGATCACGGCGTAGTCCACGACCGGGTTGAACCCGCCGACGTAGAACCCCGTGTCCTTCAGCCCAGGCAGCGCATCGGTGAGCTGGTGCATCTCCGCAAGCCCCATCGCGGCCGCCTTCCGCCGTCCGAACGGGATCGGGAAGCTGAAGGTCAGCAACGCGCTCGCGGCTCCCCAGCGGCCGGAGCGGTACTCCTCATAGGAGTAGTCGCGGAACTCCTCCATCATCTCCGCGACGGTGGAGTCCGCGACCGGCCGCAGCGATGCCCAGTCGACAGCGATCACACTGGCGACGAGCGCCCGCTCGATCCCGCCCAGTCGCTGGTCGGCGTAGCGAACCATCGCCGCCGGGACGCCCGGGTGGAATCCTCCGTCGGTCACAACGGTCGCGCCTGACGCCCGGGCTTCGGTGTCCAGTGCCAGCAGCCGATCCGCCTTGGCGCGGCCGACCTGGATGTCCAGGTAGTCCGACCCGGCCGCGAGCGCGGACCGTACGGCAGTCGTGGCGTCCCGGGACGTGCCGGCAGCGGCGATGCACAGGTCGACGCCCTCGAGGGCGCGATCCAGGCTCACAGGGTCGCGCGCATCGACGGCGACCGGCTGCATGCGGGGGCGCCAGGTGGCATCCCCCGTACCGAGCTCCTCGACCAGGCTCTGCGCACGGTCCAGGTGCCTCCCACCGATGCGCACGGTGTGGTCGCTATGCGCGAGCAGGAGGCTGCAGATCTTCGCTCCCGCGTTTCCGTAGCCACCGAGAACCAGGACCGTGCTCACGGCCGTCGCCCTCCACCGTCCGGCCCGGTCACGTCGTACTCGATCGATCTCATCGTGAACTCCCCGTAGGTGAAGGGGCCGTCCGGATGGTCGTACACCGCGTTGCCCCGGTGCAGCAGGTGCATGCCGTCGACATCGCGATGCTCGCTGATCGGAGTGGACCAGCGCATCGGGACGAAGCTTCCGCTGCTGCTGTCCGGACGGTCGTCGGACCAGAAGTCCACCAGCTCTCCATCGTCGAACGACAGAGTCGCGGTGACTCGGTGCACCCCGTTCGTGAAGGTCACGCCTGCCGTTCGGTCGTCCACCGCGGTCCAGGCCAGTCGCGAGTCGAGCAGTGCCCCGGGTGCCATAAGGCACAGGTCGTTGAGCACGGTCACCGTCTCTGCGGCACTGATGCTCGCGCCCCGGAGGTCGACCATGGTCACGGCGGAAGCCACCCGGACGGTGAACGTCGCCGACTCCTCACGGTAGACATGGAGCGCCCGGACCGGCAGCCCGAACATCCGTGCCTCCATCAGGAACAGACGGGTGGGCCGCCCGAAGAAGCTGTACTGGACCGAGCGCGCTCGCATCGGCGCCTGCCCCGGCTTGCGGTACATGTTCGCGTCGAGCACGACGCGCATGTTCTGCGGGCGCGGCCGCCCGAGGGCTCCCGACCGCTCCACGTAGCGGCGCACCGGGTCTGGCAAGGCAACGAGATCCTCGGAAGTGACAGGAGGCTCCGCGGGCCGCAGCGGCTGAGCGACGAACTCCGCGGCCACCGCCCGCTCCCAGCGCGCCCGAAGCGAACGGCCTTCCGATACGCCTGATCCCCGCATCGTCGCGGCCTCGACGGTCATCGGGCCACCTCGACCGAATCGGACCGTGCCCGCAGCAGCCACGCGGCGGCGCCGAGGATCGCTGCATTCACGACGACCCCGGCCGCCGTCTCAGGAAGGCCGATCAGGCACGCGACGAGCGACACCACTGCTAGCCCGGAGGCCAGCGGGAGCGCCCACGAGGCCCGGCGAGCGATGCCGATGCCGGATACGACGAAGCCGACCGCGCACCCCAGCCAGACGAGACCGACTAGGCGTGCCCCGACGTCGCCCAGGTCAGTCAGGCCACCGGCCGTCGTGGTGCGGTAGGGGAAGCCCGTGACCGTCGCGATCTGCCACGGCACGACGAAGCCGATCAGGTGGATGACGCCATGGGCGGCGACCACCGCGGCCACGATGAGGCGGGTCATGTGCGTTGCTCCTCTCCAGGGGGGACGGCCATGAGGCCGGCAAGCCACCGTTGCGCCAGGTCGCGCAGGTCACTGGTCTCCTCGGGCGTGAGGCCGGCGAACGCCTCGGCGAGCATCGCGGTAGTGCGACCCACCATGCGAGGGTCGTCGAACTCGCGCACTCGCTCAGTGACCTCGATCCGAGTGGTCCTCGCATCGGTCGGGTCCGGCACCAGTCGGACGAACCCGCGCGCCTCGAGGCCCAGCGCGATCTGCTTGACGTTCTGGCGGGAGCTGCCGTACCTCTCCGCTGCCTCGCTGAGCGAGGGACTCGAACCGGGCAGTGCCTTCGTGAGGACCGCCAGCAGCAGCCACTGGCGCGTCGTGATTCCGAGGTCGGCCAACTCCCGATCGGCCCGCCTGGTCAGATGCTGGGCGATGAGGAAGACGGAACCGAACAGCTCCGCCTGCGCCACCTGATCGTCGCCGACCGCCATATATGTAATGTATTACCTATATGCAGACGCGTCAACCGCGTGCGTGAACCCGACGGCCGGGCCTTGACCATTGCCACTGGGACTGTCGGACCCGAATGACATCGTGGCTCCCAAAGACCGGACACGCGCGAGCTACGGAAGACACATGACTGAAGGACGGATAACCAGGAGCGATCTCGACTGGTGGCTGGACGTTCGCCGCCAGCCGCGAGTGGACGTTCGCCAAGACCTACGCCGAGACCGCTCCCCACCACTACGTGGTGGAGGGTCGCACCCCTGGCGTGACCCACGACGACATGGTTCGCGCCGCGCGCGTGATCCAGCACCTTCGGGTCACCGGGCAAGTACTACTCGCTGACCAAGATCTACCTCGTCAGCCCTGATGGGCAGTACCGCTGGTGGACCGAGGACAACCACTTCACCGACACCACGCTCGTGAACCGCGCCACCACCGAGCGGTCCTACGGCATCCAGAACGCTCCGTCCACAGTGAGCGGCATCGAGTCCGCGTTCGACGAGGTCGCCACCAGCTGGGACGCTGACCATCCGATCCGTGCCGGCGAGGCGGACCAGGCCAGGCAGCTGCTCGCAAGCGCGACGAGGCACGTACCCGCCGCACGTCCTCGACGTCGGCTGCGGCACCGGCCGCGTGCTGGATCTCGGCCTCGTCTCCCCCGACCGCTACGCAGGGGTCGACTCAAGCCAGGCGATGCTCAACCTGCTCGTGCACAAGCACCCGAAGGTCGCGGCCGTCTATCCGGTCGACATGCGGCAGGCGCTGGCTGCCGGCATGTTCACTGCGGGGCCAGTTCGACTGGGTCTTCCTCGACGCCGCCGTCGAGCTCGATGCGCGAGCAGCGCACACAGGTCGAGCAGATCGCTCGCAGCGCTCTCGTCGTCATCACCGGCGACGGATGGGCGGTTCACGATCGCGCAGAGGCATCCTCGCCACGAGTCTCGGCCGGGACCCCTGCCGACTAGGCAGCGTCGTAGGTGGTGTCGGGGGCACGAAACACACCACTGTCGGGGGTAGCCTTGTCCTTAGGTCAAGAGAGAACGACGCGAAGCCCCCTGGCTGGTCGTTCCGGCAACCGCGCGATCCGTCACACGGTGCCTCCTGGGGAAGACCCGCCCCGCCAACCGCTGGCGGGGAAGCGACGGGTCCCGTGGGACCGGAAACCGAGAACACGATGTCCACAGCCAACGACCAGACGACCGCGCCCGCGCTGCCCTGGCGTCCGGAGGTCGATCCGCAGGAACTGCCCGTCACAGAGGTCAATGACCTCGAGACCGCCGAGCCAGTGGAACTTGGGGGTGGCTACGCGAGGGGATGGACTCCTCGACCGCTGACAGACGTGACGGGGAGCTGGCTTCGTCAGGTCACCTTCGTACCGTCCGCGCAGGGACTGCTGCGCCTCCAGGCACGACTCGACGAGCCTGCCTTTGCGGGCGTGCACGGCGACCAGCACGCCGATCGGCCCGTATCGCCTTGGCCCGTGGCGAGCGCGATGCTGGTCATCGGGGCAGTGCGTGGCCCAACCGCCATGTTCGACCAGGAGGCGGTCTGGAGCCGGGACGAGCTGGCCCGCCACCTGGGCACCTTCGGAGTGCGGACACTGCCCTCGACAACCGTCGACAGGGGGCACCAATGGACCGAGCCGTCCGTGATCGCCCTGCCCGGAATGCTGGAGCGCAAGCCCGTGCCGGACTGGCAGTCGCGGACGCTGGGCCGCTGCCGCCAGATGGGGATCCGCACCGTTGTGCGCATCGCGGACGGACGATGGGAAGTGCTGTCCCTAGGCGACGGACAGTCCCGACGGTTCACCGTTGTCGCCTCGGCCGAGTGCACGCTGACCCGTGACGATGAGCATCGCTGCCCCATGCAGCGGACTCCTGCAGCCGGCATGTACTGCCGCATGCGTGGTGGGCCTTGGACGTCGTCCTCCATACACGCTGCTGCCGGGTGGCGTGACCACCGGGACCGGCTGGTGGCCGCCGTGGGTTGCGACACCTGCGAGGGAATGCGGTACCAGTTGCAGGGCCGGATCCTCACCAGCGGCGGCCCCATCGCCATCGTGCGCGCACCCTCCCCGACACGATGGCTCGCACCGGACGAGAGCACCCTCGTCGTCGAGGGCGGGGACGACGATGTCCTCGCCTGAGCGCTCCGACCTGTTCGAGGACCCGCGCGAGGAGATCGCGCGCCTGCGAGAGCAGATCGAGGCGGTTCGCCAGGAGGCCAAGACGGCCGGACCCGAGCGCCGAAAGGAGATCGGCTGGTGGATCTTCGGAGCGGAGAAGTGGATAGGGCGCCTGATGGACGTGAACCTGGCCCGTCGATTCGGCGAGCACCGCTTCATCGTCCATGAGGTTGAGGACGGAACCATGTGGGCTGTCTGCTCGTGTGGAGCTCGTTTCCGGGGAATGATGCACGAGGACTTCACGCTCGAGGAGTTCGCTGCCCTTGACGGTCATCAGCGTGATTGAGCGCGTCAGCGGTCGGCGGACCGCATGTCAGACTCCGGCGACATACTTGCGTAGGCGGCCCGAGTCGAGCCCCTCTTCGGATTCGCGTGTAGACGCCGCCACGGAGCTGCAGATGACCCATTCCGACCTTCCCGCCATCTACCTGACCGGCCGGTTCGCTGACGCGGTCGCCTATGCGTCGGCTCTGCATGCGACGCAGATCCGCAAGGGCACGCGGGTGCCCTACGTCGCACACCTGCTTGGTGTCGCGAGCCTCGTCCTCGAAGCCGGTGGCGATGAAGACATGGCCATCGGCGGGCTGCTCCACGACGCCGGAGAGGACCAGGGGGGTGAGCCGCGCATCCATGACATCGAGGCCCGCTTCGGGCCTACTGTGGCCGGGTACGTGCGCAGCTGCAGCGACTCCCTCGTCGCCGATCGCCGGCACAAGGCTCCCTGGGCGGAGCGCAAACGCGACTACCTCGCCCACCTGGCGCAGGCGGACGTCAAGACGGTCACCGTGTCCATGGCCGACAAGGTCCACAACGCACGCTCGATCATCACCGACCTGCACAACGGGATCTGGGTCTTCAAGAAGTTCTCGGCGACACCGCAGGAGACGATCGGCTACTACGCCGCCTGCCTCGAGACGGCCCGTGCCAAGGGGGTCTCGCCCGCACTCGTGACCCCGCTGGAGCGAGCGGTGCAGGGCATGCGGGAAGAGGTCGCCGCCTGGCCCGCACCTGATGCCGGCTGATGCCGTCGTCGGGGCGATCCTCGGCGACATCGTCGGATCGGTGCACGAGTCCCGCTGGCGCAAGGTCGAGGACCGTGACTTCCCGCTCCTGACGTCCGACTCGCACCCGACGGACGACACCGTCCTGACGCTCGCCGTGGCGGAATCCGTCCGTCTCGGTTCCGGCTTCGCGGAGTCGATCGGCCGATGGGCCGAGGCAAACCCGCATGCGGGATACGGAGGACGGTTCCACGCCTGGCTGTCGTCCGAGGAACGGCTGCCCTACGGAAGCTTCGGCAACGGATCGGCCATGCGTGTCTCCCCTGTGGCCTACGCGTCAGATGATCTCGAGGCCGTCCTGGCCACCGCTGCCGAGAGTGCGCGGTGATGGCGCTTTTTGCCGTGCTCTGAGGGCGGTGGTGCGCTGTGTTGTTTTGCTCATGCGCACGAGATAACATGGTAGGGTTTTCCCTACCTAGTGAATCTTGCTAAAACTCACTGCCAGGTTATTCACAGATCGGACGTGAGCCCAATTCCCCCTCACCCTACCCTCTCCCCAGAGGAGAGGGTGCCTGGCCCGTCTGGGAATGTCGAAGCGCACAATTGGTCACGGCGCGACCGATACTTCTCCCTCTCCTCAGGCAGGGCTCAGCGGGTCGGGGAGGCCGGCAGGCCCGGGGAGGAGGCGCCAGCGGAGTGAACCTTGCCGTGGCAGGTGAGCGTGCAGTTGCGCCTGGCCGCCGCCCAGATCCTTATAGCTCGTGCAGCCCGTTAAAGGGTTTGACGTAGAGGGTGTTGAAATTGATCAGGTGAGGCTGGGACTGAACGCCATGCGCGTCGTGGCAGGTGGAGCAGGCCGTCTTGCTGGTCGCGGACGTGCCGGCTGTGGAGCCCGTCGGCCATGAGCACGCTCTGGCTGTGGCACTTGTAGCACAGGGCATAGGCGGTGGCGCTTTCGGGCTGAAAGTCCTTCTGATTGAGATTGCGTTCGAGCAGGGGGGCGTAAATGGAGCCGTGCGGGCCGTTTGGCCCGGTGCCCTTGACCCCGGGGCCCTGGTCGTTGTTGTGGCAGTCGGTGCAAAGGATCTGTTGGGCGGCGGACCAGGTGGAAACGAGGGTGCGGCCCTGGGCGGATTTGGCAGCGGCGGCCACGGGGTGGTAAGAGGCGTTGCCGGGGTTGAACTGGAGGCGGGTGTTGGGCTGGGGGAACTGGCGGAGATCCTGGAGGTGCTGCGGCTGCCGGACTCCGCGTGACAACGGAAACAGATTTCGTACTCGTGGGAGGCCACCTGGACGGGGCCGCCGCCCGCAGTCACGCCCTTCACCTGGGCCAGGGAGCCGGAGAGTCCCAGGCTCGTGGATGCGGCGCTGCGGGCGGCGTGGGGGTTATGGCAGTCCACACAGGAGACGTGGCGACCGGAGGGAGACATGCGCCTTCCGCCGCGTCGTGCAGCGAGGAGGTGGCGAGGATGGGGTGAGTGCTGGGCTTGTTGAACTCGGCCGGTGAGATTCTTGGCGGCGACGTTGCCGTTGTGGCAGACGAGGCAGTTGTCTTCGGTCTTGGCGAAGTTGAGCAATTGGGGCTTGGTGCCGGCGGCATGGGGGGTGTGGCAGTTCTCGCAGCCGTTGGCGGCAACGGTGGCGCCGCGGGTGTGCGGCCAGGGATTTACGCCCGGGCCATTCCAGGTCGCCGGGAGGTGGCGTGGGCGGAGTTGTTCCATTGGTTCGGGGCATGGCAGTCGAGGCAGAGGGCGGAAGCCGTGTTGTCCTTGACCAGGAACTTGCCGTATTGGTTGCGGTGGGGGTCATGGCAGGAAGTGCACTGCATCTGCCGGTCCTTGTCCAGTCGCACCTCCTGCTGGAGAACCACGGGGTCCTGCAGTTCGCCCTTGGTGCTGGCCAGGGAGTTGTCGTAGGTGAAGGAGATGGGATGATGGCCGGACAGGTCGGTGCCGAGTTGCGAGCGCGCCCGCGGGCATCGCGGCGACGAGTTGCGCATCGGGATCGGCGTGGGCGGCTGCGAACCATGCCCAGGGCGACGGTGCCGTCGTGGCAGCTCAGGCAGAGCTTGGAGGAGCCGGTGGGCTGGCCGACGGTGGCCTTGAGCGTGGAGCTGCTGGTACGGCGTGTAGGTGGCGTCGGGCATCTCGTGGTTCCAGAGCGGGGTCTGGCGCGTCTGGCTGTGAGGCGTGTGGCAGAAGATGCAGATGTCGCCTTCGGTCGCGGCGCGGACGGCGCCCGGGCCGCTAATGGAGAGGTTATGCTTGGAGTTGACGATGCTGTAAGGGGTCCGGCGCCCGCCGCGCCGTTCATGACGGAGGGTCGCAGGAGCAACACCGACAGCAGAGCCAAGCCGCCCGCCAGGCAGCGGCAGGGTGCGGCCCGAGCCGAGGCCAAGCCGGTCAGTCCTCGCGTCCACGGGCGTTTCGGTGGCATTGCATCATGGTTTCCCAGTGTATCTGAAGACCTGGATTCGGCGATTATAGGAATCGGCGACGTAGATCTCATTCGTCGCGGCCGATGGCGATGCCGTTGGGCAGCCAGAACTGGCCCGGGGCGGAGCCCGCTTCACCCCAGTTCAGCAGCAACCGGCCCTGGTCATCGAAGATCTGCACGTTGTCGAAGATCGCATCCACCACGTAAATGTGGCCGAGCGGTCCACCGCGACTCCCTTGGGGCGGCTGAAGTACCCGGGACCGTCGCCGGCGCTGCCGATGACGCGCTGGAACTGCCCGGAGGAGTCAAAGACCTGGATGCGGCAGTTCATGGAGTCGGTGACGAAGAGACGGCCGCCGGCATCCGCGGCAATATGAGTGGGGAAATTGAATTCGCCCGGCCCGCCGCCCCGGCGGCCAAATTTGGAGAGGAATTCGCCGCGCAGGTCGCAGATGACCACCTGATGCCGCTGCGAGTCGGCGACGAAGAGCTTGTCCCGCGAGAGCCGAGCCCGGCAGGCCGCTCCAGTTCGCGGGTGATTTCAAACCGCAGCTTGCCCTTCGGATCGAAGGCGAGAACTTTGCCAAGGGCCGGAGTCCGCGACGAAGATCGTTTCGCGGTGACGGGCCACGGCGACCGGCGACACGAAGCGGATCTTGCCCGCCTGCTCCCAGCGCAGCCATTTCTTTCGGGCGCGGTCCAGGCAGCCGACGGCGTTGGCCCCGGTATCGGTGAAGAGCAGGTTGCCCGCATCGTCCAACGCCAGCGCCGAAGGGCTTGTCCAACCGCGCGGAGCTCGTGCCAGCCGCCGCGATCCAGTTGGCAACGCGTTAAGACCGTCGGTTTGATGCCCAGGTCGGCCGGGCTGGTGATACTTTGAGGTAAACGACGCGGGGTTCGGCGGGCGGCGGCGGCCAGGCCGGTGCGGGCCAGGCTCGGCGAGCGGCCTGGCAACGGCCTGTGCGCCGGGCGCCGCTGGCGAGGCCGAGGGCGAGCATGGCTGGCCATGTACACGGCCACAGCCGGGACGGGCAGTGAAGATGGACGGCGCGGAGGTGCATTCAGAACATCCCGTTTGACGTGGAAGTAGAAGAAGTTTCGGTCCGCTTCTCGGCTCTGCTCATCACCTGGTAGTTGTATTGGTAGCCCGATCCTGGCGGTCAGCTTGCCCCAGGTGAGGTTCAGACCGGTGCGGGCGGCAACGCAGTCCTGCGTGGACGCCCAGGGCTCCTGATCAGGTAGTAGCCGCCTTCGATATTCCCGGTACAGCCAGGAGGAGATCTGGGTGTTGAACATGGCCGAGAACTGATATTGAGTTTGGTCCTGGCTGTAGGGTAGCGATAATAGATCTGGTTGAAATTCAGGCCCAGGTTGGAGGTATCCCCGAGTCGGAAGGAAAAGTTTCGAATAGCCGGGTGGCGCGGTCACTGGGTGAAATTCGAGTCGTAGTTCTCATATTCGGCCCCGGCCCGCAGCCAGCGCCAGGTAACGTCCACCCCACCCACCAATCGGTAGGTCTCGGCCAGGGCCTCAGGCGGGGCGTTGTTGTCCACCGATTGAGCGCCCGTAAACACCGAAAGGTTGTAAGAGGTCGAGCCGAGATGGAGACGCTGCCGTTGATCGGAGTCGAAGGAACTGGTGTGGGACGAATCGCATCGAGTAGCTGACGAGGACGGTCGACCCCGTTGGGAAGCAGGATGCTGGTGGGGACGCGCTGGATCTCGGTCATTTCGCCCGTGGGGAATGACCGGTAATCCACGCCGTTGACGTAGGTGGGCACGCCGCCGGGCCCGGTGACGATAATCGTTGCAGGGAATGACCCAGCGGGTTGATTCAGGAACGGGACTGGGGTGTCCTTGAGCACGTGCGATTCGTTGATGACGGTCGAGGACGCCCGCCGCCGGAGGAGTCTTGGTCTTCATGGTCCACAATGGCCGACCCGCCGAGCGTGAGGTGGCCCAGGAGCTGAGCCGTTTGGAGTAGCTTTCGCCCGAGCCCGACCCCGTAGCGGTCGTTGAGGGCCGAGCTGCCGACGCTGGAGGAAGTGCCGTAGTTGCCATGCAGGTCGAGAGTCGAGGTGAGACTGTCGTAGAGCTGGTGGCGGAGTCCCGGCATGCCCTGGAACTGTCGGAGGAAGCGGGGTCCATCTGGTTATTCTGGTAATTGAGCGCCAGGAAGCTCTCGAGGTTGGGGCGATGCTTGATCGTGATGTTCTCGTTGGCGTTGAAGGTCTCCGCATTCCGGTCGGCATATTCCGCCCAGCCGTAGGAAAGCACCGGTGCTGGCGGTGATTTGGTCGCGGCTGCCGAAGGTCTCGGAATCCGAGGCGCCGATGGACTGGCTCCGGCTGGTCTGCACCGGGCCGTCGTCAAGCTGGTTGGCGAAGTTGTCGTAGCTGTAGGTGAAGGTGGTGCTGCCGTGCTGGCGCTGGCTGAGGCCATTGAAATTGAGATAGGTTTCCTGACACCTCCGGTGCGCCGGTGATTCCGCTGGTGGTCAGGTCCCGATAGCCCATGTCGGTGTTGAGGTTGAAGGATTTGGCGCTCCAGCCCACGCGGCCGCCGTAGCGCGTGCTGTCCGCGGTGACGGTGTTGAAGAAGTCGTAGTTGTTGTAGGTATGGTCCTGGCTGGCGAAGAAGGTGGCGTTGTAGGGCTTGGCGGACAGGAAGTTGACCGTGGCCAGATAGGAGAACAGGTTCTGGGTCTCGTTCGCGGACTTGCGAGTAACCCGTGCTGGTGACCGATCCTGGGCCCAGCCGACTCCTCCCAGGCCGCTGAAGTCAAAAGTCATCAGGTTAGGGTGATAGACCGAGCCTTGCGCCGAGGCCGACCAGGGGTACCAGCAGCAGTTCTCGTGGACGGAAGTGGTCGCCATTCGCCGTCTCGTTTTCCTTCAGCCCCTCGACATCCATGCCAACGCTGGCCTGGGGAATGTCCAGCCGGAGCCAGCGCGGTTCGAGCTCCTCGACCACTTCGCTGCGCCGCACTTACCGCGCCCCGCCAGCAGCAGCAATCCTGCCACCAGCCACCAGGCAACTTGCGAGTCGGAACAGGCGGTATCATTTCCGCGGCGGGGCGGGCCGGCCATTTGGCTGCGGCCTTGAGCAAGTGCTCGTCCTGGCCCCAGTGCGGATCATGGCACTTCGGCAGGACCGAGCGGTCGTTCCAGCCTGGTGCCTTGACCGTCGCATGTCCATCTTCGTGGCAATCGAAAAGAGCTGGCGGAGCGACTTCAGCCAGCAGCTTCGTCATCGGACACGTGCGGCTTATGACACGCGGCGCAGTCGCCATTGCCGCGGCCGGCTGATGCTTGGACTTGGCCTTGGCGATCTGCTTGCTGCAGGTCCTCGTGGCACTCGAAGCAGAGCTTGCCCTCGGGCTTGGTCAGCAGCTTCTTGTTGTCCGACTGGTGGGGGCTGTGGCAGGAAGCGCATTCGCCGTTCTCGGCCGGCTGATGTTTGACCTTGGCCTTGGCGATCTGCTGCTGGAGTCCTCGTGGCACTCGAAGCAGAGCTTGCCCGTCGGGCTTGGTCAGGAGCTTCTTGTTGTCCGACTGGTGGGGGCTGTGGCAGGAAGCTGCATTCGCCGTTCTCGGCCGGCTGATGTTTGACCTTGGCCTTGGCGAGTCTGCTGCTGGATGTCCTCGTGGCACTCGAAGCAGAGCTTGCCCGTCGGGCTTGGTCAGGAGCTTCTTGTTGTCCGACTGGTGCGGGGCTGTGGCAGGAGCTGCATTCGCCGTTCTCGGCCGGCTGGTGTTTGACCTTGGCCTTGGCGATTTGCTGCTGGATGTCCTCATGGCACTCGACGCAGAGCTTGCCCTCGGGCTTGACAGCAGCTTCTTGTTGTCCGACTGGTGGGGGTTGTGGCAGGAAGCTGCATTCGCCGTTCTCGGCCGGCTGGTGTTTGACCTTGGCCTTGGCCAGTTGCTGCTGGGATGTCCTCGTGGCACTCGGCGCAGAGCTTGCCGTCGGGCTTGAGCAGCAGCTTCTTGTTGTCCGACTGGTGCGGGGCTGTGGCAGGAAGCTGCACTCGCCGTTCTCGGCCGGCTGATGTTTGACCTTGGCCTTGGCGACTGTTGCTGGAGATTCCTCGTGGCACTCGAAGCAGAGCTTGCCCTCGGGCTTGATCAGCAGCTTCTTGTTCTCCGACTGGTGCGGGGCGTGGCAGGCGGGCATTCGCCGTTTTCGGCGGGCTGATGTTTGACCTTGGCCTTGCCCATCTTTTGCTCGATATCGTCGTGGCAGTCAAAACACAACTTGCCCTCAGGTTTGACCAGCAGCTTCTTGTTGTCGGACTGGTGCGCAGCGTGGCAGGAGGCACATTCCCCATTTTCGACTGGCTGATGTTTCACCTTGGCAGCCTTCGGGGAATGGATCATGGCACTGGGCAAACTCTTGGCCGACCTTCACCAGCAAATTCGTGTTGGTGGCCTGATGCGGATTGTGACAGGAGGTGCATTCGCCGTTCTCCGACCGGCTGGTGTTTGACCTTGGCCCGCGGCGAGGTAGTCCTTATGACATTGAAACAAACCTTCGCCCGGCTTTCCCTTCCATCTTCTGCGAGGTCTGAGAGTCGTGGCACTCGGTGCATGCCGCTTGGCGTAGGGAGGATGGATGTACAGGCCTTCGGCCGCTCGACCTGGGCAGTCGGTGCCGGCGTCGCGTTGGTTGGCTGGCGCCGCAGTCGCCGCCTGGCACCTGGAGGCGCGTTGGTGGCCGCGCCCGGCACGGGCACGCCGTCGAAGAAGAAAGTCAGCCACTTCTGTTTAGTCGGGCCGGTGCACCCGGCCAGGACAAGCAACCCGGCGAACAAGCCAGCCAGGCCATACCTCAGCGCCATGGGCCGCGCCGCTGGGGGACTGGAGTTGTGCGCGTTGCTTTAAGCGCATCAGGCACCCTTTCGCCCGCGTCTTCACTTCCTGGAACCAAATCCGTAAACGTTCATCTTGTTGCCGTCAAATTGGCTGCTGACCAAGATCAAATAATCGACCTTGAATCCCGGCGCGACTTGCTTCTGGAAATAGGCCGACGCTGTCATAGTCCACTTTCACGGCGGCGGGCAGAGATAAGTTCCCCTTCGGTGCTGCTGCCGGCCTGGCCGAAGAACATCAGCAGGCTTCCCTCCGGCATCAAACAGCTGCACTACCTGTGTGGCGGCATCCACCACGTAGACACGCCCTTCGCGGTCCACCGCCACGCCCTTGGGCCGCGCGAAGAGTCCCGGCGCCACGCCCTGCTGGCCAATCGTGCGCAGGTAGTTGCCTTCCAGGTCATAGACCTGGACCGCGAACCCGCCGAGATCGGACACCAGGAGCCGGCCTTGTTGTGTCCATCGCCAGATTGGTCGGCGAGAACAATCTGCCCTTCTCCGCCTTGCCGGGTCTTTCGGGGAATGGTGAACAACAGCTTCCGGTCCGCTTTGCTGTAAACCCGGACGTTGTGGCCCTTGAGGTCGGTCAACATACAGGCGGTCGGGCGTGATCGCGACATCCGTCGGCTCTCATTTCATCCTTCACGCCCATCGCGCCCAGGTAGCCGCCGTCCTTGGCGTACATCGAGTACCTGGTTGCGCCCGGTGTCCGTGACATATCGGGTGCCGTCGGCGTCCAATCGTGATGTTAATCGGGCATCTGCAGCCGCCCTTCACCCCGGGGCACAAAATAGACGCGAGCGCCTCTTGGCCAGGTCGAAGACCTGGAGGCCGCCGGCCATGGTGTCGCAGACGTAAAGCTTGCCCATCCTTCAAGGCCAGGCCGTAAGGTTTGACGAGCGGGCTCGCGCCGGCGGGCCTGCCGGTGATGAAATCGGCGAAGCTGGGGCTGCGGCCGAGTTCGAGCATCCGAGGAGAAGGCGGCCAGGAATTGGACGCGCGGCTCATCGGGCGCGGGCGGGAAGAAGGTGTAGGTTTTTGGCGCCGTCTTCCGCGCCGTGGCGCAGCCACTCAGCAGCGCCAGCAACGCGCAGCAACTGCCAAGCTGGCCGAATCGCAGAATCTTTATCATAAACTGTAATTATGGTTCTACTGGGCGGGGCGGTGCAAGCGCACAGTGAACCTGCCGGGCCTCACCGCTGCCCATCGCCCCACCGGTTATCGCAAACAAGCGGTCTCCACGTTCGGGAACCGCACACAAGAGTAACAAAGCCGGCGCCCGGACACCAAGCGGGTTTTTGCCAGCACATCGCCAGTGGGCTTGCCCGAGCCCATCGCCCTCGGGCGCCCAGCCAATTCGGCAGCGCGGCACCAGTTTCGGCCGCCGCAGCGGCGTTCGTCCAAATTGATCCATACAAAAACGGAGCAGGCTCCGATCGGCTCGCCCGACCGAAGCCCGCCTGAATTAAGCACTCGAACTTGAGGCTTACGGCGTCACGGTTATGAAGGCGTTCGAGGTGGTCGTGATATTCCCGACAGGGGTGGTGGCCCTGAGCGAGACGTTGTAGCTGACGTTGGTGCCAGTGAGATTGGTGATGGTGTAAACGAGGTTAGTCCCCGTCGTGATGTTCACACTCCCCACGGTCCAGCGCCAGGCGGTCACATTATTCGTGCTGGTGCTTGTGTTGGTGAAGTTGAGCGTCAGCGGCGTCGGGCCATTCGTGGGGTCGCGGTAAACGAAACCACTGGTTGAGCGTAGGCTCTAATATAATTGGTGCGAGTATAGGTTGAGGTGACGCCGCCGGCGATGACCGTCAGCGAGACCGAATTGGTCCCGGGGTTCGTATAGGTGAAGGTCGGGCTGGCGAGCGTGGAGGTGTTGCCGCCGCCAAAGTCCCAAAGGTAGTTGGTCACCCCGCTGCCGTAGCACGCGAAGGTGGGCGTAAACGGAGCGTAGCCCACGGCCGCACTGGCAGCGAAATAGGCGGCGTTGGTTGCGCCGATATTTCGGTGGCAATCTTATTGGTGGCATCGGAAATCAGGAGCGTCGTGTAGCCGGGGTTATGAACGCCATTGCTGCCGTCCTGCTTGACCATGTAGAGGTTGAACCGCGCCTGTTTGATCGTGGTCGGAAGCTT
Source organism: uncultured bacterium (assembly GCA_963700255.1). Lineage (GTDB taxonomy): Bacteria > Actinomycetota > Actinomycetes > S36-B12 > S36-B12 > UBA10649. The sequence goes on along the minus strand of CAVOWW010000018.1, from coordinate 56,285 downwards.
CAACTGGTCCCCGCTCGAAGGGCCGGCGAGATTGGTGATGGCCAGTGGCCCGGGCAAGGTGTATTCCCAGCCATTCACCCCGTACTTCGCGGCATTGGCGGCGCCGAAGGTGTTGGTCCCGTTCGCGATTGCCCACGAGTTCAACAGGGCAACCGCTGCGGTGAGTCGGTTGGAGGTAGTGACCTGCGTCTCCTCCCATTCGGCACCCGCCCGAGTGACAGCCGCCCAGTGCGCAGCCGTTGGTATCCAGATTAAAGGTGTGCCCGGTGACATTCGTGCCGGCATTGACTGCATATTGCGGCACATGGCAGGTGGCGCATTGATTCGTATTGTATATGCCGCTGCTGCTGCTCACGCCGATGCTGTGGCGCGCGATGAAATTGGTGGCGACGCCGCTGGCGTCGGTGGTGAGGTAATCCGGCTGCACGATGCCGATCAGCATGTTGTACTGCGGCGAGTGATGCGGAGGGCGCGAGTAGCTGATGTTGGTTTGAACGCCCCAGACGATGCCGGGCCCATTCGTCGTAACGGTTTGCATCGTGTTAGTCGTTATAATAGCCGAAACTGCGGCCATCCCACCGGGCGCCACGCGAGTTGTGGCACTGGCCGCAAACCTGAACGTTCGGGTCATACATATTCGCAAAGGCCGCGCTGTAGAAAACGACATTGGTGATTATGTCGGGTTAGCCGTGTAAGTTGGTGGTGATCACCGTGCGCTTGTCCGCCGTGGTGGGCATCGTGTAGTAGTTCGTTGAGCGCGTCGGTTCCGCAACTGGGCGGGGTTGTCGCCCCCGTGCGGGTCGTGGCAGGTGGCGCAGGCGGCGGTCCATGCCGCTGAGTCCTGGGGCAATGGAAACTGCAACGCATTGGTTCTGCCCTCAGTCGGGCCTCATAATCCTGGAGTTGAGCCAGGCGCGTGGCCGCCGAGTGGCAGATGCCGCAACCCACGGCACGATCTTCGCCCGGGTCATAAATATAACCGCTGCCGGGACCGTTCCCGCTGTGGATGATGCCGGTGGTATAGTTGGTCTTCAGGGTGAGGTCGGCATTGGTGGTGACATAGTAGCCGTAGCAGTTGGTGCTGCCCAGCGTGCCGGGTGGGACAACATTGACACCGAAGGCGTTAGTGCCCGCTACTACGACGAGGTTGGTGAAGTACACCCCACCGTTGAAACCATACTTGACGTCGTCATTCACCTGGGCGTGAAGCGTGGTCCTGTATTCCTCGTAAGTAGGGTTGCTGGGTACGCTGGAGCCGTTATGGCAGCCGCCGCAGATCTCCGGCGCAATGCTGACGATGGGGTGAACGAGGTCGTGCTCGCCGTATTTATGGGCGGCGCCAGGCCCGTGACAGCTCTCGCAACCGACATTGCTCAAATAGGGCGTGTTAGTCATGTCGGTAAAACCAGTCGCCTGCCCGTAGCCAGTCGTGTGGCAGCGGAGACAGCTCTGCCGGTCGGCGGAAGCCACGTTGGTCATCGCGTTGTAGGAGTTCGCGTGGCTTGTGAACCACCAGGGATAATACTGGTCTCCGTGGCATCCGGCGCATCCGCCGGCGCCGACGTAGCCGTTCAAGAGCGTGCTGAGGCTGTGGCTGAGGCGGAAGAAGCTTCGGTTACCGGTCAAGTTGGTGAGCGTCAGGCTGTTGGTGTATTCGGTGGTGGTGACGCTGGCGATGCTGGACCAGCTCGGCGGGACGAGCAGCGGAGTTGTATAGACCTGGTAAGGCCCCGGCGGACCATACCAGTTCAGCGTCACGTTGCTGCCGGAGCGTGTCAGGCCGGTGAAGTATGGGGGCGAATCAACTCCGCTGGCTGATACCGCGGCAGCCAAGAAGCTGCCCGCGACCCAGGCCGCGACTAAGCTTCGGGTTGCGGTCCGCGAAACCGAGCCAAGACGGGTCGCCGCTCCGAGATTACACTTCATAGTCTTCTTCGTGGCGATGAGTCCCTTCAGGCTTCCATTGCTCCAGCCAACAGGAGCTCTTATGGTTTGCTTATCTCGGTCAGAACATTAGTCCTGGCCAGGCCCAACAGGTAACGTGCGTATCCGGGATTATGCACACCTTCGCTGGAATCATACGCCACCTCGTAGAGATTGTAGCGTGCCTGCTTGATCGCATCCGGGACCTTGGCCTGGTCCGCAGTTGAGGGACCGCTGTTCGTGATGGTCGAGAGGGTGCCGCGGGTGGTGAACTCCCACGAGTTCTGCAGGTACTTGCTGTAGTTGGTCGTGAAGAGGGCGGGGCCCTTGTTGGTCGCCCATTGGTTGAGCAGCGCAACCACCTGGGCGATGCTGTTGGTGGTTTCGGCCTGCATGCCGAGCATGAAGCCCCAGGCCTGGAACGTCGAGTTATGGCAGCCCGCGGGGGTGCAGCCGTTGAGGTTCATGGTGAAGGTGTGCCCCGTGGACGCAGGGCTGGTCTCGCTCACCATGTGGCACTGAACGCACCCGTTCGGGTTCAAACCGTGGGGTGCAATCCTGGTGATGTTGGTCCCGTTCAGGTAGTTGGTCTGCACCGAGCCGATCAATAGGTTATACTGCGGCGAGTGATGCGGCGGGCGGGACGTGCCTTGCCAGATAGCGCCGCGGCTGTTGTGGCATTGGGCGCACATCTGAACATTCGGGACTGTACTGGCTGGCGAAGGGAGTATTCAAGTAGCTCACATTCGTGATCAAGGTGCCATCCCAGCGATTCACGATGTTGGTGTAGAGGGTCGAGCCGTTGAAGAAGGTGTAGAAGTTGGTCGAGAACGTGGGGTTGCGGAGTTGATAATCATTGTCCGCATGGTGCGGATTGTGGCAGACGGCGCAGGTGACGGCGTAGGTGGCCGCATCGCTGGCGAGGGGCACGGCCAGCGGGGTGGTCCCGAGCACGATGTTGGTCACCGTGATCGTGTTGGTCGTGGTCCGGACGGTGTAGATGTTGGTGAGATAGATTAAATTGGTGCCGTAGGTGGCCAGCATGCTGTTGTAATTGTCGAGCATCGCCAGGCGGTCCACGCCGGAGTGGCAGGGGCCGCAGCTCATCTGCCGGCCCGGGCCATTGACGTATTGGTGATGCCGGAGGAGCCGCCCGCCACATCGGGCGTTACCACCGCGTGCAGCGAGTTGGTCCATTCCGAGTAGGTCGGGCCGTCCGGCTGGTTATGGCAGCCGCCGCAGACCGCGGACGACAGCGTAACGGCCGGGCGAATTAAGCTGTGATCGCTGTATTTGTGCCAGGCAGCGGGACCGTGGCAGTTCTCGCACCCGACATTCTTCAGGTAGGCCGTGTTGCTGCTGGAAGTAAAGCCGGTCGGCTGGCCATAACCAACGGTGCGAAAAACGAGTTCATTTGTTTGGGTCAGCTCGTTGGTGATCGCAATGAACGCGCTAGCGTGCAAAGTCCCCCACCACTCGTTGTACTTGTCACCGTGGCACCCGCCGCAGGCTCCCGAGCCGGCGTAACCGTTGGTCTGGTTCAGCCGGAACTGGTAACTGTTGGTCGGATCGGGATTGGGCACCGTCACGCACCACGGGAAATCAGAAGCCGCCGTGCGGCCAACAGGAATCCATGGACCCGCCGCCGTGTTGGTCGTGGCTTCGACCGTGGACCATCCCGCATGCCGGACCAACACACGGTGCTGTTGGTGCCCGCCGGGGTGACCGAGGTGATCGTCGCTTGCGCCGGCACGCCCCCGGCAATGGCGGGGTGTTGGGTACATGTCCGCGCGGGAGGAGGTTGCCACCAGGATGCTGAAAATGAAGACGGCTGCAATGCGGGCCATCGTGGCTTGGTTGTTGTTAGAACGGTGTTTAGTGCTATTCATTGTGTCCTTTATCAGGCTGCCATAATGGTTCTTCTTGAGTTTCAAGTCATCACCGAAAACTCCACACAGACTCGGCGCCAACCTCGGACGGCAAACGCGTCGGCCAATCCGTTGTGCCACACACACCGACAACCCCAGCCTTCCCGAGAAACCCAAAGGCGGGCTTTGGCGAATTCGTTCGCGCAAAGCCCGCCTGATTACAGACTCAAACCTTCACCCTTACGGCGTCACGGTTATGAACGCGTTCGAGGTGGTCGTGATATTCCCGACAGGCGTGGTGGCCCTGAGCGAGATGTTGTAGCTGACATTTGTACCGGTGGTATTGGTGATCGTGTAGACGAGGTTAGTCCCCGTCGTGATGTTCACAGTCCCCACCGACCAGCGCCAAGCAGTCACGCTATTTGTGCTGGTGCTTGTGTTGGTGAAGTTCACGGTTAGCGGAGTTGGGCCAGTCCTGGGGCTGGCGGTAAAAGAAACTACCGGCCGATGTAGGCCCTAATGTAATTGTTGCGAGTGTAAGTGGTGGTTACGCCGCCGGCGATGACCGTCAGCGAAACCGTGTTGGTGCCAGGGCTCGTATAGGTGAAGGTTGGGCTGGCGAGCGTAGAGGTGTTGCCGCCGCCGAAGTCCCAAAGGTAATTGGTGACCCCGCTGGCGTAGCACGTGAAGGTGGGCGTAAACGGAACGTAGCCCACGGCCGCACTGGCAGCGAAATAGGCAGCGTTGGTTGCGCTGATAGCTGCGGTGGTAACCTTGTTTGTCGCATCAGAGATCAGGAGCGTTGTGTAGTTGGGATTATGAACGCCCAAGCTCCCATCGGTACTGGGCCATGTAGAGGTTGAACCGCGCCTGCTTGATGAGGTTCGGAAGCTTCAACTGGTCCCCGCTGGAAGGGCCGGCGAGACTGGTGGTAGCAAGTGCCCCTATCGTAGTGAATTCCCAACCATTTGCCCCGTACTTCGTGGCATTGGCTGCGCCGAAGATGTTGGTCCCATTCGCGATTGCCCACTGGTTCAACATGGCAACCGCTGCGGTGATTCTGTTGGAGGTAGTGACCTGCGTTTCCTCCCAATCCGGCACGCCGCTCAAGTGACAGCCGCCCAATGCGCAGCCCTTGGTATCCATTTCAAAGGTGTGGCCGGTGTAATTCGTGCCGGCATTTGCATATTGCGGCACATGGCAGGTGGCGCATTGATTCGTATTGTATATGCCGCTGCTGCTGCTCACGCCGATGCCGTGGCGCGCGATGAAATTGGTGGCTACGCCGCTGGCGTCGGTGGTGAGATAATCCGGCTGCACAATGCCGACGAGCACGTTGTACTGCGGCGAATGATGCGGCGGACGTGAGAAACTGATGTTCGTTTGAAGGCCCCAGACGATGCCGGGCCCAGGCGTCGTAACGCTTTGCATTGTGTTAGTATTATAATAGCCGAAACTGCGGCCATCCCACCGGGCGCCACGCGAGTTGTGGCATTGTGCGCAAATCTGAATGTCCGGGTTATACATATTCGCAAAGGCCGCGCTGTAGAAGACGACATTGGTGGTCAATGTTGGGTGAGCGGTGTAAATGCCGTTGGTGGTGATAACCGTGCGTTTGTCAGCCGTAGTAGGCATCGTGTAGTAGTTCGTTGAGCGCGTCGCATTCCGCAACTGGGCGGGATTGTGATCAGAATGCGGGTCGTGACAGGTGGCGCAGGCGGCGCTCCACGCCGCCGAATCATGGGCCGTGGGGAATTGCAATGCATTGGTTCTGCCCTCGAGCCTGGCCTCATAATCCTGGAGCTCAGCCATGCGCGTCGCCGCCGAGTGGCAGATGCCGCAACCCACGGCACGATCCTGGCCTGGGTCATATATATAGCCACTGCCAGGACCATTTCCGCTGTGGATGATGCCTGTGGTATAGTTGGTCTTCAAGGTGAGGTCGGCATTGGTGGTGACATAGTAGCCATAGCAGTTGGTGCTGCCAGGGGTGCCAGGCGCGACAACATTAACACCGAAGGCATTGGTGCCCGCCACAACCAACATGTTGGTATAGTAGGTCCCGTTGGCAAATCCGTATTTGACATCATCAGCCACCTCCGCGTGAAGTGTGGTCTCGTATTCCTCGAAAGTGGGTTGTTCTTCGCCCTGGTGGCAGCCACCGCAAATCTTGGGGTCAATGCTGACGGCGGGACGAATCAGGTCGTGGTCGCTGAACTTGTGCCAGGCGGCGGGGCCGTGGCAGTTCTCGCACCCGACGTTGGCGAGCTGAGGGGTTGTTGTGCTGTCGGTGAAGCCGGTCGGCTGGCCATAACCTACGGTGTGGCAGGGGAGGCAGCTTGCGTTCGTGCCCATGCCGATGCTAGTCAATGCGCTCAAGGCGCCCGCATGAGCGGTCCCCAGGTAGGGGCTGTACTTGTCGCCGTGGCAACCGCCGCAGGCGCCCGAACCGGCGAAACCATTAGTCTGATTCAGGCGGAACTGGTAGTTGTTGGTCGGGTCGGGGTTGGGCACCGTCACGCACCAGGGAAAATCGGACGCAGCCGTGCGGCCAACGGGAATCCAGGGACCAGTGAGCGTATTCGTCGTGGCTTCGACCGTGTACCACCCCTGCATGCCGGTACCAGCAGACGGTACTGTTGGTGCCGGCCGGAGTGACGCTGGTGATCGTTGATTGCGCCGGCACACCGCCCGGCGCGTTGGTTGCAGGTCGGTACATGTCCGCCCGAACGGAGGTTGCGAGCATCGCGCTAAAGATAGCAGAGGCCAGCAAACGAGTGGCTGCCGCCCGAGGCCTCCGGGCACGGCGCAGTTTATTATGATAGGTCGGATTCATTGGCACATTAATCTTAAGTTTTTCGTTGGTTAACTGCTACGATCTTTGATCAGACTGCCCGATGCTGCATAAGGCACGTGGGAAACCGGCTCGCGCGGGGCTTTCTTCGGCCAGCAGCAAAAAAACAGGGCAGTGGTTACTTGTTGTGGCAACTGCGACAGAGCGTACTGCCCACGCCGGCCTTGGTGCCGTTGATCCTGACCAGATTCGGGTTGGTAGTAATGTCAAAAGGCGTGCCTTCCTGGTTGTGAACGTCGTGGCACGAGGAACATTCCATGCGATGGTTGCCGCCCAGCAGGAAGCCATTGATCGTCATGTCGTTCCCGGGATTGAAGGTGCCGTCCGGGATAATCACTTGGGTCGTGTCGGGATTATACAGCCACTTGTCCTGCGTGGGGCCCGTTCCAACCAAAGCCGCGTTATACGTAAAGGAGATCGGGTGGGTATGCGTCAGGTCCGTCCCGATCTTCGCGCTGTTAGTCAGATACTGGGCGGTGCCGCCCTGAATGATGCCACCGTAGGCGTTGACCGCCACAGTGCCGTCGTGGCAGCTCAAGCACGCCTGCGAAACTCGGGGGGAGTTGGCTGCGCTGTTGATCGGGGTCTCCGTGCCCGAAGCCTTGAAACTTGGGCTGTTGAGGGTGCTGTACATTATCCAGGGGCCTTGGGAGCTGGCGTGGTTCCAGAGCGGAATCACTTTGCTGTCAACATTGTGAGCCTGGTGGCAGGGGCTGCACACAGAGTTGGGGTCGCCCGGGTTGTTGTTCCACGATTCACTGTGGAAATCATGCGGCGAGCCCAGAATGCCCGCCCGGGTTACTGCAGACGATAACAGTAAGGCGCCAACCGCGAGGCTAAGTGTGAGGAGGTTTGAGTATTTCATAACTGGCGCGTGCTTTCTTCTGTTTGGGTATTGCTGATTTGCCGCGGCACTAGCTTGAGGCCGCGAGGTTGAGCGCGTCATCCACCGGATGGCGCGTTTTCCGACGCGAGTTTGGCCCTGCAGCGAGCTCACTGCCCGGCTCTCTCGTCAAAAGTGTCTTTTGCGTTCATTGCGAATTGCTTCCACATCCCCGGATCAGCCGGGGCAAGCCGCCACGGCATCCAGCGCCCATGCGGGCTCAGATGGAACGCCCGGGTCAAAAGTCTTCTCCGGGGCCGGCGTGAAGCGAGCCATGATGGCCCCTGTTCGCTCGGCGAGGATGGCCTGGCAGCGGGCCAATTCCTGTTCGCGATGCCGCACGTTCTCGCGCACGATCGCTTCCAGGTGATCCACATTGTAAAGGTAAACGTTGCTCGAGCTGATCAACCTCCGCATCAATGTCCCGCGGCACGGCGATGTCAATTAGAAAGAGGGGGCGGTTGCCGCGCCTGGCCATGACCGAAGCCACATCGTCCCGGATGCAGAATGGTTTGGGGGGCAGCCGGTGGAACTGACCACGATGTCGGCTTGGGCCATCGCCTGCAGACACTCGTCAAAGCGAACCGCTCGTCCGCCAAATTCGTTAGCCAGGCTGAGCGCACGGTCGTAGGAGCGATTGGAGACGAGCACCGAACGCGCGCCTCGCTTGGCGAAATGGCGGATGCAAGCCTCGCCCATCTTGCCCGCGCCGATGATCATTACCGTCTTCCCGGACAGGTCACGGTCGAAAATCCGCTCGGCCAAATCAACAGCCACGCTGCCCACCGAGGTCGCGCCGCGGCCAATGCCGGTCTGCGTCCGGATCTCTTTTGCGACCTGGAGCGCCGTCTGGAACAGCCGGTTGGTCACCCGCCCGGTCAGCTTGGCTTCCTGCGCCGCCTGGTACGCCTGCTTCACCTGGCCGGTGATTTCGGTCTCGCCGATGACCATTGACTCCAGACCGCTGGCGACCGAGAACAAATGCTCCACCGCTTCCGCCCCTTCCTTGATATAAAGATGCGGGGCAAAATCAACCTCGCCCATCGAGAGCAGCTCAAAGAGACGATGCACATTGCCGTTGACCTTCGGAGTTACCCCGTAGATTTCCACCCGGTTGCAGGTGGAGAGCAGAACGACTTCCTCCAGATTGCCCCCGAGCTTGAGGCGGCAGCCGTGACAGCGCAGCCGCGAAGGATGCACCGCCAGCTTCTCGCGCAGCTCCACCGGCGCGGTCTTGTAACTTAACCCTGCGACGAAGAGTTTCATGCAGCGGTAGCGGGGGAAGGGCTGAATGCCAGACACGAATCCTTGGCCAAACATATCTGGCCAAATCTTGCGATTCGATATGCTGATTCAGGTCGCTGGTCGTTCATTACGGGATTAGTCTAGCTTAGAGCCGATTTCTTGCTCGCCATTCCTTGCCATTGTCCTTACATCTTTTGCCATCGGAAAGCAATATATGGAGCATGCCTTCTAATCATACGCCACAGATAATGCAAGTTTGAATTATCCTTATGAAATATATGCGCTAATCTAACACGGCGAATGAGCCGGCGTTCTTTAATGACCGCAGAAAATACGGCCTAATTCTGCGCGGCGGATGAGCAGAGGTGCGATAATAAGCCCAGTCCGCGGGAACGATAGCCGTTAAAGGTGGATAGGATGGCAACTTGGGGTCGAATGATGGCCAATGGTGGGCCGTCTCATGCAACGGGGCTCGGCATGGCGAGCCCACAGGCTAAACTCCCTGCCTCGGCCCCGGCACGCCCCTAGGAGAGGAATACAAGCGGAACAAGCGGAGCGACCATCCCGCGGGCTCCTGGCGGGCAGCAAGCGGTCCGTGGAAGCAGACGACGAGCGCCCGCCAACGATCAGCCCTTTGCGGGATTAGACCGGCGTCGCCATTCAACCTTTGGTGGCTCCGGCAGGCCCTGCGCCCGAAGCGCGGTCCGGAAGTGCATCTTGGCGACTTTGGCGAGGCCTTCGGGGCCTTGCTTGCCGGCGAATTCCTTGGCCGCCGCATCCACCGCCGCCGACGCGCCCTTGGGGAGCTTCGTCCCGTGCTGCTTTTCTAACGCGCCCAGGCGAGTGACAAACTCGTGCCGCGCCAGGATCGAGGCGGCGGCCACCGCCAGGTCCTCCTCGGCCCGGTGCTTCTGAACCAGCTCGATCTCCCGGCCCAAAGTCATCAGGGCCTTGGCGACGGTTTCCTTGTTGGCGGCAAACTGGTCGCTGATGGCGCGCACGGGCGGCGGGTTCATACGATGCCGCTGCCCCATCAGGTTCTCGATCACCCGCGCATGCCCCCACGCGAGCATGGCGTTGACGCTCCTCATCTTGGCGTACAGGCGGTTGTAGGCCTCGTTGCCGATGGGGACGACCGTGGTCACGCAGCCGGGCGTGTTGCGGATCAGCTCCGCCAGCTCCCTGATCCGCTTGTCGCTGGAGATGTTCTTGGAGTCGCGGATGCCGACATCGGCCCATGACTTCACGACCGCCTCATTTACGTATGCCCCGGCGATGCAAAGCGGCCCGAAGAAATCACCCTTGCCGCTTTCGTCCACACCCAAGCGCGGCAGCAGCAGGTCGGGATTCAGGACCGCCTCGTAGCCGAGCCGCGCTTCCTGCAGGATCTCCGGCTCCAGCACAAACTCGACGAACTCCTGCGTTCCCTTTGCCTTGCACCACCAGCTTGCCGCTCTCGTAGAACACCAGGTTGGTCTTCTCCTTTTCGACAGCGAACCGCGCGTAGGGGACCTCGCGGAACTTGTATTGATGCGCCTGCAACCAGGTTCGGAGGGCGGCGGCCTGCGCGTCGGCAAGCTTGCAGGTATAGGAAGTCAACGGTTTCACAATTCGACAGTCTGCTGGTATTCCGGCACAAGGACTTCCGCTTTCGGCTTCATGGCCCGCAAGGTCTCGCCAAAGGCCAGGGCCTGCGCTTCCTCGCCGTGGACCACGAAAATCTTCTTGATATCGCCCGTGATGGCCTCGACGTAGCGGCGCAGCTCGTCCTTGTCCGCGTGGCCGGAAAAGGAATCGATGGAGGCGACCCGGGCGCGGACCTCGTGCGGCTCGCCAAAGATGTTCACCGGGTTCCGGCCGGACATGATTTGCGCGCCCAGGGTGTGCTCGGCGCAATAGCCGACGAACAGGATCAGGTTCGCCGGATTGCCGATGTGGTTTGCCAGGTGATGGCGGATGCGCCCGGCCTCGGCCATGCCCGAGGCGCTGATGATGATGGCCGGCTCCTTCAGATCGTTCAGCTTCATCGAGTGCGCCACCTCGCGGATGTAGGTGAGGTTCTCCATGCCGAAGGGGTTTTCCTTCTCGCGCAGGAACTTGTAGATGGCTTCGTTGAAGCATTCGGGATGCAGGCGATAGACTTCGGTGGCGTTCACGCTGAGGGGGCTGTCCACGAAGATGGGCACCCGCGGCAACTCGCCCGCCAGCGTCAACTGATGCAGGGTATAGACGATCTGCTGCGTCCGGCCTACCGAGAAGGCGGGGATAATCACCTTGCCTTTGCGATCCAGGGTTTCGCGCACCATTTGGCCAACCTCGGCGTTGGCGCTGGCTTTCGGCGAATGCTCGCGCGCGCCATAGGTGCTCTCCACCTGCAGGTAATCCACGTCCTCCACCGGCTGCGGGTCGCGCAGAATGTCGTCGTCGCCGCGCCCGATGTCGCCGCTGAAGAGATAGCGGAACTGGCGCCCGTTCTCGCGGATGTCGAAGACCACCTGGGCCGCGCCCAGAATGTGGCCGGCGTCACGGAACGTGACCGTGACGCCGTCGGCCACCGGGAAGGGCCGGTCGTAGTTGATGCCGACAAACTGGCGGACCGCCTTGTCCGCATCCGCGGCGGTGTAGAGCGGCTCGACCGGCGGGAGGCCCTGCTTGGCGCGCTTCTTGGAGACGAAGGCGGCGTCATCCCGTTGGATTTGGGCCGAGTCCTCCAGCATGATGCTGGCGAGGTCGCGCGTGGCGAAGGTGCAGTAGATGTTCCCCTCGAAACCCTGGCGGCAGAGGTTGGGCAGATTGCCGCAGTGATCAATATGCGCGTGGCTGAGGACCACCGCATTGATTTGCTTCGGGTCGAAGGGGAAGTTGCGGTTGCGCTCGATGGATTCCCCGCGCCGCCCCTGGAAGAGGCCGCACTCCAGCAGCAGCCGCTGGCCGTTTAGCTCGAAGAGATAGAGCGACCCGGTCGTCGTGCGGGTGGCGCCGAGGAAATGGATTCGCATGGCCGGGAGATTGCTGTGCTTATTGGCAAAGTCGAGCGAAAGGTGTCGCCCAAGAGCACGGGGAGACCCTCCGCCCACGAAATGTCGCTTCTAAGTGTGCCGGAACGTGATCCGCGCCTTACCCAGATCGTAGGGCGACATTTCGACGTTGACCTTGTCGCCCGACGCTGATGCGGATGAAGTTCTTGCGCATCTTGCCGGAAATATGGGCCAGCACCTCGTGGCCGTTCGGCAAGGCCACGCGGAACATCGTGCCCGGCAGCACCTGCGTCACGCTGCCAGTCAATTCAATTGGTTCTTCCTTCGCCACGCAGATTTATCCTGCTCGCTATATGCTTCCTGCTGTTCACTTTGGCCAATACTGTGCACGGCTCACGGCTTCAGCCCTGAGCCCGTCTGATTCAGAGAATTCGACTTTGCCGCCCCCGGCCGCCAAAATCAAGAAACTTTTCAAGGCAAAAATCCTATTGGACAAGCGTGACGAAACAGTTAGAGTGCCCCCCATCAATATGAAAAACAGTCCTTTGACCACGATTCTGCTCGGGGTGCTGACCGTCAGCGCGCTGGCCTCGGTCGTGTTGTGTTGGCTTAACATCTCCAACACCCGCGAATTGCGCTCGCTTCAGACCCAGGCAACGCTAATCAATAATAACAGGGCGTTCATTAACGCGCTGGTCAGTGAAACCATGGAATACAGCAAGACCCATCATGGCTATTGACCCCATTCTCGAATCCGTCGGTTTGAAACCAGGCAAGACCGCGCCGACCCCCACCAACAAACCCGCGACCAAGTAGGCTCTTATGGACAACCTCGACACTCAAAACGCCTGTTCAATCCGATGCGAACGACCTGCAAGCCCAGTTCGACCCACTGCGTCATCTTGTCGTGTCGGTCCTGATTCTGGTCATCGTGATCAGCGGCACGCTCGGTATCTACCTGCTGCGGCAGTGGCGATCCTCGAGCAAGGATCTCGCCGCGATCCGCCCGCAGGCCTCACAAATGATCGCCGAATACCAGAAGAGCGGCCCCTTGATGAACGATTTTGTCAAGAAGATCAGCGACTACGGGCGGACCCATCCGGATTTTGCCCCAGTCCTGGCCAAATACGGCCTTCAACCCGCCGGCCCCACCAACACGCCGCCAGCAGCCATCGGCTCGCCGAGTGCGGCAGCTCCAAAGAAGTAGTTGAGCCGCAAAAGGAACGAGGCAACCTCACCACGGAGCGTTGGCCCCGGTGCTGCTTGAGAAATGTTGGTCCGACATCGGCTGTCGGCGTTCGGCATAATGCGGGCAGCGCGAGTCGGCCATTGAGAATACCCGACGGGTGTTGGCTAAAGTGGGATACCGACCTTGATTACTCACCCAGCCTGGTCACTGCCGCCGACTTCGGAAGGCAAATCCTGCTATGGCTGATCCAGCAAAAAGCCCGCAGCGTCCAGCCGCGGGCTTGGGGTAAAGATCGAGGTGGCTAAGCCCCGTTATCGCCAATGGCTTCGACCGGGCAGCCCTCTTTGGCTTCCTTGCAGCGCGCTTCCTCTTCCGGATTCTCCGGCTGCTTGGAAAGGTAAGAATAACCCCCGTCCTCGTTGCGCTTGAAATTGTCCGGCGCCGTCTCGCGACACAGGTCGCAGTCAATGCACTGGTTATCGACGTAGTATTTGCCCGGAACGTTCTCAGGATATTTGTTTGCAGCGTCAGCCATAAATTTATCTATATTGGTGCGGCAATATGGCTACCCCCCTCGACGATGGCAAGCCCATTCGGAATTATTCATCCTGGCTTTTCATGGTCCTGCCCGGAATGAAATCTCTTAATCCGGACGGGGGTTCCGCCCGAAGCCGACCATGGTGAGCGCCAAAATAGCCCGAACCCTTGCGCCAGCCAGGCTTGCGGCCGACGGCGCCTCCCGACAGATCAGCCAGCCGCGCCAGCTCCGACCTGACCTCCGGCTCTGCGCTATCTCGACACGGAAGTCGATCGCCGGGACGCCCCTTTGCGTTTCCGCCGGACCGCAGCCTCCAAACGATAGCTCAACGTGCCGTGGTAACGGCGCTTGAGCCCCCGCTTTTTGCGCTGGCGCTCCCGGGCCTTGACCAGGTGCTTCAAACAGCGTGATCCCTGGACGGCCGGTTCACCGCACTCGGTGCAGCACCGATCGCGCTTCATCCGCAACTGATACTTCCGCTGCCGCGAGACAGGCAGGTGTGTGAACTCATCATCGATTCGTTTTCTCATTGTCTTCCATTTCCGCCCGGTGAAAGAATACTTGTCAGTTTGTTAACCCGCGTCCAATCGCCAACACGCTAATCTATGTAACACCTTATGCTCGCGTTGTCACGCAAATTCGCAACGAATCTTCCGGCCGATTTGCGGCTCGCAGGCAGCCGCTCAATACTTCTTGCTAAACTTCTTGCGGGACTCAGCCTCCGAGGGACTCGCAGCCGGCGCCGGCTCTGCCTGGGCGGGCGCGGCGCGCGGGAGCCGGCTCGGGCGGCGCCGAACTTTGGTTTGGCCTCGGATTCCGCCTCGCGCGGACGGGGAGTCCACGGCTTCCACAAAGGCCATCCGCAGCGACATCAAGCTCTGTTGGAGCAGAGCGGTTTCCTCCTGGTTGAGATTCCCTTTGGTCTTGTATTCGAGCATTTCCAACTGGTCGATGAAAAGCCTGGCGGCCTCAAGGTCGCGGACGATCTCGCCGGTCTGCGGATGGGCCGTCTTGCCCAGCAGCATCATGGCCATGCTGGACTGCTGCATAACCATCTGCGCGAAGAGCGCAGATCTCATTTCCTCGGGGCTCCTGCTAAAGGGGCTGTCTGGCGAAGTATGCGGATCATTCATGAGGCATTACCTTTGCGCCTGGCCCGAATTTCGGCCAGCAAAAAATGGACTAGCCGCCGCAAACGGGCCTCCACGTCCACAGTTTCCAGAATCGCTTGCCGCTCCACCGCACCCTGCAACACCGCGCAGGAAACCAGATCCACGACGTGTTCAGGGTCCGAGATCGAGTCCAGGTAACGCATGACCTCCTTCGCCGAAAAGGAAGGCGGCACCGGGCTGCCTTCCGCCTTGCCCGGTGACATCACGGGAAACGGGAAAGACAATCCCAGGTCAATGCGCTCCGCCAGCAACTCGCGCACCTTGGCGACCAGGGCGTCCACGGCGACGGTGTCGCAGGGCGGGATCTCCAGCGGGCGAATGCGCTGGATGCGATAGGGCTTGTAACGGACCGCCGCTTCCAGCTCCACGCGCGCCAGGCCCTGCAGCACCAAATGCGAGGTGCCGTCCCGATGGCCCACCGAAACCCGGATTAAACCCAACCCCGCCACGGGCGACGGGGTTTCCCGCATGCGGCCCGGCTTTTGCATGGCCACCGAAAACATCCGGTGGGAGTGCAAAGCGTCGGCCAGCATCTGCCGGTAGCGCGGCTCGAAAATGTAGAGCGGCAGCAGCGCCTGCGGAAACAGCGTGGCATTGGGCAAGGTCATCACGGGGACCTCGTGCGGCAATTTCATGCCTACAATCTAGAAGACCCGGGCGTTTATTCAAGGTGCAGATACAACAAAAATACGCTTGTCAAGCCGGGCCGCACAGCGGCATTCTGCTGCTGCACTATGAAAAACAGAATTGGGGTTGTTGTCTTATTGTTGGTGCTCGTGTGTGTCGGGCTCGGCATTGTGTTGATCGCGATGAAGAAGAAGGCTGCCGAGGAATTGCACGACGCCGCCGTAACCAACAGCGCGCTCTCGAACAACGTGGTGCAGATCAACGACCAACTCGATCGGCAGAAACTAGTGAACGACGAGCTGGAAAAGGACCGAGAAAAGCGCATAGCAGGAATTTGAGGCAGTTGACGAACAAGTACGTCGAGTCCTTGGCCACCCTCGCCCAGGTCTCCAATAATCTCGTCCAGACCGAGGTCGCGCTCAAGACCAGCCAGGAAGAGACCGCCAAGCGCGACGCCAAGATCGCCGGGCTGGAGGCGCAAAATCAGGCGCTGGACAAGCAAGCCGTTGACCTGAGCACGGCCATCACGAACCTGACCACGCAAATCGAGGAGACCAAGCGCAAGCTGGCCACGTCCGAGGGCGAGAAAGGGTTCCTCGAAAAGGAACTCAAGCGGCTGATGGCGGAGAAGTCGGAACTGGAAAAGCAGTTCAACGACCTGACGGTCCTGCGCGCGCAAGTCTCCAAGTTGAAGGAGGAGCTTTCGGTCGCCCGCCGGCTGGAGTGGATTCGCCAGGGGCTCTTTGCCAGCAGCGAACAGAGAGGCGCGCAGAAGCTCATGCAAGGCAGCCGCTGCCACGCCGGTCAAAGCTCCCAAGCCCGCTTACGATCTCAACGTGGAAGTCAGCTCCGACGGCTCCGTCAAAGTCATCCCGCCTTTGACCAACCGTCCCGCAGCGACCAATCCGCCGCCCAAGTGACCGATGCCCGGCTGCTCATCGATTCGCAGGGGCGCGTCCTGCGCGACCTGCGGGTGAGCATCACGGACCGCTGCAATTTCCGCTGCCTTTATTGCCTGCCCGAAACCGAGGCGGCGCAGAATTTCTACCGCGGCCACTGGGCGCACCTGCCCAACCCGGCGCCCATTGTGCAGCAATGGGTGCCCAAGGCCCACATCCTTTCCTTCGAGGAAATTGAGCGCGTGGTCCGCCTCGCGGTCAGCCTGGGCATTCAGAAAGTCCGGCTCACCGGCGGCGAGCCGCTGCTGCGCCACAACGTCGAAGACCTGGTCGCGCGCATCGCGAGGATTCCCGGCATCACCGACCTCGCCATGACCACCAACGGCTTCCTCTTCCCGCACAAGGCGCAGGCGCTGCGCGCCGCCGGCCTGCGCCGCATCAGTTTCAGCCTGGATTCGCTCGACGGGCGATAACTTCAAGAAGATCACGGGCCGCGACGGGTCTGGAGGAGGTCCTTGCGCAGCATCAACCTGGCGCAGGACACTCGGCCTGCACCCGGTCAAGGTCAACGCCGTTATCATCCGCGGCCTCAACGACCACGAAATCGAGGCCCTGGCCGGCTTCGCGCGGGAGCACGACCTGAGCCTGCGCTTCATCGAGTTCATGCCGCTCGATTCCGCGCGCGCCTGGCTCAAGGAAATGGTCGTGCCGGGCCACGAAGTGCTGGCTCGCCTGCAAGCCCGGTTTGACCTGCGCCCGGTTGCTTCCGACAACCCGTCCGCAACCGCCAAACGCTGGAGCTTTCCCGGACGGGCGCGGCGAGATCGGCATCATCGCGCCGGTGAGCGAGCCGTTCTGCGGCCACTGCAATCGCATCCGGCTGACCGCGGACGGCAAGATCCGCACCTGCCTGTTCAGCGTGACCGAGCACGACTTGCGCTCGCAACTGCGCGCGGGCGCATCGGACGAGGCGATCGCCGAGTGGCTCAAGGGCGTGGTTTGGCAGAAGGAAGCCCGCCACCACATCGGCGAGCCGGACTTCGTGCCGCCGCCGCGGTCCATGAGCTGTATCGGCGGATAGGCCGCGGGCAACTTAAATCGTTACAGAGTTACTATGGTGCGCCGCGCTGCCGCCCGTGAATCCGTATCGTATCTGCTTGAGCACTTGACCCAACTTCATCCGCCGACTATTAACATAACGAGTATGCCGACTTATCAATATGTCTGCGAGAAGTGCGGACATCAGTTTGACCAGTTTCAGCCGATTTCTGCCAAGCCGCTGACCATCTGCCCGGAGAAGCTGTGCGCCCGGAAGCGCTGGGGCAAAGGCAAGGTCAAACGCGCCATTGCACGGGGGCGGGCTTGATTTTCAAAGGCAGCGGGTTTTACACCACCGATTACCGCAGCGAGAAATACAAAGAAGCCGCCAAGAAAGACGTCGCCCCCGCCAGCGCGCCAGCCGCCGCCGACAAAGCCCGCTCCGAGCGGAGAAAGCAAGCCTGCGCCAACCAAGCCAGCCGACAAGCCGGCCAAAGCTGCGGCGAGCAAGAGCTAGCGCGTTGCTGCAAGTCCTGGCTGCGGGCGGGACTTCGCGCTTCGGCGGCTCCAGTGAAGCAGCTCGGCCGGAGCCGGGCCTCTGGCAAGCACGGCCTGGCGGTCTCGAATGAACAGGAAAGCTAAAGCAAAGGAAGGCCGGCGACTGGCGCTGCTGGCAGGCGTAGCCGTTTGGCTGGGCGCTCTGCGGTGTGTGGCCGCCGCCCAGCTCCCACCCTCCGACCTCGTGTCCATGCGCAGCTACTCCGGCCAGTTCATTGCTTATGCCGCGCGCTCGGCCACGGCTCGCCGCCGGCGCTCTCGTCCCTGGCGACAAACCAGGACTTCGTCCAGTTGGAGCCGACCCTCGCAACCGTATCCTGCGAGCGGATCAAACAGTTGCTACTGCGCGAGCTGGACGTCACAGCACCCTGGCGCGGAACGATCTATCTGGTGCTGTATCCCGCCGGTGGCGGCCGAGCGACACCATCACGATTACCTCGGAAGGTTCAAGAACGGCTGGCAATACCGGGTGGACCTCCCGAACGTGGTGGAGCGGCCCCGCTACGTGCGGGCGATCGTGCAGGTATTGCTGCTCGAGCTGGCGAATCGCACGGCGCAGGGACGCGGGGCGGAGATTCCGCTCTGGCTGGTTGAAGGCTTCTCGCAACTCCTGCTGGCCTCCAGTGAAGTCGAAATCATCCTGCCCCCGCCGCGCGCGGCTGCCGAACGGCCTCAACTTCAGCGCCACGTTCGTCGCTTCGCGCAAGCAGACCTCTGCTGCAACAGGCGCAGATAGAAACTGCGCGGGCGCCCGCCCTTGACCTTCGAGGCCCTGAGCTGGCCGACCGAGCAGGATTTGGCCGACGACGCGGGCGACCTTTATCGCGGCAGCGCCCAGTTGTTCGTCGGCGAGCTGCTCCGCTTGCCGGACGGGCGCGCGTGCCTGCAAGCGATGCTGGCCCGGTTGCCGCAGCACCACAACTGGCAGTTCGCCTTTCTGGAGGCCTTTCATACCCACTTCCAGCGGCCCCTGGATGTCGAGAAGTGGTGGGCCCTGTCACTCGCCCAGGCCAGCGGGCGCGACGCGGCGCAGGCCTGGCCGCTGGCGGAAAGCTGGCAGAAGCTGGATCAGGCCATTCATGCTGCCGTGCAAGTCCGCACCCGCACCAACGAGCTGCCGCTGCGCGCCGAAGTCAGCCTGCAGACGATCATTCGCGAATGGGATCCCGTCGCGGCAGACCCAGGCGCTCAGGCAACACGCTGCGCGAGCTGGGGCTGCTCCGCTCGCGCATCGCCCAGGAGTACGCCGGGCTGGTGCAGGACTACTGCCAGGCGATCGAAGCGTATTTGCAGCAACGCGATCGCGGCGCCTCCAACTTCCCCTTACCAAGCGAGCGGGCCAGGGCGCGCCGCCGAAGCCGCCATCCAGCAATTGGACGCGCTGGATGCCAGGAGGATGGCTTTGCGGCCCGGCCCGACGCCGGCTCCCGCGAGTCCGTCCCCTGCCCTGCCCTCACCGGCTCCGTAAGGCCATGGCTCGACTGGCCGACCGCGCTCTGCACTACGCGCCTATCTCTCGGGGAAAACCATCTCCTCCACGAACATCTCCTGGAACCGCGCATCCTCGTTCAGCGAGACGTGCTTCACCTTGGCGAGTATCTGCGGATAGGCGCCGTCGTGTTCCGGCAAGCTGAACAGCGCGAGCTTGGCGCCCAGCAAGGCGGTGTTGCCCGACGGGCGCACCTTTTCCGCCGGAAAATCCAGCAGCCCGATGCGCCGCGCGCTGGTATAATTGATGTAATTGCCGAAGGCGCCGGCCAGGAAGACCTGCGCCAGGTCATCCTTCGTCGCGCCCCATTGCTCCAGCAGGATGCGCAAGCCGGCGGCAATCGCGCCTTTGGCCAACTGCAATTCACGCACGTCCCATTGATTGAGCGTCACGGGCCCCGCCAGCGTCAGCGGGTCGCCGTTCGCCAGCCGGCCCATGGGTGAAATCCAGCCCAGGTCCAGCCCGACCGCCACCGCATCCACCAGCCCGCTGCCGCAAATCCCACGCGGCGCGACGTTGCCCAGCACGTGGCATTGCGAACTGGCCGTCCCGCGCGCGCACCTCGGAGATGGCGCCCGTCGCCGCCCGCATGCCCATGGAAATGCGCGCCCCCTCGAACGCCGGCCCCGCCGCGGTGGACGCGCACAACATGCGCTCGCGGTTGCCCACGACGATTTCCCCGTTCGTCCCCAGGTCAATCAGGACCGCCACTTGCTCGCTCTCGTGCAGCTTGGTCGCCAGCAGCCCCGCCAGGATGTCGCTGCCCACAAAGCTCCCCAGGCAGGGCAGGAAACGCACCGCCGGGATTGCCCGGCAGCTTCCAGCCCAGTTGCGCCGCGTCGAACACCTGCAAACCGGGCGACACCGGCTCGAAGGGATACCGCGAAAGCGGCTCCAGGCTGATGCCGCAGAACAAATGGTGCATCACCGTGTTGCCGACCAGGACCACGCTCTTGACTTCATGCGCCGCGCCCGAAGCCGTCGTCACCAACTCCTGCGCCAGCCGGCCGATCTGCTTGCGGACCAGGTTCTGCAACGTCCGCTGGCCCCCGCCGGCCACGGCAGACTCCACGCGGCTCATAATATCGGCGCCGCATTTGGCCTGCGCATTCAGCGCCGCGCGCACCGCCAGCACATGGCCGGTCTGCAAGTCAATCAACTGCGCCACGATGGTGGTTGTGCCCAGGTCAATCGCGATGCCCAATCCTTCCCGCGGCGTGAAGGCAAATACCGAATCGTCCGTGAGAATCGCCGCTTCCCATTGGGCCAGCTCGATCTTCAGATCGCTTTCCGCCTGCGCCCGGCAGGCCAGCCGCCAGCCCTCGGCCAATTCCGCCTCGGTAAGCTTCTGCTTGTCCTCCTCAGTAATCGGCAGGGCGCCGGCCAACACCTTGATCTTGCACCCTTTGCAGCGCCCGCGGCCGCCGCACGGAAACTCGACCCCATGCGCAAACAGCACGTCCTGCAAGGGCGTGCCGCGTTTGACCCGCAGCACCTTGCCCAGCGGCAACAGTTCCAGATGGACGAAATCGCTCATGGCGCAGAGATAGTGTTGTGACCCAGTCAAATTCGTTGGCGGCAAAATATGCCTGGCCCTACCCCGTTTCGAGACAATTCAGCGGCCCCATTCTGCATTCTTCCTTCTTCGCCCGCTGGTCCCGTCTCCGACCATTCTGCATTCTACATTCTGCCTTCTGCATTCAGTTTGGGGTGGTGCGAGATCACGGACCTTTACGTCAACAAGTTCGGCCAGCCCCCGCCCGGTTCGCGGATCTTCATCTGGACGCGGCAGGTCATCAACGGCCGGAAAGACGCGCTCAAGCGGACCCACGCCGATGTGCCCCCGCCGGAGCAGTAATCGCAAAACCCTGGCAGCACGCTACCGCCACGCTAGTGCCCCCGTAGTAGCAAGGATGTTGCAAGCATGTTCCTAGGATGTTCCTGGCTTGTTCTTGGCTTTCCGCTCCTCTCATTTCCGCCGCCCCATCTGGGGCGCATGTTCCCACTGCCGGACCATAGCTTACACACGCCGGAAGCTTTGTCAAGGTCACACCAGCCTTTGAATTGCATTGCCCGCAAGTCCTCACGTTAAGATGCGCCCTGAGCTGAACAGGGTGCCATTTCGTTCTTCCCCTCGGTGGCGGTGCGTGCTATCATTGATAGCAGAACTGGGAATTGATGCATTATGCCACAACTGATTGTGAGACAAATCGAAGAAAAGGTCGTCAAGAAGCTCAAAGAGCAGGCCGGCCAGCATGGGGTGTCCATGGAAGAAGAGCACCGGCGCATCCTGCGTGCGGCGCTGGTGGGGGCGTACAGGAAGAGGCCTTCGTTCAAGGAATACCTGCTTTCGATGCCCAACGTGGGCAAGGACAAGGATTTTGTGCGGGGGCCGCAGCTTGAGCGCCCCATCGAGCTATGAGCGGCTTTCTGCTCGACACCAACATCCTGAGCGAACTCCGCAAAGCGAATCGCTGTGATGCCGGGGTGCGCGACTGGATGCCTATCAGAGTCACACCGGCACGATCATCGTCCGGGAACAGCCGGATCGGCCATCGGGGGTGGCTCTGTACGCCAGGGTCTCCAGCGCAGCTCAGAAAGAGGATGCGTTACGCCAGATGCAGCGTCTCCGCGACTATGCCGCCGCCAAGGGCTACCAGGTCACGGCGGAAGTCACGGAGATCGCATCGGGCGTCAACGACAATCGTCCCAAACTGAACAAACTGCTCCGCGACCCTAAGATCGGGGTCATCGTCGTCGAGCACAAAGATCGCCTGACGCGCTTCGGGTGGGGCTACATCGACGTGCTTTTCGAGACGACGGGACGCCGGCTTGAGACGATCTTTCCATCCGACACGGGCGACGATCTGGTCGACGACTTTGTCGCCGTGATCACCGCGATGGCGGCGCGCATCTACGGACGGCGTAACTCGAAACGGCTTGCAGCCTGTGTCAAACAGGCGATCGAGCAGTGCATGGATGTCGCAGATGAAGACGCAGCGCGGGTTCAAGACTGAGCTTGATCTAAATAACAAGCAGCGCACGGCGTGTCTGCGGCATGCCGGTGCGGCGCGCTTTGCGTACAACTTCGGGCGGCGGCGCAAGGCCGAGGCCTACCAGGCGGGCGAGAAGGTTCCGTCGGCGATCGACCTGCACCGGGAGTTGAACCGCCTGAAGCAGACGGACTACCCCTGGCTGTACGAAACGTCCAAGTGTGCGCCGCAGGAGGCGCTGCGCGATCTCGATCGGGCCTTCGCCAACTTCTTCCGGCGGGTTGCACTCAAGAAGGCCGGCCAGCTCAGCGGCAAGGTGGGCTACCCGCGCTTCAAGTCGCGCAAGCGGGGCATTGGTAGTTTCAGGCTCACCGGCGCCATCAAGGTCTTTCCGCGCCACATCCAACTGCCGCGCTTGGGCAAGTTGCGGTTGAAAGAGCGAGACTACCTGCCCGTTGGCGCACACATTCTCAGCGCCACCGTCTCCGAGCGCGCCGGCAGATGGTTTGTGTCGGTGCAGGTGGCCATGGAACTGCCCGATCCGACGCCAGCGGCTGGCTCGGCGCTTGGCGTCGACTTGGGGATCAAGACACTGGCGACGTGTTCGGATGGTCGAACCTTCGCCAATCCGAGAGCGCTGGAGCAGGCGTTGCAGGCGTTGCGGCGCGCCCAGCGGTCGTTTACTCGGCGTAAACAGGGCGGGAGAATCGTGACAAGGCGCAGCGCCGGGTGGCGCGGCTGCACGCACGCGTGGCCAACATGCGCAGCGATGCGGTGCACCAGGCCACCGCTCGGATCGTGGCGAGAACCAAGCCCGACGCCGAGCGGCCGGCCGTGATCGTGCTGGAAGACCTGAATGTGCAAGGCATGGTCAAGAACAGGCGTCTGGCGCGCGGCCTGAGCGACGTGGGCATGGGCGAGTTTCGGCGGCAGACGACCTACAAATCGGCCTGGGCCGGGGAGCGGCTGTTGATTGCGCCACGCTTCTACGCCTCCAGCAAGCGCTGTTCGGTGTG
This sequence comes from uncultured bacterium, assembly GCA_963700255.1. Lineage (GTDB taxonomy): Bacteria > Actinomycetota > Actinomycetes > S36-B12 > S36-B12 > UBA10649. The sequence continues at coordinate 33,015 of CAVOWW010000018.1, read as the reverse complement.
CCACCATGTCAAAGAGACGCTGCCCTTATCTGAACGGACGTATTTCTGCGAAGCGTGCGGCCTGATCCAGGATCGCGACCTCAACGCCGCCTGCAATCTTGCACAGTTGGCTACCGCGAGTTCCGCGGGAAGGTACGCCTGTGGAGAGAGTGTAAGTCCTGGTCTCCAGGCAGTTCTCGTGGAAGCAGGAACTGAACGCCAGATGTCGTTCGCGACAAATGGGTAAGTTTCAGAGAACGGTGTCTACGGGAACCGGCAAGTCGCCAGGTCTCGGCCTGCCCCGAAGCTTTCAAACGTATCCCGTGCCTCGCTCAGTAACGCCAAGCCCCACTCGCTTTCGTTCGGCTAGCCTCATAGGCATCGCCGGCCAGGAGATTCTAGGCTGCGGTGGAAGGCATCCATTGCTGGAAGGGGGAGTCCTTCGGTCAAGAGCGCCTGACCTAACGCCCGCCACGCCTTGCCCTCTTCAAGCGTAAGGTTCATTTCGTGAGCCAAGTCCACGGCGTGCTGAGCCGCCTGTTTCGCATCCTGCACACGTTCGGCTGCCCGATGTACCTGCGAATGCAAGAAGTATATCTCTGGTAACGGATATGTTGAGCCGGCATCTTGAGCGAGCCGCTCCGCTTCAGCCAGAGCTACTTCGGCGGCCTTCCAATCTCCTCGCCGGACGTACAAGTCGCCCAGGCTTGCCAGGATATGCGCCAGATAAACGTGGAGGCCCAGTTCCTCGGCCAACTCCTGGGCATGGCTCAAGTGAGTCAAGGCCAAGTCTAGGTCGCCCATGTTGGTGTACAGCATGCCCAAGTTGTTCTCTAGTTTAGCCAACTCGCCCTTGTTGCTGATTTTTTGGGCAATCTCGATCGCCCGCTCGTAGTCTGCCTGTGCATCGTGCCATCTTCCGGCGATTGTAAGTTCGAGGCCCGAATTGGCCAGGATACTCAGCATGTGGACGCGATCCATCAGCAATTCGGCAATTCCTAGCGCTTCGCGCGTATACCTGTGTCCTTGCAATACGTCGCCGTGGGAGGAATAGACTGCGCCTTGTGTCGTGAGCGCCCGCATGCGAAGGTGGCTTGGTCCATCCGGAAGGAGATCCATGCCCTTCTGTACCGACGACAAGGCTTCTTTCGACTGGCCGAGTGCCAGGTGAACGGTACCGGTCTTGATCAACAAGGCACTTCGAATAGGGCTGTCACCGTCTCCTAGCTCAACTAGACCTTCCTGAAGCTGTGACAGTGCATCGTGGAGCAACTCGTGGTGGAGCAGGTCGCCCATACCCAGGTAGGCGCAGCGCACGCAGCTCGCGTGCTTCAAGTGAGCTGTCGCCATTTTGAAGCTGGGTCAGCGCCGCCCTATAGGCACATTGGGCCTCTTGGATGTCGCAGAGGAACTTGTAGACCTCCCCACGGCTAACTTCGAGAGATGCTCGGTCGAGGGGATCGAGGAGGCAATCCGTAAGTCGATCCAGCACCTGTGCAAGCTGCGTGGCGCGTCCTTGATTGATTAGGAACCAGACGTCTGCTGTCGCCAGGCGAGCCGCTCTAGTCTCGTCTTTCGCCTCCAGGAAATGATAAGCTGCCCGCAATACGTCCTTCGCCTCAGTTTCGAAGTATTCGGCGGCCCGCAAGTGCATGTTCTGACGTTCTTGAATTGACGGGACTCTACGGCTGTAGAAGGCTTGTAAGGTGGCATGCAGGCTATAGATCAGTTCCTGCTTCGCTCTGCTCTGATTGAAGCAGCTGTTGTCGGCTGAGACGATTGATGGACTGAGACACACGCTGACCCGTCAGCACGGCTTCGACGGCGCCCCGAGTGGCGGCCGGATTGAGCAGGGAGACAGCGATCATCACCTGGCGATCCTGTTCGTGCAAGCCGTTATCGACCTGGTCGAACAAGTAACCGGCCACGTGATCTGTCAGCTCAAGGGCATCAGCGAGCCGCTGCGGATCATCACCCTGGCGAATAGCGACAATCACCAGCTCCAACAACTGCGGATTGCCGCCCGTACGATGGTAAATACGATCGAATAAAATCTCACTAGTAGGGGGCATGCGTCGCTCAATATAGAGCTGCTTAGCCTCTTGTTTGCTCATCCCGGCCAAAGGCATGCAGACGATGTCTCGCAGGTAAGTTGGCGCACTCCGAGAAGTAACTATGAGCGACAGCATTTTCAGTCTTGCTGCCTCACACAGGCGTTCTGCAAACTCGAAAGTCGAATGGATCGGACTCTGCTTGTTGAAAATCATCCAGGCACAGAAAGTAATCTTTCCCAAGCAGTAGTTCATACATTACATCCAGCACAATCCTTGGGGCCAGGGGTTGACCATTATTCTGACTGGCGTTCATCAGCCACAGCCAGGGCCATTCTTCACCCGACCAGTACAGGAACCCGGCCAGCTTCCACATGAGATTAGTCACGTCTGCGTCACCCAGGAAGTTGTGCCAAAACGTCTTTTCTGACTTTGCCCTTCGCTGAACCAACATCGCGGCGAGACTGGTTTTTCCTACACCGGGCATTCCTACGATCACGGCCAGGTGCTCCAAATCCAGTGCCCGTAAAAGTTCGGCGACCTGCTCATTGCGGTCAACCAGTCGATCGATATCTGGTGGCGGAGTGGGCTTTGGAGGCGCTCGAAGCAGTAATGGACTAATTGTTTGTTCGCTTCTCTCCAAAGGCATTAGACCGGTGGGAATGCCGCCAGGATAGTATCGCCTCAAGTCCTCCTCCTGCAACGGCTTCCAGCCCCACTTTATAACCATTATATGCGTCCAGATTTCCGCAAAGAGCTGCGGATCGCGTCGAAGGCGCAGAATGTCCAGAAGATAGCCAATGAAGTGGATACGATGCTTTGCGCTAGGATTGCTTTTCTCGGTCTCCCAGTTGCTCACAGATGTGCGGCGTTTTGCGCCTATCAATCCCAATCGTGCGCCGGCCTGATCTTGGCTTAGACCTACTCGCTTGCGCAGGGCAGCCAAAATGACCGGGGTTGGGGGATTATCAATAGCCATAGTTGCTCCTACAAGTCAGGTGCGGCATTCTGAAGTCGATGGATGCCTGGCAGTGCACGGGGTACGCTAGTGAATCCAACAGTTCGTCGCCCTTCTTCCAGCGCGGTTGCCTATTGAATGCCCGGCATTAACTCAGTTAAGCTGACATCATCAGACTGGTGTGTTATTACTCGACTTTGGCAGTGACATAACTCGGTATTTGCACCTTAAGAACTGATACTCAAAACGGACTTTGTGAGCGTCCTTAGCGCCGTCCGGCCGACCCGGGGCAACACCCGACCTACCTCGCCTGGCTGCTGCCAGATGAGTTGGCGCCCGCTGGTGGGTCGGGTGGCTCAAGCCCTGCACATGCTGCGGATGAGCGGGGCCATCACGTCTTGCAGGGTCTGACCTTGGGCCAAACCGGCGCTGATGAACAGGCTTAGGCACCACAAGTTTTGCGCTTGTGCAACGCGCCGCCAGGCAGGTACGCTGTCCTCAAACTGCACTTTGAGTTGGCGTTGAAGCTGTTTGCGAAGGTCAGAGTCGTGTTGGGCTGCTCGCAGTAAGCTGTACACCACGGCGACTAGAGCGACATGACGTTGGATGGCGCTGAAGCTCCGCAGTTGATACTGATCCAGCCCTTCCGCCTTGCCTTCCTCATGGTACGCAAAGCGTCAACGGGCCAGCGGTGGCGGCGAATGCGCGTGATCCCGGCGGCCTGCCACACCAAGCGGTTGCTGATGTAGTAGACGGGGTTCTCCGCCAAGTCAGCCTGGCGATAGTTGATCACCAGGCGTTGTTTGCCGAAGTTGTGGATGTGATGGGTTTGGCAGTACGTGTAGTAGGTCTCTTGCGTCCCCTTGAAGGAGATCGTGATCCGCCGGAAGACCCCTTTCTGGCCGTGGTCCACCACATCCAAGTGTTGTTGTTTGAGCCGTGCAGCGAAGGTCTTCAGCGTTTCGGCACCGGTCTTCAAGTTCATCTTGTCATTGTCGGCCACCGTGCCCACATAGGACAGGTGCAGGGTTTGATCCAGGAACCGGCAGAAAGCCGGTTGGGTGAACCAGGTGTCAAAGGTCACGGGCAGACTTGGCTCGGGTGCTGCTTGACCCATTGCTGGAGCAAGTCCTGAGCGATGGTCAGCTTGCTGTCATACAGCTTCTCGATTTCGGGGTGCTGTTTCTGACACCGTTGTCAAACTCCCAGCAGGTAACCGCGCCATTTGGCGGGAGCGGTTTCCTTCAAGGCCTCTTTGCTGGCCTTGAGCGGGATCTTGACGGCTCGCAAACCCTGTTCGAGCTTGGTCAAATCCACCGGCTGCTAGAGTTGAAACAACACTGGGTAATCGGTGTCGCCATCACTATAGTGAAGGGTCACCAACTCGCGCGCTCACACGTAGCTCTCCGTGACTGGATCGTACAGCTTGGCAATGTGCTCAAAGTCCTGGCCGTAATGGCTAAGCAGGGTATCGTCGACACTGAGCACCCCTTTCGCTTTCAGCCGCGTCCCAGGCAGACTATCCAGCATCGTTAACCGAGCCTTGTTCAAAAATTCCACCGAAAATGGACTAGCTGTCAGTAGGCGGCCCAGCGAACTCTGATCACGACTTTCGACCACAAACAGCCGGTTGATTCCATCAACAGTCTTGTTTTCCGAGACGATCAGACCGCTGATGCAGCGTTTGAACTCGATGAACGCATCGGCTGAGAAAACTTCGCTGAAGAAAGGTGCATAGTGCTGCACCACCACGGGAAACTCGACTAAGGAACTGTCATGAAATAAGTGTATCAACCTGTTTTGTGCGAGGCGAGATGACGTAGTTCCACTCGCCATGGAAGTCGTCGGGTTGCAGGTTGACCTGCGCCAGTTCGGCGTCGGAAACCACGGTACCCGTCGGATAGGACTGCTTGTCCAATTGACAGCGGACTTTGAGTCCTGCTGTGGTGGTCGTTGCGGCAATCAGATTCACGATTACTTCGTGGCTGATGAGCGGTTTGCCGCGCCAGTTCTGGGTGATGTAGGAGAACAGGCGATGTTCGATCTTGTTCCATTTACTGGTACCCGGTGGCAAGTGACAGACTGCGATCTCCAGACCGAGTTCATCGGCCAGTTTTTGGAGTTCGACTTTCCACAGCCGCAGGCGAGAACCATTGCTGCCGCCGCCATCGGCCGTGATGAGCAACTGCCGGGCGTCGGGGTAGAGTGGCTGGCCCATCAAACGCCACCAGCGCCGAATGCTCTCGACCGCAAAGGTCGCCGTGTCGTGATCGATGCCGACATTGACCCAACCCAGATTGTGCGTGATATCGTAGACGCCATACGGGTTCGCCTTGCCCAGTTCCGGGATCACAAAGTCGTGGACGCGCACCCGCTTCGGGATCACCTTGGGGCCGCAGTTCGCGCCCGCCATTCTTGAAGTCACCAACCAGTTCCTTTTTCTTGGTGTCCACCGAAATGACCGGTTGTCCAGCATTTTGGTAGACCTGCACCTGCTCATTGATGTGCTCGAATTGGGCGTTCCGATCCGGGTGCGACGCACCCTCGCTGGTCTTGCGGTTGGCCTGCAAGCTGTAGCCCAACTCCTGCAGCAATTCCGCCACCAGGCGATGGCTCACCTGGTGACCCTGGCGGTTGAGTTCCTCGGCCAACTGGCGCACACTCTTGCAGACCCAGCGCAAGGGCGATTCTGGGTCACCACGACTGACCGGTTCAATCAATTGCTCCAAATCGTGAAGCAAGGTCGCATCTTTGGCGACCGTCCGCTTGCGACCACCGCCCGGCTTGCGGATCTGTTTGACGCTGCGTGGCGACGGATCGTCCAATTCTTTCAGCCCGTTGCCGATAGCACGGCGAGACACGCCGGTCGCACGCGCCACGGTCGATACGCCGCCATAGCCCAGGGCTTTCGCCTCAGCCGCCGCATAGAGCCGCCGCAGCCGTTCGTTCAGAAAAGGCTCGAGGCTGGCAAATCGTTGCTTGATATGGTCTATGTCCATACCAGACAGTATACCACCAACAGGCCAGATGCTCAACTTGACATGGTTATTTCATGACAGTTACTTAGAGCACCAGGTCTACGGTATCGTCGATGCTCATCATGAAACGCGTCATGTGCGGATCGGTGACCGTCAGGGGCTTGCCGGATTTGATCTGCTCGACGAAGAGCGGGATGCGCTCGAGACCACGCGAGGCCATCACATTGCCGTAGCGGGTGATATTGATGGTACAGCCGCAGTCGGTGGCCACGCGTGCCTTGGCCACGGCCAGCTTCTCCATCATCAGCCTTGGAAATGCCCATGGCTTTGATGGGATCGGCGGCCTTATCGGTGCTGAGCACGACTACGTTGCGGACGCCGGCCGTCATGGCGGCGTTCATGACGTTCTTGGCGCCGACCACGTTGGTCATCGGTGCCTCCATGGGATAGAACTCGCACGAGGGCACCTGCTTAAGCGCGGCTGCGTGGAAGACGAAATCGACGCCGACCATAGCATCCAGTAAGCTCTCTGGCCGGCGCACATCGCCGATATGGAATCCTAGCTTCCGGTTGTTGCCATGGTCGAGGCGCATGTCGTGCTGCTTCTTCTCGTCGCGGCTGAAAATGTGAATCTCGGCGATGGCGGTGGGCAGAAAGCGGTTCAGCACGGCGTTGCCAAACGTGCCGGTGCCGCCGGTAATAAGCAGAGTCTTGTCAGCGAACATGCGGTGCTTCCTCAGATCACTCTATCTTCGACAACCAAGACATATTGGTGAAAAACAATGCCGATTCCAATCCGTATGGTGTCTCGTATGATCTGGATTAAGGGATGCCTCAAATGTTTTCGTCGTATGCTTGCAGTAGGCGAGAAGCTATGTGAGTAACGCTTCAGGCATTGGATATATGGCCGGTATACGTACTCAAGCAGAATTCGCGAGGGGAAACGGAACGTAAGCCCCAGGTTGGTATTATACAACCAAGGGGTAATCTGCTTGAAGCCATGGAAATGGAAGAAGACGAGGGGATAACCGTCCACGGTAACATCATTATTGCTCAGCCGGATGCAATAGTCACGAACATTCCAAGAGGCCACATTGGCGCCACGATTCTCGAGCACCTTCACTCCTTGAAATCGCACAGGCCATTCATCGAGGTATTTTTGATCAGCATATTTCCCGTCTTCGAAGCGTTCGTAGCACCACTCAATACAACGTTCCCGCCACCAACTCACACAATCCCTGCCATTCTGATCTTGGCGCACGCTGATCCATCCCACATTGAAGCGTCCTTGAGGTGGAGTATGACCAAAGCGATGCACTGTGATGCCGATTGAACTTCCCTCCAACTCCAAAAAAAGGCTGGCAGGGTCGGAATAGAAGAATGTATCAGCATCGACGTATGTTAGAAGCCCGATCTCGGGGTGGGTTCTCAACGTATGGAGGATGAACGCTGGGCCACATGTGTAGTAGTATTCGAGCAGAGAGCGACTTGCTCTGACTGCTGCCAGTTCCCCATCCGCGGTTTCTAACTCCGAGAGGCTCACAGGGATCACCCGAAAGTGCTCCAGCGCCTTGACCTGCTCATAGCAACCATCGTCAAGACAGAGCATATAAATGGTAAAGTCCGGGCAGTGCTGCTCAAGTGAGCTCAACAAACACAGTGCCCGCGGCAGGTAGTTGATGTCAAAATAGGTGCAGAAGTGCCTTGTGGATGAGAGTATTCGGTCATTCATCGAACGGTCTTGATGACTCCAACCCGGTTTCTTGAGCCGGTAAGGTCAGGCTGCTCCAAGCGTTGAGCCACGATGGCGACGCCAAGCATGGTCCAATAGTCGAGACCAGACTGCCGAGGCAGTAGTCATGCCTTTCCACCGGGTGGTTCTGGGTGAAAATGCTTGGCATCGCACGCCACGTGCACAACACGCTCGATCTGCTGAGCGTAGCTGGTCAGCGTAATCTTCTGAGAAATGAGTGAACGGGCGTTGGCGCCCAGAGTTGCGCATAGGGCAGGATCTGCATACAACCGGCTCATCGCCTGAATGAGATTTGCTTCGTTCATGACAGGCAGGTATATGCCAGTAGCTCCAGTCTGCACCAGATCCAGTTCACAACCATCCGCCGGCCCGCAGATCACTGGCAGACCGTGCGCAAATGCATGATTGATAGCCAACCCGCCCAGACCGGGCATAACAGCGAACTGGGCCAGTTGAAAATACGCGGAGGCCATTTCATGCTGACGCCCCACAAACATGACTGAGTCCGAAATCCCGAGCTCAGATGCCAACTCCTTCATCTCAGCCAGCGCTGGGCCATCCCCAATAACTAGAAGAAGCGGATCTGAACCTTGCGAGAGCTTCTTCACATGCACAAAGGCACGCAGTAACAGGTCCAATCGCTTGCCCTTGTTGATCGTCCCCGAGAAAACCGCCACAGAGCGCGATGCCAACTGCAGCTTCTGTCGCAAAGCCTCGGCGTGAGGACGGCAGTCCTCTATGGCTTTGAAGACCGCTTGTTCGTCCAGCGTGTTATGGGCAACGAATACTTTCTCGGCGGGTACGCCAAGATCCTGAAAGTAGCGAGCACCATGCGTGCTGTAGCTAATGACAGCCTCACACTGTCGGGTAAAGCTCTGCTGCAGAAAGATCACCGATGCGAGAACGCCACGTATTAGGCCGATCAGGAATAGCTCCGAGAGACCACCACACGATGCTGGCGCCGTAAATCCGCCGCGTGCTGAACAACAGGAGCACATTGCCAAGATTGCTGAGACCCTCGAGCAAAATGCAATCGGGTCGCCATCGAATGATCGCCCGCACCAAACGCGCCGACGGCAGAGAAACCTTCAGCTTTCTTTCTACTGACCACACCCAACGCGCATGTCTTTCTTGATGTGCGTTTACGCCTTCCGGATGCAGGACTTCCCTAACGCCAAGTTGTGCCGGCGGCAACCCATAGCTCATCGAAAACACGCATACATCAAGCGTGTCCGATTCGGCTAGACGCTGGTAAAGTGGGAGGTTGTAGTCTGCAAGTACCCGTTGTACAACCGCTAGTCGTCGCACTGTGTCCTGTCTCATCGTGAGGTGCCGTCATGAACACCGAGAAGCCTCAGGCGTGGCGCTGGGTCAAAAGAGGTAGAAGCCTCCTGATGATCGCCGAGTCAGGAGTGAAAGGTCGCCGAGTTACTGTAGCTCAGTTGCTACCAGTTGTCTTCGTTGCCGCCAAGATTATGTCACTTCCAAGTAACGAGGGCCAGACTGAACGCAACCGATAGAGCCTGCCAGAGCAAGAGTGCGTTTCGATATGAAACCGCTCTTTTTCGAGCAGGCAGCGAAGTTCTCCGGAAGCAAAGAAATGCAAGGCACCGCCATTCCAGCTACCTTGAAACTTGGTCGTGTACGGTTGCCTGCCACACAAGAGCAGCAACCGGTTGCGCCATGATGCGATATTTCCGAGCTGCAGGATCAATTGAGCACCCGGTTTAAGCACACGATGCATTTCTTTGATCAAACGTATTGGATCAAAAACAAACTCAATGACCGCGATACATACTACTGCATCAAACATCTCGTCGCCATAAGGCAAGGGGGCGAGATCAACATTCATACAATGCAGATCTAGCGATACACCGACCTCGTCGGCCCAGGCTCTGGCGACGTCGAGACGATCCTCGACAATATCTATCCCATGCAGCAGGTCATACCGTTGGCGCGCAAGATAGAGAAACGTGCCGTCGCCACACCCAACGTCCAGTAATCTACTGCCTCTGCGCAGATGATTGAGAACCCGCCAATGACGATTACTCTTCGAAGACGTCTGTGCCTCGGTTAAAAAATCCTTTGGAGCGCTTCCGCCATAGCCTCGCTGATAGAACTGCTGTTGGATATCCGGGTCATTGGGTGCAGGTTGCATGTCTCATGGCTCCAAAGTCAAGATACCGATTGCTCTAAACTCAAGTCAGAATGGTTCAAACTCAAGATGAAGGCGGAAACCATCCAGAAATCGACAGATGCATGAAGTTGACCGCTGAACGTCATAGACACGAGCGTATAAGCCAAAGCCGCAACCAGTGAAAGCCGTATGACGCTTGTATCTCTTTGGCGTAGCATCCGAATGGCCCGTCCTCCGACGATCCAGAGGAAGATACTCAGAATGGAGAGACCCACTAAACCAAGTTCCGTTAGGGTCTCAATGATGAAATTGTGCGAGAAGTTAGCTATCTCTTGACCAAAACCCAAGAAGTTGCCCAGGCCAATGCCGAAAAGAGGGGCGGTCTGCCACGCAGACAGAGAAAGCCGCCAAATGCGTGCACACGATTGGTCGAATGCTGAGCCCAATCCGCCAGAGGTGGCAGCCGAGGCGACTAAGGACCAGCGCGCGTAGACAATGTCGGGTACAAGAGATAGTGTCCACCAAGCTATGATGACGAGTACTACCGTCGCCACTAGATAATATGTGCGTGTACGCCACGATGTTCTGAATAACAGAACGGCGATGCCAACCGCGAGAGCAAGCAAAGGCCCGCGAGAACCTGAGGCAACGATCACGATGGCTGTCCCAGCCAACTGGGTCCCAAGCAATAACTTCTTGACGGTAGTGACGCCGCCGCTGCCCAGCAACCCCAGGCTCATGAGGGCAACCAGGCCAGCAGAATAGGCGAAGCCCAATGGTGAGATGTTTTCGGTGACCGATATCCGGTCCGTACCGCTCGGGTCTGCGAGCAGCAAATTATGTAACGTCAACACGGTGCCAATCAAAACCAACCCGATACAAAGCCAATAGAACCGCCGCAGCTCTCTTTCTGTGATGAACTGACCGGCAATCAAGGGGATGACCATAAGAAAAGCCATCAATCCGAGCTTTGTGAGCGCGAGATTGTTGCCTAAGCTGAACATCGTGAAGTTCACTACTGTCCAGATCGCCATTGCCAGGCCGACGAGCGTGCCTCGGCGCCGAAAGATGACGTGCAACCTCTCCGGATGGCGAGCAATTCCTCCCGCCAGCGCTGCAGTAGCTAGCAGCGCATAGAATGTTGCTGTCTTGACACTTGAAATGGCCAGCCCGAACAGGCCCAAGGCGACAGGGTATGCGAAGAAGCCTACGAGCAAAGCGGCAAGAGCAAGCTCATAGTACTTCGCTAACGCAATCCAGACGATAATCCCTAACAGCAATAGCAAAGCCAATGAGGAGCTTTGAGCAGCTAAGATGCCCACAAGCACAGCTGAGATAGAGAGCAAGCCGACCATCAAGGTGGTCTTGAGCGTGACCTGTCGCTTCCCGGCAGTTGGCGTTGAATTCATTGATCTGCCTCAGTTGGATCCAAAAGTGTCCAAAACCTATTGACGCATTCCAAAGGGTGCTCGACGGGCCTTGAACCGTGACTTCAAATCAAACAGCCCGCGTTCATAGAGGGTTTGATCGGTAAGCCCAGTGTTTTTGAGATCCCGATATGTGAAGCTACACGAAGCAAGTTGCTTTTCTAGCTGCGCGCCGACACTTGCGAGCGAATGGTTAGCAAGGGTGTACGCATTGCATGCCCGCCCGTACCGTTTCGCAAGGTTGGGGTTACGCACGTCAGCGATAATCTCCTCAAAAGTCCTTAGGCTGGAGGCCATCGAAGTTTCTTCCGCCGTAACGTCAAAGCCCTCTGAGTCAAATAACCATCGATAGGCACAGGCTTGTCGCAAGTTATCCTGCGGCAAACCAGCAGATGTAAGTACAGCCGGCAGCCCCCTAACCGCAAATTCAAGTGCAGAGGTTCCCATGGCAAAGCCTACGTCGATATGCTCCAGCATATATTGCGACAAAGCGACGTGCTCAAGTTGACCGGGGAAGGTCACTGAGATCCCCTGGCTTTTTTCCTTGATTCCTTGAAGTTCAGGGCCATTACCGATGATATGCAGATGAACTTTGTCTTTGCCGGAGTCAGCCTGGAAGGCTCGCACATCATCGATCAGACGATACAGGGCTGGCATCTTTTCTGGTGCAAGCCTGCTGAGCCACCCAACATTAACCGTCTGATCGGGTCCAGGATTTCGCTTCATACAGACAACATCCTGGGCCAGAGAAAGGTCCACTCCAATGGGTAGGTAAACTGGCTTGTGCTTGAATCCGAGGAGTGCTCGATTATATTCGTAATTCCTCTTTGCCATAAAAACCATGCCGTTATGTGATACAGCCGCCTCGACCAACCTAGCCAGTTTTCTCCGATGCGTCTGCTCGAACAAAGCGCAAAGCTGACCTGCCCGTATTCCGGAGAGGCGTTTATAGAAGCCCGATAGTGCAAGCTGCTCGACAAGATTATACGGATGAAGATCCCACAAAAACAATCTTGTACTCTCCTGAGCGACGATACTTTGACCAATGAAGGAGATGAATGAGAGAGGCAGCACCAAAGTTGTCGGCCAGGAAACAACAGTTAGTTGACAGGGATCGTAACGCACAAAGGAGTGCTGCATACCCTCAAGCTTTCGTCGCATGAATCCTTCTTCATGATCGATAATCGTGACATGAAAGTGCGCCGAGCCAATCAGGTATTTAGCCATCCGAGCAAAGAGAAACTGAGCCCCCCCAACTCCAAGCTCAGGATAGAAAAAACTGACGTCACGCTGAGGCATAGCGTTCAAAGAGGTAGCCTCTTAGCAAGTAGAACATAGTCAATGTATATAAGCCGTAGGTGATCGCATACGCCCAGATCGCACCCTCTAAACCCGCCACATCGATCAACCATACGGACAGTCCGTAGCTACTGATTGAAAAGAGCACTTGGGTAGCGATGAACATCTTGGTCATTGCTTTGGCTAACTGCAGATAGGCGACGAGCCAGGACATCATTTTGAGGAAATCACCTACGAGCATGACCGGAAACAGATCCGTAGTGCGTAGGAATTGGTCAGAATACAATAAAAGCACAATCGGTTGGCGCATAAAGTAAACCGCGGCAAAACCAATGATAAGCAAAGGCGTGATCACTTTGTAGCCGTTCCAGATTTCGCGACGAATCTCGCCTCGATCAGAAAGGCTTGAAAGCTTGGGCAAGTAGTAGACGCCCAATGTACCCATGACGATGCCTAGATACCCCTGCGATATCTTGAACATGGCGTCCCAATAGCCGGCATCAACCAACGAGACTTCGAATATAATCTGCCTGCGAATCAGGATCTGCGTAAGTGGCACGAGCACGGCGGAGGTGACCGCCATGAGCGAAAAAGCGAGCAACTGACGCGCGATCAGCAGAATCGAAGCGTTGCACAAAGAATCGGGACGTGAACCAGGGGCTGCGAACGACAAAAAAGAGCGTCACGAAAAAGACCAACGACTGGACAATGGTTAACGCGATCAGAGCGCCGGTGATATTCCACACCAGGCAAAGTGTTACCGTCAGAAGGATGCCCGCCACGCTCCGGGCAATCGCCGAACCGGCGTATTTGCGGAACTCCCCGAACCCGTTGAGCACAGCGATCAGCAGCGCATTCAGGGCAAACAGCGTGATAGTCAGTCCCAGGAGCCTCAGGATGAAACTGTATGAGTCGGTCTGGAACAGAAAGTTGCTGAGCGGCTTGGCGAAGAGCACGAGCACGGCAACCAAACCCGCCGAACAAAGGAGTGTAATGCGCGTTGCGTTGGAGATTAACAGCGCGTTGCGATCAGTGTCCGTGCGATACTCGGCCACGTACTTTACGATGCCGGTGTCAATACCGCCGGTGGCCAGCGAGGTGGTGATGCCCAGGAAATTCTGGTATTGACCAACAATGGCCACGCCTGCAGGTCCCACCTGAAGCGCAATCACCTTCTGTACGACGAACACGGCGGCGATGTTGATGATGTTCGACAGGCCAACCCAAATCCCGGCATTGACAAGGCCGTTGCTTCGCAGCTTTGACAGGGCAAGGTGGATTTGAGATCGCCATTTCAGCGCAAGCGTCGCCATTGTTCTCTTAGTCTCGATTGGTGCTAGGGATGCTGGGTGAAGAAAGAACAGACGCTATCAATGACCGCTGCCTGCTCATCGTGCGACAGGTGCGGCCCCATTGGCAAGCTGAGCACTTCCCGATGCATGGCCTCGCTGACTGGAAAGTGCCCCTCGGCAATCCTAATTCACCATAAGCCTGCTGCAAGTGGGGCGGCACAGGGTAATGGATCAACGTGCCGATGCCCTGAGCGCTGAGGTGGCGCTGCAAAGCGTCACGTCGGGCCGTGCCGAACCACGAACAGGTGCCAAACCGGTTCAGCCCATGCCGGCACATAAGGCAGGATCAGATCGGCAGGCCTTGCAGTGCGCCCAGGTAGGTGGCAGCCAATTGCGGCTCGTCGGCTGTTCCATGTGTCCAGATAGCGGCAGCTTGACGCGCAAGAAAGCCGCCTGTAATGGATCCAGACGGCGAGTTGAAGCCCTTGACCTCATTGTAGTACTTGATCCTGCGAGCCGTAGTTGCGCAAGCTGCGCACGCGTTCGGCGAGGCCGGCGTCATTGGTGGTCACCGCGCCAGCGTCGCCAAATGCGCCCAGGTTTTTGCCGGGATAGAAGCTCCAGCCGGCGGCATCGCCCAAGAGCCCCGGCCCGCTGGCCTCTGTAACGTGCTCCGTGCGCTTGGGCCGCGTCTTCGATCACCTTGAGGCCATGACGCTGGGCGATCTCGTTGATCGGGTCCATGTCAGCCGTCTGCCCATAAAGATGCACGGCGATGATGGCCCTGGTGCGAGGGGTAATCGCGGCCTCGATGCGCGCCGGGTCGATGTTGTAGGTGCGCTCGATCGGCTCCACCGGCACAGGTGTGGCGCCGGCGTAGGAGACCGCCAGCCAGGTGGCGATGTAGGTGTTGGCCGGAACGATCACCTCGTCGCCAGGGCCGATGCCATAGGCGCGCAAGATCAGGTGCAGCGCCTCTAACCCGTTGCCGACGCCGATGCAATGCTTCACGCCGAGATAGGCGGCAAATTCCTGTTCGAAAGCTTCGACTTCCTCGCCCAGGATATACCAGCCGGACTCCATGACGCGGCGGTAGGCGGCATCCAGTTCTGCCTGCAACTCGCGGTACGGTCCTTCATGTCGAGGAAAGGAATACTGTGGTCATGATCCCATACCAATGCCAGATATTCGTCGTAATCACGGATGTAGTCTTCAGCCTTGTACACGTCTGAAGCCAGCACCAGCAATACGGCATCGGGAGAATACTGATATTGGCTTGCCCAAATCATGGGCGGCAGATGCAATCCGACGTTTGGGCGATCTAGAACCACTTCATCGCGGTGGTGGCCGTCGTCGACGGCCACTGTACATTGCCCCTTCAGGCAGATCAGGAACTGATGCAATTCACGATGAGCGTGTTCTCCTCGCACCTCAACTGTGGGCACGTTGAAAACCACAAAATACCTTTTCGGCTCAAAGGGAAGGTGCTGTCCATACTCTGCAAAAGAAAGGCTGCCACGCAGATCGACGATCAATGGCAGTTCTATCAACTTTGCTGCGACGTTAAGAATCGTGGCAGGGGTAAAAACCTTCTTGAGCTGCTTCTTTCTGGCCTCTTCGGATGAAACATACCCACTTATGCGGGCCGGGTTACCAACGACGATAGCATGAGGTGGAACATCTCTCGTGACAACAGCGCCGGCTCCCACCACCGCATTCATGCCAACTTGCACACCCGGGAGGATGGTGGCATTGGCGCCGATGGAGGCTTTTTTCCTGATCACTGTCTGTTGGTAATGCTCTGGGTATTGCTTGCTGCGCGGGAAGGAGTCGTTCGTGAACGTGGCATTGGGGCCGACGAACACATCGTCTTCCAAAACGACGCCATCCCACAACTGGACGCCAGACTTGATAGTCACACGATTACCAATGCGGACATCGTTTTCAATAAAGACGTGGTCGCACAGGTTACAGTCCTCGCCGATAACAGATCGGGACAGAATATGCACAAACGCCCAGATTCTTGGTACGGGAGCCAATCTGAGCGCCTGGCTCTACGATAGCTTTCTCGTGAATGAAAATCGAACTGTCCATGGAGCTAAGCGTCAGGTTACGTGGTCTACACGATCTAGCCTTTGAAGTCCGTCGCCGACCATTGGCTGCAGAACTTCAGGTTGCGCTGCCTGCTGTAGCTTTGCCACTATGCGCTGTGCTGCCATCCCGTCCCAGAGTTCTGGCCTGGATCGATCCAATAATGGGCTCTTGAGAGCCTTTGCTGCCTCTACAACCAACTCTCGTGTCTGACTCTTCACCAGCCGGTTGGAGCCAATGGTCACCGTTATCGGTCGCTCAGTATTCTGCCGTGCTGTCAAACACGGCACGCCGAGGTAAGTCGTCTCCTCTTGGATACCGCCGGAATCGGTCAACACCAGGCTAGCATGCGCTTCTAGTGCCAGAAAGTCCAAATAGCCCATCGGCTCGGTCAACAACAGCTTGTCAGCGGGCAGCGTCATAGCCAGGCCGACGATGCGCTGGCGAGTGCGCGGATGGACAGGGAAGATCACCGGTATCTGGCCGCTGATTTCCACCAATGCCGCGACGATCTCACGTAGCGTAGTCGGGTCATCCACGTTGGACGGACGGTGCATGGTCACTAGCACGTACCGATCCAGCGCGAAGCGTTTCCGCAGATCAGGCAAGCGCGCCTCAGCCTTGGGTAGCAATCGCACCAGCGTATCGATCATGGAGTTACCGACGAAGCAGATCTTCTCTGCCTGGATGCCTTCCCGCCGCAAATTCTCGTTGCCGCTCGGCTCGGTGGTGAAAAGCAGGTCAGCCAAGTGGTCGGTGAGCACCCGATTGATCTCTTCCGGCATGGTGCGGTCGAAAGAACGCAGACCTGCTTCCACATGCGCCACTTTGATGCCTAGCTTGCTGGCCACCAACGCACAGGCAACGGTCGAGTTGACGTCGCCGGGCACCAAGATCCAGTCGGGCGCGTAATCCAACAGCACCGGCTCAATGCGTTGCATGATCAGCGCCGTCTGCTGCGCGTGGGAGCCAGAACCCACCTCCAGGTTTTTGTCCGGCCGGGGCATCTCCAGCTCTTCGAAGAAAACCTGCGACATGTTGGCGTCGTAGTGTTGGCCGGTGTGGACGAGGATCTGCTTGAACTCGTCGGGATACTTCGCCATTTCGCGCATAATGGGCGCAATCTTCATGAAGTTCGGGCGAGCGCCTACGACGTGTGAAATGCGTTTCATGTGAGAGACATGCTTTCTTGAGCCATCTCCACCCGCTTAGGAAGATGGGCAAGCTAAACGGGTATCCACCGCGCAGGCGGCCAACTACTTGAGGGTGTCCTCACGGAACGGCACCGGTGCAAACTCGGGATACGCGCACACGATCCCCAGCGCCATGAACTAGCTCACGTCGGCCAGCCAGGACGCGTGCATCAACTGTATTGGTTGACTTGCCACAGCAGCGTGACCTCGAGGGTCAAGCGATTTCCACAGTAGGATTGCGCTCCGGCCGTGGGTCGGTCGACACCTTTGCAGGTTCCTGAAAATACTCCAGAGCAAGCACCCCCATGATGGCCACCACCAACCCCAACATCAGCGCAATTGCCGTATTCTTCAAGAGATTCTTGCTCATTGGCCAGTCCGGCGCCACCGCGCTGCTCGCCAACCTCACACGCCCAGACGTATCTTGCGCCGAAATCTCAGTCTCTTTGACTTTCTGCGCCAGCGTTGTATACACAGTTTGAGCCAGGTCGCGCTGGCGCGTCAGCCTCACGCTTTCTGTGCTCGCCTCCTGTATTTGCCCCTGCAAGGCTCTGATTTCTCTTGGCAAGGCCTCCGCCTGCTTCTTGACCTCGGCTTGCTTGGATTCAACCGTCTTTGCGAGGTCAGCCAAATACGCAGCCTGCTGACCCACCGTTGTATCCGATAAGCTGCCCGTGCTGGGCAGCTGCAATTGGAACGGCAGATTACTTCCCTGGGTGCTTAAAGCGCTGACCTGAAGCATCAGTTGGGCAAGATCATCGCCCAGATTGGAGGGCGAATCGGCCGGGCGACGAGCGAGTTGATCCTGCAAGTCGTTCACATTCTGTTGCAGCAAGACCAAAAACTCGTTCATCGTCAGATAGTCGTTTAGTGCGCTTTGCTTGGCAGATAATTGAGCTTTTAGAATGGCCGAGTCATTCCGCTTCTCGAATTCCACGAGAGCTTGATCCGCCCTTTCCAAGTCGTTCTCGACTTGCGCCAGTTGCCCTTCAAAAAACTTGAGCTGATCTTCCGGTTGACTGTAGATGTCATTGACCTTCCGAACATAGACATTGGCCCAAGCATTGGCGAGATTCGCTGCCTGCTGGGCATTGCGAGCCGTCGCACTCAAGTTGATGATAGACGGATCACCGCTAGCCTCGGCTTTGAGCATTGCTTGAAGCGATGACAGATTGCGTACATCGGCCGGTAGATCATCACCTACTTCAAGCAATACCCCTCGCAACAAAGCATCACTCGTCGCCAGATCCGAGGCCGCTTTCCCGGTGAGCAACTGCTGCACGCCCGAGGTCGCCGTCAGGTTCTGGATCTCGCGTGAGAACTGGATTTGATAAAACGGGCGAGGGATTAGCAAAACCGCCGTCGCTTTATATTTGCTTGGAGAAGCAAAACTCACCGCCAGCGCCACCACACCGGCTAGCAGCGTTGCCACCGCGATCAGGCGCCAATGACGGATCAGTGTTTTGATATAGACACGCAGATCAATCTCGTCTTCCATACATCCTCCAAGTCAAGGTATTCTTCGGGTCATATCACCAACCGGCTCGCATTCCAAAGTGCTACAATTGACACGACTTGCACGCTCCTGGGCTGTGCGTAGCCACCTGATCGTTCCTCTGAAGCATGGTTCTCACTCGCACCGTCTTCTGTTGACGCCTGGCAAGCTCCGCCGCCCGACGCCGAATAGGTCAGGAACGCACGGTTACGTTTTGCGCCAGTGGCCGGAGCAAAGGCTACGACGAGCCGCGGCGATGGAGCACAGCCAACGCGAGGGCCGAGAGGTCAAGAAAAGACCCTGGCCGAAGCCGGTGAATGATGGATGGGGTCCACGTTTTATGCCAGCATACCGATTTACCCGCAATGCCACCGGCAGGCCACTATGGCGCGTGCTCATCCCGATTCAACCGGTTGAGTGATTTTTGATCTGGCTGAAAACCGCTGTCGGCGTCGATCAGGACGCACAATAACGGCCGTGAAGTCGATATCATGGCCGTGGCTTTTAGCGTGAGATTGCATGGAGTAACGCTCATGATTTAAGGGCTGCCCCATGGCTGCAACGAGATTCTATGCAAGCTTGAGATCGTTGTCAAATCCACCGCTTCGCGGGGGATAAAGCAATAAGTCGCGGTGAGACAAGGGTGCATAGGAAGGCGCTTGGCGGGGGTGGAGCAAGCTGCGTCGCTCGTGCACTTTGTCGTGCCGGGCTAGGATCCGGCACATCATTCGCCGGAGAAGTTGTCTCACCAATCATAGGCCAGGAGTGGGGAACGCCGTATTCTCATACTGACACAGCGTTACGTCGGCACTAACATCGGTACACCCAACGAGAGACAGATAGGTATAGGTATCCAACCAGGGCTGCACCCGGAACTCGGAACTCACCGCGGATGCGTAAGAAGTTACCAGCCATACCCGGGAATAGAACCATCGGATCTTTTCCAACCAGGCATGTTTGTCTTCAACCGGTGTAGATGCCCAATATTCCCGCGTGACGTCTTCCGTCGTCGGGCAGTCCATGCCACAGAAGTTGCTAACAAGGCTGGGATACTTGTGTAGTACGTCTAAGGGGACTGGATGGTCGTAGACCAGGATGTCTGTGCTTTTGGCTTCGGAGCGTACACGCTCAATCGCCGCGTCAAAGCCCTCCGGGGATTTGTACCTGGTGTCATAAGTGGAATAATAGTGGACCAACCACACTGGCACGCTCAGGGTCACAACAGCCACGGCAAAGGCGGTTGTCAGCGTGACAACGAAGATCTGATCCGTCGTTCTTGCGAGCCATAGGAGCAGTATACCAAGGACCACGACGGTCAGCGAAGCCGTCACAGCCATCACTCCGCTACCTATCCTACCGCCCAGGTATAGCCATGCTACATCCGGGGCGACGCAATTCGCTGCGGTGATCTGAGCAAAGGGCGTGTACTGCCAGCGAGAGAACGTGGAGGGATCCATGTTCTGGAATGAGGCTGTGTTTGGCCCGACAGCAACACCGATCGCTTGAGCAGCGAAACTTAGCAGGATCACCAACACAACCGGGATCCATGCCCAGTGCGGCCATTGTTTTGTCACCAAAGGTTCGATCAGCGAGATGATCGGGAAAAGCAGGTAGGGTAGCATCGGCACCATATACCTGGGCCCCCAACTCCAACCACCCCACCAGACGGAATAAGCGCTATTGAGCAAGACAAAAAAAGGGACCATGCCATACAGGAGCAAAGCTTCCCAGGCGTGCCGTTGGGCAAAACGCACCAGGCCCATTAACGCCAGAACGAGGACGGGAGCATAGAACAGCACACCGCGACCTGGGGAGACCAGTAGCCCCACTAGTTCTTCACGATGACTAAGAAAGCCAAGGGGCCTGTCCAACCACCTGGTGTAGTCCACAAACTCCGAAGTGACGACAAAGATGAAGATGGCCAAAAGGCCAATGAAGATGCCAAAAGACACAAATTTGTTGATGCGCGGCCTGGCGATCTTCTTATCCGTTCGGCCCAACATACAGGCGCCGACATAAACGAACGCGAAGGGAGCCACGATCGCCGTTGCTGTTCGAGTTGCGATAGCCAGGCCGCCTGCCAGGACAGCAAGTCCTAGGGTAACAAAGGAGCGTCGAAAGCGGAACCGAATCAGGAAATAGGCCATGGCAATGAGCATTAAGGCGATAAAGGGATCGCGAAACAGCAACTTGCTGTAGACCCATGCCGGCGATGCCAATCCGTACAACAAAGCAACCAGGAGGGCTGCGCGCCAGTCATAGGCGAGCTCGACGCCCAACAAGAAAACAAAGACGGCTGCCAAGGCCGTGGTCGCGATGTTTACCAAGTACACAGCTTGAAGCATCCCGATAAAGTTGACGCTTTGCGTCAACAGGATGGCGATCGCCAACAGCGCCGTGAATGGTCCACCATAGCCCGGATCAGCCGACTTGTTCCTGATCATATCCACAGCGTCTCGGACAAAGCCAACTTCGTCGCCCGAGTGATAGACCCCGGAGTATGCCAGCAGATAAGCGCCGGTGAGTAAAGCAAAGAGGCCTATGCTTAGGACAGCAACTTGGCGCCCATTGCCTTCGCCGCAGTTCTTAACTTCCAGTTTCCTGAACATCAATCTGACTTATGGACACGTCCAGTATTACCCTGACAAATTGGCTCGGTCAGAAGACAGGCCAAAGCGGGAACTACCGGTCCATGTCCTGTTCGACCTTCAACAGCTGCTCGCTATCCTATTCGAATTCCTGCGTGACCTCGAGGGTCAAGCGATTTCCACAGTAGGATTGCGCTCCGGCCGTGGGTCGGTCGACACCTTTGCAGGTTCCTGAAAATACTCCAGAGCAAGCACCCCCATGATGGCCACCACCAACCCCAACATCAGCGCAATTGCCGTATTCTTCAAGAGATTCTTGCTCATTGGCCAGTCCGGCGCCACCGCGCTGCTCGCCAACCTCACACGCCCAGACGTATCTTGCGCCGAAATCTCAGTCTCTTTGACTTTCTGCGCCAGCGTTGTATACACAGTTTGAGCCAGGTCGCGCTGGCGCGTCAGCCTCACGCTTTCTGTGCTCGCCTCCTGTATTTGCCCCTGCAAGGCTCTGATTTCTCTTGGCAAGGCCTCCGCCTGCTTCTTGACCTCGGCTTGCTTGGATTCAACCGTCTTTGCGAGGTCAGCCAAATACGCAGCCTGCTGACCCACCGTTGTATCCGATAAGCTGCCCGTGCTGGGCAGCTGCAATTGGAACGGCAGATTACTTCCCTGGGTGCTTAAAGCGCTGACCTGAAGCATCAGTTGGGCAAGATCATCGCCCAGATTGGAGGGCAAATCGGCCGGGCGACGAGCGAGTTGATCCTGCAAGTCGTTCACATTCTGTTGCAGCAAGACCAAAAACTCGTTCATCGTCAGATAGTCGTTTAGTGCGCTTTGCTTGGCAGATAATTGAGCTTTTAGAATGGCCGAGTCATTCCGCTTCTCGAATTCCACGAGAGCTTGATCCGCCCTTTCCAAGTCGTTCTCGACTTGCGCCAGTTGCCCTTCAAAAAACTTGAGCTGATCTTCCGGTTGACTGTAGATGTCATTGACCTTCCGAACATAGACATTGGCCCAAGCATTGGCGAGATTCGCTGCCTGCTGGGCATTGCGAGCCGTCGCACTCAAGTTGATGATAGACGGATCACGGCTAGCCTCGGCTTTGAGCATTGCTTGAAGCGATGACAGATTGCGTACATCGGCCGGTAGATCATCACCTACTTCAAGCAATACCCCCCGCAACAAAGCATCACTCGTCGCCAGATCCGAGGCCGCTTTCCCGGTGAGCAACTGCTGCACGCCCGAGGTCGCCGTCAGGTTCTGGATCTCGCGTGAGAACTGGATTTGATAAAACGGGCGAGGGATTAGCAAAACCGCCGTCGCTTTATATTTGCTTGGAGAAGCAAAACTCACCGCCAGCGCCACCACACCGGCTAGCAGCGTTGCCACCGCGATCAGGCGCCAATGACGGATCAGTGTTTTGATATAGACACGCAGATCAATCTCGTCTTCCATACATCCTCCAAGTCAAGGTATTCTTCGGGTCATATCACCAACCGGCTCGCATTCCAAAGTGCTACAATTGACACGACTTGCACGCTCCTGGGCTGTGCGTAGCCACCTGATCGTTCCTCTGAAGCATGGTTCTCACTCGCACCGTCTTCTGTCAACGCCTGGCAAGCTCCGCCACCCGACGCCGAATAGGTCAGGAACGCACGGTTACGTTTTGCGCCAGTGGCCGGAGCAAAGGCTACGACGAGCCGCGGCGATGGAGCACAGCCAACGCAAGGGCCGAGAGGTCAAGAAAAGACCCTGGCCGAAGCCGGCGAGTGACGGAGACTCCACGTTAGCGGGTGGGGTAGGCCCGCTTGCCAATGGCAAAGCTCATCGCTACCGCGTCGCACTGCGCAATAGCCGATCAGCCTGACCGGTGGATTCGATTGACCGCATGGGAGTAAGTATGTAGGCTGATTCCTCTAGCACGCCCTGGAACACCATGCGCTGCAACCCTATCTACCCCGCTCCCAGTCGCTCGCGACCGAGAGCGGGTTTAAGGATATGTACTTCCTCATGGAATCCCATCAAGACGAAGCAAGAATGGTGTCTTACCTGGTGTCATGCCGTAGTCGGCCAGTAGTGAAATTCTAAGCGAGTTTGAGTTCGTTGTCAAGTCGCAACTACCTGACGAAGCTTCGCTAAGTCACACCTGTCGGTTTGAGGCGAAGCTTAGTCAGGTAGTTACGTCCAGTCTACCGCTGTGCAAGACGCTGCCTGCTGGCGGTCTCAAGGTATTTCTTCATGACGCGACGCATTACATATTTGGCGTTTCTCTCACAATCAGATATAATCGGCCAAGTTGTCCCGATCATCCCACTCAGGGCAATAGCTTTTTTTAGTGGTAGCCCTGAGTTCGAACCTGGATCGAACCTAAGGAGGACACAAAGACGTGCGCAAGTTCTTTACGCCCCGCAACATAATCCTCATTATTGTTGTGCTGGTAGCCATGATCGGCAGTGCCGTCCTGCTGAAGGTCCCCCTCCCCACGATCGTTCTTCCCGCTGAGAAAGTCTTTACGGTCGCAGGAATACCCGTCACCAACACGTTCTTTGCAACGGTGATTGCTGATGTGATTCTTATCCTGTTGGCGATTTTTGCGACTCGCAAAATGAAAGACATTCCGAGTGGGTTGCAGAACCTGATGGAGTGGTTTATCGAGGGGTTTCACAATCTCAGTGTGGACGTGGCCGGAAAAGCGAATGCTGCGAGATTCTTCCCGCTCTTCATGACCATCCTGATGTTCGTTTTGGTGGCCAACTGGATGGGACTGGTTCCTGGCGCGGACAGCATTGGCAAGCTTGAGCCGCTCGAGACCGCCTACGAGATTGCCGGTGTCACGACGGGCTACAAGGTCACGGAATTGCCTATAGGAATTAGGACGTTAACCGCTGAAAAGGTGACCCTGACCGACGAGCAAAAGGCCGAGATCGATGCCCATCCTGCCGAAGCGGAGGCTGCGGCCGAGCATGGCGAGGAAGAAAGTCACACAAGCAAGGTCGGCGCCTACGTCTTGGCGCCCTACATTCGAGGGGCCACGACCGACTTGAACGTGCCCTTGGCTCTGGCCTTGATCTCGGTGTTCTGGACGCAGGTCATCGGCTTCCAAGCGCTGGGCATCGGGTACATGCGGAAGTTCATCATGCCACCGATGACCGGGATCAAGGTGATTGACATCTTCATCGGCATCCTGGAGTTCATTAGCGAGATTGCCAAGATCATCTCCTTTACCTTCCGTCTTTTTGGCAACGTCTTCGCCGGCATGGTCCTGTTGTTCGTGATGACCTTCTTGGTCCCCTTCATCGTGCCCCTACCTTTCTACGGACTGGAAGTCTTCGTCGGCTTCATGCAGGCCTTCGTGTTTGCCTTCTTGACGCTCATCTTCATGTCGATGGCTGTGGTAGGCCATGGACACGACGAGCGATCATTGATCGTGATCAAAGAGATTGTCTGATCTTGGCGTCTGTGCGCACGGCGATCTCGTGACAATTGGTAGCTGCTGTGAGCTAGCGCAAACCCAAACTGGTTCTGGGCAACTGCTAGCCATGCAAGATCGACAAGGAGGAATTTCAGAATGGTAGAGATTCTCGCACCAGCTCTGGCGATTGGTTTGGGCGCTATCGGCCCCGGCATCGGCGTTGGCTTGTTGGTGGCAGGCGCCATGGAGGCCATTGGCCGTAACCCAGAGGCAGCTGGCGAAATCCGCACCAACATGATTCTGGGCATCGTCTTCGCAGAGGCCATCGCGATCTACGCGTTGGTAGTAGCACTCCTGCTCCTCTTCGTCGGTGCTCCTGGACTCACAGGGTGATCATCGCCGGGCGGAGTGGAGGGGCGCAGGGTACGCTGAATGGCGTCCCACCGTCCCACCGTCTCGTTCGGGATGGATCGGTGCTTGCTTTGATCGGGATGATCCTTTCTGTCTTATGGATTAGGCTATCCCTATCAGGCGAAATGGAGGTGCCAGATTGGAAGCACTAGGAATCAATGGACCGTTCCTGATTGCGCAGATCGTCAACTTCGTTCTTCTGCTCTTGCTTCTGCGGGCTTTCCTGTATAAGCCCGTGCTCAAGATGTTGGAGAATCGTAAGCAGCGCATCGCTGAAGGTCTGCAAGCAGCGGAAGTAGCACGTCGGGAAGCTGAGGTTGAGCGTGGCCAATTGCAGGCACAGCTCGAACTCCGAGCGCCGCGACGCTATGGAGCGCATCGCGGCCGCTTCTAAGCGTGGAGAGACCTTGGCAGCTGAGATTGAGGCCAATGCCCGCCAGGAAGGGCAGCGTATCGTCGATGACGCCCGCAGCGAGGCCTCGCGCGAGCGTGAGCGCATCTTGGCGGAGGCGCAGGGTGAAGTCGCCGAGCTAGCGTTGCTGGCCGCGGAGAAGGTACTCGGCCGCGAGCTATCGAACCGCGAGTCTCAACGCGCTTTCGTCACCGAGTTCCTGGCCGCTGACGGCAAAGCGAGGGGCTAACGTGAGCGCAAGCAGCGAAGCACGAACCTACGCGAGCGTGGTCTTTGAGACCGCAATCAAGGATTGGCTGAGTGGCCTGGAGTTGACGGCTGGGGTTCTCCATCGCAGCCCGGAACTCGTGCGAATGCTCACGGATCAGACCAAGAGCTTCGAAGCCAGGCAAGCCGCCTTGCTGCCGCTGCTGCCAGAAAGTACGCCGAAGCCTGTGCGCAACTTCGTGCTCGGCATGCTGGCCAACGGCGACATCGCCCTGATCGACGACGTCGTGTCGGAGCTCCGGGATATGGCGGCGTCAGCAGGTGGCCCACGGCCCACCGTGGCCGAGGTCACCGCGGCAGTCGAATTGACTCCTTCCGAGCGTTCAGCTATCGAGGAACGCTTGGTCGAACAGTTCGGCGCCGGGCTGGAGTTTACATTCAAGGTCGATCCGGCAATTCTCGGCGGTCTCGTCATTCGCGTAGGCGACAAACTGTTGGACAATAGCGTAGCCAGCCGCATGGCCGCCCTGCGCCAGAGCTTGGGCGTCGCGTCCCGCTAATCTTGGCGCGTTCTGGCTCATCGGCTAGGTCGCAGGTCCTTTTCTTTATGGGGAAGGACCAGTGGAGGACTCTTAGATGGCAGCACGAACTCAGGACCTGGCAAACCTGATTCGCCAACAAATCCAAAGCTTTCAGGCACCTCAACGCGTCGTAGACGTCGGCACCGTCGTCGAGATCGGCGACGGCATCGCGCGCGTGGTTGGTCTGGCTAATGCCGCCGCCAGCGAAATCGTGGAATTCCCTAACGGGACGCTGGGCATTGTCTTCAATCTTCAGGAAGACTCGGTTGGCATTATCATCATGGGCGAATACAGCGACATCGGCGAGGGCGATCTGGTGCGCGGCACCGGGCGTATCGTGTCGGTGCCTGTTGGCGACGCCCTGATCGGCCGCGTGGTCAACGCGCTCGGCCAGCCGGTGGACGGCAAAGGGCCCATCGAGAGCAACAAATACCGCCCGGTAGAGCGTATTGCGCCTAACGTGGTCGTGCGTAAGTCGGTGGACACGCCCGTACAGACCGGCATCAAGGCCATCGACTCGATGATTCCTATCGGCCGCGGCCAGCGTGAGTTGATCATCGGCGACCGGCAGACCGGCAAGACGGCCATCGCAATCGATACGATCATCAATCAGAAGGGCAAAGACCTGATCTGTATCTATGTCGCCATCGGCCAGAAACGCGCCCAGGTGGCTCAGGTCGTGGCCACGCTCGAGTCGTACGGCGCCATGGAGCACACGGTCGTCGTGATGGCCAGCGCCTCTGATCCGGCGGCTCTGCAGTACATCGCTCCCTATGCCGGTTGTGCCATGGGCGAGGAGTTCATGGAGCAGGGCAAGGACGCGATGATCATCTACGATGACCTGAGCAAACACGCACAGGCCTATCGCCAGGTCTCCCTGCTGATGCGACGCCCGCCCGGCCGCGAGGCCTACCCCGGCGACGTGTTCTATCTGCATAGCCGTCTCTTGGAGCGAGCCGCAAAGCTGGCGCCGGAGTACGGCGGTGGTAGCTTGACCGCGCTGCCGGTCATCGAAACGCAAGCGAACGACGTTTCAGCCTACATCCCGACGAACGTCATTTCGATCACCGATGGCCAGATCTATCTGGAGTCGGACCTCTTCTATGCCGGAGTGCGGCCTGCGCTGAACGTCGGTGTCAGCGTCAGCCGCGTGGGCTCGGCTGCCCAGACCAAGGCGATGAAGCAAGTTGCAGGCCGCCTCAAGCTGGAGTTGGCCCAGTTCCGCGAGCTGGCTGCCTTTGCTCAGTTCGGCTCCGACCTGGATGAGACCACTCAGCGCCAGCTCGACCGCGGCCAACGGCTTAGCGAGCTGCTCAAACAGCCGCAATACCGACCTGTCCCAATGGACAAGCAGGTGATGTCCATCTACGCCGGAACCAACGGCTTCCTGGACAAAATCCCTGTCAGCTCGCATTGCCGAGTGGGAGCAGGCTTTTGCTCAGTACATGGACTCGAGCCATCCATCGATCGGTCAGGCTATCCAGCGCGACAAGCGTTTGGATGACACCAACGCCGAAGGGTTGCGCGTGGCCCTTGACGACTTTAACAAGCAATTCCTTGGTTAGCCTTATACCCGCCGTTGGCACGACGGCTGTGCTGTTTTGTGTGAGGTGAGAGAGAGCGAATGAATCATGTCAAGCGGATAGTTGGAATGGGATTGCTGGCGCTTCTGCTTTTGGCAGGTTGCAGCCGGAACCCCGCAGGCAGGCCAACACCCGCGTCGGCGACCTCTCTTCCTTCTGAGACATTGACCGCTGTCGCTGTGTCTGTCGAAACGCCGGCATTGGTTTCGCCAAGCGCGACGCCCACGGCTGCTGTGACCGACACGCCAACGACGCAACCCTTCACCGAAGAGGATGTGACCGGCGCGTTGGATGTGGTGCGGGACTTTCTAGGCAAGCTCTCTTCAGGTGAGTATCGGGTCGCTTATGGTCGATTGCTGACCACGGGTGGCCAGGAGAGGTTGGCCGAGCTGGTCCTGGGTCGATTGGCGCTGAGCAACCCGCACATAAGCTACTTCGAGTTGCTTGGCGCTGAGCCAGTCGGCCGATCACCTGGCTGTGGACGTGGTTTGGCGAGAAACCATTGAAGGGCAGGGCGATCTGGGAACTCAGCAGGCGCGTGTGCTGGTAGCTCGCCAGAACGGTGCACTTCTGGTAGATGACATCGAGCTCGGCGAGTTTCAACCCGAAGCAACACCGCTGCCGCCGTCGCTGCCTAAGGCCGAAGCCCTGACCTCACCGGCCCTTGCCGGCCAGGAAATGCGCTTTCGGGCGACCGGCTTCCAGAGCGGTGAGACGGTGTTGGCGTGGTTGGAACTGCCAGGTGGTAGGTTGCTGACGCCGAGTTTCCAGACGTCAGACGACCAAGGAGTTCTCGAGACCGTCTATTCGGCTGATGCCACGGGCGGACTCGATGCAGGCCAATGGATCTGGTGGGCACAATCGCTGCGCGATTCGACGCGTAACACAGGCATCACCTTTGAAGTCCAGGCGCCGCCAACCCCAGCACCCACCGCGACCCGTGCGCCGAGCCCCACGGCAAGACCACGCCCAACACAGCCCGGTCCAACAGTGGCTCCTGTGGTGGTTCAGCCGACGCCAGCACCTAAGCCCAGCGTCGGCTATGGCGCCCCAACCCTCCTGTGGCCTGAACTGGAAACCTCTCGGAATTACGGGTCTGCTCTTATTGTGGAGTTTGTGCCTGTCGCCGAGCAGTTGGCGCCCGATGAGTTTTACCAATTGCGTGTTGGTCGCACGCGACTCGGTAGGCAAAATCTACAATGCGGGCAGCGTGCTCAGCAAAGGCAACGCTTGTGATGGGCAGAGAAGCGGCCCATGTGTGAGCATGATCGCCGACGAGCGTTTCATGGATCTGTTCCACCCCGATGGTAACGACGGCCGCGGCGAGTGGAGCGTTCAGGTCGTCAAGCAGGTTGGGCCGGACAACTACCAAGCGGTCAGTCCACCCAGCGAGACCCGGATCGTGATTCTGAAATCCAGGTCTTAGTAGAAAGCATCACAGTCGTTGAAAGAAGACGCCAATGGCAGCCGACCGTGAAATCAGACGACGTATTCGCAGCGTAAAGAATATCGCCAAGGTCACACGCGCCATGGAGGCGGTTTCCGCCTCAAAAATGCGCCGCGCACAGACCCAGGTAGAGGCGACTCGTCCGTACGCAAACAAGGCATGGGAGGTGATCACCTTCCTGGCTCGTTTGCGCCAGAGCCAGGCCGATCTGCAGCCGCTGTTGCAGGAACGTCCGGTCCAGCGAATCTGTTTGCTGTTGATTACAGCCGACCGCGGGCTGGCGGGCGGGCTAAACAGCGTCATGATTAACTACGCTTGGAAACACATCCGTCAGTGGCAGGATGAAGGCAAAGAGGTAACGATCGTCACCGTAGGCAAGAAAGGACGCGACTGGATGGCCCGGTACGGGCCCCCGATGCGCGCCACGTTCATCAACGTGGGTGACCGGCCGACCAGCGACGCATTGGCTCGAGCGAGTGAAGCCCGCGCCACCGGCGCGGATATCAACTCCGTGGCGCCGATCACGCGGGTCGTAGTTGATGACTTCACGAGCCGCGAGTGCGATGCGGTCTACTTGGCCTACACGGATTATCACAGCGTACTCAGGCAGACACCGGTTGTTCGCCAGCTGCTGCCGATTCAGCCGGGCGAGCCTTCGGCTCCGATGGCGCCGGACTATATTTTTGAGCCGGATGCACAAACCGTGCTGAGCCAAGTTCTGTATGGCTTCACCGAACTCCAGGTCTTGCAGGCGCTGTATGAGTCTATCGCCAGTGAGCACGCCGCGCGCATGGTGGCCATGCGCAACGCATCCGACGCTGCGAATGATCTGATTGCCGATCTCACCCTCAGCTACAACAAGGCGCGGCAGGAAAAAATCACCAAGGAGTTGCTCGATATCGCCGCTGGCGCCAACGCGCTGGCTTAAGTTGCGTAGTCGACTGTGTTTGGAGGACGTAACATGGCCCAAAACGGTACCGATGGTCTTTCAGTTGGTAAAATCATCGCCATTCTCGGTCCAGTTGTGGACGCTGAGTTCCCAGATGGTCAGCTGCCCGAAGTGTACGCTGCCGTTGAGATCCCGCTAGACGACGGTGGAAAGCTGGTCTGCGAAGTTCAGCAGCAGCTCGGCAGCAGTCGTGTGCGCACGGTGGCGATGTCTAGCACCGACGGCCTGCGCCGGGGTATGGACGTCATCAATACGGGTGCGCCGATTATGGTGCCTGTCGGACCGGAAACCCTGGGCCGGCTCTTTAACGTCCTCGGCCAATTGATCGACCAGGGTCCCGCGATAACGACGGATGTTCGCTATCCGATCCATCGCCCCGCACCGTCCTTCGTCGAGCAGTCTACTAAGGCGCAGGTCTTTGAGACGGGCATCAAGGTCATCGACCTGGTGGCGCCCTTCACCAGAGGTGGTAAAACAGGCGTGTTCGGCGGCGCGGGCGTGGGCAAGACGGTGATCATCCAAGAGCTGATCTATAACATCGCCAAGTTCCACGAAGGCTACTCGGTCTTCGCCGGCGTGGGCGAGCGCAGCCGCGAGGGCAATGACCTGTGGCACGAGATGCAGGAAAGCGGCGTGATCAAGAACACGGTGATGGTGTTCGGCCAGATGAACGAGCCACCGGGCGCCCGACTGCGCGTAGGCTTGACCGGCGTGACTATGGCCGAGTACTTCCGTGACCAAGGCCGTGATGTGCTCCTCTTCATCGACAACATCTTTCGCTTTGTGCAGGCAGGCTCTGAGGTGTCCGCGTTGCTTGGCCGCCTGCCTTCGGCAGTAGGGTATCAACCGACGTTGGGTTCGGAGATGGGTGACCTGCAGGAACGCATCACCTCCACGACCAAAGGGTCTATCACGTCGATGCAGGCCATCTACGTGCCGGCTGACGACTACACCGACCCGGCGCCGGCCACGACCTTTGCCCACCTGGACGCGACCATCTCTTTGGAGCGCTCCCTGGCGGAGCAGGCGCTGTTCCCGGCGGTGGACCCCCTGGCCTCTTCGAGCCGCATTCTAGACCCGTTGATCGTCGGCGAAGAGCACTACGCCATCGCCCGAGCCGTGCAGAGAACGCTCCAGCGCTACAAGGACCTGCAGGATATCATCGCCATCCTCGGCGTCGAGGAATTGAGCGAAGACGACAAGCTGACCGTGCATCGGGCGCGGCGCATTCAGCGCTTCCTGACGCAGCCGATGTTCGTCGCCGAAGTCTTCACCGGTACGCCGGGCCAGTACGTCAAGCTGGAAGATAACGTGCGCGGCTTCAAGGAGATCCTTGAAGGCAAGTACGATGACCTGCCCGAGCAAGCCTTCTACATGGTGGGCAACATCGACAGTGCCGTGGAAAAGGCCGAGCGTCTGCGCAAGGGTAAGTAACCGGAGTGTCAAGTGTCAAGTGTGTCAAGTGTATCCCAGACTACACTTGACACTTGACACCTCAGACACTTGACACCTCTGCCCGTCAGAGGAAGCCATGGCAGAAACCATTCGGTTTGAGTTTATCGCCCAGGAACGGATCGTCTATCAGGATGATGTCAGCATGGTGGTCGCGCCTGGCGCAAGCGGGGTCCTGGGAGTGCTGCCCAGACACGCACCGTTGATGACCCTCATCGTTCCAGGCGAACTTGTGATCAAGAAGGAAGGCCAGCCAGATCGCTTCTTTGCGGTCGGCGGCGGCTTCATGGAAGTGCGGCCCGACAAGATCATCCTCTTGGCTCGGTCAGGCGAGGAGGCTGAGGAAATCGACATCGCCCGAGCCCAGCAGGCCCGGCGCGAGGCGGAAGAGTTCCTGGCGCAGTCCGAGATGGATTCAGAGGAACGCCGGCAATTGGCCGATCTGGCGCTGCGGCGTTCCAAGATCCGCCTCAAGGTGGCCGAGCGACGCCGCAAGCAACCGGTTCGCGGCCCTGTGCCCCGTCCCGGCGAGGTCGGTCCGGAATAGGTCAAATTCACATACAGTCCCTTGCCAACGACGGGGTCAGGCCGGCAATTTGCCTCTGGCCCCGTTTTCGTTATACTGAGGACCTGGCACCATCTGGTTTTCAACGGAGATAAAATTGTTCGAAAAGCAAATCGGCATTGACTTGGGCACCGTTAACGTCATCGTTTATGTGAGTGGCAAGGGCATTATTCTGCAAGAGCCCTCGGTCGTTGCCATCTCGGCCCGCGATAACAAGATCGTGGCGGTGGGACAAGAGGCCCGTGATATGCTGGGCCGGACCCCGGAGAGCATCGAAGTCGCTCGGCCACTGCGAGCCGGTGTCGTGGCCGACTATGTGGTCACCGAGGCCATGTTGCGCTACTTCATCCGGCGTGCGATTGGACGCAATCCCCTGTTGCGGCCGCGTGTCATGATCAGCACGCCGCGTGGGGTTACGAGCGTGGAGAGCCGCGCCGTTAGAGATGCGGCCGAGCAAGCAGGTGCTCGACAGGCCTATCTTATCCCCGAGCCTCTGGCTGCGGCCTACGGCGCAGGCCTGCCGATCGGCACGCCAACCGGTAACATGGTGGTCGATATTGGCGGGGGAACCACAGAGGCTGCCGTGGTTTCGATGTACGATATCGTGGTGTGGAGCAGCGTCCGGGTCGGTGGCAACCGCATCGACGATGCGATCATCAACTACGTGCGCAAGAAGTACAACCTTCTCATTGGCGAGCAAACGGCCGAGGAGATCAAGATCAAGATCGGCTCGGCGCTGCCGCTGGCAGAGGACCTGA
>CAVOWW010000017.1:0-26058 GCA_963700255.1 uncultured bacterium | reverse complement strand
GACAGCATGAGGAACAGCCCCAGGCCCAGGAACAGCCCGGCGAAGAATCCCATGAACGGATGGCGCCTGACGGTCATGACGCACCTCCTGCTCCGCGCCTGGCTCGCGGCCTGCGCCGCCGCGGTCAGGGCCTGCGCCTTCGTCGTCGCCGGCACCCCGAGGGCCAGGATCACGGCCAGCCCGGTGAAGCCTGCCCCTGCGAGGAACACCGGCGATGTGTACGTCCCACCGCCCGTTCCGGCGATGTAGCCGTCACCCGAGCACGTCCCTCCCGACCCGCTCAGCTGGCCGGCCACCGGGATGAGCGCATTCGTCTGCAGGACCCACTGCACGGGAGCCAGCGTGTCGCCCAGCTCCACGACGCCGTCGGCCGACGTCTTGCCCTCGGCGTTCTCCGCAGTCCCGCTGAGGATGGTCACCCCGGCCACCTGGACCGACCAGGTCCCGCCCGTGATGACCGAATCCGTGGATCCTTCCCAGGCCACCGCCCCGGCTGGGTCGATGACCAGCGGATCGGTCGCGGTTCCGCCGTCACCGGGCGCGGATGCCTGGTCCAGCGGCTGGCCGTCGGCCAGCTGGGACTGCACCGACCCCGAGCAGCCGGTGGCGTTGGCGGCGATCGCCGCCGATGCGGGGACGATCATCACCAGTGCCGCCGCTCCCGCTGCGGCCAGCACCCTGCCTGCCCTTCGCATGGCTCCTCCTTCGACGATTCGGGCCTACCCGGCGGCTGTCGGGATGCCCTCGACGATCGTGATGCCGCGCCGGTCCGTGTCGAGCGCCCACGACCAGGTGCCTGGATCCGAGTCGACGACGGTGTAGGTGCCAGCCGGCACGGTCACGTTCGGCGATACGAACCAGTTGGCGTTGTCCACACCACCCTGGCCCTCGGTACCCGCGGCCGGCCACGGCCCGTAGGACGTGCCGTCGGCGCCTTGCAGGCCGATGGTGCCCGGGGGTGTCCCCTCGTTGAAGTAGTGGTAGGTGAAGATCGACGTCAGGTACGCCGGCGTGTCCAGCGTGAACACGGTCGGCTCCGGAGGCCCGCTCGAGACACCGGCGATCGAGTTCACCTCGAACAGCACCTGCGGCTCGCCGGGGGGACGCTCACCTGAGCCGGCCGCCGTGCTGTCCCCTGGGCCGGCTCCGCGCTCGCCGCCGGCACCGCGCTGGTCGGTCGGCACGGAGCGGTGACCGCGCGGGGCAGCGGAGCCGGACAGCGGTCCGGGCTCGACGACGACGCCGGCGATCCCCGCCGGGGCAGGCTCGCCCGTCGCGGCATCCTCGGCACCCGAGGTGCCGACCGGCCGGGTGAACAGGCTGTCGCTTGCCGGATCGACGACGGTGAAGTTGTCGATGACGCCGTCGCTCGGACGGATCCGGACGGTGCGCTGGGGCTTCCAGCCCTTCCATTCCGAGCCGGTGTACGTGGTCCCCGGGCCGAGGTCGGGCGCGGCGGTCAGCGGGTTGCCGCAGAAGCACCGCACCGCAGGCACCCCGTAGTCGTCCACCAGGACGGCCGTACCGGCCTGCAGGACCGATGGGAACGCGTCCGCACGCCCGTCGACGTACCCGTGGTTGGTGACGAGGGTGTCGGTGCGGAGCACCAGTGGCGTCAGGCGCGACAGGAACGCGCGGATCTCGGCGACGGGCACGTCCCGCACCTGCGCCCACGCCTCAGCCTTGTTGGGATGCGACTCGAGGTAGTCGGCGAGCAGGTCGCGATCGCAGGCACCGATCTCGAGAGTGCCGCCGTAGAGGCCGACCTCGTCTCCCGTGACGTCGGTCAGCCCGGTCGGGCTGTCCGCCGCGATGGCGGGGATCGCGAGGTCCTCGCCCATGGGCGGCGTGAAGTCGTCCTGGGGCGTGCTGATGGGAACCAGCAGGACGGCCTGAGGCTGGGGCTGCGCCACCTCCGAGCGGCCGGGCGACTGAGCGACGGGGTCCCCTGTGCCCCGCGTGACAGCGGTCCAGGCGATACCGCCCGCCAGCAGCGCGAGCACTGCGACGAGCACCACCGCCGCGATCCGTTGGCGACGACGGTCGCCATCTGCGCTGGCCATCACGACCTCCTCTTGCCCCGTCACCGGGTGCTCACCTGTTGTCGCGCGCGCCGCCGGGCGGAACGGTCGCTGCGGGCACCACGGGCTGCGTCCCACCCACGGTCACGTCCGCATCGAACGCGCCCTGCCCGAACTTCCGCACCAGATCCACGTAGATGTAGGCGTCCTCCCGGCACTGCTTGAGGTACGCGGCGTTCGCCGGTCCCTTGAGGAAGCGCCGGCACTGGATCATGATGTCGTTGTAGAACTTCTGGTCCACCTCTTCCCGCGTCCACGTGCGGTAGTCGGTCACCTTCGGCGTGTTCATGCCTGCGACCGCGACGCCTGCATAGCCGGCATCGTGCTGATTGCAGGCGGGTCGGATGTTGACCGGCGTGCTGCCGTACGTCCGCATATCCCCCACCCAGTTCATCAGGTCGGCTACCTGCGGGCCCCAGGTGGCCGCTCCGCAGCCGTTGGACACCGCCGGGATCGGCACCTGCACCGTGACCCACTGGCAGCTCGACATGGGTGCATCGGCGCTCAGCTCGCCGGCGGAGTCCTTGGCATAGAAGCAGTAGTAGAACGGCCCCGTGCCACCTCCGGACCTCGGCCACTGCGCGCGGTCCACCTGCCCGTCGGCCCGGACCAGGCCGCGGCTCTGCGCATTGCCGGCGTTGTCGCCGCCGGAGAACAGGGCCGCGAACCATTGCGCCCGCCCGCTGTCATCCTTCACGGCCCATGACACGGGGATCCGCTTGCCGATCGCGACGATGCTCGAGTGGGGCAGCACACGGATCGTGGGCGGCTTGTTCGCCGTCGGCCGACCGCCCGACTTCATCACCGCGAAGGTGAGCGTCACGGAGGGCCCGCCGCACATGCCCCAGTCGTTGCAGTTGCGCGCGGAGACCGACGCGACCATCGTGGCGGCAACCCCGTTCTCCTGCGCCTGCATGTCCTTCGTCCATGGTGCGCGGACGCTGAACGAGAACGGCGTGGACACGGTGGTGCCGCCCACCCGACCGGAGTAGGACTTGCTCTGCGGGGTGCTGCCCCCGCTCAAGGACGCATCCTGCGACAGGTTGGTCACGAAGCCGGCCCCGATGACGTAGTCCATCGTCCCGCCGAAGGTGACGGTGGCCCCACCCTCGACCACGCCGTCGTACGAGGCTGCGAGGTCGGGCCGGTTGGCGGGCACGGGGCTGACGCCGCCGGTCGCCCACGTGACGGTGTGTCCCTCGAACGCTGTCGACCCGGAGAGTCCGGGCCGATCAGCAGTCGGCGCGACCGCCGAGGCAGACGTGCCGACCAGGAGGAGGGTGACGGGGAGGATTCCACCCACCAGCGCTGCCACATGACGACGAGCCCGCATGGCCATCACCTCCGTGATGAACCCGACGCCCCAGGGTGCCGGACATCAACTCAAGGCTAGGAGCGCGGGCTCCCGGTGTCCTGCGGGAGCGATCAGCTGACGCCAACGATGGGCAGGCGCAGCGCGCCCGGCGCAGCGTCGGGAACAACGGGGTTCTTCGGAGCCACGGGACTCAGTCGCGTGTAGCCGCTGCCCTGCTCGGGCCGCGGATCCTCCTCGCCCTTGTTCGGCCACAGCGACATGGCTCGCTCCGCCTGCGCGGTGATCGTCAGGGACGGATTCACGCCGAGGTTCGCGGTGATCGCCGAGCCGTCCACGATGTGCATGCCCGGATAGCCGTACACACGGTGGTAGCCGTCGATGACGCCGGAGTCCGAGTCGGCGCCGATAGGGCAGCCGCCGACGAAGTGCGCCGTCACCGCGGCATCGAAGTTCTCGAAGTAGCTCCCTGCGGGGGTCCCATCGATGCGGGCGGCCATGCGACGCACGACGTCATGGGCGACCTCGATGTACGCGGGTGCGGGCTTCGACTCGTCCTTCCGGGTCGTCAGGTGCCACCAGCCCAGGCGCGTGCGCCGTCCGGTGACGGTCAGCGAGTTGTCCACCGTCTGCATGACGAGCGAGATGATCGAGCGCTCGCTCCAGTGCCGGACGTCGAGCAGACGGGCCGCCGTGCCTCCGTTGCGCACGAGCTCGGCGGCGAAGGCCTGCCAGCGCTTCTGCCCGGGACGCGGTGTGGTGAGGACCGACTGGAGCAGGCCCATCGAGTTGGATCCCTTGCCATAGCGGCAGGGCTCCACGTGCGTGTGCGGCTCGGGGAAGAAGCTCGAGGTTATGGCGACTCCCTGGGTGAAGTCGTGGGAGGTCGTGTGCGTGACCGCGCCCAGGATCGACTCGGAGTTCGTGCGCGACAGCCGACCGAGCATGGACGACAGGCGTGGGAGCCGGCCGCCGTCCTTCATCCGGTGCAGAAGGCGCTGGGTGTTGTAGGTGCCGGCTGCGACAATCACCTGCTCGGCGCTGAGGGTGCGCACGCGTCCGCCCCACGTGCCGGTGCGCACGGTGTCGACGGTGAAGCCGCCACCGTCCCGCTCGGTCAGCCCGGTGACCGTCGTCATGGGGTAGACGCGTGCGCCGGCCGCCTCGGCAAGGGCGAGGTAGTTCTTGGGGAGGGTGTTCTTGGCGTTGTGGCGGCAGCCCGTCATGCACTCGCCGCACTCGATGCAGCCCGAGCGCTCCGGGCCCACGCCGCCGAAGAAGGGATCGGGCCGCGTGACGCCAGGGCCGTCGCCGAAGTACACGCCCACCGGCGTCAGCCGGAACGTGTGCCCCACCCCCATCTCGTCGGCCACGGCCTTCATGACCTCGTCCGCCGGGGTCATGGTCGGGTTCTGGACGACACCCAGCATGCGAGCCGCCTGGTCGTAGAACGGCGCAAGCTCGTCGGCCCAGTCGGTGATCCCGCTCCACTGCGGGTCGTCGAAGAACGGCTTGCCGGGCACGTAGAGGGTGTTGGCGTAGACCAGCGAGCCGCCGCCCACGCCCGCTCCAGCGAGCACCACGACGTCCTTGAGGACGTGGATGCGCTGGATCCCGGTCATGCCCAGCTTCGGCGCCCACAGGAAGTCCTTCAGCCGCCAGGAGGTCCGGGGCAGGGTGTCGTCGGTGAACCTCCGGCCCGCCTCGAGGACTCCGACCCGGTACCCCTTCTCGGCCAGGCGCAGCGCGGACACGGAGCCGCCGAAGCCGGAGCCGATGATGAGGACGTCGAAGTCGAAGTGCGCCATGCTCGGAACCTACTTCAGCCCCAGGACTTTGGCGGCCTTGAATACGCCAGCCAGGGAGTTCATCCACTGCTCGTCGCTCAGGCCGAAGGGTGCCCCGAAGCCCAGCAGCCGCTGGGTGGCGACGGTCTGCGACTCCGTGTACTTCAGCAGGCCCTCGTCACCGTGCCGGCGACCGAGCCCCGAGTCCCCCATGCCGCCCATCGGTGCGCGGAGGCTCCCCCACGCCGGTCCGAAGCCCTCGTTGACGTTCACCGTCCCGGACTTCAGCTCCCGCGCGATGGTGCGACCCCGGGCACGGTCACGGGTGATGACGGACGCGTTGAGGCCGTAGGCCGTGTCGTTCGCCTTGCGGATCGCCTCCTCGTCGGAGTGGACCTCGTACAGGGCCACCACCGGGCCGAAGGTCTCCTCGTCGCACAGGATCATGTCCTCCGTCACCCCTTCGAGCACGGTGGGTGCGAACGTGAACGGACCGATGTCCGGCCGCGGAGTCCCACCGACCACGACGCGGGCGCCGCGCGACACCGCGTCGTCGACGTGCTGCTGGACCCGGGCGAGCTGACGACCCGAGATGAGCGAGCCCATGCCGCCCCGCCAGCCGATGCCGTCAGCCAGGACCATTGCCTGCACCCGAGCCGCGAAGGCCTCCCGGAACGCGGCGTAGACATCGGTGTGGATGTACATGCGCTCCATGGAGATGCACAGCTGGCCCGAGTTGGAGAAGCAGGCGCGGACGGCTATCTCGGCGGCACGATCGATGTCGGCATCGGCCCGGATGATCATGGCGTTCTTGCCGCCCAGCTCCAGCGAGCAGCCGATCAGCCGCTCGCCGCAGCGAGCGGCGATCTCGCGCCCCACTCGCGTGGAACCGGTGAACATCACGTAGTCCACGCGGTCCACCACCATGGGCCCGACGACCGGGCCCTCGCCGGTCACGACCTGGACGACGTTCGCGGGGACTCCAGCCTCGTGCAGCACGTCGATCACCCACAGCGCCGACAGGCTCGTCTGCACGTCGGGCTTGATCAGGGCCGCGTTGCCCGCCAGGAGCGCGGGGATCGCGTCGCTCGCGGCCAGCGTGATCGGGTAGTTCCACGGAGTGAGGAAGCCGACGACACCCTTCGGGTGCTGCAGCTGGACGAACGCCCACGGCGCCCGGGAATACGCCGCGGTGGCGTCTCGGACGGAGCAGCCGCTCGGCATCACGGGCGTAGTGACGCGCGGTGATGCAGACGTCGAGCAGCTCCATCATCGCGTCGCCCCGGGCCTTGCCCGTCTCCCACTGCGCGATGTCGAGGCCCTCGTCACGCCGCGCCATGAGGAGGTCATGGAACCGCAGCATGACTCGCTTGCGCTCGCGCAGCGGCGTGGCCGCCCACGCACGCTGCCCGTGCCGCAGCGTGGCCATCGCCGAGTCCACGTCAGCCTCGTCAGACAGCGGAAGGTCGAGGAGGTGCCCCCCGTGAAGGGCGCGAGGATGGGGATCGTCTTCGCGTCCGGCGATACGCATGCAGTCCGAAGCAGGCGGTCGATCACGGCTGCGTCGAGGCTCATGCCGTCACCACCATCTCGACGCGCTGGAACTCCTTGACGTCGCTGTAGCCCGTGATGGCCATGGCCTTGCGCAGGGCGCCGACGACGTTCATGGTGCCGTCGGCGCTTCTCGACGGGCCGTGCAGGACCTCGGCGAGAGTGCCGACCGTGGGCATGAGGTGGCGAGCGCCGCGCGGGAGGTGCGGGTGCCAGGCCTCCGCACCCCAGTGCGCGCCCCGGCCGGGAGCGTCGGACGCACGAGCGAACAGCGAGCCGACCATCGCGGCGTCGGCCCCGCACGCGAACGCCTTGACGATGTCGCCGCTGCGGCCCATCGATCCGTCGGCGATGACGTGCACGTAGCGGCCGCCCGACTCGTCGAGGTAGTCGCGACGGGCGGCCGCGACGTCGGCGATGGCACTGGCCATCGGGACGCGGACGCCCATGACGTCCGCGGTGGTGTGGGAGGCGCCGCCCCCGAAGCCGACCAGGACGCCGGCCGCACCGGTGCGCATGAGGTGGAGGGCCGCCTGGTGCGTGGCACACCCGCCGACGATCACCGGCGCATCCAGCTCATGGATGAACTGCTTGAGGTTGAGGGGCACTCCGTCGGTCGACACATGCTCGGCCGACACTGTCGTGCCGCGGATGACGACGATGTCGGCCCCCGACTGCGAGGCGATGGGGGCCAGGCGCGCGGCACCCTGCGGCGACGTCGAGACCGCGACGGTGATGCCCTGCGCCTTCAGCTCCTCGATGCGCCTCTGGACGAGCCCGGTGTCGACCGGACGGGCCGAGTACAGCGCCTGGAGCCTGCGGCGTGGCGGCGTCGGCGTCGAGGCCGGCGATCTCGGCGAGCAGGGGTTCGGCGTCCTCATACCGGCCCCAGAGCCCCTCGAGGTTCAGGACGGCCAGCACGCCGAGCCCGGCCAGCGTGGCAGCGCTGGCGGGGGAGACCACCGAGTCCATCGGCGCTGCGAGCAGCGGGGTGTCGAACCGGTAGGCGTCGATGGACCAGGCCGTCGACACCGCCTCGGGGTCGCGGGTGCGCCGGCTCGGCGCGATCGCGACCTCGTCGAGGGAGTAGCCGCGGCGGGCGCGCTTGGCCCCGCCGATCTGGATGTCGGTCACGGGGTTCTACCGTCCTGAGTAGTTGGGCGCTTCGATGGTCATCTGGATGTCGTGCGGGTGGCTCTCGCGCAGCCCCGCCGAGGTGATCCGCACGAAGGAACCCTTGGCGTGCAGCTCGGCCATCGTTTGAGCGCCGGAGTAACCCATCGCCGCGCGCAGTCCCCCGACGAGCTGGTGCGCAACCGCGCCGAGGGGGCCGCGGTAGGCCACGATGCCCTCGATGCCCTCGGGCACCAGCTTGTCGTCACTGAGCACGTCGTCCTGGAAGTAGCGGTCCTTGCTGTACGAGCGCGCCTGCCCCCGCGACTCCATCGCGCCGAGCGAGCCCATCCCTCGGTAGGACTTGAACTGCTTGCCGTTGACGAAGACGACCTCGCCGGGCGCCTCCTCGGTGCCGGCGAGCAGCGATCCCAGCATCACCGTGTCGGCGCCGGCCACGAGGGCCTTGGCGATGTCACCGGAGTACTGCACGCCACCGTCACCGATGACGGGCACCCCCGCGGGGCGGCAGACCAGGGACGCCTCGTAGATGGCGGAGATCTGCGGAACCCCCACGCCGGCCACGACGCGGGTGGTGCAGATCGAACCCGGGCCGACGCCGACCTTGACGCCGTCAGCGCCGGCATCGACGAGTGCCTGGGCGCCCGCGCGCGTGGCGACGTTTCCGCCGATCACGTCGACGGACGACTGACGCTTCAGCATCGCGACCATGTCCAGCACGGCGCGCGAGTGGCCGTGGGCCGTGTCGACGATCAGGAAGTCGACCCCCGCGTCGATGAGCGTGCGGGCGCGCTTCTCCGCGTCCTCGCCGACGCCGACGGCGGCCCCGACCACGAGCCGGCCGGTCGCATCCTTCGTGGCATGCGGGTACTTGTCCGCCTTGACGAAGTCCTTGACGGTGAACAGGCCCTGCAGCCGGCCGTCGACGTCCACGAGCGGCAGCTTCTCCACCTTGTGCTGAGCGAGCAGGGCCAGGGCGTCGTCGGGCGCGATCCCCAGGGGCGCCGTGACGAGCGGCATAGGAGTCATCACCTCGCGCACGGGACGGCGCATGTCGTCCTCGAAGCGCATGTCGCGGTTGGTGACGATGCCGAGCAGGACGCCCGTCTCGTCCACCACGGGCACGCCCGAGATCCGGTAGCGCCCGCACATCCGGTCGACGTCGTCCAGGGTGTCGTCGGGCGAGCAGGTGACCGGGTTGTTCACCATGCCGGCCTCCGAGCGCTTCACGAGGTCGACCTGCGCAGCCTGCTCGTCGATCGGCAGGTTGCGATGAAGGACACCCACGCCGCCCTGGCGAGCCATGGCGATCGCCATCCGGGCCTCGGTGAC
The DNA here is from genome assembly GCA_963700255.1 of uncultured bacterium. Classification (GTDB taxonomy): domain Bacteria; phylum Actinomycetota; class Actinomycetes; order S36-B12; family S36-B12; genus UBA10649. The sequence continues at coordinate 16,861 of CAVOWW010000017.1, read as the reverse complement.
CGTGTCCATCGCGCTCGAGACGAGCGGCAGCTGGACCGTGATGTTCCGCGACACGCGTGAGGACGTGTCGACCTCGCTCGGCACGACGTCCGACTCAGCAGGCACCAGCAGCACGTCGTCGAAGGTCAGGCCGAGGTAGCCGAACTTCTCGGGCACACCGTCGAAGGCGAGGGCGTCGGAAAGCGGGCGGGGCTCCATGGGTTCTCCGAAGGGCACGCGTCAGGGGTCTGCGGGGCGACCACCCAAGGTTACTCGCCGACGGCGCGCGCGATCCGGGTGATGGTGTCCGTGAGGTCCGAGACCCGGCTGACTCCCGGGAGCAGGCCGCCGTCGTGGCGCCACCCCGGCCCGCCGATGAGCACGGTCGCCGCGGGCCGGAAGGACGGGATGGTGCTGAGCACGGCCGGGTCGGCGGTGTCCGGGATCTGCGCCCAGACGAAGACGACCGCAGGGCCGAGCCGCTGCACCGCGCTGGCGAGCGCGCTGGCCGGCAGGCTCGCCCCGAGGATCCGTGCGCCGATCCGCCGCTCGGCGAGGCCGGCCGCCACGGCCCAGAGGACGAGGGAGTGCATCTCGTCCGGAGCGCACGCGAGCAGGACCGACCGGTTGTTGACCGGTGCCGGCGCCGAGCGCACGTGACCGGACAGCGCGTCCTGGATCGCGGCGCTGAGCGCGTGCTCGACCTCGATGCCCCGGCCGCTGTCGCTCCACTGCTGACCCACGCCGTTGAGCACGGGCACGATGAGGTTGTCCCAGGTCCACACGACCCCGCGCCGGTCCATCGTCTCCGACAGGATGGCCGTGCAGGTCGCGGTGTCCAGGGACTGAGCAGCGCGCGCGAGGCCGCGAGCCGCCTGGGCGCCACCGGGCATCGGGACGACGCGTCCGCCCCCGGCCCGGGCCTCCGCCTCGACGTCGGGGGTCGGGATCGGGGTCGGCAGCTGGGTGACGGGCGCGAGCGCGGCATCGTCGATGGCGGCGTCCCGTGCGGTTCGGGCGGCTTCGGCCGGCGGGATCCCGGCGATGACCAGGCGGCGCATGTGCTCGAGCCGGGCGAGGTCCACGGCGGTGTACCGGCGGTGGGCCCCGGGGCGATGATCGGACGGTCCCACCCCGTACCGACGGTCCCAGGTGCGCAGGGTCGCGGGGGCGACCCCCATCCTTCGGGCCACCGCAGCCACGGTGAGGCCGCTCGCCTCGATGGGCGCAATGGCCTCGGGATTGCCGGTCACGCGGCCATTGTGGGTGCACCGGCACGGCCGCGCGACCTGAGAACGGCAAACGCGCCGAAATTAATTCAACTGGACCACTTGACCAACCCATGACGCGGTTTGTAGAGTGAGACTCACTTGAACAACCTCTGCAACGTTTGAAGGAGAACCACCATGGCTGATGTCTCCCGGCTCCCCGGCCCCAACGCCGACTTCTGGGACTGGCAGCTGCAGGGCTCCTGCCGGGGCGAGGACCCGAGCCTGTTCTTCCACCCCGACGGCGAGCGCGGCCCGGCCCGCGAGGCCCGCGAGACGGCCGCCAAGGCCATCTGTGCCGCGTGCCCCGTCCGGACGCTGTGCGCCGATCACGCCCTCGAGGTCCGCGAGCCGTACGGGGTCTGGGGTGGGCTGTCCGAGGAGGACCGCGACGTGATCTACCGTCGCCGCCGTCAGACGGTGGCCGCCGCCATCGCCTCCTGAGCGCACATCGCCTCTCGACGGCACGTCAGACAGCAGAAGGGGCCCGGACGCGAAAGCGTCCGGGCCCCTTCTGCTGTCTGGCTAGTGGGAGTGACCGTGGTGCGAGTGGCCGTGACCGTGGGCGTCCGCCGGCTCCTCTTCCTTCTTCTCGACGACCAGCGCCTCAGTCGTGAGGAGCATGGCCGCGATCGAGGCCGCGTTCTCCAGCGCGGAGCGGGTCACCTTGACCGGGTCGATGACACCGGCGGCGACGAGGTCGACGTACTCGCCGGTGGCCGCGTTGAGGCCGTGGCCGGCCGGCAGCTCGGCGACCTTGGAGACGACGACGTAGCCCTGCTCGCCGGCGTTCTCCGCGATCCACCGCAGCGGCTCGGCCATCGAACGCCGGACGATGCCGACGCCGGTGGCCTGGTCGCCCGTGAGCCCGAGATCGCCGTCGAGCACGTGCGCGGCCTGCACCAGCGCGGTGCCGCCGCCGGAGACGATGCCCTCCTCGATGGCCGCGCGCGTCGCAGACACGGCGTCCTCGATGCGGTGCTTCTTCTCCTTGAGCTCGACCTCGGTGTGGCCGCCCACCTTGATGACGACGACGCCGCCGGCGATCTTGGCGAGCCGCTCCTGGAGCTTCTCGCGATCCCAGTCGGAGTCGCTGCGCTCGATCTCGGCGCGGATCTGCGCGATGCGCGCCTCGACGTCGGCGGACTCGCCACCACCGTCGACGATCGTCGTGTTGTCCTTGGTGACGACGATACGACGCGCACTGCCGAGCACCTCGAGCCCGACCTGGTCGAGCTTGAGCCCGACCTCGGGCGCCACGACCTGCGCGCCGGTGAGGATCGCGAGGTCCTGCATGATCGCCTTGCGGCGGTCACCGAACGCGGGCGCCTTGACGGCGCACGACGTGAACGTGCCACGGATGCGGTTGACGACCAGGGTCGAGAGCGCCTCGCCCTCCACGTCCTCGGCGATGATCAGCAGCGGCTTGCCGGCCTGGACGACCTTCTCGAGCAGCGGCAGCAGCTCCTGCACCGACGAGATCTTGCCCTGGACGAGCAGGATGCTGGCGTCCTCGAACACCGTCTCCATGCGGTCGGGGTCGGTGACGAAGTAGGCCGAGATGAAGCCCTTGTCGAACTGCATGCCCTCGGTGAACTCGAGCTCGAGGGACGGGGTGCTCGACTCCTCGACGGAGATGACGCCGTCCTTGCCGACCTTGTCGAACGCGTCGGCGATGAGCTCGCCGATCTCACGGTCCTGCGACGAGATGGTGGCGACGTTGGCGATCTCGCTCTTGTCGGCGACCTCGCGGGCGTTCTCGAGCAGCTGCGCCTTCACCGCGGCGACAGCCTTCTCGATGCCGCGCTTGAGGTCGAGCGGGGACGCGCCTGCCGCGACCTGCTTCAGGCCCTCGCGGACCATCGCCTGGGCCAGCACGGTCGCCGTGGTGGTGCCGTCACCGGCGACGTCGTTGGTCTTGGTGGCGACCTCCTTGGCCAGCTGGGCACCGAGGTTCTCGTAGGGATTCTCGAGCTCGATCTCGCGAGCGATGGTCACGCCGTCGTTCGTGATCGTGGGCGCGCCCCACTTCTTGTCGATGACGACGTTGCGGCCCTTCGGGCCGAGGGTCACCTTCACGGCGTCGGCGAGTGCGTTCACGCCGCGCTCGAGGCTGCGCCGGGCGTCCTCGTCGAATTCCAGGATCTTGGCCATCAGTCAGTTTCTCCCACAGGTGGTGCGGTGTCGTGCAGGACAGAGATGGGTAGGCCCGCCGTGCGCGCGTGTGCGCGACGACGGGCCAGCCCGCAGAGTTCTTACTTCTCGACGATGGCGAGCACGTCGCGAGCGGAGAGGAGGAGGTACTCCTCGCCGTTGTACTTCACCTCGGTGCCGCCGTACTTGCTGTAGATGACGGTGTCGCCGACCTTGATGTCGAGCGGGATGCGCTTCTCGCCATCCTCATCGAATCGGCCGGGACCAACCGCCAGGACCTTGCCCTCCTGGGGCTTCTCCTTGGCGGTGTCAGGGATCACGAGGCCCGAGGCAGTGGTCTGCTCGGCGTCGAGGGTCTGGACCAGAATGCGGTCCTCGAGCGGCTTGATGGAGACCGACACGGTTGCATCCTCCGAAGATGTCGGTGGGGCCGTCCTTGCGGGCGGCGCACGGCTGGGTCTGGCAGTCCCCGGCGGGGAGTGCCAGATCAGACAGTACGCAGGGATTAGCACTCCGTCAAGTCGAGTGCCAACGGTGGCACGCCGGGAGCGGAGCACAATGAGCCCGTGACGGACCAGCGCGACCGGGAGGCGATCGCCCGCTGGCTGGCCTCTCCCGCCGCGGTGGCCGCCCTCGAGGCCGCCCGGCTCGCGGTCGACACGCACGGCGCGGATCCCCTGGCTGCCGGCAGCCTGCTGCGCCGCCGGCTCCCCGGCCTCGACACGTCCCAGGCGGCGGCGGTGCTCGAGCAGGCCACGCTGATGCGGCTGGCCGAGGATCGCTACGGGATTCAGGGACGCCTGCTGCTCACCCGTGACGGGCTCGAGCAGGGCACCCGCCCCGATGTGGCGGCCCGGCGTGCCCGCAGGTTCGCGTCCGCGGGGGCGCGCCGGGTCCTGGACCTGACCGCAGGGCTCGGGTTCGACACGGCGGCGTGCCTGGCGGCGGGCCTGGACGTGACGGCCGTCGAGCGCGATCGCGTCGTGGCGCTGTTCCTCGCCCACAACTGCCCGGACGCCACTGTCGTCGTCGCGGACGCCACCGAGCCCGGCGTGCTCGCCGGGCTGCTGGCCGGCCTCGCTCCTGCCGACATCGTGTTCGTCGACCCGGCGAGGCGAGACCCGCTCGGTCCCCGCGACTCGGTGTCCGCGCGCAGCCGACCCGAGCGCGACCCCGAGCGATGGTCTCCGCCGTGGTCGTCCCTGAACTCGCTCGACCATCCCCGGGTGGCTGCCAAGGTCGCCCCGGGCTTCACCCCGCCGTCAGGCTGGGAGGCCGAGTGGGTGAGCGTCGACCGCACCGTGGTCGAGTGCTCGCTGGCATCGTGGGCGCTGTCCGGGACTGCACGGCGGGCGGTCGTCATGACGCCGCCCCCGCCGACCGTGATCGACGCCGATCCACTGCTGTCGTGCGCTCGCGCGGACGTCATCGGCACCTGGGTCCACGAGCCGGATCCCGCCGTCGTGCGCGCGGGTGCAGTGGCCGCGCTGGCCGCTCAGCAGGGATTGTCGGCGGTCGATGCCGACAGCAGCTGGCTCACCGGTGACAGGCCGGCCAGCAGCCCCGCCCTGCGCAGCTACCTCGTGCTGGCCGAGCTGGCGGGCAGCGCACGGCAGCAGCGCCGCCAGCTCGTCGACCTCGGGGTGTCGCGGCTCACCGTGAAGTCGCGCGACGTCGCAGCGGAGCCGCGAGCGGTGCTGCGATCGCTCGGCGTCACGGAAGGACCCGACCGCGTGCTCGTGATGACGAGGCGGGACGGGCGGGCGCTCAGCCTGCTGACGCAGCCAGGACGGCGGCCACCCGGCTGATCGAGCGGGCATCCGTTCCGCAGCATCCGCCGACGGCGATCGCCCCCGCGTCGATCCATCCCTGCACGACCCGCTCGGGGAATGCGGCACCGCCGTCAGCCGTCGTCCCATGCCACAGGCCGTCGCTCGCATCCCACTCGCCGCCCGCGTTGGGGTAGACGACGATCGGCAGCGAGGCCGCGGCTCTCATCCGCTCCACGAGGTTCCGCACGTGACGCGGGTCGGTGCAGTTGATGCCGACGGCAATGACCGACGGCGACGAGGACGCCACCGCGACCGCCTCCTCGATCGGCTGCTCCGCGCAGGTGCGCGCATCATCCATGGCCGAGAAGCTCATCCACGCCGGGAGATCCGGGTGGTCGGCGAGCGCCTCCACCAGCGCAGCCGCCTCGTCGACGTCCGGGATCGTCTCGATGGCCAGCAGGTCCGGGCCAGTGGCGGCGAGGACGTCGAGCCGCTCGCGATGGAAGTCGACGAGCTGGCGGTGGGTGCGCCCGTACCGGCCGCGGTACTCCGAGCCGTCGTGCAGGATCGCGCCGTACGGGCCGATGCTCGCCGCCACCTTCGCGCCGGACCCGGGGACGCCGTCCACCGCCGCCCGTGCGGCAGTCGTGCTCGCGCGGAGCGCGGCATCAGCCTCGTCCGCCGCCATCCCCGCCTGCTCGAAGCCCCATCGCGAAACCTGGTAGCTCGCGGTGATCACGACCCGTGCACCGGCGGCCACGAAGTCCGCATGCGCACGCTGCACGGCATCCGGATTGTCGAGCAGCACGCGGCCGGTCCACAGGATTCCCGAGGTGTCCTCGCCGAGGAGGGCCAGCTGCGTCGAGAGCCCGCCGTCCACCACGACCGGCGCCGTGCCGAAGAGATCAGTCCACGCGTGCGTCATGCCGCACACGCTCTCACGGTGCGGGGTCGGCTGCGGGAGGTGGCAGGTAGTCGGCGAGGTCAGCCGGCGTCAGGCCCGCCTTGCGCATCGCCCTCACCGCCGCGCGCAGGTCCTCCTCAAGACCCGGGGTGAAGTGCAGCAGGACGATGGCCCCGGGTCGCAGGCCGTTGCCGACCTCGGTCAGCCGCCCGTCCTCGACCACCGCGTCCCACATCACGAACTCGCTGATGCCGCAGCGGGCGGCCGTGACCTGGGTCTCCTGCCGGGCGTACCCGGCGCCGTACGGAGGGCGGAGCATCCATGGCCTCGTGCCGAAGGACCGCGCGAGCGCTCGCTGGCTGTAGCAGATCTCGTGGTCGAGGTCCGTGGCCGACCGCGCGAGGCTGGCGTGCGTGGCGGAGTGGTTCTGCACGCTCCCCCATCGCGTGATCCGCTGGAAGTAGCGGGCCCGGTCCTTGACGGTCCACGCGCTGACGAACGCCGTGACCGGCAGCCGGTTGACCTCGACGAAGCGCAGTCCCCGCATGTCCTTGGTGACGCCGTCGTCGATCGTGATGAAGGCGACCGGATCGGCGGATGGCACCCCGAAGGACACGGCCATCGGCGGTCGCGTGGTCCGGACGAGGGTGCGCGTCACCGACCACGCCCTGGCCGGCACGGCCGGCACGCGATCGCGACCGGCACGTCGATCGCGACCGGCACCGGCTCGGCGGCGGTGGCCACGGTCATGGGGGAGGCGACCGTCAGCAGGCCGGCCAGCAGGGCGAACGAGGCCGGGACGCCCGCCGCGACGGCGAGTGCCCGGGCACGGAACACGGCCACGAGGCCTCCTCGCCCAGGGGAAGCCGACCCCGCGGGACAACGGGACCGGTGAGCCAGAAGTTTCTTCTGTTGCCCGTGATACTAACGGGACCAGACGGTGCCGTCACCAGGCCCGAAGGGTCACCGGCAGCGACGACGTCGTGGCGAAGTCGAGCGGGGAGGCGGGTACCCCGCTGCGCACGAGCCTCGAGCCGAGGGCCGCCACCATGGCCCCGTTGTCGGTGCAGAGCGACGGACGGGGCACCCTCAGCTCGATCCCGGCCGCGTCGCACCGCTCCTGCGCGAGGGCCCGCAGCCGCGAGTTCGCCGCCACTCCCCCGCCCACGACCGCGTGCTCGACCCCGTGCGCGGCGCAGGCCGCGACGAGCCGGGCCGTGAGGACGTCGACGATGGCCTCCTGGACGGACGCGGCGACGTCGGCGACCGGCACCGGCTCCCCGGCTGCCTCTCGCGCTCTCACCCAGCGGGCCACCGCCGTCTTCAGGCCCGAGAAGCTGAAGTCGAAGGGGTACCGCTCGCGGTCGCCGGGTCCGTTGAGCCCGCGCGGGAAGGCGATGGCATCGCGATCGCCCTCGGCCGCGACCCGATCGATCCACGGGCCGCCCGGGAAGGGCAGGCCCAGCAGTCGCGCGACCTTGTCGAACGCCTCACCGGCGGCGTCGTCGAGCGTCTGCCCCAGCGGGGTGATCGTCGACGCGTCATCGGCGACGAGGAGCAGCGACGAGTGACCCCCCGACACGAGCAGGCCGATCGTCGGGTCGGGCAGCGGGCCGTGCTGCAGCTCGTCGACCACGACGTGGCTGGCGAGGTGGTTCACGCCGTACACGGGCACTCCCAGCGCCACGGCCAGGCCCTTCGCCGTGGCCGTGCCGACGAGCAGAGCGCCGACGAGGCCCGGGCCGGCCGTCACGGCGATGGCGTCGACGTCGCGCAGCGTCACTCCGGCGGTCGCGCAGGCCCGGTGCAGCGCCGGCTCGATGGCCTCGAGGTGGGCACGGCTGGCCACCTCGGGGACGACACCGCCGAAGCGTGCGTGCTCGTCGACGCTGGAGGCGATCTCGTTGGCCAGCAGTTCGTGGCCACGGACGATCCCGATGCCGGTCTCGTCGCAGGAGGTCTCGATGCCGAGCACCAGCGGGTCGGCCGCGCGGCTCGTCATGCGTCGCCTCGGTCCTGCTCGCGGGCGGCCCGTCGCAGGATGAGCGCATCGCCGCCATCGGGGTAGTACCGGCGGCGCTCGCTGATCCGCGCGAAGCCCAGCGACTCGTACAGGCCCAGCGCACCCGCGTTGTCGGCGCGCACCTCGAGCAGGGTGTGCGTCGCACCCCGTTGCTCGACCTGGTCGAGCAGCGCGACCAGCAGCCGGCGGGCGATGCCCTGCCCCTGCCGATCTGCGCGGACGGCGACCGTCTGGATATCGGCGTCAGGCGGCATCGCGAACGTGCCCGCGTAGCCGACGACCTCGTCCCCCTCGACCGCGACCCGGTACGTGCGCGTCGGCTGCGAGAGCTCCTGCCAGAACTGCTCGGTCGACCACGGGTCCGTCGGGAAGAGGTCGACCTCGATGGCCCGCACCTGCGGCAGGTGCCACCACCGCATCGGGATCAGCTCGGCGGTCATGCGCGGGCCGCCACGGCATCCGGGCGTCGCAGGTAGAGCGGGCGCGGCGGCAGCAGCATGGCCTCGCCCAGGGCGTGCGCCGTCGCCCCGCTGTCGTCGCCGTGCGCGTCCAGCACCACGTCCGCCACGGACTCGGGAACCCCCGCGGCCAGGAGCGCGGACGCCCGCCGCCCGATCCAGGCCGCCTGCGGGAAGGCGGCACCCGATGCCTCGTCGCTGGCAGCGGCGAGCAGGGTGCCGAAGAGGTCGGCGTGGATCACGGCGCCATTGCCGGCCCACGCCGCGGCGCGCAGCTCGGGGTCGATGAGCGCCGGCGCACTGACCCTCGGCCCGTGGCGGCGGACCCCGTCACCCGAGTACCGGGCCCAGTAGACCTCATTTCGCCGAGCGTCGAGCGCGACGCACAGGCCGCCGGGGGCAGGCTCCAGGTCCAGCGCGGCGGCGGCGACGGCGTCCAGCGAGCAGATGCCGTGCACGGGCACCTGCCACGCGATGCCGACCGCCAGCGCGGTGGCGATGCCGACCCGGAGCCCGGTGTAGGGGCCCGGACCGACGCCGCACGCGATGGCGGAGATGCTCTCGCGTTCGACCCCGGAGATGACGTCGGCCAGGAGCGGCGCCAGCACCTCCGCATGGCGACGGGCGTCGAGGTGGGAGGCCTCGGCCACGACGTGCCGCCCGTCGACGACCGCGACGGACGTGCGGGCGCTCGACGTGTCGAGGGCGAGGATCATCCGCTCGCCCCTTCTACCAGGGCCTCGACCGTGAGGACGCCGTCCCAGCGGGAGCCGTGCGGTGTGATGACGACGACCCGGGCCTCGTCATGGTCGTCATCGGATCGCGACAGCACCAGGTCCAGCCATGCGTCTGCGAGCCCCTCGGCCAGGCCGCCGCCCCACTCCACGACGACCACCGTGTGCTCGAGATCCGCGTCGAGATCGAGGTCGTCGAGCTCGAGCCTGGACCCGAGCCGGTAGGCGTCCACGTGCACGAGGCCGGGTCCTCCCCGGGCGTTCGCGTGCTCCCGGGCGATGACGAAGGTCGGGCTGGTGACAGGCTCCTCGATGCCCATCCCCCGGGCCATGCCCTGGGTGAACGTCGTCTTGCCGGCCCCGAGGTCACCGCTGAGGATGAGCACGTCGCCGCCGCCGCAGGCCCGGCCGATGGCGGCGCCGAGGTCACGCATCGCGTCGGCCGTCGGGACGATGACGGTCAGCGGCGTCGGCGTCACGCTGCCCCGTCGGACGCCTCGGCTGCGATGTCGCGGCGGACCCGATCGAGGAGGGACACCAGGTGCGCGTCGACCTCCTCGTGCTTCTCCAGCGTCAGCATGTGGCCGCTGTCGGCAACGATCACGTACTCGGCTCCCGGCACGTGCCGGACGATCTCGGCGCTCTGCTCCTGTGGCGTCAGGCGGTCGTTGTCACCGACGATCACCAGCAGCTCGACGCCCTGGAACACGCCCAGCACCGCGCGCTTGTCATGCTCCTGCAGGGCGGGGAGGAACTCCGCGACCACGTCGATGGGAGTGGCCGACACCATGCTGGCGACGAACCGACTCGCCTGGTCGGTGGCGGTGGAGCCGAACGAGTAGAGACGGGTGAGCAGGAGCCCCAGGTCGCTATGGCTCCAGCGGAGCTTGTCCACCAGGCCCTTGCGGCGGGCGATCGCGGCCGCCACCGGCGGTGCGATGCGATGGAACACGGCGCCGACGCCGGGCGGCAGCCCGAGCTGCCCGCTCGACAGGCCGCCGGCCGTGGTCGCGATGAGGGCGACGCCGTACACGCGCTCGGCGAATAGCTCAGGCCGCTGGGCAGCGAGGGCCATGATGGTCATCCCGCCCATCGAGTGGCCGACGAGCATCAGCGGCCCTGCAGGTGCGACGGCATCGATCACCGCCCCGAGATCGCTGCCGAGCTGGTCGACGTGGTGCGTGTCGAACTCGGCCCGCTGCGAGCGGCCGTGGCTGCGCTGGTCGTACAGCACGAGGCGGGCCTTCCCGCGGAGCGCCCGGCGCTGGTAGTGCCATGAGTCGAGGTTGAGCGCGTAGCCATGCGCGAACACCACGGTGAGCGCGTCCGCCGCTGCGCCATCGGCAGAGTCGGCCCACTCGTCGACCTCCACGTGCAGTGCGGTGCCGTCCGATGCCTCGACTGACCGCACATCACCGCGCAGGGTGCCGAAGTCGGCCGGCTCGTCGCGTGGATCCGGTGCTCCGCTCGCCCGCAGCAGCGACCGCTCCGCCACGGCACCGAGGGCCGCCCCGGCCGCGAGCGCCCCCGCCGCGAGCAGCCCGCGCCCCGCCATCCGCAGGGCAGGTGTGACCTCCGCGGTCATGACTCCACCTCCACGTACTCACGCGGCACGCGCGAACCGATCCGGGTGACGATCTCGTACCCGATGGTGTCGAGGGTGTCGGCCCAGTGATCCGCCGTCCACTCGCCATGCCGACCTGGTCCGAACACATACACATCGTCGCCCACGTGCGGCAGGTCCCCGTCACCGAGGTCGATGACGAACTGGTCCATGGCGACCCGACCCAGGATCGGACGCAGGCGCCCGTCGACCGACACCCGCCCACGGTTGCCGGCCGCCCGAGGGATGCCGTCGGCGTAGCCGAGCGGCACCAGGCCCACCGCCGTCGGCCGATCGGCGGTCCAGGTGCCGCCGTAGGACACCGACGTGCCGGACTCGATCCCCTTGACGTGCGCCAGCCGGGCGACCAGCGACATCGCCGGGACGAGGCCCAGATCCGCCGCCGTTCCCAGGACCGGCGCAGGAGTGAGGCCGTACATCGCGATGCCGGTGCGGACGAGGTCGAAGCGCAGCTCGGGGTGCGCCCACAGGCCTCCGCTGTTGCTGAGATGACGGAGCCGGGGGCGGATCCCGACGGACTCGGCCTGCTCGAGCGCGTCGAGGTAGCGCTCGAGCTGGCGCTGCACCGACGGTGCCCCCGGGGTGTCCGCGTCCGCCAGGTGCGACCAGATGCCCTCGATGTCGACGAGCCCGTCGATCATGGCGCTGAGCGCTTCCTGCAGGAGGCCCGCCAGCTGGTCGGGGGCGACGCCGTTCCGGGAGAGGCCAGTGTCGACCTTGACGTGGATGCGCGCGCGAGCCCCGACCCTGCGCGCAGCCTGGGCGACCTCCGCCAGCGCCCAGCTGCTCGAGACGGACAGGTCGATGCCCTCGCGAACACACGTGGCGATGGCCGGATCGCCAGGGGACCACAGCCAGGCGAGGACTCGGCCCTGATCACCGTTGGCCCGGAGGGCCAGCGCCTCCGACGGCAGTGCCACGCCGAGCCACTCCACCCCGGATCGTCTCGCTGCGCGGGCCACGGGCGCCATGCCGTGCCCGTAGGCGTCGGCCTTGACGACGGCCATGACGGTCGCGTTGCCCGCGAGCGCCTGCACCGTCCGGAGGTTCGCCCGGAGGGCGCCGAGGTCGATGACTGCGGCTGCACGCCTCATCAGGCGTCGCCGGATCGGGCGGCCCGGATCGCCGCCGGGATGGCGCCGGCGATGTCGGTCGCGGTGACCGGCGAGGTGACCGCAGCCTCGCGGCCCGCGCGGCCGTGCAGCCAGACCGCGGCAGCCGTCGCCTCGGTGAAGGCGGCGTTGTCGCGACAGCCGTCCGACCAGGCCGCGGCCAGCACCGCAGCCACGACACCCGTCAGCACGTCGCCCGAGCCGGCGGTGCCGAGGTCGGCGGTGCCCTCGGTGTCGATGAAGCCGTTCCCCTCCGGATCGACGATGAGCGTGCCGGGACCCTTGAGGACGACGATCGCCTGCAGCGATGCGGCCGCGGCGCGGGCCGCATCGAGCCGCCCGAGGGAGGCGAGCGCGCCCGGCTGCAGCCGCTCGAACTCCCCCTCGTGAGGGGTGAGGACGGTGGGCCGGCCCCGCTCGGCCCGATCAGCGATGGCTGCCCGGATGTCCGCCGAGCCCGCGACGACGTCGAGGGCACCGGCATCGAGGACGACCGGCACAGTCGCCTCGAGAACCGCCCGGACGGCCGCCTCGTCGGCACCGTCGCCGACGAAGCCCGAGCCGCATGCCCAGCCGGTGACGCGTGCCTGCTCTGCGGGCGGCTGGCCGTCGACCACGACATCCGGGAAGCGGCCCACGACGACCCCAGCGTTGCCGTCGGCCCGGTCGAGGTAGCGCACCATCCCCACGTTCGAGGACCGCGCCGCGTCGGTGACGAGCAGGGCGGCTCCCGGATACGGCCGCGATCCGGCGGCCACCCCCACCACCCCGCGGCGGTACTTGTAGGCATCCTCGGCCGGCTCGGGCACCCAGCCGGCCACGTCGGCCCCCTCCAGGACGGATGCGACAGGCGCGGCGAGGTCGAGCCCGATGTCGACGAGCTGGACGGCGCCGGAGTGGAAGCACCCCGGCGCGACGAGCAGTCCGGGCTTCATGGCCCCGAAGGTCACCGTCAGATCGGCGGTGACCGCGACGCCCGCAACGACACCGGAATCGGCATCGACACCGCTCGGGAGGTCGACAGCGACCACGATCGCCTCGGCCTCGTCGACGGCGCTCACCAGAGCGACGGCGTCGGGCCTCAGTCCGCCAGCGCCGCCGATGCCCAGGATCCCGTCGACGACCAGGTCGGCCGCATGGACCAACGAGACGATCGATGGATCGTCCTCGTGCCACCGGTGCAGTCGACCGCCGGCCCGAGCCAGGGCACGCGTGCCCTCCTCATGGACGCGGTCGGACAGGCAGACGGCGTCGACGCGGCACCCGCGGGCTGCGAGCAGGGCTCCCGACCAGAGCGCGTCCCCGCCGTTGTTGCCCGAGCCGACGAGCAGGACCACCCTCGTCCCCGTGACGCGACCCGTGGCCTCGGCCAGCAGGCCGGCACAGGAGATGGACAGGGCGTGGGCCGCACGCTGCATGAGCGCGCCGTCAGGAACGAGGCGGAACGCCTCCTCCTCGGCGGCCCGCACCTGGCCGACGCTGTGGACGGGGATCATGGGGCGCCGTGCGCGCGCGTGGCGACGACGAAGGCGATGGCCATGTGACCATCATGGCTGAGCGAGACCAGCCATGACTCGATGCCGCGCGCGGCAGCCGCCGCCGCGACCGTCCCGCTCATCTGGAGGAGGGGCTCGCCGAGGGGCCCGGCGACGAGCTCGCAGTCATGCCACTGGAGGCCGCGGTTGTCGACGAGCACCTTGGCCACGGCCTCCTTCGCCGCCCAGCGGGCGGCCAGTGACGCGGGCCGGGAGTTGCTCCGCCGGAGAGCTCGATCTCCCTCTCGGTGAACACCCGCGGGACGAGACGAGGAGTGCGCGCGATCACCGCGGCGAATCGGTCGGTGTCGACGACGTCGACACCGACGCCCACGACGGTCTCCAGCCCGGCGAGGTCAAGGGCGGGCCCGGGAGACGCGGGGTCGGGGAACAGCGCTACTCCACCGTGACGGACTTGGCGAGGTTGCGAGGCTGGTCGACATCGTGGCCCTTGGCCGTCGCCATCTCGCAGGCGAACACCTGCAGGGGCACCGTGGCGACAAGCGGCTGCATCAGGGTCGGGACCACCGGGATGCGAACGATGTGGTCAGCGAAGGCGTTGATCGACTCGTCCCCCTCCTCGGCGATGGCGATGACGAGAGCCCCCCGGGCCCGCACCTCCTGGATGTTGGACACGATCTTGTCGTGCAGCACGGCCCGGCCGCGCGGCGAGGGGACGATGACGATGACGGGGACGCCCTCCTCGATCAGGGCGATGGGGCCGTGCTTCAGCTCGCCGGCCGCGAAGCCCTCCGCGTGCATGTAGGCGAGCTCCTTGAGCTTGAGGGCCCCCTCCAGCGCGACGGGGAAGCCCACGTGGCGGCCGAGGAAGAGCACCGAGGACGAGCCCGCGAGCTCACGAGCGAGCGCGCGCACCGGCTCGGTGGTGTCGAGCACGAGGTCGACCTTGCTCGGCATGTCGTCCAGCTCGTCGAGGACGGACCGGATCTCGTCCTCGAACATGGTCCCGCGCACCTGCGCGAGGTACAGGCCCACGAGGTAGGCGGCGATGATCTGGGTGAGGAACGCCTTCGTCGATGCGACCGCGATCTCGGGGCCGGCATAGGTGTACAGGACGGCGTCCGACTCGCGCGGGATCGTCGAGCCGACGGTGTTGCAGATGGCGAGGGTCCTGGCCCCCTGCGCCTTGGCGTGCCGCAGGGCCATGAGGGTGTCCATCGTCTCCCCCGACTGCGAGATGGCGATGACCAGCGAGTCCGGACCGACGATCGGGTCGCGATAGCGGAACTCGCTCGCCAGCTCGACCTCGACCGGCAGGCGGGTCCAGTGCTCGATCGCGTACTTCGCGACCATGCCGGCATTCGCGGCCGTGCCGCACGCGATGACGATGACCTTGTTGATGGAGCGGAGGATGCCCTCGTCGATGTGGGTCTCGTCGAGCTGGAGGCGGGAGTCCTTGCTGATGCGTCCCCGCAGGGAGTCGGCGACGGCCTTCGGCTGCTCCGCGATCTCCTTCAGCATGAACAGGTCGTAGCCGCCCTTCTCGGCGGCCGACGTGTCCCAGTCGACGGTGAACGGCCGGCCCTCGACTGGAGCGCCCGCGAAGTCGGTGATCTCGACGGAGGTCGGCGTGATGGTCACGACCTGGTCCTGCCCGAGCTCGAGCGCCTCGCGAGTGTGGTCCACGAACGCCGCGACATCGGAGGCGAGGAAGTTCTCCCCCACCCCGACGCCGACGACGAGCGGGGAGTTGCGTCGTGCACCGACAACGAGATCGGGCTGCGAACGGTCGATCGCCAGCAGGGTGAAGGCGCCCTCGAGCCGTCGGCACACCCGCCGCATGGCCTCGGTCAGGTCGTCGTCGGCGAGCGGCAGCTCCGCGGCCAGCAGGTGGGCGACCACCTCGGTGTCGGTCTCGGATGCCAGCAGGATGCCCGCGGCCGTGAGCTCGTCACGCAGCTCGGCGAAGTTCTCGATGATCCCGTTGTGGATGACGGCGACCCGGCGGTCCTGGCTCACATGGGGGTGGGCGTTGCTGTCAGTCGGCCCTCCGTAGGTGGCCCAGCGGGTGTGCCCGATCCCCGTGGTCGAGTCGGGCATGGGATCGCTGCCGAGCAGGGTCTCGAGGTTGGCGAGCTTGCCGGCCTTCTTGCGCACCTCGAGCGCGCCATCGCTGATCACCGCGACGCCCGCGGAGTCGTAGCCGCGGTACTCCAGGCGGCGCAGGCCGGCCACGATGATCTCGAGAGCCTGCTTCTGACCTACGTACCCGACGATTCCGCACATGAGGAGCAGCCTACGCGCGGGAACTCCCGAACCGTTCTCGCCGACCCTTCGATCGGCTCACGCCCGATCCCCGTGCGGGACGACGCACCGGACGAGCACGGAATGCCTCCACGGGCGGGCACCCAGCCTCACAATTGCTCCGTGATCACGGTGCGGGTGTGCTGCCCGGCGGACCTGTCGAGGGGGGTGACCGACCTCCTCGCCGCCAACCCCTCCGCCAGCACGCTGATCGTCCATGCCGGCGCGAGCCTGTCCCCCCCTGGGGACGTGATCGAGGCGGACCTGCCCCGCGAGGCCGTCAACCCGGTCGTCGACGACCTCATGGCGCTGGGCGTTCAGGATCGAGGGACGATCCAGCTCATCCCCGTCACCACCTGGATCTCGCAGAGCGCCCGCATGGCCGAAGTGCGCGCACCCGGCTCGAGCGCGGACGCGGTCGTGTGGACGGACGTCATCGAGCGGGCCTACGAGGAATCCGCACTCACCTGGACGTACCTCAGCTTCATGGTGCTGGCGACCCTGCTGGCCGGCATCGCGATCATCACCGACTCGGTGATCCTGATCATCGGGGCGATGGTGCTCGGCCCCGAGTTCGTCGCGATCGCCGCCCTCGGGGTCGGGCTCGTCCGGCGACGAGGGCACCTCTTCCGCCAGGCGCTCCGGACCCTCGTCCTCGGCTTCTCGTTCTCGATCGCGGTCGTGGCAGCGGTGACGGCCGTGGGCGCGGCACTCGGCCTGTTCGAGTACTCCGACAT
Source organism: uncultured bacterium (assembly GCA_963700255.1). Taxonomy (GTDB): domain Bacteria; phylum Actinomycetota; class Actinomycetes; order S36-B12; family S36-B12; genus UBA10649. The sequence continues at coordinate 296 of CAVOWW010000017.1, read as the reverse complement.
CCTGACCGAGAACCGCCCGGGCACATCGTTCATCTTCACGCCGAACGCGTGGTCCCTCACCGTCGCGGCCATCGCCGGCGCGGCCGGGGTCCTTGCACTGACCTCGGCACGCTCGGGCGGCCTGGTCGGGGTGTTCATCTCCGTGACGACCATTCCGGCCTCGGGGAACATCGCCGTCGCGGCCGTGTTCGGGCTCTGGTCGGAGGTGTGGGGCAGCGCCCTGACCCTGATCCTGAACATCAGCGGGATGGCCATCGCCGGCTGGGCGACTTGGCGATCCAGCAGTTCGTCTGGGG
>CAVOWW010000016.1:0-44948 GCA_963700255.1 uncultured bacterium | reverse complement strand
GACCGTCGTCGAGACCCCTCGGCGCACATCACCGGAAGGGCCGCCCTCGTCTTGAGGGCGGCCCTTCTGGTGTGTCGCACCTCGCGAAGGCGTGATCCGTGACTGCGGCTGCGGCCATCGTGCGAGTGCTTGATTCCTAGGGCACGATGGCGGCATGACCCGTCCAACCCCCGAGCAGCCAGCGACCCGACCAGGAGTCGGTGTGGGACTTCCCGCGGCCGCCTCGGGTGGATCCGACGGCCGAGACCGTGGTCGTCCGGTTCCGCGGCGCTGAGGTGTGCCGGACCAGCGCCCCGATCCGGGTGCTGGAGACCAGCCATCCCCCGACCTACTACCTCCCGGTGGCGGACTTCGCGCCCGGTTCGCTGCGTCCCGCGGCGGGCTCCTCGTTCTGCGAGTTCAAGGGCCATGCCGCCTACTTCGACATCGTCGGCGCCGACGGCAGGGTGGCGGAGCAGGCCGCGTGGGGGTACCCCGAGCCCTGGCCGGGATTCGAGAACCTGCGTGACCACGTCGCGCTGTACGCCGGTCGGGTTGATGAGTGCCGGGTCGACGACGAGGTGGTCGTACCGCAGCCCGGGGCCTTCTACGGAGGCTGGATCACCTCACGGGTGGTCGGCCCGTTCAAGGGTGGCCCGGGGACCTCCGGCTGGTAGCGGGCAGCGCAGGGGACCGTCAGTCCTCGTCCATCTCGCCGGTCTTCTCACCCTCCGCGCCGGGGCCGGGCGGCGGGGGCGTGGAGTCCGCACCGTAGACCGAGTGCCACAGGATCCGGTCGAGGTCGGCCTGCGATACCTGGTCTGGGGCCTCGAGCGGCAGGGACATGCTCCACTCGTAGTCGGGCGAGGCGGTCGTGTTCATCTCCATCAGGTCGACGTCCGGGACGATGGCCGTGTAGGGGGCCGAGTTGACCGGCGTGGGCGAGAAGGCGTCGTACATGGGGGTCGCCGACGCATCGTTGATGCTCAGCGGATCCATGCCCAGGATGAGCTCCATCGACCGGACCACCGACACGAGGTCGTAGCGGGTGTGGATTACGGCGCCGCGCTTCGCGTACGGGCTGACCACGGCGACGGGGATGCGATGGGCGTTGACGTGGTCCGCGCCGTCCTGGGAGTCGTCCTCGACGATGAAGATGGCCGACTCGGGCCAGACGGACGAGTGCGAGATCAGGTCGACGAGCTGTCCGATGGCGAGGTCGCTGTCGGCCACCATGGCGGTGGGCACAGGGAAGCCCGGCTGCGTCCCGCGGGTGTGGTCGCTCGTCAGCGTCAGGTAGTTCAGTGCCGGGACGGTGCCGCTGGCGAGCTGCGCCTCGAAGCGCTCCCGGAAGCAGTCCACATGCGAGTAGGCGCCGGGGGGCGCGCCGACGGGCATGGAGGAGTCGAAGATCTGCCCGCCGTCCATCGCCTGGCCGATGCTCATGTCGCTGGGGAAACAGCCGGTGAAGGGCGGGCCGAGGTCGGAGTTCGCCTGGACCGCGATCTGCTTGCGGAGCAGTGCGGGGGTCCGGTTGCGGTCGTCGATCTCCGGGAAGCCGCCGCTGAAGGCCTCGCCGTAGTTGAAGTAGCTGATGCCCTGCTTCTCGGCCTGGTTGAACAGGTAGCCGTTGCCGGGCCACGTGACCGCGTAGGTGCCGAAGTCATTGGGTCGTCCCCGGCCCGCGTACTGCTGGACCCAGTTCCTCGTCACGTAGTCCGGCACTCCCGCGGATGCGGTCCAGTAGTGGCCCTGGACCGACGCCTCCGAGTTGGCGAACGTCGCGTCGAGCAGAGGGAAGCGGCCGACGAGGGCGTGCAGGTTGGGCGTCACGTCCTTGCCGAAGACTGTGAGCTTGGGGTCCCCGTTGCCGGCCGGGACGTCTCCCAGGAGCTGGTCGTAGGTGCGGTTCTCCCGCACCAGGAAGAACACGTGCTTGATGGGTCCGTCGGCGCGCAGGGGTGATCCCGGCGGCGCTGCTTGGGCATTGGTGGGGATGAGCTGGCGTGACGCGGCCGGAGTCAGGGCTCGCACCTCGGCGTCGTCGGGAAGCGGCAGGATGCCCGCGCGGCCGCGGACCATCTTGGCCGCGTACTGGAACCCGCCGAAGACGTTGAAGGAGGGGGCGTTCGGGGAGAAGGCCCAGAAGATCGGGTCGGAGGCCAGCGTCGGGTTCGGCCCCTTGGGGTTGGGTCCGATGCCCATGCCCTCGGCCGCCACGTAGACGAGCCCGGCTGGCCGTCCGTCGCGAGCCTCGATGGTGGCGACCGCCTGCGGCTGGGCGGCCGTCGGTATGCGGCCCACGATCTCCCATGCCGAGCCCTTGGCCGTGCTGGACCCGGGCAGGGCGATCACAGCGAGTTCGTCCGCGCCGGACTCCGCGACGAAGAGTCGCTGCTCGTCGGGGGAGAGGGCGAGGGCAGTGGGCTTGGTGCCCAGGCCGGCGGACCGGCCGACCCAGATCGTGCGGAGGACCGCAAGCGACCTGAGGTTGAGGACGACCACCTGGTCGGACGCGGACAGGGCGACGTAGGCGCGGGTCCCGGCGCGGTTGACGACGATGCCCTGCGGGTGGGACAGGGGGGCGCCCACGGTGATGTCGGTGATCGCCCGTCCGGCTGCCAGATCGATGACCGACACCGTTCCGGACGCCTCGTTGGAGACGAGGCCGAGGTCGCTGCCGGGCACGGTGGCGGCACCGAACGGATACCCGCCGGCCGCGACGATGCGCACGGCGTCGGTCGCGAGGTCGACGATCGCCGCGGAGTCGCTGAGGTTGAGGGCCACCAGCAGGCGGGCCCCATCGCGGGTGAGTGCGAGCTTCATGGGCCAGTTCGAAGGCGAGGCGGTCAGGCCCGCGCGCGGTGGCGGGAACGACTGCGTGAGCGGCGGGTTGACGGGCAGCGGCAGCGGGATCGTGCGGACCTCCCGCGCCTGCGCGCAGTCATCCGTCCACGAGAAGACGTGCACCACGTCCCCCCGGGCCCCCGGCAGCGAGAGCTTCGTCGGCTGCCAGCGGGCATTGGGCAGCCCCGACACGTACGCCAGCTGCCGATCGGAGTCCAGGGCGATCCCGCCCGAGGCTCCCGGCAGGTCGAGGATGGCGCACACCTCGCGGGTGTCCAGGTCGACGATGCGGACATCGTTGGTGGCGACACCGGAGGAGACGGTCCACAGGAAGCGGCCGTCGTCGGTGACGGCACCGCCCATCGGCAGCGGACCGAGGGCGACCTGCTCGCCCGCCGGGGTCAGCAGGCGCCCGCTGGGCTGCAGTCCGCTGGCCGGGCTCGGGGCGGCGAAGGGGATCGGTGTCGGGGTCGCCAGCACGGCCGGCTGTCGTTCGGGATACGCCGTTGCGGTTCCCACGGCGAGCGTGCCCACGACGGCCAATGCCGACAGGGCGACGACAGCCCGCGTGCCCGTCCGGCTAGCAGTCACACCCCACGCCTCCCGACGGGCGCCACGGTACGCCTTGGGCCGCGCGGATGGCCGCCTGAAGGCCTCAGGCGGCTTTCGGGGAGCATCAGCGGGCGTCGGCGGCAAGACTGGGCGGGTGCCGCCGGTAGCAGCGGTCATCGAGAAGGGACACGACCATGACGCATGACCAGCACTCGATGGCCGAGATGGCCGGGGGCATCGGCGAAGCCGAGACGGACGCCGTCCAGGCGGCCGCGGCGCACGGGGTCGACACCGACGCTGTGGTGGCCGCTGAGATGGCGGCCGAGGGCCACTGGGCACCGACGGAGGCGGCCAAGGGTCCGGAGGCCGTCGCGCCCGGGCTGGCCGCACTGGAGGCCGAGACCGAGGACTAGCTGTAGCCGGCGTCAGGCATCAGCCCTGTTCGGTGGGGAAGCGCCGGGCGAGCTCGCCCTGGATCGAGAGATGTCGCTCGAGGAAGGCGCGCTCGTCGAGGCGCTTGCGCCGCAGCCAGCCGGTGACCTCGTCGTTGCACTTGCTGGCGTTGCAGGATGCGCACGCCGGCGCGATGTTGTCGAGGGTGTAGCGGCCGCCGCGTGAGATCGGCAGGACGCAGTCGCGCTGCAGTGCCCGACCGGTCGCTCCGCAGTAGGCGCAGCCGCCCCACGCCAGCTGCAGCGCCGTCCACTGCTCGTCGCTGAGGTCATGCTCGACCCTGCCCATGCGCCGCTTCCGCCGGCGGGCTGCGACCGCCTTGCGACTTCGGTTGAGCGCCATGCCCGCAGCGTGCCAGACCGGGCTAGCACCTCACCCGAACCGCGTTGCGACCCGCCGCCTTCGCGTCGTACGTTGCCTGCTGGGAAGCCCCGATCCAGCGTCACTGGTGTCCCCGACAGGCGGAATCCCGAATCAGGCCGTATGTTGTTCGTCACATGCACGGGCGGCTCCCGCACCGGCGACCGAAGATCCGCTCTCGGGCGGTCGACGAAAGGATCCACATGTTCGGAAAGCGTGTCCTGCGCGTGGCGGCGGCCGGTGCCGCCGTGGCGCTGCCCATGGCCGTCCTGGCCACCAGCCCGGCTGCAGCTGCCGAGAAGCCGAAGACCGCGACGGTCTCGGTCCTCCATGCCATCCCCGGCACCGTCCTCGCGGGCCTCGGCGTCGCCGGCGGCATCGTCGACGTCTGCGCCAACGGCTCCGTCGAGCTCATCCCCGACTTCGCGCCCGGCGAGCTCAAGACTCTCCAGGTCGCGCCCGGCACCTACACGCTGACGGTTCACGCCGGTGCTGCTGGCTGCGCGAGCACCCCGCTCCTCAGCGCTCAGGCGACCGTGGCCGCCGGTCGTGACTACACCGTCACCGCCAACCTCTCGGCTCCTCCGGTCGTCGGCCCGGTGCTCAACGTCTTCGTCAACAACAAGGCCCCCATCACCAAGTTCGCCTCCAAGGCGTCGCTGAACACCGGGCGCGTCACTGTCCGCCACATCGCTGTGGCGCCGGCCGTCGACGTGTTCGTGAACGGCAACGTCGCGATCTCGGGGCTCACCAACCCGAACCAGGCCCAGGCCAAGCTCGGCCGCGGCACGTACCAGGTCGCAGCGGGTCTCGCCGGAGCCGGCTCGGCAGGCATCGCCCTCGGCCCCATTCCGCTGCCCGTCAAGGCCGGCCAGAACGTCATCGTGTACGCCTGGGGCATCCCGGCGTCCGCGGGCGGCGCAGGCATCCAGGTCGCAGTGCAGTACGTCAAGCTGACCCCGCCGAAGCGGCGCTAGCTCCTGCTCGGCCGAACCGGCCGCGTCGCCCTCACGGGTGGCGCGGCCGGTTCGCTGTCATGGGGAGGCTTCGGGGCCTGAGAAGCGCGGTCAGCCGCGGTCGGGGGCTCGCCAGGCCGGCTGGAGCGCGGGGGAGCCGGCCAGGCCTAGCGCCCCCTCGAGCGCGTGGCCGATGGCGATCAGCAGCGGCTCGCTGCGCGCCTGGCCGACGATGGAGAAGCCGACCGGCAGGCCGTCGACGGTGCCCATCGGGACGGTGAGGATGGGCCAGCCCAGGATCGCCGGCGGGGTGCAGTTCGCGCCGCCGCCGGACACCTGGTCGCCGTGGACGAGGTCGGACTTCCAGGCGGGCTGGTACGCGGGGGAGACGATGACGTCCACCCCGGACGCGAACGCCGGCCCGAGGCAGGCGTCCCGCGCGAAGGCCACGTTGCGCTCCCGCGCCTGCCCGTAGGCGCCGCTGGCGCGGCCGCCGCTCGCCAGGGCCGCCTCGAGGTACTCCTGCCCGAAGTAGGCCAGCTCGAGGGCGGCGTGCTCCCGGTTGAAGGCGACTGCCTCGGCGAGGGAGCGGACGCCGGACCCATGCCGTGACGCCAGGTAGGCGTCGAGATCGTCGGCCATCTCGTGCACGAGCACCGTCACCTGGTCCTCGTGCACCTGGAAGTCGTTGGGCGGAAGCGTCACGGCCTGGACGCCCCGGACCAGGCCGGCGAGGACGTCGACCGCGGATGCGAAGAGGGCATCGGTCCCCGCGTGCCCGGACAGCCACTGCTCGGCCACCCCGACCTGGAGGGCTGCGGCCGCCTCCGGTGCGCAGGCGGCGAGGCAGTCGTCCCGTCCCGAGAGGACCTCGTAGACGAGGGCGGCGTCGGCCACCGAGCGGGCCAGCGGGCCGGGCACGTCCTGGCTGGCGCTGATCGGGACGACCTGCTGCGCCGAGACAGTGCCGACCGTCGGCTTGAGCCCGACGACGCCGTTCAGCGCGGCCGGGCAGGTGATGGAGCCGTTCGTCTCGGTGCCGATGGCCACGGGCGCGAGGCCCGCCGCGACCGCAGCGCCCGATCCGGAGGATGACCCACCCGCGCTGCGGTCCAGCGCCCAGGGGTTGCCGGTGAGCCCGCCCACGCCGGACCAGCCGCTGGTGGATCGCGGGGACCGGAAGTTCGCCCACTCGGACAGGTTCGTGGACCCCAGGACCACCGCGCCGGCCTCCCTGAGCCGCACGACGAGCGGGGCGTCCTCCGTCACCGTCCGGCCAGCAAGGGCCTGCGAGCCGGCCGTGCCGGGCAGCCCGATCGTCTCGATGTTGTCCTTCACCAGCACGGGCACGCCGTGCAGGGGTCCGCGCAGGTGCCCCGCAGCACGCTCGCCGTCCCGGTCCTCGGCGACGGACACCGCGTCGTCGGCGAGGGCGAGCACTGCTCGCAGGGCCGGTCCGCTCGCGGGCGCATCGACCGCCTCGATCCGCGAGAGCAGCGCCCGGGTGATGCCGGCGCTGGTCACGTCTCCTGAGCTCATCGCCGACAGGAGCGAGCCGAGCGAGGAGTACGCGAGGTCGGCAGTGGCGGGGTCGGGCTCGTTCGATGTCATGCGCACACCCTCTCGCATCCGAGCACGAGCACGGCGGAGTTCGGCTGGGCGACGTGGTGCGCGACGGTGACATGCTGTGCACGTGAGCGCGCCCGCGGTTCCCCGGCTGGTCGGCTGGGCGTGGCTGTCGATCGCGGCGGCGGTCACGACGATCGCGCTGAAGTCGACGGCCTACCTGCTCACCGGATCGGTCGGGCTGCTGTCGGACGCGCTCGAGTCCGTCGTCAACCTCGTCGCCGCCGTGCTGGCGCTGGTGGCGCTGACGATCGCTGCGCGCCCCGCCGACGACTCGCACCACTTCGGCCACGGCAAGGTGGAGTACTTCTCCGCCGGCGCCGAGGGGCTGATGATCCTCGTCGCCGCCGTCCTCATCATCGTTTCGGCGGTGCAGCGACTCATCACCCCGCAGCCGCTCGAGGCGCTCGGCGTGGGCCTGGCCATCACCGTCGTGGCGACCGTGATCAACGGCGTTGTCGGGTGGCTGGTTCTCCGGGCGGGCCGCCGGCACCGGTCATCGACGCTGGTGGCGGACGGCAAGCACCTGCTGACCGACGTGTGGACGTCGGTGGGCGTGGTCGTCGGCGTCGGACTCGTCGCGGTGACGGGCTGGCTGCCGCTCGACTCGCTGGTGGCGATCGCGGTCGCGCTGAACATCCTGTGGACCGGGTGGGGGCTGGTGCGCCACGCGATGGACGGTCTCATGGATCACGCGCTGCCGGCCGCCGACGTCGAGAAGGTGACGGCCGCCCTTCGACGGGTGCGGCACACCCACGAGACGGGCGAGGTCGACTTCCACGCGATCCAGACGCGTGAGGCCGGACGGGAGCGCTTCGTGTCGATGCACGTCCTCGTGCCCGGCACCTGGACTGTGACCGAGGGCCACAACCTGCTCGAGCAGGTGGAGGAGGCCATCGTCGGCGAGCTGCCCGGTGCCCAGGTGCACACGCATCTCGAGCCGCGGGAGGATCCGCGCTCCTACGGCGACGCGCGCGGCGGGTTCGCCGTGGGCCCGGACCCCGCCTGACGCTCGAGCTCCTGGGCGACGTCGGGTGCAGGGTCGTCCGGCTCGACGCTCGCGGCGGTGTCGGATGGGCGGGGACGCGTCAGGATGTAGAGCACGGCCCCGATCAGGGCCGCGAGGCCGACGACGACAAGCAGTCCCTGGAGCACCGAGGAGGTGCCGAACGCGAGGACGTCGTCCCCGATCTCCTGCACGAGTATGAAGACCGCCATGACGAGAACGAACCAGCCGAAGCCCTTGCGCAGCCGGTCCGGGTGCACCCGGCCTGCCGCCGCGCTCCCGATGAACGCGCCGACGATGGCACCGGCCGTGACCAGCAGCGTGACCTGCCAGTTGATCTGGACGGACGTCGCGTAGCCCGCGAAGCCGGCGAAGGACTTCATGGAGATCACGAGGAGGGAGGTCCCCACCGCGACCGGCATGGGCAGGCCACCGAGCAGGGCGAGGGCAGGGACGACGAGGAACCCGCCACCCGCGCCGACGATGCCGGTCACGAAGCCGACCACGACGCCGTCGACGAGGACGCGCGCCACAGGCAGGTCACCGTGGTGGATCTCCTTGATGGTCTTTCGGCCGCGGATCATCGCCACGGCGGTGATGGCCATCATGATGGCGAAGCCGATGAGCAGCAGCGCACCGGGCAGAAGCACGCCGACCTTGCCGCCGAGGAAGGCGCCGACCATGCCGGCACCGCCGAAGATGAGGCCGGTGCGCCAGCGGACCCGCCCGGCGCGGGCGTGCGACACGAGCCCGACGATCGACGTCACGCCGACAACGAACAGGCTGGAGGCGATGGCCTCCTTCGCATTGAGGCCGGCGACGTACACCAGCAGGGGCACGGTGAGGATCGACCCGCCGCCTCCCAGCAGGCCCAGGGCGATGCCGATGAAGACGGACAGTCCGGTCGCGAGGGCAAGCACGGCTAGAGCACCATCCCGGGCGTGCCGTCCTCGGCGACGACCGGCAGCCCGGCGGAGGCCCACGCCTGCATGCCGCCCACGACGTTGTAGGTCGTGTAGCCCATCCCGGCAAGGGCCGATGCCACCGAGTCCGAGCGGCGGCCGGAGCGGCAGATGAACACGAGCGGCACGCCCGTGGGGACCTGGTCGACGGTCAGCGACTGCAGCGGCAGCACGGTCGTACCCGGGGCTGCCCCGGCCGTCGTCTCCTGGTGCTCGCGCACGTCGATGAAGGCAGCTCCGGCGGCGACCAGCCCCGCCACCTCGTTCACGGAGATCTGGGTGATGGATCCGTCAGTCATGGTCATCGTCCTTCGCTGGTGGGGGTGGTTGTCGTGGGCTCGCTGGTGCCGGACAGGGAGAGGGTGAGGCCGGATCCCGTCGTCCAGTCGGTCTCGACGGTGAACCGGTCGCCGCGCACGTGCGTCTGGCGCCACTCCACGGGCTGCCCCGACGCGGTCGCGCGCCGCTCGATGAAGAGCGTGGCCGCGCAGGGATCGAGGTCCAGGAGCGTGCCGATGCGGTCGTCGGGGATCATCGCCGTCATCCGCTCGCTGCCCGCGTCGACGTGGACGCCGAGGCGACCGAGCTCGTCGTACAGCGCGGTACGGCCGAAGTCGGCGTCGAGCAGCGGGTGGGCGAGGGTGAGCGGGAGCCAGGACACGTCGTGGGCGAGCGGCTCGCCATCGGCGCGCCGGATGCGCTCGAGGACGACGAGAGGGGCATCGTCCGGGAGCCCGAGCTCGCGGGCCGCGGGGGAGTGCACGGTCGCCTCGAGTCGCAGGACCTCGCTGGCCTGCACGGCCCCCTGGTCCTCGATCGAGCGGAAGAGGGAGTACACCGCGCCCACGTTCTGCGAGAAGCCGGAGCGGACGACCGAGCCGCGGCCGCGCTGGCTGAGGATGACGCCCTCGCTGCGCAGCGCCCGCAGGGCCTCGCGGATGGTGTGGCGGCTGACGTCGTACTCGGTGCACAGGGCCAGCTCGCCCGGCACGCCGTCGGCGAAGGCCCCGGTCCCGCAGCGCCGACGCAGGTCGGTGCTGACCTGGACCCACAGCGGGATGGGCGATGTCCGGTCCGGCCGGCGGGGCGGGGAGGTGATGACAGCGGGGCTCACGGGTGCTAATGTACGGACATTCGGACAACTACGCAAGTACCCCGGGAGACCGCGTGATCATCAACCAGTACTACCTCGAGTGCCTGTCCCATGCGTCCTACCTCGTCGGTGACGAGGCCAGCGGCACCGCGGTCGTCATCGACCCGCGCCGGGACATCGCCGAGTACGTGCGCGATGCCGAGCACCTCGGCCTGCGCATCACCCACGTCATCGAGACGCACCTGCACGCGGACTTCCTCAGCGGGCACCTCGAGCTGGCGGCCGCGACCGGCGCCCAGATCGTGTTCGGCGAGGCGGCCCCGGTCGAGTTCGCGGCGATGAAGCTGGCCGACGGGGCATGGATCGATCTCGGTCACGTCCGCCTGCAGATCCTCGCCACGCCCGGGCATACCCCCGAGTCGATCTGCATCACCGCCTACGACGGCCCCGAGGCGACCGAGCCCGCCTGCGTCTTCACCGGCGACACGCTGTTCATCGGCGATGTGGGCCGGCCGGACCTGCTCGCGTCGGTGGGCCACACGGCCGACGACCTCGGGCGCAGCCTGTACCGGTCGCTGCGCGAGAAGGTCATGGTGCTGCCCGACGCCACGAAGGTGTACCCGGCGCACGGTGCCGGCTCCGCCTGCGGAAAGAACCTCTCCACGGAGACCATGTCCACGATGGGCGAGCAGCGTCAGCTGAACTACGCACTGCAGCCGATGCCCGAGGACGCTTTCGTGGCGATGGTCACCGAGGGCCAGCCCGCGGCCCCGGGCTACTTCGTGTACGACGCGATCAAGAACCGCAAGGACCGCGCACTGCTCGACGAGGATCGTGCGGCCACTCCGATGTCGCTCCAGGACCTCGACAGCGCCGTGGCCGACGGCGCCGTCATCCTCGACACTCGTCCGGCCGCGGATTTCGCAGCGGGGCACCTGATCGGCTCCTTGAGCGTCGGCCTCGATGGGCGCTTCGCCGAGTACGCGGGATCCGTCGTGGCCCCGGACACGTCGATCGTGCTCGTCTGCGACGAGGGTGCTGAGCAGGAGGCCCTCATCCGCCTTGCGCGCATCGGCTTCGACAACGTGCTGGGCTTCCTGGCGTCGCCGCTGGAGGCCATGGTCGACAATCCCGGTCGGGTCGAGCGTGCCTCCCGGCTGAGTGTCGAGCAGCTCCGCGACGTGCTGACGTCCACCGCCGGCCTTCAACTGGTCGACATCCGCAACCCCGGCGAGCTCGCTGCGGGGGTCATCAGCGACTCGGTGGCGCTGCCGCTGGGCACGCTGGCTTCGCATCTCGACGACCTCGATCCATCCCGGCCGACCGTCGTCTACTGCGCGGGCGGGTACCGCTCCAGTGCCGGAGCCTCGCTCCTGCGAGCGAACGGCTTCAGCGACGTCTCCGACCTGCTGGGCGGCTACGCCGCGTGGGAGGCGCTCGCCAGCTGAGGCTGGTCGGCGTCCCATACTGGCCGAGTGACGTTGCTCCAGGCCGACCCGTTCGAGGCGGCGGTCGGAACGGTCGTGCTCCTTCACGGGTTCACGCGGTCGCCCCGGCACCTCGACGACCTGTCGTCGCGATGCGTGTCGATGCGAGCGCGGACGCTGCGCCCGGCGCTGGGCTCGCTGTGGTGGCCGACCAGCACCAACAACGCCGCCCATCTGGACCGGGTCAGCGAGGCACTGCAGCAGCGGCTCATGCCCGGCCCGGTGGTGGTCGTCGGCCACTCGGCGGGCGCGGCGGCGGGCGCCTGGCTGGCCGCAGGCCTGCGCTCGGCCGGTGCCCCCGTGACGCGGCTGGTCATGGTGGACGGCGTCGAGAGCCCCAGTGGGCTCATCCGTCGTGCCTGGCCGCGCCTGAGAGGTGTCCCGGTGCATGCCGTGTGCGCGCCGCCGAGCCGCTGCAACCGTCAGGGTGCACTGGCCGCCTGGCTCCGGGACCAGGTCGGGGACGTCGAGGTCGAGACGATCGAGGGAAGCGGTCACGGCGACGTCGAAGGGCCCTCGCAGGCGATCTACCGATGGGCCTGCGGTGACGACGGCGAGCAGCCGTCACGCCAGCTCGTCCTGGCGGCGGTGATGGCGCAGGTCGCTGCGGGCCTGGCGAGCGCGGCTACTCCGGATCGGTGACGTCAGCAACCACCGCGTCGAGTGCGTCGATCGCCGCGTCAGCGGCCACGATCGCGGCGACGCCGTGGGCTCCGGCGCCCAGCGACACCTCGCGGCCGCGCATCCGCTCGTCGGCCACCACGGGCCAGGCGCGGGTCGAGCCGAACGGCGTGATGGTGCCACGCTCGTATCCCGTCGCGGCCAATGCCGTGGCCGCATCCGGCATCGACAGCCGGCTCACGCCGAGGAGGGTGCGCAGCTTGGGCCACGAGATCGTGCGATCGCCAGGAACCAGGACCAGCAGGTAGTCGTCGTCGGTGCGGCGCACGACGATGGTCTTGATCACGTCCTGCTCAGAGACGCCGCGGGCGACGGCCGCCTCGGCGAGGCTGCCCACGCGCCCATGCCGCATGACCCGGTGATCGAGTCCGGCGGTCGTCATCGCCCCGAGGGCCCGCTCTTCGCCACTGGGTGAACCGCTGTCGCTCATCGGGCAAGTGTGCCGCATGGGAGAGCGACCCGATCTGGCCCGAGCCGGCCGATGGTGGAAGGATCAACCACATGCGCATCGCGAATGACATCACCGAGCTCGTCGGCCACACGCCCCTCGTCCGGATCCGGAAGGTCACCGACGGCGCCGGCGCCGAGGTCGCGGCCAAGCTGGAGTTCTTCAACCCCGCGAACTCCGTCAAGGACCGCATCGGCGTGGCGATGATCGATGCCGCCCAGGAGGCCGGCCTGATCGGGCCGGACACGGTCGTCGTCGAGCCGACCAGCGGCAACACCGGGATCGCCCTCGCCATGGTGTGCGCGGCCCGCGGCATCAAGATCGTCCTCACCATGCCCGAGACCATGTCGCTCGAGCGGCGCGCCCTCCTGCGCGGGTACGGCGCCGAGCTGATCCTCACCCCCGGCCCCGAGGGCATGGGCGGCGCGATCTCCAAGGCGACCGAGCTGGCGGCGAGCGACCCCAAGTACTTCATGCCCCAGCAGTTCATGAACGCGGCCAACCCGGCCATCCACCGGGTGACGACGGCCGAGGAGATCTGGGACGACACCGACGGACAGGTCGACATCTTCATCGCCGGCGTCGGCACGGGCGGCACGATCACCGGCGTCGGGCAGGCGCTCAAGGAGCGCAAGCCCGACGTGCGGGTCATCGCGGTCGAGCCCGCAGCCTCGCCGGTGCTGGCCGGCGGGCAGAAGGGCCCGCACCCGATCCAGGGCATCGGCGCCGGCTTCGTCCCGGCCATCCTGGACACCGAGGTCTACGACGAGGTCATCGGCGTCCAGGCCGACGACGCCCTGGCCATGGCCCGTCGCGCGGCGACGGAGGAGGGCCTGCTCGTCGGCATCTCGTCCGGTGCGGCGCTCTGGGCTGCTCGCGAGGTCGCCCAGCGTCCCGAGAACGCCGGCAAGCTCATCGTCGTCATCATCCCCTCGTTCGGCGAGCGCTACCTCTCCACGGCGCTGTTCGCCGGCCTGTCCGAGTGACCGAGGTGGCGGCGTGAGCCAGGGCAGCCGCCTCGCGCACCTCGGGCGTCGGGCCCGCGGGGCCGTGCGGGAGATGCGCAGCGACATCGACTCCGTCGTGGAGCGCGATCCCGCGGCCCGCAACCCCGTCGAGGTGGCACTGATGTACCCGGGCGTCCACGCCGTATGGGCCCATCGCGTGAGCAACGCGATGTGGCGGCGCGGCGCCTACCTCCCGGCGCGCGCGCTGTCGCAGGTGACGCGCTTCTGGACGAACATCGAGATCCACCCCGGTGCGACGCTGGGGCCCCGCCTGTTCATCGACCACGGCGCCGGCGTCGTGATCGGCGAGACCGCGGAGGTCGGCGCCGACGTGACCATCTACCACGGCGTCACCCTGGGGGGCACGAGCCTCGACCATGGGAAGCGCCACCCCACGGTGGGCGATCGCGTGACGGTCGGCGCCGGCGCCAAGGTGCTCGGCAACCTCGTCGTGGGGGCGGATTCCCGGATCGGCGCGAACGCGGTGCTCGTGCGCTCCGTTGACGATCACTCCGTCGTCGTGGGAGTGCCGGGACAGGTCATCGCGCATGGCACGTCACCGGAGGCCGACACGCGACCGAAGCAGGACAGTCCGACGGCACCGGACCCGATGGGACTCGCCGTGTCGACCCTCATGATCCGCGTCCAGCAGCTCGAGGCGCACGTGCTCGGCGAGCACCATCACCATCACGGGCCGCACCGCACACCGAGCGGGGAGTGGGAGCTCGAGGTCGACGCCGTCGACTTCGTGATCTAGCCAGTCGGGTCAGAAGCGCCCGACGAAGGGGGCGACGACGACCTTCACGATCATCGCCGCCGGGTACACCAGTGCGTAGCCGAGGTTGACGCGCGGATCGTCCTTCGAGGTCTCGTTGGCGTAGGCGAGGACGGCCGGCTGGGTCTGCGTGCCGGCGAGCACGCCGCCCATGCGCGGACCGTACATCCCGGCGAGCAGGCGCCCGCCGATGATGACCGTGGCCGCAGTGACCACGGTGACGACCGCGCCGACGGCCAGCAGGCGCGGGCCGGTCGGGCTGCCGAGCGCCTCGGCCAGCGCCGAGCCGGAGTTCGAGCCCGCGTAGGCGAGGAACAGCATCATGCCGAGCTGGGAGAGGGTCGACGCGACACCGTGCGGCAACGACCAGAGAACCGGACCGGTGCGCCCGGCGCGGCCCACGATGAGCCCGACGAGCAGCGGCCCGCCCGCGAGGCCCAGCGCGAACTCGCTGCCGCCCGGCAGCGGGAAGGTGAGCTCACCCAGCAGGACGCCCAGGGCCAGGCCGAGTGCCAGGCTGGTGATCGAGTACGCCGCCGCGCCCTTCTCGGAGTCGCCGAGGAACTCGGTGATCTCGCTCATGCGACGGCGCTCGGCGACGATGCGCACCCGGTCGCCGATCTGCAGGACGAGGTCGTCGGTGGCCAGCAGGTCCACGTCGCCGCGGCGCACGCGGGTGGCCACGGCACCGAAGCGACGACGCAGGCGCAGGTCGCCGAGGGACTGGCCCGCGACCTTCGGGTTCGAGACCGCCACGCGTCGGTAGTCCACGGCCGAGCGGTCGAGGGTCAGCGCCACCGAGGACGGGTGTCCGACCCGGCTGGCGAAGGTCGCGACGGTCGCCGGGTCGCCGATGACCGTGAGGATGTCGCCGGGCTGGGGGATGGCGTCGTCGGTGGCGACGTCGACCTCCCCGGGATGTCCGGGGGAGTCCCCGCGCATGATCCGCGAGAAGACGATGTGGTGGTCGTACTCCTCGGCGAGGGTGCCGAGGTCGGGCAGTCCGGGGGTCTCGACGCGGATGGTCATGCCGTCGAGCTTCGGCGGGATGGGGTCCTCGACGACGGGCGCCAGGGCCTTCTTCGGGGCGGACTGGCGCATCCCGATGGCGGCGGCGAGCAGCATGCCCAGCACGCCGAACAGGTAGGTGACGGAGTAGCCGACAGTCGGCAGGTCCGATGCCCACGCCTCGCTGGCCGCGGCGAGGGCGGGCGTGTTGGTGAGCGCGCCCGCGTAGACGCCGGACAGGATCGGGCCGGACAGTCCGAGCGCGTTGCCCGCGAGAACGGTGACGACGGCGCCCAGCAGGAGCGCGCCGATGACGACCCCGAGGGCGCGGCCACCGGTCTTGAGCGCGGCGAAGAACGAGGGGCCGGCGCCCACGCCGATCACGTAGGCGAACAGCGCCAGCCCGAAGATGCCGAGGATCTGGGGCAGCTTGAGGCGTTCGTCGTACGCCGAGAAGGCGAGCGCGGTGAACAGGACCGCGGCCGGGCCGAGCGAGAAGCTCTTGATCTTGACCGAGCCCAGCGCGCCGCCCACCGCCATGATCACGGTGAGCAGGAGCAGAGGCTGCTCGGCGGCGATGTCGGCGTAGTTCTGGAGGATCTCGCTGACGTCCACGTGCCCAGTATTGCGCGGTTTGTGATGTAAACGCTTACTGGGTCGCCGTGACCCGGATCACGTCCCGTCGGGGAATGATTGAACAGTCAATTACCTTGTCAACGGTAACGACGACTGAGGAGCTCCCATGACCGCCCTGCTCGACACCCCCGTTGCCCTCCCGGCCGCACCGGCGCTGGACGACGGAGCGGCGGACCTGCTCTTCCGGGAGGCCCGCACGGCCTACTCCTTCACCGACGAGCCGGTGACCACCGGGCAGCTCGAGCGGCTGCACGACCTGCTGCGCTTCCCGCCGACGGCCATGAACACCCAGCCGCTGCGGGTCGTCCTCGTCTCGACCTCCGAGGCCAAGGACCGGCTGCTCCCGTACCTCGCGGAGGGCAACCGCGCCAAGTCGGCATCGGCTCCGCTGGTCGCCGTGCTGGCGGCCGACACGGACTTCCACGAGCACCTGCCGCGGCTGCTCCCGCACGCGCCAGGTGCGAAGGACCGCTTCGCCGATGACCAGCGACGGGAGGAGGCCGCCCGCTTCAACGCGACCCTCCAGGCCGGCTACTTCATCCTGGCGCTGCGGGCCGTCGGCCTCGATGCCGGTCCCATGGGCGGCTTCGACGCGGCGGGCATCGACCGTGACCTCCTCGGCGACGGCGCGCTGAAGTCGTTCCTCGTCGTGAACATCGGCCATGCAGCCGCGGACGGCACCCATCCGCGCAGCCCGCGGCTCGAGCGCGACGAGGTCTTCCTGAGCCTGTGACCCGCTGGCGGATTGACTGCGCAGGGGAGCCGGTTCCTCGGTAGCGTCGACGCCATGACGGCGGCCCAGGGAGACGACGCGCGGGCACCCGTGTCCGGGTGGGCCGACCTCGACGGGCCCGTGCACTACGTGGACCACGGCGGCAGAGCCGACGGGCCGCTCCTCGTGTGCGTTCACGGCCTGGGCGGATCCCTGGTCAACTGGGCCGCCCTCGCACCCCTGCTGACCGGGACCTGCCGGGTCGTCGCACTCGACCTCGCCGGGTTCGGGCATACGCGCGGCGGATCCCGGTCGACGAGCGTGCAGGCCAACCAGCGGCTCCTGCAGCGGTTCCTGGACGAGGTGGCCGGCACGCCCGTCATCCTCGTCGGGAACTCCATGGGCGGGCTCATCTCGATCCTGCAGGCCGCTGACTCCCCGACGACGGTGGCCGGTCTCGTGCTCGTCGACCCGGCCCTCCCGATCGGCCTGACCATGCGTCCCGACCCGCGCGTGGTCGCCACGTTCGCGATGTTCGCGGTGCCCGCCCTCGGCAGGACCCTGCTCTCCGTCCGCCGCAGCCGGACCAGTGCGGACGAGGCCGCGTGGGACCTCCTGAGACTGTGCTGTGCCGACGCATCGCGCGTCCCCGACCATGTGGTCGAGCAGCACGTCGACCTGGCCCGTCAGCGCCGTGACTACGCCGACGCGGACGCCGAGCTGGTGGCGGCCGCGCAGTCGCTGATGTGGGTGCTCGCGGACGGCGGGCGCTACCGAGCGGCACAGCAGTCGATCGACGCGCCCGTGCTGCTCCTGCACGGCGACCGTGACCGCCTGGTTCCGCTCGCCTCGGCACGAGCGGCCGCCAAGGCGAACCCCGCCTGGCGGTTCGAGGTGGCGCACGGCGTGGGGCATGTCCCTCAGCTGGAGGCGCCCGAGTGGACGGCGGGCCACATCCTGGACTGGATCGGGGCCCACCCCGCGATGGCCGCCGAGGCCGCGCTGGCGCGCGGCGTGCCGGCGGGCGGCAGATGAGCGGCCCGAGCGCGGGGATCGACTGGCTGTCGTCCCTGGACGCGAGCTTCCTGCAGCTCGAGAACGACTCGCAGCAGATGCATGTCGGCTCGCTGCTCATCCTGGAGGGTCCTGGCCCGCGCTATGCGGAGTTCCGCGACCACGTGGCCTCCCGCCTGCCTGCCGTCCCCCGCTACCGGCAGCGGGTTCGGCGCCTTCCGCTCGATCTTGCCCGGCCGTACTGGGCCGATGACCCGCACTTCTCGATCGAGTACCACGTGCGGCACACGGCCATCCCCGCGCCGGGCGGCCAGGAGCAGCTCCTCGCCCTCGCGGGCCGGGTGATGTCGCAGCGGCTCGACCTCGACCGGCCGCTGTGGGAGATGTGGCTGGTGGAGGGGCTGCCGGACGGGCGGTGGGGGGTGATCAGCAAGGTCCATCACGCGATGATCGACGGGGTCTCCGGACACGACATCCTCGAGATCCTGCTCGACCGGGAGCCGGACGCGGCACCCTGGCCTGCCCGACCGTGGGCGCCCCGACCCGCGCCCACGGCGGTGGACGTGGCGAACGAGGGTGCGTCCTGGACGGTGGCACTGCCGGGACGGCTGGCCGGTGCGGCACGCCGGTCGATGGCCGAGCCGGGGGCCATCGTGCGCGGCGGAGTGACGCGCGCCCGCGGCCTCGGCCAGGTGGGGCGGCAGGCCGTGCACCCGACGAGCGTGCTCAACGGGCCCCTCGGCCCGCACCGGCGGTGGGCCTGGGCGCGGGCCGACCTCGCGGAGGCCAAGGAGGTGAAGGATGCCCTCGGCGGCACGATCAACGACGTCGTGCTGACCGCCATCGCGGGCGGATTCCGTCGCTACCTGACGGCACGGGGCGAGTCGGTCGCCGACGACCTGGTGCGCTCGCTCGTGCCCGTCTCCATCCGCCGTCCCGAGCAGCAGGGCCGTCTGGGGAACCAGGTCAGCGCGATGTTCGCGGACCTCCCGATAGGGGAGGCCGACCCTGTCCGCCGCCTGTCCGCCGTCAGGGCCCAGATGAGCCTCCTCAAGAACGGCGGCATGTCCGTCGGGGTGGAGTCCATGGTGTCGGCCGCGGACTTCGTGCCGCCGACCCTCGTCTCACTCGGTGCCAGGGTGGCGGCGGCGCTCGGCCAGCGGGTGGTGAACACGGTGACGACGAACATCCCCGGACCGCAGTACCCGCTGTACCTCGGGGGGCATCGGCTCGTCGAGATGTTCCCCTACATCCCCATCGGCCAGGCGATCCGGATCAGCATCGGCATCGTGTCCTACGACGGCCGGCTGTCATTCGCCGCCACGGCCGACGCCGACGCGGTCCCCGACATCGAAGACCTCTGCACGGGCATCGAGGAGTCGATGGGCGAGCTGGTCGCCGCGGCGCGCTAGACGGGACCGGGCCGATGGGTCCCGTCCTCTGGGGCTCGCTGGCGCTCACTCCTCAGACGGGACCGGGCTGATGGGTCCCGTCCTCCGGGGCTCGCTGGCGCTCACTCCTCAGACGGGACCGTTCGGCGTCATGACGACCTTCAGGCTCTCCGGCGACATGCTCATGTGCATCGCCGCATCCACGTCTGCCAGCGCGTACTCATGGCTCACCATGTCCTCGAGCGGGTAGCGGTCGGCGTACCGCTCCATCAGGCGCAGCGCCGGGCCGTACCCGGTCGACGGGTGGTTCGTGATCCCGATCAGCCGGATGTTCTTGCTGCAGATGTGCCGGTGGACGTTGATGGCGACGTCCCCCGTGTCGGCGAACACTCCCATCTCCAGCATCATGCCGCCGCGCTTCAGCATCTCGATGCCCTCGACGAACGACGCGGGCCGGTTGGCCATGTGGAGGACGACGTCCGCGCCGCGGCCACCGGTCAGCTCGTGGACGAGGTCGACGCGCTCCTCGGACGACGTGGCCGATACATCGATGGTCACGTCGGCACCCATGCGCTTGGCGAACATCAGGCGGGACTCGCTCAGGTCGGTCGCGATGATCGTTCCGGCGCCCATCATGTCGGCCTTGGCGATGTGCAGGAGGCCCAGCGGCCCGGACCCGATGACGACAACGGTGTCCCCTGAGTTGAAGCCCTCGTGCGACATCGATGAGAACTCCTTGAGCTTGTCCAGCGACGCCGCGCACGCCATGAGCTCGGCGAGGACGGCGACCCGGGGCGACAGCCCGCTCGGGACCTTGTAGACGAAGGTGTCGGGCCGGATGTACATCTGCTCGGCCCATCCGCCCATCAGGTGGGGCCAGGTGGCCGAGGAGTAGGAGTTGCCGTAGCAGTCGCTGTTCTCGCACCAGACGTAGCCCATGACGTGCTTGCACTCGTAGCACCTGCCGCAGACGATGTCCGGACACATCGTGATCCGGTCGCCGACCTTCAGCGGCTTCCCGTAGAACTCCAGGCCGGCCGCGGCGGCCGGGGTGATCTCGGAGACGATTCCGACGTTCTCATGGCCCTGGATGATCGGGAACGGCGTGTCCGACTCGGCCGGCGTGCCCGCGTACTGCTTGGTCTCACCGAGATAGGTGTGCTTGTCGGTGCCGCAGATCCCGGACATCTCGATCTGCATGAGCAGGGAGCCGTCGGGCAGCACCGGCCTGGAGAACTCCTGGAGCTCGTACCGGCCGGGGGCAACCAGTACTGCGGCGGTGACCTGTTCGCTCATGGGCCGTCCTCGTCTGCAGGAGCCTCGTTGCCTGTGCTCCGACCTCCCCGAAGTATCGCGCCCTTGGACCGCCCGTGGGGGGACGAATGACCCTAGATGTCGGGTTTGCGGATGTCGTAGCGTCAGCAGGACCGAGCGGTGGAGGTACGTAGTGGTCGAGTGGGCGTGTCTGGACGGCAATGAGGCGGTGGCCCTGGTGGCCCACCGCCTCAGCGATGTGTGCGCCATCTACCCGATCACCCCCTCGTCGGCCATGGGCGAGTTCGCCGATGCGTGGAGCGCGGCTGGTCGCACCAACCTCTGGGGGTCGGTCCCGCAGGTCGTCGAGATGCAGTCCGAGGGCGGCGCCGCCGGCGCCCTGCACGGGGCACTGCAGAAGGGGACCCTGGGCACGACGTTCACGGCGTCGCAGGGCCTGCTGCTCATGCTCCCCAACATGTACAAGATCGCCGGCGAGCTCACGCCGGCGGTGATCCACGTCGCCGCTCGCGCGCTGGCCACGCACGCGCTGTCGATCTTCGGCGACCACTCGGACGTGATGTCGGCCCGTGGCACCGGCTGGGCGCTGCTGTGCGCGTCCAGCGTGCAGGAGGCACACGACTTCGCGCTCGTGGCGCACACGGCCACGCTGCGCTCGCGCGTGCCCTTCCTCCACTTCTTCGACGGCTTCCGCACATCGCACGAGGTCGACAAGATCGCCCTGCTCGATGACGCCGACCTGCGGGCGCTCGTGCGGTTCAACGACGTGCTCGACCACAGGGCGCGTGGCCTGACACCCGAGCGGCCGGTGCTGCGGGGCAGCGCCCAGAACCCCGACGTGTTCTTCCAGGCACGCGAGGCGGCCAACCTGTTCCATGACGCGGTGCCGTCCGTCGTGCAGGAGGTGTTCGACGAGCTCGCCGAGCGCACCGGGCGCCGCTACTCGCTGGTCGACTACCACGGGGCCCCGGACGCGGATCGCGTCGTCGTGCTGATGGGCTCGGGGGCGGGGGCTGCTGCCGAGGTGGTGGACGAGCTCGTCCGGCGCGGCGAGAAGGTCGGCCTCGTGACGGTACGTCTCTACCGGCCCTTCCCCACGGAGGCGTTCCTGGAGGCCCTGCCCGTGACCGCCAGCCGCATCGCGGTGCTCGATCGCGTCAAGGAGCCGGGTGCCCCTGCCGAGCCGCTCCACCTCGATGCCGTGCTGGCCCTGCAGGAGAGTGGCAGGTCCGCCACCGTCATCGGCGGCCGCTACGGCCTGGGCTCCAAGGAGTTCACGCCGCAGGACGTCGCCGCGGTGTTCACCGAGCTCTCCTCGGCGACGCCGAAGCCACGGTTCACGGTGGGGATCGTCGATGACGTCACCCGGCTCTCGCTGCCCCGGGACCCTGACTTCGCGGTCGCGTCGGCAGCGAGCAGCGCGGTGTTCTACGGCCTCGGCAGTGACGGGACCGTCGGCGCGAACAAGCAGAGCATCAAGATCATCGGCGACCACACCGACCTGTGGGCGCAGGGCTACTTCGTCTACGACTCCAAGAAGTCCGGCTCCATCACTGTGTCGCACCTGCGGTTCGGCCCCGAGCCGATCCGGTCCACCTACCTCATCGAGAACGCCGACTTCGTGGCCTGCCACCAGTTCGGGCTTCTCGAGCGCATCAACGTGCTCGGCTCGGCCCGCCAGGGTGCGACCCTCCTGCTCAACACGCCGTACGCGGCGGGCGAGGTGTGGGACCACCTGCCGCAGGAGGTCCAGCAGCAGGTGCTCGACAAGGACCTCACGGTGTGGAGCGTCGACGCCAGCCGCATCGCTCGGGAGGTCGGCCTGGGCGGACGCATCAACACGGTCATGCAGCCGTGCTTCTTCGTGCTCTCGAGAGTCATCGACCGCGACACGGCTGTGCGGCTGGTCAAGGAGAGCATCGAGAAGGCGTACAAGCGCCGCGGCCGGACGGTCGTGGAGCGCAACCACGCGGCTGTCGACCGGGCGCTGCTCGAGATGCACCAGGTCGGGTGGCGCACGTCCGCGGACTCGGCGCTGCGCATGCTGCCCGCCGTCGCCGCAGGCGCCCCCGACTTCGTTCGCGACGTGACCGCGCGCATGCTCGCCGGCGAGGGTGACCTGCTGCCCGTCAGCGCCCTTCCCGTCGACGGCACCTTCCCCACCGGGACGGCCCGCTGGGAGAAGCGCAGCCTCGCCGACGCGATCCCGGTGTGGGACGCCGACCTGTGCATCGACTGCGGCAAGTGCGCGATCGTGTGCCCTCATGCCGCGATCCGCATGAAGGCCTTCCCCACCGAGGACCTCGCGGGCGCCCCCGCCGGCTTCCTGAGCAAGGCCTACGGCGGACGTGAGCTGCCGGCCGGCACCCGACTCACGATCCAGGTCGCACCGGACGACTGCACCGGCTGCGGCATCTGCGTCGACGTCTGCCCGGCGCGCAGCAAGTCGGAGGCCAAGCACAAGGCCATCGACCTGCTTCCCGCGATCGAGCATCGCGACGTCGAGCGGGTCCGCTACGACTTCTTCCTCGGCATCCCGGAGATCGACCGGAGCGCGGTGCGGCACGACACGGTGAAGGGCTCGCAGCTGCTGCAGCCGCTCTTCGAGTTCTCCGGGGCGTGCTCCGGCTGCGGCGAGACCCCCTACCTGAAGCTCCTCAGCCAGCAGTTCGGCGATCGCATGGTGGTCGCGAACGCGACGGGCTGCTCGTCCATCTACGGCGGCAACCTGCCGACCACGCCGTGGGCCACGAATGCGCTGGGCCGCGGCCCCGCGTGGAGCAACTCGCTGTTCGAGGACAACGCCGAGTTCGGCCTGGGCATGCGGCTCGGGGCCGACGCGCAGCGCGAGGAGGCACGCCGCCTCCTCGCTGAGCTCGCCGACGAGGTGGACCGCGACCTGGCCATCGCGATCATCGAGGACGAGCCGGGCCCGGAGGACGAGGAGGGCATCGCCGTGCAGCGGGGCCGCGTCGTGCAGCTGAGGGCCATGCTCGCGGGCCGCACGGACGAGAAGTCCCGTGCTCTCGACAGCCTCGCCGACGCGCTCGTCCCGGTGTCCGTGTGGATCATCGGCGGCGACGGGTGGGCCTACGACATCGGGTTCGGCGGCCTCGACCATGTGCTCTCGAGCGGGCGCAACCTCAACATCCTGGTGCTCGACACCGAGGTCTACTCCAACACCGGGGGACAGGCGTCGAAGTCGACGCCGCGCGCCGCGACGGCCAAGTTCGCCAGCAACGGCAAGACGACCCGCAAGAAGGACCTCGGCCTGCTGGCGCAGGCCTACGGCGACGTCTACGTCGCCCAGATCGCCCTCGGGGCCAACGAGACCCAGACGGTGCGCGCCATGCGCGAGGCCGTGGCGCACGATGGCCCGAGCCTGATCATCGCGTACTCCACCTGCATCGCCCATGGCATCGAGATGTCGACGTCGATGACCCACCAGAAGCAGGCGGTGGCCTCCGGCTACTGGCCGCTGTACCGCTACCACCCGAGTCCCGAGCCGGGCAGTCACCCGTTCAGCCTCGACTCGAAGAAGCCCACGGTGCCGCTGCGCGAGTTCCACGAGAACGAGACTCGGTTCGCCGTGCTGAGCCGAAGCGACCCGCAGCGGGCCGAGCACCTGCAGGCGCTCGCCCAGGCGGACGTGGACGAGAGATGGCACTACTACGAGCAGCTCGCGGGCGTCGAGCGCAACATCCCCGTGGACGACCACGAGGTGGTGCCGCTGCCCGATCCCGAGGAGGAGCTGGCCGAGAGGGGCGAGACATGACCGCGCTGCAGAGCACCTACCTGGGACTGGATCTCGCGACCCCGCTGGTCGCGTCGCCCTCGCCTGCCACCGGGAAGCTGGACACCCTGCTCCAGCTCGAGGATGCAGGCGTCGGAGCCGTCGTCCTGCCGAGCCTGTTCGAGGAGGAGGTGGAGTCGGAGGCGATCACCTTCCACGAGCGACGGGAGGCCGGCGCGGGCGTCTCGGGTGAGGCGATGGACTACTTCCCGGACGTCGACCTCGACCACCTCGGGCTCGAGCGGCACGTGCTGCTCGTCGAGCAGGCGGTGGAGCGGCTGGAGATCCCTGTCATCGCCAGCGTGAACGGTCGATCGGCCGGCGGGTGGGTGCGCTACGCGCAGGACCTCGTCAGCGCCGGCGCACGGGCGATCGAGCTGAACATGTACGACGTGGCCGTGGACCCCGAGCTGACATCAGGCGACGTCGAGCGCGGATACCTCGATCTGGTCAGGGCGGTGTGCGACGCCGTCGACGTGCCTGTCGCCGTGAAGCTGTCCCCGTACTTCTCGTCCTTCTCCAACTTCGCCGCCCAGGTGGTCGCCGCCGGCGCTGACGGCCTCGTGCTGTTCAACCGCTTCTACCAGCCCGACCTCGATCTCGAGACCCTCGACGTGACCCCGCGTCTCGAGCTGTCGCGCCCGGGGGAGCTGCGGCTGCCCCTGCGGTGGATCGCCATCCTCCGCCCGCGGCTGCCCGCCACGTCGCTGGCGCTCACGTCCGGGGTGGCCTCCGGGGCGGACGTCGCGAAGGGTCTCCTGGCCGGGGCCGATGTCGTCATGACGGCCTCGGAGATGCTGCGTCAGGGACCGCAGCGCGCCGCCGGGATCCTGGCGGAGCTCACCACGTGGATGGCCGCGGGGGAGTACGAGTCGGTCGACCCAGCTGCGCGGCAGCGTGGCTCAGCACGCTGTCCGCGACCCCGGCGCCTACGAGCGGGCGCAGTACCAGCGAGTGCTGGCCTCCTGGCGGCGGTGAAGGCCGGTCGGTGACACAATCGGCGCATGCCGATGGTCGATCAGTACGTGCCCGATGCAGGCCGCTATGACGGCCGCATGCCCTATCGCCGATGCGGGCGCAGTGGCCTGCTCCTTCCCGCGGTCTCGCTGGGGTTCTGGCACAACTTCGGCGACGACAAGCCGCTGGAGACCCAGCGCGCGATCATGCGCACGGCGTTCGACCTCGGCATCACCCACTTCGACCTCGCGAACAACTACGGCCCGCCCTTCGGCACGGCGGAGATCAATGCCGGCCGGATCCTCAAGGAGGACTTCGCCGGCCTACGCGACGAGCTGGTGATCTCCAGCAAGGCCGGATGGGACATGTGGCCGGGGCCGTACGGCGACCTGGGCTCGCGCAAGTACCTGCTGGCCAGCCTCGACCAGAGCCTCGAGCGCCTCGGCCTCGACTACGTCGACATCTTCTACCACCACCGACCCGACCCGGAGACGCCGCTGGAGGAGTCCATGGGCGCGCTGGCGACCGCCGTCCAGCAGGGCAAGGCGCTGTACGCGGGCATCTCGTCCTACTCGCCGGGCCGGACGCTCGAGGCGGCCCGGATGCTTCGGGAGATGGGCGTCCCGCTGCTCATCCACCAGCCGTCGTACTCGATGCTGAACCGCTGGATCGAGGATGGCCTGCTCGACGCATTGCAGGAGGCCGGCGCGGGCGCCATCACGTTCAGTCCGCTCGCGCAGGGGCTGCTGACCAACCGCTACCTGGACGGTGTCCCGACCGGGTCCCGGGCCGCCGAGGACAAGTCGCTCTTCCCGAGCATGCTGTCCGACGAGAACCTCGATCGCATCCGCGGGCTGGCGGCCATCGCGGCCGGCCGTGGGCAGTCGCTGGCGCAGATGGCCGTCGCGTGGACGCTGCGCGACGCGCGCGTCACCACGACGCTGCTCGGAGCCAGCAGCGCGGCGCAGCTGCAGGAGACCGCGGGCGCCGTCCGGAACCTCGCGTTCTCCGACGACGAGCTCGACGCCATCGACGAGTTCGCGGTCGACAGCGACATCAACCTCTGGGCTGCCCAGTCGGAGATCCCGTGAGGCGGGCTGTCGCGCTCACCGCGACTGCGCTGCTCGGCCTCGCCGTCCTGGCGGGTTGTGGATCAGACGACGCGTCGTCGGCGTCGTCGTCACCCGCCGTTCCCTCGCCGACCCCGACACCTGCCCCGGTCGTGTGGGCCGAGGGGGTCTGCGCGGCCCGCGACAACCTGAACGCGGCCGTGTCGGCACTCGGACGGAACCTGTCGTACGACGTGACCTCCGACCGGTCGGCGCTCGAGCAGATCGACCGTCAGCTGCGCATCCAGGCCCTGTCGGTGGCGAATGCTGCCGGCGAGCTCCAGACGGCCACCGCGGCCGTTCCGGTCGACTTCCAGGCGGCGAACGACCTCGTGGTCGTCGTCGACAAGGCGCGCACGGACACGACCGAGGCTGTCGACCAGGTGAAGGCCAGCCTCGACGCGATGGTGAATGCGGACAACATCGTCACCGGGGTCGCAGAGGCGGGCAAGGCACTCGTTGCGGGCAAGGCGGCTTTCGTGGCCGGACAGGCGCTGGTGTCCTCCGTCACCGACGCCGCGTCCACCGCGAACGACGAGGTCCGGGCCGCGTTCGATGCCGCACCCGGATGCCAGGCGGAGACTCCTTGACCCTGACGCCACGTCAGGTCCTACCGTCTTGATCATGGGAACGGACACCGCCTGCTCGGTCAGCGATCTCGCGAGGCTGAGCGGCGTCACGGTGCGGACCCTGCACCACTACGACGCGATCGGGCTGCTCGTTCCGAGTGGCCGGACCGCCGCGGGATACCGCCTGTACTCTTCGGCGGACGCCCACCGGCTGGGGCGGATCCTCGCCTACCGCGCGTGCGGCCTCACGCTGGCCGACATCGCCCTGGTCATCGATGACGACGACCCGATCGGGCACCTGCGCCGGCAGCTGGCGCTGCTGGACGCCCGTCGGGACGAACTGGACCGGCAGCGGGAGACGCTGCGACGAGCACTGGAGGCACGGCAGATGGGCATCAACCTGGATCCGGACGAGATGCTGGAGGTCTTCGGGGAGAGTGATCCGACCGAGCACGCCCAGGAGGCCGAGGATCGCTGGGGGGACACCGACGCGTATCGCGAGTCGCATCGGCGCACGTCGGCCTACACGAAGGAGGACTGGCAGCGGCTGAGCGCGGAGTCGGATGCGATCAAGGCCGAGCTGGCG
Organism: uncultured bacterium; assembly: GCA_963700255.1. GTDB lineage: Bacteria > Actinomycetota > Actinomycetes > S36-B12 > S36-B12 > UBA10649. Next base: position 17,666 of record CAVOWW010000016.1, on the reverse strand, counting down.
GCGTGCCGATCCGTGGGGGAGCCGGCCGACGGGCAGCGGGCAAAGGCGGCGGCTGAGCGGCACCGGCAGCACATCGACGCCTGGTTCTACCCCTGCTCGCACGAGATGCAGGTCGGCCTCGCCGAGATGTACGTCGAGGATCCCCGCTTCCGGGCGCACTACGACGACGTCCAGCCGGGACTGGCCGACTACGTGCGCGACGCGATCATGGCAAACGCGCTCGACCACATCGCCTAGGGTCGGCGCGTGCAGGGAGTCGCGATCGGCGCCGACGGTGTCGCGCGCTGCCCATGGGCGGACTCGACGGACGACTACCGCCGCTATCACGACACGGAGTGGGGTGTCGCCGTCCACGGCGACGTGGCGCTGCTCGAGCGGATCACGCTCGAGGCGTTCCAGTCCGGACTGTCCTGGCTGACGATCCTGCGCAAGCGCGAGGGCTTCCGGTCCGCCTTCGCCGGCTTCGACCCGCAGGCCATCGCCGGATTCGCTGAGCCCGACGTGCAGCGGCTCATGGCCGACGCGAGGATCGTGCGCAACCGCCGCAAGATCGAGGCGACGATCGCCAACGCGCGCGCCCTGCTGGACCTGCAGGACTCCGGAGGCACACTGGACGAGCTGGTGTGGTCCTATGCGCCCGCTCCACGACCACGTCCTGCGTCGCTTGCCGACGTCCCGGCGGCCACCCCCGAGTCGACGGCATTGAGCAAGGGCCTCAAGGCACATGGCTTCGTCTTCGTCGGGCCGACGACGATGTACGCGGCGATGCAGGCGTGCGGACTGGTCGACGACCACCTGTCCGACTGCCACGTCCCGATCCGCTAGGCGGTAGCCGTTCCGACCGGTGGTGGTGGGGCTGGGTAGGGGTGGTTCGGGTCGCGCCCGGCGAGGTACTTCGTGACGCTGTAGATGGCTCCCGCCACCGGCACGGCGATCAGGGCACCCACGATGCCGAGGGCGATGCCGCCGGCCGCGATGGCGAAGACGATGGCCAGCGGGTGCAGGCTCACGGCCTTGCCCATGACGAGTGGCTGCAGGACGTCACCGTCGAACGAGCCCACGAGGACCGTCAGCCCGATGACCAGGAGGGCGACGACCGGACCGCGCTCGGCGAGCGCGACGACCGCGGCGAAGAACGTCGCGATCGGAGCGCCGATCACGGGGATGAAGGCGCCGAGGAAGACGACGGCGGCCAGCGCAGGAGCGAGCGGGACCTGCAGGATCGTCAGGCCGATGAACACGAGCAGCGCGTCGGCGAAGGCGACGATGACGATGCCGCGGGTGTACCCGGAGATCGCGTCCCAGGCAAGGTGCCCGGACGTGTCGACCGGGCTCTGCATGCGCTTCGGCATCCAGCCGACGATCCAGTCCCAGATCTGGTTCGGCGTCAGGAGGAAGAAGACCACCCCGTAGAAGAACACCGAGCCGGCGATGACCAGCGTGCCGATCGAGCCGAGGGCGCCCATGACGTCGCCGGCCAGGCTTCCGGCGATCGACTTGGCCCACGTCTCGCCCTGGGTCAGCAGGTTCGTGATGTTGGCGTCGGTCAGCTGGAGGGGCCCGGTCTTGAGCCACTGCTCGATGTCGGCGATGCCGCCCTGCACGGAGGCGAGGAGCTTCGGTCCCTCGCCGATGCTCGACCGGATGACGCTGCCCAGGATGACGACCACCGCTGCGCCGATGATCAGCAGCGCGAGCACCATCGACAGCACCTTGGGCAGGAACCGGCGGAACACGTTCATGAGGGGCTGGGTCCAGGCCGTCATGAGCATCGCGAAGAACAGGGCGAACACCACGGGGAAGATGACGTTCATGACATAGCCCGCGACCACGACACCCGCGACGATGACGAGAACGCGCCAGGTCAGGCCGGCGGTGATCTTGAGGGTGCCGGGGATGCCGTCGGGCGGGGACTGGCCAGGAACCTCTGTGCCGCTCATGCGGCGAGACTACTCAGGCGTCGAGGTTGTGGGCCGCGCGCTCGCCGATGTCGGGCATGGTGATCTCGTCGTCGGAGGCCCGGGCCACCAGGTACGTCGCATCCTCGAGGAACTTGACGCTGTAGAAGCCGCCGGGCGCGGTGTAGGTGCCGGCGTCACCCGCGCCGAGGATGGCGTCATCGATCTGGATGCGGCCGGTCACGACGTACGTGACGCAGCCCTTGCTGTAGCCATGCGGCGGCACGATGTCACCCGCGCGGCCGTGCACGACGGTGAGCATGGCGCCGTCGGTGCGCAGGCGCGTGACCTCGGAGCCAAGCACGTTCTTCTCCCAGGTGAGGGAGTCGTGCGAGACGGGGGTGAAGGCGGACATCGTGTTCTCCTCTGTGCTGGTCAGTCGATCCGGACGGCGCCGTGCGGGGTGGAGAACCAGATCGCCACGAGGCCCGGCTCCTCGTCCTCGACCCAGTCGACGGTGATGCCGTCGAGGGGGACGTCGTGCTCGGTTCCGAGCCACGCGCTGATGGCCTCCGGGTCGCCGGACATCTCGATGCGGTCGATCGCGATGGATCCGCCCGAGGACGGGTGGTCGGCGGCCGGGCTGGACCACTGCACGAAGAAGGGGAGCTGCGGATCGACCATGACCTCCAGGACACCGATCTGGCGCCAGCACAGGTCGGTGCCGTCGGGGCGGATCCGGTGGCCGGCACCGGCCTCGCGGCCCAGCCGATCCTCGACCGGCGCGAGGTCGTCCACGGCGACGACCCAGCTCATCCAGCCGCCGCCGTCGCTCGCCCGCTGGGCCACGGCACGGCCGAACGGCGCCTTCTCCGCGGCGGGATGGTCGAGAGCCGAGACGACCTCGATGTAGCACCCGTTGGCCAGGGGCAGGATGAAGTTGCGGGTGCCGAACGAGGGATGCCGCCCACCGTCCACGAACGTCGCACCGAGGTCACCGCCGATGCGCTGAACGACGTCGGCGAGCTCGGAGGTGGTGCAGGCATACGAGATGTGGTCCAGCCGCATGATCGCATCCTGCCCAATGGAGTTTCGGGCCCTGCAGGTGCCCCCCTGATCGGGCCTCTTGTGGCAGGCTCGGCTCCATGTCAGAGCCTGCGGTGCCAGTCACGTCGTCCGTCACGGCCAAGCTGGACAAGAAGAAGTCGATCATCCTCGGCGTCATCGGCCTCGCGGTCATCATCCTGATCTTCTGGAAGGTGATCCCGCAGGTCGGGAGCTACGAGGACGCCCTCGTCGCGCTCGAGAACATGGGCGTCGGAGCGATGATCGTCATCGGCGTCTCCGTGGTGATCTACCTCATCGCCTACGGGTTCCCGTTCATGGCGGCCACTCCGGGCCTGCGGTTCTGGCGGTCGGAGCAGCTGAACCAGGCGGCCTTCGCCATCAGCAACGGCGTTCCTGCGGGCGGCGCCTTCGGACTGGCCGTTCAGTACGCCATGCTCGCGACCTACAAGATCCCCGGGACGGTGGCGACGGCCGCCATCACCGCCGTCGGGCTGTGGAGCATCTTCGTCAGCCTCGGCTTGCCCATCCTCGGCGTGCTGGCCCTCTCCGCCTCGGGTGGCGACCTCGAGTACGCGTGGGCTGCCGTGCTCGGACTGGTGATCCTCGTGGTCGCCATCGTCGTGTTCGTTCTGGTCATGCGGTCCGAGTCGCTGGCAGTGAAGGTAGGTCACCTCGGCAACCGCCTCGTGAAGCCGCTGCGGCCGCGCATCAAGGCCCTCGGCGACATGGACCTCGTCGCTCCGATCACCAAGTTCCGCGCCGACATGTACGGGCTGCTGAAGCGCCGCTGGCTGGTCATCACGCTGGCGCAGCTGGGCGTGATCATGACCCAGTTCCTCATCTTCTACGTGTCCCTGCGCGGCGTGGAGGGCTGGGGCGAGGCGGGCACATCCGCGCTAGGGGCCTTCGGCGCCTTCGCTACTGCCCAGATCATGCTGATGGTCCCGATCACGCCGGGCGGCCTCGGCACTGTCGATGCCGTGATCATCGCCCTGCTGCAGAGCGTCGGCACCAGCGCCGGCGACGCGACGGCGGCGGACCTGGTGTGGCGGGCGGCCTCCTACGTGCCGCAGATCATCATCGGCATCATCGCCCTCATCACGTGGTTCAAGAAGGCCAACGAGACCTTCGCGGCGGTCGGCCGCGACGGCACCGTGCAGCCGACCCCGGGGCCGAGGCGGCACCCGCCTGACGACTCCCGGCGTGTCGGTGCCGGCGCGCCCGCGGGCGATCCATAGGGTTTGAATCGACCTGGTCGTCGCGGGAGGGGAAGCCCTCGACGACCAGGTCTCCTCATGTCGGGCCGCGTCCCTATCCTGTGCACGTGGATCAGCGACGCCTCTCGATGGCCGAGCGGCCCGTGGCGCGGGACTGGCGCCGGTTCGTAGCACTCGGGGACAGCTTCACCGAGGGACTGGCCGACGAGCTCGGTGCCGACGGCCGTCACCGGGGCTGGGCCGATCGGGTCGCCGAGGCCCTGGCCGCGCGCGCCACGGCGGCTGGCGCGGACGGCATCGAGTACGCCAACCTCGCCGTGCGAGGCCGGCTCGTGCGGCAGGCGCTCGACGAGCAGGTGCCCGCGGCGATCGCCCTCGGTCCGGACCTGGCCAGCATCGCCGTCGGGGTCAACGACGCGCTGCGCCCCCGGTTCGACGTGGATCCTCTCGCGACCGCGCTGGAGAGGGGCGTCCGCCAGCTACGGGGGAGCGGCTGCGATGTCCTGCTGTTCGCCTTCGGGGATCCGGCCCGCCGGTCACGGGCGATGGCACCCGTGCGCGAGCGCATCCGGGCGTACAACTCGGCGGTCCACGCCATCGCCGAGCACTACGACTGCTACCTCGTCAGCTTCTGGGAGGTGGCCGCCTACGACGACGACCGGCTCTGGGACGAGGACCGGCTCCACCTCTCGCCGGCCGGGCATCGACTGGCTGCGCAGACGGCCCTCGAGGCGCTGGCGCTCGGCGATCCGCTGTGGCGGACGCCGGTCGGTGCCCGAGCCCCGACCCGCGCGCACGGAGCAGGCGGCGTCGCATCTTCGGTGGACGACGGGGCACCTCGCGCCGTGGGTCGCACGCCGGGTGCGTGGGGAGTCATCCGGCGACGAGGTACGGCCCAAGCACCCCGGGTGGATACGCCTGCCCGACCGGCTTGCTCCCGTCGAAAACACGAAATAGACTGCAGGTATCGAGTCGACAACGGAGGACGACATGCCACGCAGCACCACCCGCCCGGACCGCCCTGGCGAGCGCCAGGGTCGGCCGCAGCTGACGCGCGAGGGCTACGGCCGCCTCGAGGAGCGTGCCACGGACATCCGCGATCGACGGCTGCCCGACATGCGTCCCCTGCTCGTCGAGACCGAGCGCGACGAGCGTGTCGTGGCCGAGTTCGAGCGCCTGCTCGAGGAGGCCAACGGCATCGACACCCTGCTCGCGATGGCCGACGTCATCGGCATCGACCCCGTGGCCGTCGACGGGCGCGTGGACCTCGGGATGCGGGTCGAGGTCGTGCTCGAGGACGGCACGACGGCGTGGGTCAGGCCCGTGCACCCGGATGAGGCCTTCCTCGACGACGAACGGATCTCCGCCACCTCACCGCTGGCGATCGCCCTCATCGGTGCCCGCACCGGTCACACCGTCTGGGTCGATGCTCCCACCGGGGCCTGGCCGTGCCAGGTGCTGTCGATCGATCTCGACGGTGTCGCCACCGAGGCCTAGGCCATGACGGACGAGCCGTCGATGGACGTGCCCACCTCCTGGACCTTCCTGTCGAACCACGGGCATGTGCTCGTGGCGATCAAGGAGTCGCCCGACGCGCGGCTGCGTGAGCTCGCCGCCCGCGTCGGGATCAGCGAGCGGGCCGTGCAGCTGATCGTCCGCGACCTCGAGCGATCGGGGTACGTCGTGAAGCAGCGCGCCGGTCGCCGCAACCACTACATCGTCACCAGCGGCCAGCACCTTCGGCACCCGGCCGAGCGTGAGTCGTCGGTCGACGACCTGCTCTCCATCTTCGGCTGACGACGGTCCACAGGCACGCGCGATCGCGGTCGCCCGTCCACCGAGCGGTGCCGGCGGTTCCGGCATCGATGACCGCGCGGGCACCGTGCGGGGATGACACCGACACCCGCACCCGCACTCGACCACCTGATCCTGCGCAGTCCTGACGCACTGGTGGCTGCCGTCCCGTACCTGCTGGGCTTCCACCCCCGGGAGAGCGTCGTGGCGGTGTGGCTGAGGGGCCGCCGCATGGTGCTGACCCAGCGGCTGGACCTGCCCACGCGCACCGCCGACCACCCGGAGTGGCTGGCCGCCATGTGGCACCACCCCATGTCCGATGATGCCGACGAGCTGATCCTCCTCGTCGTGTCGACGCTCCCCGCCGATGCCGATCTCGTCGCGCTCGTCCTCGACCGCGCCGCCGAGGCGGACATCGAGGTGCGCGATGCGCTGCGCATCGACGGGGGGCGCTGGTGGAGCCTGCTGTGCACCGACGCGCGGTGCTGCCCGCCCGAGGGCCGCGAGGTCGAGGCCGAGACCGCCTCGGCGGTGGCAGCCGAGTTCACCCTGGTCGGCCGAGCGCCGTTGGCCACCCGTGAGTCCCTCGAGGCGTCCCTGGCTCCGGATCAGGTCTCGCAGGCCCTCGTGGGCGTGGCCCTCGCCGCTGCACCCCCGGTGCCGGCGGGAGCCGCTCGTGAGTCCTGGCGCGACGCGCGCATCGCCAGCGCGCTGACGCTCCTCGACGGCGCTCCTGCCGCCGTTCCGCGCCGTGCCGAACACGTCGCCGACCTCCTGAGCGGATTGGACGACGTGCGCGTGCGCGACACCGTTCTCTGGGAGTTCTCGCACGCGGACCCGGGGCTGCTCCCCGCACTCCTGGACCGGCTGTCGTGGGCGTTGCGCAGCGCACCTGCCGGCCACGTGGCCCCCGTGGCATCGTGCACCGCCATCGTCGCATGGCTGCTCGGCGACGGGGCCCGGGCGCGCATCGCCGTCGACCGCGCCTGCCATGACGACGCCGAGTACTCGCTCGCCCTGCTGCTGGCCGCGTCGTTGGCGGCAGGACTGCCGCCCTCCGCCTGGCGCGAGAGCATGGCCGCACTGACGCACGACGCCTGCCGGCACGGCGCGGACGCGCCTCGATCGGCCGCATCGTGACCCGACTTGTCGGGTTCGGGAGGTGCAGGTATATTTCCCGCAGGTCAAGAGTTCCAGCGAACAGCTCCGGCTAGCTGGACGGCAACCCTCCACCGCGGTGGGGTGCTCCGGATGAAGACCTGGCCCGCCTGGCGGGCAAGCGCGGGTCTTGCACAAGGCAAGACCCCGGAGTGTGCGAGGTCTGACATGTGCTGTTGTTGTCGAATGCAGAGCCGCTGAGCCACGTCGCCGTGAGGGCGACGTCATAGCGGAACCCCGGTCCCGGACGTCTGTCCGCGGGCACAGCCATACCTGTGCGCCCCTCACGCGCACGTCCCCGAACGTCCCCCATCCCCGCCCGAGGGCGGATCCCCAAGGAGTCCCACATGAGCAACGCATGGTCCTTCGAGACGAAGCAGATCCACGCCGGCCAGTCGCCGGACGGCACCACCAACGCCCGCGCCCTGCCGATCTACCAGACGACGTCCTACACGTTCAATGACACGACGCATGCCGCGAACCTGTTCAGCCTCAAGGAGCTCGGCAACATCTACACGCGGATCATGAACCCGACCCAGGCCGTGGTCGAGGACCGGATCGCCGCCCTCGAGGGTGGCGTGGCCGGTCTGCTGGTCGCGAGCGGCCAGGCGGCGGAGACCCTCGCCATCCTCAACATCGCCGAGGCCGGCGACCACATCGTGTCGAGCCCGAGCCTGTACGGCGGCACCTACAACCTGTTCCACTACACCCTCCCGAAGCTGGGCATCACCACGACCTTCGTCGAGAACCCGGACGACCCGGAGTCGTGGCGTGCAGCGGTGCAGCCCAACACCAAGCTCTTCTTCGGCGAGTCGATCTCCAACCCCAAGAACGACATCCTCGACATCGAGTCGGTCGCCAGGGTGGCCCACGAGGTCGGCGTCCCGCTCATCATCGACAACACCGTCGCGACCCCGTACCTGATCCGCCCGTTCGAGTGGGGCGCCGACATCGTCGTCCACTCCGCGACCAAGTACATCGGCGGACACGGCACGTCGGTCGCCGGCGTGATCGTGGACGCGGGCACGTTCGACTACGCGCAGTACCCCGAGCGCTTCCCCAACTACAACCAGCCGGATCCGAGCTACCACGGCCTCGTGTACGCCCGGGACCTCGGCGTGGGCTCGGCCTTCGGCGCCAACCTGTCCTTCATCCTCAAGGCTCGCGTCCAGCTCCTCCGCGACCTGGGTGCTGCTGTCTCGCCCTTCAATGCGTTCCTCATCGCGCAGGGACTCGAGACGCTGTCGCTCCGCATCGAGCGGCACGTCGAGAACGCCAAGGTCGTCGCGGAGTGGCTGGAGGGTCGTGACGAGGTCGAGTCCGTCAACTACGCGGGCCTGGCATCGAGCCCGTGGCACGAGCGCGGCCTGAAGTACGCGCCTCTGGGCACCGGCGCGGTGCTCAGCTTCGAGATCAAGGGCGGCGTGGATGCCGGTCGCGCGTTCGTCGAGGCGCTGGAGCTGCACAGCCACGTCGCGAACATCGGCGATGTGCGCAGCCTCGTCATCCACCCGGCGTCGACGACCCACTCGCAGCTGACCCCCGAGGAGCAGGCCGCCGCGGGTGTCACGCCCGGCCTGGTCCGTCTCGCCGTCGGCATCGAGAACATCAACGACATCCTCGCCGACCTCGATGCGGGCTTCCGGGCTGCGAAGCAGGCCTGACCTTGCCCGAGTACGGTCCGCTCTCCTACGAGGGTCTTCCTCCTGCCAGCGGTGCCTGGCGGGAGGGAGACCCCGTGGGGGAGCGACTGTTCGCGGAGGTGGGCGACGTCACCACCGAGTCCGGAGTGCTCATCCCGCAGGTCCGGGTCGCCTACGAGACCTGGGGGACGCTGAACGATGACCGCACCAATGCGGTCTACATCTGCCACGCGCTGACGGGCGACTCCCATGTCGCCGGCGCTGCCGGCCCGGGCCATCGAACCGCCGGCTGGTGGCATGGTCTGGTGGGTCCCGGATGCGCCGTGGACACGGACGAGTGGTTCGTGGTCTGCGCGAACGTCCTCGGCGGCTGCCAGGGCACGACCGGACCGGCCTCGCTGGCGTCGGACGGCCAGCCGTGGGGCAGCAGGTTCCCGGTGGTCACCGTGCCCGACATGGTCGAGGTCGAGCTCCGGCTCACCGACCTGCTCGGGATCCCGTCCTGGGCGCTCATGCTCGGGCCCTCGCTCGGTGGCATGCGTGTGCTCGAGTGGATGGTGCGGCATCCCGACCGTGTCCGGGGCGGACTGGTCCTCGGATCGACGGCGGCGGTCAGCGCAGACCAGATCGGCACCCACGCCGTCCAGATCGATGCCATCCTCGCCGACCCCGCGTTCCGCGGTGGCGACTACTACGACGCGGCCGATGGCCACGGTCCGCACACGGGCATGGGACTGGCGCGGCGCATCGCCCACCTCACCTACCGCTGCGAGACCGAGCTCGACGGGCGCTTCGGGCGCGACGCCCAGGCCGACGAGGACCCCTACGACGGCGGCCGGTTCGCCGTCGAGTCCTACCTCGACCACCATGCCGACAAGCTGGCACGAAGGTTCGACGCCAACACGTATGTGGCCCTCACCCGCGCGATGAGCCTGTTCGACCTCGGCCGCGGCCGAGGCGGGACCGCCACCGCGCTCGGCGGGATCCAGGCGCCGATCACGGTCGTGGGCATCGACTCTGACCGGCTGTTCCCGGTCCGCCTGCAGCAGGAGATCGTCGACCAGGCACCGGGGGCCGACCGGCTCCACCTCCTGCTGTCCCCCTACGGACATGACGGCTTCCTCGTCGAGGACGAGCAGGTGGGGGTATTCGTCGCGCATGCGCTCCACCGGGTCCGGCGCAGCGACCTGAAGTGACTGTCCACAGGCACTGATCGCCGCCGTGCGGGCGTGGCGCCGATCGACGTACCGTCGGCCCGTGCCCTCCCGCCTGCTGCGCGGCCGTGCGAGCCATGCGCTCGTGGTCCTGCTCGTCGTCATCGCTGCCGCCGTGGCGGTGGGCGTTCCCGCCCCGGATGCACGCGCGGTCACCGTCACGGAGACCGACGTGCGGGGCGACGATGAGCGCGACGCCTATGTGGGGACCGGAGGGCTGCTCCTGCCGGGCACGGTCGACCGACGCACGCGTCAGGAGGTGGCCTCGTGCCCGGGCTGCCGGTGGCGGCTGTCCACCCCGTGCGAGGTGCCGGGAGCGGGTACGCCGTTCGACGGGCAGCCGATCTGCCTGAGCGTCGTGCGCGGGTGCCCCGGCGGACGTCTTCTGCGGTCGTGGTTCATGGGTGCCGGCCAGCCATGGCGCGAGGTGGGCCTGGTGTGCGTCCCCCCAGCGGGCCCGGTGACGGTGGCCGACGTGGCGCAGGCGGCGCGCGCGCGTGTCGAGAGGGGAATACCGCCGCTGGCGCCGGGGTTCCAGCCCCCGCGAGGGGTTCTCACGCAGATCCCGGTGGTGTTCGAGTCCGGTCAGCCGGCCGGTGGACGCACCTGGGGTCTCGACCTCCTGGGTCGCGACGTCACGCTGTCGGCCAGTCCGGTCTGGTCGTGGCAGTTCGGCGACGGCGCGGAGCTGGACACCTCGTATCCGGGCGGGCGCTACCCCGATGTCGGGGTGACGCACGTCTACCGGCGGTCCGGTGCCTATCGGGTCGCCTGCACGGCGACGTGGTCGGCCAGCTTCATCGTGGACGGCCTCGGCCCCTTCGCGGTCGCCGAGCCAGTCAGGCAGACGCAGGTCCGCCTGGTCGAGGTGGGGGAGGGGCGCGCTCTCCTCGCACCCGCACGCGTACGACCCCGGGGTTGAGACGGTCCCGGGGCATGGCACAATGACTAGCGAATCTCGGCCCGTTTCCAAGCCCAAGGCTTGACACGGGCCCTTGTCGTGGGTCAACCCGAGGAAGGCACTCCCATCTCGATGGCAACGAAGCCCGCAGCGAAGAAGTCCCCGCCCGCCACGAAGGCACCCGCCCCCGCGAAGAAGGCACCCGCGACCAAGGCCGCCGCCCCCGCGAAGAAGGCACCCGCCACCAAGGCCGCCGCCCCCGCGAAGAAGGCTGCCGCACCCGGTCCGGCGACGAAGAGCCCGGTGAAGAAGGCCCCGCCCGCCACGAAGGCCCCGGTTCCCGCCACGAAGGCAGCGGCACCCGCGAAGAAGGCACCGGTGGCCAAGGTCGCCGCCCCCGCGAAGAAGACCGCTCCGACGAAGAAGGCGGCCGCACCGGCTGCGGCGACGAAGGCCGCTCCCGCGAAGAAGGCTGCGCCGGCGAAGAAGGCGGCGGCCGGCAAGGGCGCCAAGGATCCCCACGCGATCATCGAGGTGCTGGAGACCGAGGACGGGCTCGTCGAGGTGGCTGACCTCGACGTGGTCGTCGACGTCGATGTCGTCGCCCTCGCCGACGCCGCCGTGCTCGAGGCCGACCTCGAGGAGGACCTCAAGGAGGACCTCAAGGAGGTCGAGGAGGCCACCGAGACCGACGAGGAGAAGGCCGCCGCCGTAGAGGAGGAGGGCAAGGGCTTCGTCATCTCCGACGTCGACGAGGACGACGCCCCGCAGCAGACCGTCATGGTCGCAGGCGCCACCGCCGACCCGGTCAAGGACTACCTCAAGCAGATCGGCAAGGTCTCCCTGCTCAACGCCGAGCAGGAGGTCGAGCTCGCCAAGCGCATCGAGGCGGGGCTGTTCGCGGAGGAGATGCTCAACGAGGGCAAGAAGCTCGACAAGAAGACGCGGCTCGACCTCGAGTGGATCGCGACCGACGGCCGTCGTGCCAAGAACCACCTGCTCGAGGCGAACCTCCGCCTCGTCGTCTCGCTGGCCAAGCGCTACACCGGTCGCGGCATGCTCTTCCTCGACCTGATCCAGGAGGGCAACCTCGGACTGATCCGTGCGGTCGAGAAGTTCGACTACACCAAGGGCTACAAGTTCTCGACGTACGCGACGTGGTGGATCCGGCAGGCGATCACCCGCGCCATGGCCGACCAGGCCCGCACCATCCGCATCCCCGTCCACATGGTCGAGGTCATCAACAAGCTGGCCCGCGTCCAGCGCCAGATGCTGCAGGACCTCGGTCGCGAGCCCACGCCGGAGGAGCTGGCGCGCGAGCTCGACATGACGCCTGAGAAGGTCGTCGAGGTGCAGAAGTACGGCCGCGAGCCCATCTCCCTGCACACTCCTCTCGGCGAGGAGGGCGACAGCGAGTTCGGCGACCTCATCGAGGACTCCGAGGCGATCGTCCCCTCCGACGCGGTGTCGTTCACCCTCCTGCAGGAGCAGCTCGAGTCCGTGCTCGACACGCTGTCCGACCGCGAGGCCGGCGTCGTGCGCATGCGCTTCGGGCTCACCGACGGCCAGCCCAAGACCCTCGACGAGATCGGCAAGGTCTACGGCGTCACGCGGGAGCGGATCCGGCAGATCGAGAGCAAGACGATGTCGAAGCTCCGGCACCCGTCCCGATCGCAGGTCCTTCGCGACTACCTCGACTGACCGATGGCCGCGGACCTGTCGCTCGGGATCCTTCCGCCGGAGGACTGGGCCGCGGCCATGGAGCTGAGCGCCCGGGCGTTCTTCGACGAGCCCTTCGTGCACGAGATCTTCGGGTCAGACCCATTGGTCCGCTATGCCGGGATCCATGCGCTCTATGCGTCGGCGACCCCGCAGGGCCAGGACTTCTGCGTCGGCGCCTACGCGGGCACGGCGCTGGTGGGCCTGGTCCGGTGCTCGCCCGCCGGGAGCTGCCACGTGTGCGCGCACGGCGGCCTGGGCGAGCGTCCGGCGGGCGACGTCGAAGGCCTGGACTGGGAGTTCGAGGGCAATGTCAGGCGTGCCCATGCCGGGCAGGGTGACCATGGCTGGGTGAGCCGGGTCGCTGTGGAGCCGGTGCTGCACGGCCACGGGATCGGGCGCCGTGTCATGACAGCGGCACTGGGACACCTCGACGCGGCTGGCGCCCCTGCCGTCCTGCTCGAATGCCAGGACCACCGTGTCGCGTTCTACGAGGCCTGCGGCTTCGAGGACGTCGGGACGTTCCCGGACCCCGCAGGACCCGACGCCCACCTGATGAGGACGGACCGATGACCCCACGTGAACTGGTTCAGGTCGCCGCGGTCGGCGACGGCGACGCCGGATCCGTCGTCGTGGAGATCACGATGGCCAACACCGCCCGGAGGAACGCGCTCGGCCTGCAGATGCTCGACGAGCTGGCCTCCGCACTCGCCGAGGCGCAGGACGCCGGTGCCCGGGCGGCGATCATCCGGGCGGAGCCGGGTGTCACCACGTGGTCGGCCGGATACGACATCGAGGCCCTGCCGGTCGACGGCTCGGATCCGCTCACCTGGACGAATCCGCTGGAGTCGCTCCTGCACGAGGTGCGCGCGGCCCCGTTCCCGGTGATCGCCGCCGTCGAGGGCGGCGTGTGGGGCGGGGCGTGCGAGCTCGCCATGACCTGCGACCTCGTGGTGGCGGTGCGGTCGGCCACCTTCGCCGTCACGCCCGTGCGGCTCGGGGTCCCGTACAACACCGCCGGGGTCAATCACTTCCTGGCCGCGCTGCCCCTGAACGTCGTCAAGGAGATGTTCTTCACTGGGGACCCGATCACTGCGGAGGCAGCCGCCTCGTACGGCGTCGTCAACCGCCTTGTGGAGGACTCGAACGCGCTCACGGACGCAGCCACGGCGCTGGGCCGGCGCATAGCCATCCGCGCCCCGCTCGCCGTGCAGGCGATCAAGGGCGAGCTGACCGCGCTGACCGATGCGCGATCGCTCACCAGTGACGACTTCGAGCGGCTCACCGAGCTGCGCCGGGCAGCCTGGACGAGCGCCGACTACCAGGAGGGCGTACGCGCGTTCAGGGAGAAGAGGTCACCGCGGTTCAGCGGCAGCTGAGCGACGTCGGCGCAGTGCGACGGGCTACGCCTGGGGGCTGGGGCTTGACGTGGCGCTGAGGCGATGCGTCTCATCGACGACCTCGACCGCCTGGGGCCGCAGCGCATCCTCGTGACGGCTCCAGTGGTGGCCGCAGAACAGGAGGTCGGTGCCGCCGGGGAGGACGACGCGGACGTACGCCTGCGCGTTGCAGCGATCGCAGCGATCGGTCACGCTCAGTGCTGGCGCGGTCAGTGTCGTGGCCATGAGCCAGGTACCTCCCAAGTCGATTGACGGGTGCCCGTCAATGTTGTTAACAGTCTTGCATGCCCTCGTTGTTCCCGGTGCGCCACGCCGTGCGGGTTCGCCCAGAGCAGACGACTTGTTACCTGTTCGTCACAAACGCACATGCGTGGACACGCGCCCCGAGGCGCCGGGCGCCGTCGGCCCGGCTGGGTAGGTTGGGCCAATGGCCACGAAGACATCCAGCAGCGGCCCCGGCGCCCGGGGCACCGGCGGCTACTCCGCCAAGGATCTCGCGGTCCTCGAGGGGTTGGAGGCGGTCCGCAAGCGGCCGGGCATGTACATCGGGTCGAACGATGGCCGCGGCCTCATGCACTGCCTGTGGGAGATCGTCGACAACGCGGTCGATGAGGCCCTGGCGGGGTACTGCAAGACGATCACGGTGACGCTCCGCCCGGACGGGTCGGTCGAGGTCGAGGACGACGGGCGGGGCATCCCCGTGGACGTCGAGCCGAAGACCAAGCTCACGGGCGTCGAGGTGGTGCTGACCAAGCTCCATGCCGGCGGCAAGTTCGGCGGGGGCTCGTACACCGCCAGCGGCGGGCTCCACGGCGTGGGCGCCTCCGTCGTCAACGCGCTGTCGTCGCGGCTCGACGTGGAGGTGGATCGAGGCGGCAAGGTGCACATGATGGCCTTCCGCCGCGGGGTGCCGGGGGTCTTCGACGGGGATGACGAGACCGCCGCCTTCACGCGCAAGGGCGGGCTGCAGGTGGTGGGCAAGTGCTCCCGCACCAAGACCGGCACGAGGGTGCGCTGGTGGGCCGATCGCCAGGTGTTCACGAAGGACGCCGACTACGACCGGGAGGCCCTGCGCGAGCGGGCCATGCAGACCACCTTCCTGGTCCCCGGGCTCATCATCACCCTGCATGACGAGCGCGACCCGGGCGACGTGTGGGAGGAGTCCTTCCAGCACAAGGGCGGGATCGGGGAGTACGTCGAGTACCTGTCTCCCGGCGAGGGCGTCACGTCCGTCATCCGGCTCAGCGGCCAGGGGCACTTCCACGAGACGGTGCCCGTGCTCGACGACAAGGGCCACATGACTCCCCAGGAGGTGGAGCGCGTCCTCGGCGTCGACATCGCGCTTCGCTGGGACACCGGCTACGACACGACGCTGCGGTCGTTCGTCAACGTGATCGCGACGCCCAAGGGCGGCACCCATACGGCCGGATTCGAGCGCGCGATCGTCAAGGTGCTCAACGACCAGCTGCGCGCAGCCAAGGTGCTGCGGGCCAACGAGGACAACATCACCAAGGACGACGTCCTCGAGGGCCTCACGGCAGTCGTGGCCGTCCGCCTCGCCGAGCCCCAGTTCGAAGGCCAGACCAAGGAGGTCCTGGGCACTCCGGCGGCCTCCCGGATCGTCGGCAACGTCCTCACCAAGGAGCTCTCGGGCTGGCTGACCTCCCCGCCCCGCGGAGACAAGGCCGCTGCGAAGGCAGTCCTCGACAAGACCGCCAACGCCATGCGCGCACGCGTCGCGGCCCGAGCCCATCGCGACACGCAGCGCCGCAAGACCGCGCTGGAGTCGTCGGCACTCCCGGCGAAGCTCGTCGACTGCCGAAGCGACGACGTGGAGCGCACCGAGCTCTTCATCGTCGAGGGCGACAGCGCCCTGGGCACGGCCAAGACGGCGCGCAACTCCGACCACCAGGCGCTGCTGCCGATCCGCGGGAAGATCCTCAACGTCCAGAAGTCGTCCCTGGCCGACATGCTCAAGAACACGGAGTGCGCCTCGATCATCCAGGTGATCGGGGCCGGCTCGGGTCGTACGTTCGACATCGACCAGGCTCGCTACGGCAAGGTCATCCTGATGTCCGATGCGGACGTCGACGGCGCGCACATCCGGTGCCTGCTGCTCACCCTGATCCATCGCTACCTGAAGCCGCTGCTGGACGACGGCAGGGTCTTCGCCGCGGTCCCGCCGCTGCACCGGGTGGAGATCATCAACCCTGGCAGCAAGGCCAACGAGGTGATCTACACGTACTCAGACGCGGAGATGCACGCAGTTCTCAAGGATGCCGAGAAGCGTGGGCGTCGCGTCAAGGAGCCCGTGCAGCGCTACAAGGGCCTCGGGGAGATGGATGCCTCCCAGCTGCGGGAGACCACGATGGACCCGGCGCATCGCACGCTGCGCCGGATCACGATGACCGACGCCGTGGCGGCCGAGCAGGTGTTCGACCTGCTGATGGGCAGCGACGTCGCGCCACGCAAGGACTTCATCGTCGAAGGCGCCGCATCCTTGGACCGCGATCGCATCGACGCCTGACCCGGTGGGACAATGGAGCCGTCCCAGGAGGTGGTGACCATGCCATCAGGATGGATGCCCGACGCACGACATGACACCCGGATGCGCCCCGCGTGGGCCGCGATCGACCGGCGTGAGCAGGTTCGCCGCAGCGCCCACGAGCATCGTCGTCAGCGCACGATGCACCGCACAGTGCGCCGCCAGATGATGCGGCCCGCCGGCACGGCGCACGCCTGACCGGGTGCGGGGAGGGCTGGCTAGGGTACGAGCATGCCGCTCTCCACGGACCGCATCGCTGCAGCCCTTCCCCGCTGACTCGTTCGCCGACATCGTCGCGGCGAACGAGGAGTACGCGCGCGCCTACACCGCCTCGGAGCTGACCGGCTGGGCCGCGAGGGAGCTCGCCGTCATCACCTGCATGGACTCGCGGATCGACCCGCTGAACGTGCTCGGGATGAAGCCCGGAGACGTCAAGATCCTCCGCAACGCAGGCGCCCGCGTGACCGACGACGTCCTGCGCACCCTGGTCCTGGCGACGTACCTGCTGGGAGTGCGACGCGTGCTCGTGATGCCGCACACGGACTGCAAGATGGCCAGCGGCGAGGAGGCCGACGTCCACCAGTCGATCATGGAGAAGTTCGGGATCGACACCCGCAGCGTCGAGATCCGCACCGTCACCGACCAGCGCTCCGCCCTGATCACCGACGTGGTGCGCGTGCGGTCGTTCCCGCTGCTGCCCCCGGACCTCGTCGTCGGGGGAGCGATCCTCGACGTCCGCACCGGCCGCCTGCAGCCGATGGACGTGTAGCCGCTACTCCACCGCGTCGAGGTCCTCTCCCCGGGCATGGGCCAGGAGGGTCTCGCGCAACGAGCGGGGCGGCGGCACGACCGGAACCTCGACCTCGACCCAGCCGTCGGCCGTGAGCCGGGTCGGGTAGACCCGAAGTCGGACCTCGGGGGTGCCCTGCTTCTCCCCGTCGTGGAGGCTGAAGCGCCACAGGTGCGAGGGGCAGGTCACGCAGCCGTCCTTGATGATCCCCTCCGACAGGGACCCCCCGTTGTGCGGGCAGACGTCGGTGATCGCGTGCGGCTCCCCATCGAGCTTGGTGAGCAGGATCGGCTGGCCGGAGAGGACGACCCGGTGGGAC
>CAVOWW010000015.1:0-9846 GCA_963700255.1 uncultured bacterium | reverse complement strand
ACTTCCACCACGCAGGCCGGCGACGCCCTTCGCGACCTGCTGGCGCGGATGGGCGCCGACGTCGAGCTCACCGCCGCCGGGCTGACGGTGTCCGGCGGTGGTGCCATCACGGGTCTGGAGGCCGACCTGTCCCACGCGGGCGAGCTGGTCCCGACCCTCACCGCCCTCGCGGCGCTGGCGACCACGCCGACGCGGCTCAGTGGCGTCGCCCACCTGCGCGGCCACGAGACCGACCGCCTGGCGGCCCTGGTCGCCGAGATCAACGGGCTGGGCGGCTCGGTCACCGAGACGGCAGACGGCCTCGTCATCGAGCCCCGTCCGCTGCACGCGGGCACCTTCCACACCTACGGGGACCACCGCATGGCCACCGCCGGAGCGCTCATCGGCCTGCGGGTACCGGGAGTCGAGGTCGAGGACATCGCGACGACCGGCAAGACCATCCCCGACTTCGACCGACGCTGGGCCGACATGCTGGGCGCCAGCGGGAACTCGACCCCCGCCGCGTGACCCGCAAGCACCACCTCCTCGACGAGGACGACGTCCGCGTCCGTCCGGGACGAGGCAAGTCCCGCCCCCGGTCGAAGGACCGCCCCGAGCACGCCGAGGCCCAGTCCGGCACCGTCATGACCGTCGACCGCGGCCGCTTCACGGTGGAGCTCGACGACGGGACCGAGCTCTACGCCATCAAGGCCCGCGAGCTGGGCCGCAAGGGCATCGTGGTCGGGGACCACGTCGACATCGTGGGCGATGTGTCCGGCGACACTGACACCCAGGGACGCATCGTGCGCCGAGACGAGCGCAGCTCGACGCTCCGGCGCACGGCCGACGACTCCGACCCTGTCGAGCGCGTGGTCGTGGCCAACGCCAACCAGTTGGCGGTCGTGACCGCCACCGTCGACCCCGCCCCGCGCACCGGGCTCATCGACCGGGCCATCGTCGCGGCGCTCGACGCTGGCATCGAGCCGATGCTCGTGGTGACCAAGACCGACCTCAAGCCGCCGGACGAGCTGCTCGCGCTCTACGGCCCCCTCGACCTGCCGCTCTTCACCATCACCGGCAAGCAGGTGCCCGACGAGCTCCGCCGGGTCCTCGACCGCCAGGCCACCGTTCTTGTCGGCCACTCCGGCGTCGGCAAGTCCACGCTCGTCAACAACCTGATCCCGTCGGCGGAGCGCCTCATCGGCCACGTCAACGCGGTGACCGGCCGCGGACGCCACACGTCGACCAGCGTCGTCGCACTCCACCTGCCGGACGGCGGCATCATCATCGACACGCCCGGAATCCGATCGTTCGGGCTCGCGCACATCGACGTCGCGCGCATCATCAACGCCTTCCCCGATCTGGCCGCCCTGACCGAGGGCTGCCCGCGGGCCTGCTCGCACGACGAGCCGGACTGCGCCCTCAACGACGTGTCAGGCGCCAGCGCCGATCAGGCGACGCTCGCGGCCCGCATCGACTCGCTGCGCAGGCTCATCAGGAGCCGCACCAGCGCCATCGAGGACGACCCGACCACCTAGCCGGGGCTGCGCGTCAGCTAGCGGTCGGTGCGCTCGATGACGTCCGACCACACGGCCTCCGCCCCGGAATGCCCGACCCGGATGGTCCAGAAGATGGCGAAGGCGGACGCCGCGAGGAGCACGATCGCGAACACCACCAGCCAGCCGGGTCGCGGCTTGTTGCTGGGGATGCCGCGGTCCACGAGCCAGAACACGAGGCCCAGGACGAAGAGCCCGAGGGCGACGAGGGGCAGCACGTCGCCGAGCTCCGCATGCACCTCTGGCGTGCCGATCCGCTCGGCGAGCTCCTCGCCCGACAGCTTCGCGGCCACGCTCGCGATCGCCGCGACCCCGGCGACGATGACGACGAGCACGCCGAACCGTCGCGAGAACGCCGGGCGGACGGCCATCAGCATCAGGCCCAGGGCGGCCAACGGCACCAGCACCACCGCCCCATGGACGATGAGCGGGTGCATGGGCAGGCCGGCAACGCTGTCGAGGATTCCGTCCACGCGCCCACTGTAGACACGCAGTCGTCCGATTCGTCCGATTACCGCCCGGGCGAGCCGCGATAGGTTCCCCCCGTGACCGAACTCGACGCCGACCTGTCCTTCGCGCTCGACCTGGCCGATCTCGCGGACGGGCTCGCGATGGCCAGCTTCCGGGCCACCGACCTCGTCGTGGAGACCAAGCCGGACCTGACTCCGGTGTCCGAGGCCGACCGGGCAGTGGAGAGGGCCATCCGCGAGCAGCTGGCGGCGCACCGTCCCGACGACGCGGTGCTCGGCGAGGAGTACGGGCAGGAGGGCACGGCCCAGCGGCGATGGATCATCGACCCCATCGACGGCACCAAGAACTACGTGCGCGGCGTGCCGGTGTGGGCGACCCTGATCGCCCTCCTCGACGGTGACGACATCGTGGTGGGCGTGGTGTCCGCGCCCGCACTCGCGCGGCGCTGGTGGGCCGCACGGGGCATGGGCGCGTACGTGACCGATCCGGGGAGTGCCCAGCCACGCCGCCTCCAGGTCAGCGCGGTCGCGCCCTGGCGGATGCCTCGTTCTCGTACTCCGACGCGCTCGGCTGGGAGGAGCGCGGGTCGGCCGAGGGCCTGCGCACCCTGCTGACGCAGACCTGGCGGCAGCGGGCCTACGGCGACTTCTGGTCGCACATGATGGTCGCCGAGGGCGTCGTCGATGTTGCCGCCGAGCCCCAGCTCGAGAGCTACGACATGGCGGCCCTCGTGCCCATCGTCCAGGAGGCGGGCGGACAGCTGACGGCGTTCGACGGCGGCTCCGCGATCGCCGGCGGCTCGGCGCTGTCGTCCAACGGCCACCTGCATCCGGAGGTCGTCCGGCTCGTGAACTCCTGACGACGCCCTCCGTCAATTGTCCAGAACGTAGTGACAAACCGGGCGTCACACGGGAGCATGTCGTCAACCGCGAGCTGTGGAGGCGCCCATGCAACTGTCCACGATCATCGCTGCCAAGGGCGGGTTCGTCGCCACCATCCAGCCGGACGCCACGGTGGGCGACCTCGTCGCCATGCTCGGCCGAGCACGGAGTCGGCGCACTCGTCGTCTCGGCCGATGGCCGAACGATCACCGGCATCGTGTCCGAGCGAGACGTGGTCCGGGCGATGACGCACGGTGGCGAGGCGCTCACCCGGCCCGTCGCCTCGATCATGACGACGCACGTCTTCTGCGCGCCGCCCGAGGCGCACATCGATGAGCTCATGCACGTCATGACGGAGAAGCGCGTGCGGCACATCCCCGTGACGGACGCCGACGGGGTCCTGCTCGGCATCGTCAGCATCGGTGACGTCGTCAAGTCGCGCCTGGGCGAGCTCGAAGGCGAGCGTGCCGCCCTGCTCGAATACATCACGAGGGGCTGACCCCTCGCCGAGTCCACACCCTGCCGTCACACACGGGCCCTTTTGTGACGGCAGGGTGTGGACTCGACGGTCAGGGGCGAGGGGTCGCGCGCAGCGGGAGGCCGCCGACGGGTCGCACCGTCACCAGCGGCTCGGCCACCGGGATGCCGCCGCCATCCGGGTAGGCGAACGAGTAGCGCCCGGCGATGGCGGACAGCATGAGCACGCCCTCGACGTAGGCGAAGTCCTTGCCGATGCACTGCCGCAGGCCCGCCCCGAACGGGATGAACGCCGTGCGGTCGGCCTCGCCGGACAGGAAGCGCTCGGGCCGGAACGACTCCGCGTCGGGCCAGGCCGCCGGGTGGCGGTGGAGCAGCCAGGGGCTCAGGATCAGCAGCGAGGACTCCGGGACGTGGTGACCCCCGAGGGTGTCGTCGCCGAGGGACTTGCGGGTGATGAGCCAGGCCGGCGGGTACAGGCGCAGCGCCTCGTCGAAGACCGCGCGGGCCAGCGGAAGCCGGCCGTAGTCCGCGAAGGTCGCCGGGCGTCCGCCGAGCACGGCATCCGACTCGTCCTGCAGGTCCCGCTGGATCTGCGGATGCGCCGCCAGGAGCGCCCAGGCCCACGTGAGCGCGCTGGCGACGGTCTCGTGACCGGCGACGATGAAGGTCACGACCTCGTCGCGGATCTCCGGCACCGTGAGACCCGCACCGGTGTCGTCGCGGGACCCGATGAGCAGGTCCAGCATGTCGGTGGGCACCGCGCGGGGGGATCGTCGGCGCTCGTCCATCATCCGGCTGACGGCACCGTCCAGCTCGTTCACCGAGGCGCGCAGCTTGCGGTTCGCCGGCGTCGGCACCCAGGCCGGCGGTGTCACCGGCACTCGGGCGCGGGCCACCACCACCTCCAGCGCCGACAGCGTCGCGGTGGCCAGTCGGTCGGCATCCGCGGACAGGTCCGTCCCGAAGAGCGCATGCCCGACCACCTCGAGTGCGCCGTGCATCATCGCGGCATCGACATCGACCACGGCACCGGGCCCGAGGGCGTCCCACCGCGCGAACATGCGCTGAACCGCGACGTCGACGTGGCTGACGATGTGCTCGAGCGTCTCGTGGTGGAACGCGGGCTGGACGAGGGGACGCTGCCGGCGCCACGGCTCGGTGTCGGCGACGAGGAGGCCCTCACCGGTCACGAGGGACAGGGACCGGTACTGGATCGTCGACTTGCCGTAGTTGCGCCCGTTGGCGACGAGCACGCGGCGCACGCCCTCCGGGTCGTTGACCAGGTAGCTCGGTGGCCGCGGGATCGGGAACTGAACAACATCGCCATACTCGCGCCAGACGGAGTCCAGGTACGCCAGCGGGTTGCGGCGGATCGCGCTGAAGGCCCTGAGCATCTGCGGGCCGACGGGTCCCGGAGCCGTCGCCGGCGTCCGGACGAAACGGCGCCCCTCCCAGGACGCACCCGTGGTCATGCCCCCATCCTTCCGCGGCTCACTCGCCAGGACTCAGTTGGCGTCGGACGTGCTCCTGCGCATGGGCGATGGCGTCCGGCAGGGACGTGAACACGTGGTGCTGGGCGCCCAGGGCGTCGATGGCGCCCACGGCCTCCAGGATGTGCATCGGCCTCTCGCCGACGCCGCAGAGCAGCACCGCGATCCCCCGGGAGCGGAGTCCGACGATGATCTCGTCGAGCGCGTGCCCGCCGCTCGCGTCGATCACGCGGACGCCCCCCAGCCGAAGGATGATGACGCGGACGTCGGAGACGCTGACGAACTCATCGAGGAACTGCTGTGCCGCTCCGAAGAACAGGGCTCCGTCAAGCCGGTACACCGCGATGTGCTCGCGAAGGAGGGTGCTCTCCTGGTCGTCGCTGATCGACTCCGCGTCGGTAGCCACGTCCTCCTGTTCCACGGTGCTGCTCTTCGCCATTGCGCGGAGCGCGAGCACCGCGGCCACGGCGATGCCGATCTCGACTGCGAGGATCAGGTCGAAGACGATGGTCGCGGCGGCCGTGAGCACCATCACGAGGGCGTCGGAGCGGGTCGACCGCAGGATCGACATCGCGGAGCGACGGTCGATCATCCGCACTGCCGTCACCATGAGGACGCCGGCGAGGGCGGCAAGCGGGATCACCGCCACGGCGGCTCCCGCCAGCAGGACGATCAGCAGGATGAGGATCGAGTGCACGATGGCCGCGACCCGGGTCCGGGCGCCTGCCCGCACGTTGACGGCGGTGCGGGCGATGGCCCCGGTTGCAGGCATGCCTCCGAAGATGCCGCTCGCGACGTTCGCCAGGCCCTGGCCGAAGAGCTCCCGATCCGGATTCAGGCTGGAGGTGCCGGTCATCCCGTCGGCGACGCGGGCCGACAGCAGGCTCTCGATCGCGGCGAGCGCGGCCACTGCGAGCGCCGCGGAGAACAGCGCGCTGGTCGCCGCCGTGTCCAGCACCGGCACCCGCGGGGTGGGCACGCTGCCGGGCAGGGGTCCGATGGTCAAGACGTCCCAGTCGAGGACGATCACCACGACCGTCGCAACGACGATCGCGATGATCGACGCAGGGATGGCCTTGCGGATCCTGGGCAGCAGCACCATGAGGAGAGTGACCAGCGCCACGAGCGCGAGCGCGGGCAGTGCCGCCCGCCAGTCAGCGGTCGCGATCGCCGTGAGCGCGACGACTGCCGTGTTCTCCCCCTCCGGCTTGGGCATGTCGAGGGCGAGCGGGATCTGCTGCAGGAAGATGATCGTGGCGATGCCGATCGTGAAGCCCTCGACCACCGGCCAGGGGATGTACGTGACCGCGCGACCGAGGCCGAACAGGCCCATCGCCATGACCAGCCCGCCGGCCATGATGGCGACCGGGATCACGGCCTCCGCGCCATAGCGCGACACGATCGGGACGAGGACGACCGCCATCGCACCCGTGGGTCCCGACACCTGCAGGTTGGATCCGCCGAAGACGGCAGCGACGAGACCGGCGACGATCGCCGTGATGAGCCCGGCGGCCGCACCCACCCCGGATGTGACGCCGAAGGCGAGGGCCAGTGGCAGGGCGACGACGCCCACCGTGAGCCCCGCGACCAGGTCCGCCTTCCAGCTGCGCCTCGCCCCCGAGTAGTCGGACGCGGCCGGGAGGGCACGCTGCCGGAGAACCGTCAGGAGCTCGGCGGCCGTCACGACTCGGGGACGTACACGTTCTCTGTCACGACGAGGCGGACCCGGCCGCTGACGTGGGCCAGTGAGTCGGCGGCCGTCGCCTTGCCCACGTCACTCGCGTAGGCGGCGTCGAAGTCGGCCCGTGAGTCGAACCAGAGCTCGGACACCCCGTCGATGCCGGCCTCGTCGAATCCCTCGTCGACCACGTTGAGGATCACCTTGCGGACCCCGGGGAGCCCGGACGCGAGGGACACGTGCTCGTCCAGCCACCACCGCACGAACTCGTCATGGGACATGTCGTCGCGCCGGGTGAGCGCGATCATCGCCTTGAACACGGGCTCTCCTATGCGGTGGGCTTGCGGACGCGGGCATTGGGCCGACCGCCGGAACTGAGGGCGAGCGCGATGACGAGCTCGTCGGGGCGCGGGGCATCGGGCACCTGGACGTCCACGGCATCCATGTCGTCGAACACCCAGCGATCGTCCTTGTTCCCGATGGGCATCGTGATCGAGGAGCCGGGGGGCCCGACCTTCTTCGTGCCGGGGATGATGTCGGCTCCCCCTCCCAGGGCCGCGCGCACCGGTGCACCGAATCGCGGGTGCAGCACGGCGGCCGTGTGCTCGCGGTCGCCGTCGATGCCGACGATGGCCCCCTTGCCGTAACCGCGCACCTGCTCCGGCGCTATCCCCACGGACGCCAGCGCAGCGAGCGCCCGCTCGACGAGCAGCCCTGCCGCATCGGCCCCGAGCGCCTCGAGGTCACTGAGGTCGGCGACCCGGCCCTGTCCCGCGAGCGGATTGCGCACGACGATCACCGCGGTCGCGACGGTGGCGGGGGGATCCACCAGTGCGCCCGCCTCGTGAAGGGTCTGCTGCACCGTCGCGATGATCACCCTGACGTCCATGCCTGCTCCTCCTCGGTCACGCACGGGCAGCGAGCGGGCGGCCCGAACCGTACAGCGTGGTGCGCTCGACCAGCGTGCGACCGATCGGCTCGACGACGTCGCGGAGCTCCTCGACCGTGATGCCCTGTCCGTGGGCGGCCCCGGCCGCACGGGAGATGTTCTCGTCCATCAGCGTTCCGCCGAGGTCGTTCACGCCCGCGCGGAGCAGCTGCTGCGCACCTGCCACGCCGAGCTTCACCCATGAGGCCTGCACGTTGTCGATGTGACCGTGGTAGCCGATGCGGCCGACCGCGTGCATGAGGACGGTCTCCCGCCAGGTGGGCCCGCGACGCGCTCGACGCTTGAGGTAGATCGGGGACGCCATGTGGACGAACGGCAGCGGGATGAACTCGGTGAACCCGCCCGTGCGCTTCTGCACCTCGCGGGTGCGGACGATGTGACGCGCCCAGTGGACGGGCTGCTCGATGCTGCCGAACATGATCGTCACGTTGGACTTCAGCCCGACGGAGTGCGCCAGCTCGTGGCACTCGAGCCACTCGCTGGTGGTGACCTTGTCGGGACACAGCACCTCGCGGATCTGGTCGTCCAGGATCTCCGCAGCCGTGCCCGGCAGTGACGCCAGCCCGGCGTCCTTCATCCGTCGCAGGTACGACTCGAGGGGCTCTCCCAGCCGACGTGCTCCCTCGGTGACCTCCAGGGCGGTGAACCCGTGCACGTGCATCGATGGCACCGCGGCCTTCACGGCCCGGGTGACCTCGAGGTAGTAGTCGCCGTCGAAGTCGGGGTGGATGCCGCCCTGCAGGCACACCTCCGTGGCGCCCAGCTCGGCGGCCTCGCGGACCCGGTCGGCGATCTCCTCGTTGGTCAGCAGGTACGGCTTGCCGCGCAGGTTGAGGGACAGCGGGCCCTTGGAGAACCCGCAGAACGTGCACTTGAACGTGCACACGTTGGTGTAGTTGATGTTCCGGTTGCGCACGAAGGTGACGTCATCACCGACGACCTGCTGCCGCAGCCGGTCGGCGAACTCGGCGACCGCGACCACCTCCGGCCCGCGGGCCTCGAACAGGGTGACGAGCTCGGCCACCCCCGGCTCCTGGCCGAGCTCGACGCCCGCGAGCACCTCCGTCACCGCCGTGCCCGCGTGCGAGGGCCCGGGCACGAGCACGCTCGGGGAGCGATCGGCACCCGAGTACCACGCGGTGGATCGGCGCCCGATCTGCACGACCTCGGCCCCCGTGCCCACGTTCGCCGCCGCCTCATGGCGCTCCGGGAACGTCGCACCGGGATCGTCTCGTCCCATCGACTCGGCGTCGGAGCGGTCCAGCACCGCGAAGCGGACGTTCTCGTCCAGCCACGTGCCCGGGTCTCGGGCGAACTCGGGGTAGATCGTCAGGCGCGGGGCTAGGGCCAGCCCACGCGACTCGACGGCCGCCCGGAGCACGTCCACGTGCGGCCACGGCCGCTCAGGATTCACGTGGTCGGCGGTCACCGGCGAGATGCCGCCGAAGTCGTCGATGCCCGCATCGATGAGGGCACCCGGGTCGTCCACGAGGTTGGGGGGCGCCTGCAGGTGCACGTCGGCGGGCAGGATGGTCCTCGCCAGTGCGATCGACTCGAGCAGGTCGTCGAGCGAGCACGGGGGCGCGTCACGCATCAGCGTGCCCGGCTTGGGCACGAAGTTCTGGACGATGACCTCCTGCACATGCCCGAAGTCGCGATGCGCGGCCGCGATCGCCTCGAGTGCCACCACCCGGTCCGAGCGTGACTCCCCGATCCCGACGAGGATCCCGGTGGTGAAGGGGATGGCCAGCTCGCCCGCCCAGCGCAGGGTGGCCAGCCGGCGTTCGGGGTCCTTGTCCGGAGCCCCACGATGGGCGGCCAGGTCGGGGTTCAGCGACTCGATCATCATCCCCTGGCTCGGGGCCACCCGCCGGAGCGTGGCGAGGTCCTCCCGGCCCAGTGCGCCGGCGTTCGCGTGCGGCAGGAGCCCGGTCTCGTCGAGCACCCGCTGGGCGGCATGCGCCAGGTACTCGATCGTCGAGCCGTACCCGTGCGCGGTCAGCCACTCACGGGCCACCGGATAGCGGTCCTCGGGCAGCTCCCCGAGGGTGAACAGCGCCTCATGGCACCCCGCTTCGGCGCCGGCCCGGGCGATGCCGAGCACCTCGTCGATGGAGAGGTAGGGCGCGGGCAGGTGCGCGGGCGACTGGGCGAACGTGCAGTATCCGCATCGGTCCCGGCACAGCATCGTCAGCGGGATGAAGACCTTCGGGGAGTACGTGATCCGGCGGAGCCGGGGAGCAGTGACCTCGGGCGACGGGCGCAGCGCGGACGTCGCGGTCACCTGCGCCTCCCATCGGGATCGAAGGCGTGCAGCCCAGTCGCCTCGAAGGCGCTCATCGTTGCATACGGCCCCGCAGGA
>CAVOWW010000014.1:0-15782 GCA_963700255.1 uncultured bacterium | reverse complement strand
AGGTCCGGAGGATCGTCGGGATCTTGACACTGATGCTCATGCGGTGGCTCCTGCGTAGTTGGCCTCGAAGTCGTCGTACGACGGCGAGATGGTGAAGGTGGGCTGGGATGTCGGCGCGACCGCGTCGAGGGTCTTGAGGCCATCGCCGGTGTTCAGGAGGACGACTTCGGCCTAAGGGTCGATGAGACCCTCAGCGAGGAGCTTGCGATAGGTCGCCACCACGACTCCCCCCGCCGTCTCGGCGAAGATGCCCTCCGTCCGGGCGAGGAGCTTGATCCCGTCGACGACCTCCTCGTCGCTGACGTCGGCGATCGCGCCCCGGTCCGGCGGACGACATCGAGCGCGTAGGGCCCGTCGGCGGGGTTGCCGATCGCGAGCGACTTCGCGATCGTGTCCGGCTTCACGGGGCGGATGACGTCGTGGCCCGACCTGAACGCCTGCGCGACGGGCGAGCATCCAGTCGCCTGCGCACCGAACACCTGGTAGGCATGAGCCTCGACCAGCCCGAGGTCGACGAACTCCCGGAAGGCCTTGTCGACCTT
This sequence comes from uncultured bacterium, assembly GCA_963700255.1. Taxonomy (GTDB): domain Bacteria; phylum Actinomycetota; class Actinomycetes; order S36-B12; family S36-B12; genus UBA10649. The sequence continues at coordinate 15,240 of CAVOWW010000014.1, read as the reverse complement.
GGTCAGCAGCGAGCCGGAGGCCACCGGCGACACCACGGCGTCCGGCAGCCGCCAGCCGAGCTGCTCGGCGACCTCGATAGCCGACCGTCTTGCTGCCCTCGGCGTAGTAGGGCCGGAGGTTGACGTTGACGAAGCCCCAGTCGCGGTTGGAGGCGATCTCCGAGCACAGCCGGTTGACGTCGTCGTAGTTGCCGTCGATCGCCACGAGGGTCCCGCCGTACACGGCGGTCGTGACGATCTTCCCCGCCTCGAGGTTCGACGGCACGAAGACGACGGACTTCAGGCCGGCGCGCGCTGCCGCGGCCGCAACGGCGTTGGCGAGGTTGCCCGTGGACGCGCAGGCGATGGTCGTGTAGCCGAGCCGGCGCCCGTTCTCCAGCGCGACGGCGACCACGCGGTCCTTGAAGGAGTGGGTCGGGTTGCCTGAGTCGTCCTTCACCCAGACGACGCGGGCCCCGAGCGCCGCCGCCAGGTTGTCCGCCCTGACGAGCCGGGTGAACCCGGGCTGCAGTCCGGGCCGCGACCCCGCTCCGGGGACGACGGGCAGCAGCGCCTCGTAGCGCCACATGGAGACGGGGCCGGCCTCGATGTCGGCTCGGGTCACCGCCGGCTGGGCATAGGCAACCTCCAGCGGGCCGAAGCACTCCATGCAGGCGTAGCTGGCGTCGAGATCGGTGGTGGCTCCGCACTCGCGGCACCTCAGCGCATAGGCAGCACCGAGCGACGGGGCGGGGGTGTCGAGCTGAGCAGTCATGACGAGGCCTCTCTTCTCATCTGCCCTGGATACAGGTCGGAGTTGGCACCGAAGTCCGGGTGGCCTCGTGAACGAGATTCACCGGATAGGTTGCCGGGGCTTCAACGGGCCGTTTCCCTCTGCCCCTCTTGATGAGGTATTCAGTTATGACGCGGATACAACCACATGGCCAGGACGCGGGTCAAAGCCGCCCCCCTTCGATCACCTGTCCCTCGGCCTGCCGCTCGAGCATCAGCTCGACGAACTCGCCCACCACCTCAGGATCGAAATGGCTCCCGGCCTCGGACTCGATCCGGGCCAGCGCCGCCCGAGACGTCATCGGCTCGCGGTAGGGCCGTTCGGACGTCAGGGCGTCGTACACGTCGACGACGGCGAACAGTCTCGCGGGGAAGGGGATGGCGGTGCCGGCAAGGCCTCGGGGATACCCGGTGCCGTCCCACTTCTCGTGGTGGCACCACGGGATGTCCATCGCGGGCTCGAGGAACGCGATGCCGGTCAGCATCCGATGCGCCATCTCGGGGTGCTGCCGGATGAGCACCCAGTCTTCGTCGGTCAGCGGCCCGACCTTCCCCAGCACGGCGTCGGGCACCGCCATCTTGCCGATGTCGTGCAGGGTCGCGCCCCGCCGGATGTCAGCCAGCTCGTCGCCGCCGATCCCGTACCGCTGCGCAAGCGCCACCGTGAGCTCGGTCACCCGGGCTGTGTGCTCCCCGGTCGAGTGGTCGCGGATGTCGAGGGCGGCCGCCCACCCCGCGAGCGTCTGCTCATACGCCTCCTCGAGCTTCTCCGTCGTGCGTTCGGCGCGATCGAGGTAGCGTCGGGTGAGGACGAACAGCACGGCGGCGCTGACCAGCACGAAGCCCAGCCCCTTGGCCGTCTGGAACCACGAGATGGTGTCGGCATCAGGCACGAGCCGACTGCACGACACGATCCGACAGCAGGATCCACACGACGGCGAACGTCAAGTAGACGATGGCGATCTTCGTCGCCGGCGTCAGTCGCTGACTCCTGCTCATAGGCACTCCCTTAAGCATGGTCCCAACATCACTCGGGAATGTCGACACCCAGCGCGGTCAGCCGATCCATCGCAAGCGCGTAGTGGGCATCGATCCGATCACAGGTCTCCTCGTCGAAGTCGCTGCGCCACCTGCCCGGATGCGCGCCGCTGGCGGTCACGTTGGCGTCGAACCACTCGACCATCCCGGAGTCGACGGTAACGCCGACAGCGCTGCACAGCCGCGCGAGCGTGCCTTCCCGGTCGTTCACGACGAGATCCATCAGCTCGATCGTCACGACCCGTCCGGGCCGGCATGCCGCCACGGCAGTGTGGGTGCGGACCATCCGCTGCTCCCACTGGTCCAGGGCCTCGAACACGTCGTCGGGACCGAACGTCTGGCTCACGAAGGAGGCCGCGACATCACGGCCGTCCCGGGTCACGACCACGACTGTCGACTCCGGGTAGATCGGCTCGAGCCGATCCGCCTTGCGGGCGTTGGCGGGCGTCGTGTCGACGAGTCGCGAGGCTCCGAGCTTCTCGGCGATCCTGCCCATGATGCGGGTTGTCAGGGACCGGGTGGCGTCCAGGGGCTCGCTGGGGAAGGCCACGAGGTACTCGTGCGCCCATCGCTCGACATCCTCGCGCGACATCGAGGTGTGCAGCCCGACATCGGGTGCGCGCTCGAACCAGCGGGTGAGGAGGCGGTCGACGGCGAGGTCCGCCGCCGCCAGCGACTTGGGGGAGCCCGGCTTGCGCAGCCCGAAGGCGAGAGCATCGGCCAGCCCGTCATTGCCGGCGATGAACCGGACCTCCATGGGCCGGGTGAGGGTCAGGTCGGGGTGGTGATCGAGCAGGTCGCCGACGATCGTCGATCCGCTGCGTCCCGTGCCGCCCACCAGGACCGGCCGCGACAGCCCCTCGCCGGCCACTAGAGGTAGAGCCCGGTGCCGGCGGTGCTGTGCCGCGACGCTGCGACGGCGTGGACGTCACGCTCGCGCAGCAGGATGTAGTCGATGCCCTGCAGCTCGACCATGCCGCGCTCCTCCGGCTCGAAGAGCACGCGGTCACCCGTCTCCAGGCTGCGGACGTTGGGGCCGATGGCCACCACCTTGGCCCACGAGAGACGCCGCCCGACCTGCGCGGTGACCGGGATGACGATGCCCCCCATCGACCTGCGCTCGCGTCCGTCCGTGTCCTCACGCACGAGCACGCGGTCGTGCAGGAGCTTGATCGGCACGGATCCGTCAGCGTTCGGCGTGGTGTCGGGTGCCTGGTCGGCGGCGTTGGCCGAGCCCTGGACGAGCGCCGTCATCAGGACGCCTATCGACGGCGGGTGATCAGGCGCAGCGCGATGAGCCCCACGACGACGGCGCCGACGATCGCCACCCGCTCGGGCCGGATGCCGCCGAACTCGTCCGTGAAGAAGCCGGTGACCTTCCGCCCGCCACGCTCGGCCAGGGCCTTGGGCGCGGTCTGCGACTTGAGCTCGGCAATCGACGCCACGAGCTCCTCGCGGGCCGCGACGACCTCAGCCTGGAGGTCGACGATCGACGTGGGCGAGGGCGCGGCAGAAGGGGTCACGTCCGACATGGTCCCCAAGCCTACGCTGGCACGTTGCGAGGATCGAACCCGAACGGCAGTTCGAGCCTGTGGGCGCGCATCAAGGGGTCGTTGAGCAGCAGATCTCGGGTGCTTCCATCGGCCACGATGACACCCCCAGAGAGGATCACCGACCTCGGGCACAGCTCAAGCGCGTAGGGCAGGTCGTGGGTGACCATCAGCACGGTGATGTCGAGGCTGCGAAGGATGTCCGCCAGCTCGCGGCGGCTGGCGGGATCCAGATTGCTCGATGGCTCGTCGAGAACGAGGATCTCGGGCCGCATGGCCAGCACCGTGGCCACAGCCACACGCCGCCGCTGCCCGAACGACAGGTGATGCGGCGGCCGGTCCGAGAAGTCCGCCATGCCCACCAGATCGAGGGCCTCGTGGACGCGTTCCTCCAGTTCCGCCCCGGCAAGTCCGAGGTTCGCGGGGCCGAACGCGACGTCATCGTGGACAGTCGGCATGAACAGCTGGTCGTCGGGATCCTGGAAGACCACACCTACACGCCGCCGGATCTCCGAGTAGTTCTCCTTCTCCACCGGGAGTCCCGCCACTTCGACCGACCCGACGCCACCCGAGAGGAGGCCGTTCAAGTGGAGCACGAGAGTGGTCTTGCCCGCTCCGTTGGGGCCGAGCAGGGCCACCCGCTCGCCGCGCTGGATCTCCAGGTCCACTCCGAAGAGGGCCTGGTAGCCGTCCGGATAGGCGAAAGCCAGTCCGGCGATCTTCAGGCTCGCGGTCATTACTGGACCGCCAGTGCGGTCACGGCGACGGCGAGCCCGGCAAGAGGAAGCATCATGGCAGTGGCCCAGTCTGCCGCAGTGGTCGTCGCAGGGACCAGCTCGGGCAGCCGTCCCGTGTATCCGCGGCTGAGCATCGCCAGGTGCACCCGCTCGCCCCGCTCGTACGAGCGGATGAACAGCGAACCGGCTGACTGCGCGATGACCGGCCAGGACCGGATCCCCGTTGCCTCGAATCCGCGAGCCTCACGCGCCAGCTTCATCCTTGAGAGCTCGTCTCCGACCACGTGTGTGTAGCGGAGCATGAAACTCGCAATCTGGACGATCAGGGACGGAACGTGAAGGCGGTCGAGCCCGAGCAGGAGATCCCGCGCTGGGGTCGTCGCGGCGAGCAGGATGGAGCAGACGACACCGAGCGTGCCCTTCACCAGGATGCCCCAACCAGCGAGCAGGCCTGCCTGATAGAGAGTCAGCCCGAACACCTCGACTGTCGGGCCTGTGCCGAAGAAGGGCATGAGCAGGGCGAACAGGACGAACGGCACCTCGACCAGCATGCGCGGGAGGATCACCTTGGCGGGGATGCGCGCCACCGAGGCGACCCCGACAAGGATCACCGCATAGATGCCGAACGCCCAGAACTGCGAAGGAGGCGTGGCGACGACGGTGAAGATGAACGCCACCATCGCCACCACCTTCACCTCGGCGGGCAGCCGGTGAACCGGGGTGTGTCGATGGACATACAGGCGTTCGCCCGCGTCGTGTCCGTGCTGGTGGGGACTCGGCACGGTCAGGCGTCTATGGAATCTGCCGGGGCCGCAGTGTCATCGCTGGCCTTCTTGCCCTTGCCAAGCCACCAGAACAGGCCGAACGCGACCACCGCCATTACGGCGACGCCAAGGATGCCAGCCAGTCCGACTGAGAGCCTCTCCGACTCCACGCCGGAGATGCCGTAGTCAGCCGTGGGCAGACCGGCGTTCGCCGAGTCCTGGGCCGTCTCGATGAATCCCTGGTCCTCTGCGACCTTCTCGAGTCCGTCGGGCGAGCTAGACGCGTAGAAGCTCACGAAGCCCGCTATGAACAGCGACACCACGATCCCGACGCCGATCACGACCCACACGCTGCGCTTCATGCCGCCGCCTCCTTCCCAACGGGGTTGACCGTGAGCACCGTTGGTTTCGGCAGCCGGTCGTGCATTCCGTACACCAGGTCCGGGCGCGTCAAGTAGACGGCGCCCACGGTGAGAGCAGTGATAATGCCCTCGCCGATTCCGATGAGGATGTGAACGCCAACCATGGCGAAGGTCACTGTGCCGACAGGTACCGTTCCGGTGCCACCGATGGCGTACTCCAGGACGAACGCAAGGGCCGAGACCGGCACGGACACCAACCCCGCGAGGAAGGCAGCGGTCAGGACCGACGGACGCGAGTTGCCGGCGATCTTCACGACGGCACGGAAGACGAACCAGCCGACCACCGCGGTCACGAGCCCCATGTTGATGATGTTCAGGCCGATCGCGCTCAGCCCGCCGTCGGCGAAGAGAAGTCCCTGCACGAGGATCACGACGCTCACCGCGAGTGCTCCGGCATAGGGCCCGACCAGGATGGCAGCAAGCGCACCGCCCAGCAGATGGCCACTCGTTCCGGCCGCCACCGGGAAGTTGATCATCTGCATGGCGAAGACGAAGACCGCGACGAGGCCGGCCATGGGCGCGGTCTTCTCGTTGAGCTGCTTGCGTGCGCCACGAAGGCAGATGACGATGCCGACGGCGGCGATCACGCCGGCTAGCGCGCTGACGGGCGCATTGATGAACCCGTCGGGGATATGCATGGCGGAGACGTGCATGATGTCCTCCCGGGCGATTTGGTCGGTCGAACCGAACCCTATGAGCATATTTGAGTACCTGCAAACTGTTCGCAAGAAGGATCAAGGAGCGACATGACCCTCTCCCCCGGCGACCCGGCCCCGGACTTCACCCTCACCGACGACGCGGGCGCCGCAGTCTCCCTCACGGACTACGCGGGGCGCACCGTGCTGCTGTTCGCCTATCCCGCGGCCATGACCCCCGGCTGCACCAAGGAGGCCTGCGACTTCCGCGACAGCCTCGGCGCCTTCGAGCGGGCCGGCTACGCGATCCTCGGCATCTCCCCCGACAAGCCGGAGAAGCTGGCCAGGTTCCGGGAGGAGGAGGGCCTGACCTACCCCCTGCTCTCCGACCCGGACAAGGCCGTCCTCACCGCCTACGGCGCCTACGGGGAGAAGAAGCTCTACGGCAAGGTCGTCACGGGGGTGATCCGCTCCACCTTCGTCATCTCCCCGACGGGCGTCGTCGAGCACGCGTTCCGCAACGTCAAGGCGACCGGCCACGTCGCCAAGCTGATCCGCGACCTCGGGATCCCCGAGTGAGGGCGATCGACCCCTCGTTCGTCGACGACGCGACCGTCGCCGCCTACCGAGCGGACGGCTGCTGCATCGTCCGCGGGCTGTTCGACGCCGACGAGGTGGCGACGGTCCGCGCGGGGATCGAGCGCAACCTGGCCGAGCCGGGGCCGCTGTTCGGCGTCGCCAGCCGCGACGACGACCCGGGCCGGTTCGTCGAGGACTTCTGCAACTGGCAGCGAATCGACGAGTACCGGCGGATCGCCTTCGAGTCGAAGGCCGCCGATGTCGCCGGCACCCTCATGGGCAGCTCGATCGTCCGGCTCTACCACGACCACCTGCTGGTCAAGGAGCCCGGAACGAGGCAGCCGACGCCCGTGGCACCAGGACCAGCCGTACTACAACGTCGACGGCTGGGACAACGTCTCGATGTGGATGCCCGTCGACCCCGTCGCCCCCGAGTCCACCCTCGAGTTCCTCGTCGGCTCGCACCGGCGTGGCTGGCTGATGCCGCGCACGTTCCTCACCGAGCAGGCGAAGTGGTTCCCCGAGGGGACGCTCGAGGAGCTGCCCGACATCGAGTCGGACCGGTCTGCCCACGAGATCCGCGGATGGGCCATGCAGCCGGGCGACGTCGTGTTCTTCCACATGCTCACCGCCCACCACGCCTACGGGGTGCCCGGGGCGAATCGCCGGCGGGCGTTCTCGCTGCGCTTCCTGGGGGACGACGCGACGCACGCGCCCCGGCCCTGGCGCACGTCTCCGCAGTTCGACGGGCTCGAGGACGAGCTGCCGGCCGGCGCAGCCATGGAGCACCCGCTGTTCCCGATCCTGCGCGAGCCGGCTGCCTAGCCCTCAGCATCAGCGCCGAACGCGACTGAGCCCGCCCCGCTTTCGCGGGGCGGGCTCAGTCGTGACTATCCAGTGCTGACTAGCCCTTGCGGCTCCCCAGCCTCAGGACCCCAGCCGTCCCTGCACCGACCATGGTGGCGATCAGCAGGGCCATGACCCACGTCGGCACCGCAGGCGCCTGGGGGCCCTCGCCGGCAGGAACGGACTCCGGCACGGTCGCTGCCTCGGGGACGGTCACCGCGACGGGCGCCTCGGCCTCAGGCACCGTCGCCGGCTGCGCGACAGCGACTCGTCGACCGTCTCGACGACCTCGGGCGCCGCCACGACCGGCGGCGTCACGACAGGGGCGTCACGACACGGCGGGGTCACCGGCGGCGGGGGCGGAGTGCAGTTGGTCATCCGGCGGCGGCGGCGGCGGCGGCGCGAGGACCTTGTTCAGGAACGTTCACGATCTCGGTCGTCGGTCCTGCGATGGCCGGTGACCACGACGAAGGGGCCATCGGCCTTGGCGAACGTCGGAGCAGGCCTGGTCCCCCTCCATCTCCGCGGTGTTGATGGTGCAGGTGGCCGACGAGCAGGAGACGATCGCCTCAGCCGGCGAGGTTCCTTCCGTCACCGTCGACGGTCTTCGGCCAGTTCACCGCCCGTGACTGTCGAACTGCATGATGCCCTCAGCCTCGTTCACCGAGCCGGTGAGGCCGGCCGTCCGGGTTGACGGTCACGCGTGTCGTGCGATCGGGGTCTGCAACCGACGGAGAAGGCCCACCCGTTCGCCTGGCGTCCCGGGTCCGCGCGTTGGTCGGTGTCGTCACCTGCTTCTCGATCGTGACGGTGCCCGCGCACTGTCTCCGCGGCGATCTTCTTGAGCGTGTCGCGCCAGGCTGACGAAGTCCGCCGGTAGGTAGTAGATCGCTGTTCTCGCACGTCGGGCCGGAGATCGCCGCCAGGTTGAGCGCCGCAGCGCCCGAGAGTGCCGATGCCGATGCCGATGCACGCGCGGAGTGCCCGCCATGGCCTTCACGGCATTGGCCGAGTGCACGGCCTCCTCGACGTTCTGGAGGATGACATCGCTGCCGTTGCCGCCGGCGCGCGAGCGAGTGGGGTTGCCGTCGGTGAGGACGAGCACGGTGTCGAGGTCGAGGGTCGGAGGCGGCGATCTGGGCCAGGCCCTCGTCCCAGTTGGTGGAGCCGCTCGACCTTCGGCACGGCGTTGATCGTGGCGATGACCTGCGCCGCCTCCTCGGGGGACTTGACGGGCCGCAGGCCGTCGGTCGCCTGGCCGTTCGCGCCGTCGGAGAAGCTCCACACCGACACCGGGACGGCGTGCCCTCGAGGGCGGTCACGAAGCCGGCCGCTGCCTTCTTCATGTCAGTCCACTCGGTGTCGCTGATCGAACCGGAGGTGTCGAGCAGGATCGCGATGTCCATGCCGCAGAATCCCGGCCACTCGGGGTTCTGCGCAGCGTTCGCCCACTTGCGCTGGCCGCCAGGGACGGTCGCATCGCCGCCCCGGCGCAGGTCCACGTTGAATCGGTAGTCAGTCGCGTTGCCGGAGCCACTACCCGAGCCGGTGCTCAACTGGGGAAGGGCGAGGTACTTGACCGGCGTCGTTGGCGCGGACTCCTCGACCACGACGTAGCGGCTGCCCGGCAGGTCAGTGATCGTGCAGACGCCGCCGTCCGTGGTCAGGCACTCGCCGGCAGAGGTCAGACCCGTGATGTCCGTGCCGCGCTTGCGGTGGCGTAGGCCTTGAACAGTGCGCCGTCAGGCCGGACACGGTCGAGGTGTTGCCCTGCCTGATGCCGGCCTTGTTGATCGTGATGGTCACCCGTCACGACGACGTCCACCGTCTGCTCCTGCGAGGCCGCCTCGTCAGGCTGCGGGTTCTCGTCCGCCGACGCTGGCGAGACGAGGAAGAGTCCCCCGAAGATCATCGCCGACGTGGCAACCACGCCTACCGTCGTGCGAATTCGCGTGCTGAACATGACAACCCCCAAGGAGTCCGAGAAGCCCCAAGCCACCGGTCGTGGCTGCGAGCACCATCTATCACCACCAGAGTGGCCCCATCGACAGGCTATATCCATAGTTATCCCTCTCAATACCCTCTCAATAGAGGGCAGACGTGGTATCGACCGGTCATGTCCGGTCAGGCGGCCCGGCCCGCAAGGACCCGAGCGGCCGAGCCCCTGGCACCCGGTCCGGGCGACCGGGCGGTGTCAGAGTGCCGCTCTCCATCGAGGCATGGTTCACGTCACCTGTCGGCGCCGAAGAGGGCAAGCGGCAGCTACGAATGCCAGCCCCCGAGATCCCGGTCCACCCTGCTTCGGATCGACCTCGCCGAACCGCACATGCTGCGCCGGGCGCCGATCGAAGAAGGCCTGCGACTCACAGACAGCTGCCTACGGTCGCAGGACTTCTTCTCGGAGGCAGTCCGGTTCCGGCACGTAGGATGAGCGCTCGCCAGCGGGAGTGGTGGAACGGCAGACACACGGCGTTTAGGGCGCCGCGCCGAGAGGCATGAGGGTTCGACTCCCTTCTCCCGCACTCAGTGCACGGTGGCGACGGCGGCCCTGATGGTCAGCGCCAGTGCGTCGCGGTCCGCCTCGGGGATCCACGATGGCTCGTCGTCCGTGAGGTAGGCGAACACCCTCGGACCCAGCACGTCGGGCTCGAAGTCCGGCATCCGGGGCACGACGTGGACATGCAGGTGACCGAAGCCCTCCGCCTCTGCGAACAGCATCAGGTACGTCTTCGTGCAGCCGGTGACCGCACGCAGGGCTATCGACACCTTGCGGGCGAGGAGCCCCATCTCCTCGGCCTCCTGCGCACTCAGCTCGTCCATGGCGGTCACGTGGCGCATCGGCACGAGGACGAGCCACCCTGGCAGCGTGGAGTTGAACGCGTGCGCGACGCGCCAGCCGCCCTCGAGGTGGACGCACTCGTGGGGAGGCAGCTGGTCCACCTGCTCGTTCATCGAGCACGGATAGCAGTCAGTCGACATGGCGCTGCTCCCCCAGCAGCTCGCGCACGACCGGCGCCAGGGCTTCGAGGGCGCGGCCCCGGTGGCTGATCGCGTCCTTCTCCTCGGAGGCCATCTCCGCCGTGGTCACCTTGCGGCCCAGCGGGATGAAGATCGGGTCGTAGCCGAAGCCGTTCGTTCCCCGCGGCTCGCGGATGATCAGTCCCTCGATCGTGCCCTCGACGACCCGCTCGGTCCCATCGGGCAACGCGATCGCCGCAGAGCAGTGGAAGGCCGCCGTGCGACGGCGGTCGGGCACGTCGGAGAGCTGGCCCAGGAGGAGGGCGAGATTCGCCGCGTCGTCACCGTGCCGCCCCGACCACCGTGCCGAGAAGATGCCCGGCATTCCGTTGAGCGCGTCGACGCACAGGCCCGAGTCGTCCGCGATGGCCGGCAGTCCGGTGAGACGAGCGATCTCGCGTGCCTTCAGCAATGCGTTGCCGGCGAAGGACGACTCGGTCTCCGGTATGTCAGGCAGGTCGGGGAAGGCGTCGGCGCCCAGGAGCTCGACGTCCAGCCCCGCACGGCTGAGGATGCGGTGCAGCTCGTCGAGCTTGTGACGGTTCTTCGTCGCGAGCACGACCTGGGCCGCCATCGTCAGGCCCGGGCGGCGATCGGCTGCACCAGCGCCGCCGACTGCAGCTCTGCCAGCGTGCGGCAGCCGTCACCGGCCAGGTCAAGGAGACGGTCGAGCAGCGCGCGGTCGAACGCCTCCTGCTCGGCGGTGCCCTGGACCTCGACGAAACGTCCATCACCCGTCATGACGACGTTCATGTCGGTGTCGGCGTTGACGTCGTCGTCATAGTGGAGATCGAGGCGTGGCTCGCCCTCGACGATGCCGACGCTGACCGCAGCGACCGAGCCCTTGAGCGGGTTCACGCCCGGCTTGAGCAGGCCCTGGCCACGTGCCCACTCCATCGCGTCCGCGAGTGCGACGTACGCACCAGTGATGGCAGCAGTGCGGGTGCCGCCATCGGCCTGGAGCACGTCGCAGTCGATGAGGATGCTGTTCTCGCCCAGCGCCTCCATGTCGACGACGGCGCGCAGGCTCCTCCCGATGAGGCGGGAGATCTCCTGCGTGCGGCCGCCGAGCTTCCCCTTGACAGACTCCCGCTGGTTGCGGGTGTTGGTGGCACGCGGCAGCATCGCGTACTCCGCGGTGACCCAGCCCTTGCCCGACCCCTTCAGCCAGCGCGGGACGCCCTCGGTGAACGAGGCGGTGCACAGCACGCGGGTGCGGCCGAACGAGACGAGGGTGGAGCCCTCCGCCTGCTCGAGCCAGCCTCGCTCGAAGGTGATGGGACGGAGCTGATCGGCTGCACGGCCGTCGGATCGGGTCATGACGGGACCCTACCGAGGACCCCCGACGTCAGCTGAGGTCGATCGTCATCCCCGGTCGGGCCTGCTCGATCGGGCCGTCGAACTCGGCCACGGCCTCCGCCAGCACCTCGGCCTCGTCGTTCCAGGCCACGTGGTGGGTCAGCAGCAGCAGCCCGACGTCTGCCTCGCGTGCGATGCGACCCGCGTCGGCTGCCGTCAGGTGGAGGTTCGGGGGGTTGTGGGTGCCGACGAAGGACGCCTCGAACAGGGCGATGTCCGTGCCGCGAGCGAGGTCGACCAGCTGGCTCGTCGGCGCGGTGTCGCCGGAGTAGGTGATGGAGCAGGCCATCCGCGGTGACCCGGATCGAGTAGGCCTCGACCGGGTGGGCGGCGGGCACCGCCTCGATCTCGAAGGGGCCGATGCTCAGCGGGCCGGCTCCCAGTGTGCGCACGTCGAACTGCAGGTCGAGATGATCCGCGTCGGCCATGCCGTAGATCGCGGCGATGCGTGCACGCGCGTCGGACGGACCGACCAGGGGCAGCGGCGTCATCGCCGGAGTCGGCCCGTGGTGGCGCATGACGTACAGCGAGGCGACGTCGGCGCAGTGGTCGACATGACAGTGACTGAGGATGACGGCCGCCAGGGCCGACTCGTCGAGCGGGTCGAGGTACTGCTGCAGGTGGCCGATCGAGCCGTTGCCCAGATCGAGCACGATCGAGGACCCGTCGTGCTCGATGAGGTAGCACGATGCAGGTGACGACGGATTGGGGTACGAGCCGGCGCAGCCCACGACGGTCAGCCTCATGACGCGACCTCGACGCTGCCGATCTCGGGGCCGAGGAACCTCCGCCCCAGCCGCTGGAAGTCGGAGGGGTCTCCGGTGACCATGAACTGGTGCACCGGATCAGGCAGTCCGGGATCGCGCAGGAGGCCATCCGCGACCAGCGTGCGGTACACGTCCTTGGCCGTCTCCTCGGCGCTCGACACGAGGGTCACGGACTCCCCCATCACGTACGAGATGACACCGGTGAGCAGCGGGTAGTGCGTGCAGCCCAGCACGAGGGTGTCGACCCCCGCCGCCTTCATCGGCTGCAGGTACTCGTTCGCCACGTCGATCAGCTCGGGACCCCACGTTGTCCCGGCCTCCACGAACTCGACGAACCGGGGGCAGGCGATGGAGGTGAGCTCGATGTGCGGCGCCGCGGCGAACGCATCCGAGTAGGCACCCGACGTGACGGTCGCGGTCGTGCCGATCACGCCCACGCGGCCCGCACGGGTCGCCGACACCGCTCGACGCACCGCCGGATGCACGACCTCGATGACCGGGACGTCATAGCGTTCGCGGGCATCACGCAGGGTGGCGGCACTGGCCGAGTTGCAGGCGATGACGAGCGCCTTCACCCCGTCGTCGACGAGGCGGTCCATGATCTCGAGGGAGAACGCGCGAACCTCGGCCAGGGGGCGGGGCCCGTAGGGGCCACGAGCGGTGTCGCCCACGTAGCGCACCGGCTCATGGGGAAGCTGGTCGAGCACGGCCCGTGCGACGGTCAATCCACCCACGCCGGAGTCGAAGATGCCGATGGCTGCGTCGTTCATGAGGGCTCCAGCCTAATGGCGCGGCACCCTCGCGAATGGCCGCCACGTCCCTACTGTGACCCCATGAAGAGACCAGTAGGCGTGTCCATCGTCGTCGTCCTCATCGTCATCTCCGCGGTCTTCGACCTCATCGTCGGCACGTGGATGATCCTGTCGATCTTCGGGAGCAACCCCACGTTCACCGACCACCTCGGCAACAGCCAGGAGGTCTCCGGCTTCTACCTGTTCATCAGCGGCCTGCTGTCGGTCGTCCTGGGCCTCATGTACTTCTGGCTGGCGAAGATGACCCTGATCGGATCGGCGACCGCCCACATGCTGATCGTGGTGCTCTCCGCCATCAACATGTTCTACGGCCTCTTCCGCCTCCCCTACGGCTGGGGCATCATCCTCATCAGCCTGCTGATCATCATCATGGTCAACACCAAGTCGGCCAAGGCCTACTTCACCCAGACGGTGTGAGTCCCGCCCCACCCGCGGGGGCGCTCCTCGCTCAGGCCCAGAGCTGGCCGTCGAGCGCCTCCTCGGCGCTGTCCACCGTTCCGTCGTACGCCCCCGTGGACAGGTACTTCCAGCCGCCGTCGCACACGATGAAGGCGATGTCGGCCTCGACCCCTTCGGTCACCGCCTTGCGGGCGACGCCGAGCGCGGCGTGCAGGATCGCCCCAGTGGAGGGACCGGCGAAGATCCCCTCCACCTCCATGAGCTCGCGCATGCGCCTCACGGCGTCGTAGGGACCGACGGAGAAGCGCGTGGTCAGCACCGAGGCGTCGTACAGCTCGGGCACGAATCCCTCGTCGAGGTTGCGCAGGCCGTAGACGACCTCCCCGTACCGCGGCTCCGCCGCGACCACCTGGATGCCCGGCCGTTCCTCGCGCAGGAAGCGCCCGGCGCCCATCAGCGTGCCGGTGGTGCCCAGGCCGGCGACGAAGTGCGTGATCGTCGGAAGGTCGGCCAGCAGCTCAGGACCGGTGGTCTCGTAGTGGGCGCGGGCGTTCGCCTCGTTGCCGTACTGGTAGAGCATCACCCAGTCGGGGTTCCGGACAGCAAGCTCCTTCGCCACCCGCACGGCCTCGTTGCTTCCGCCTGCCGCTGACGAGGGGATGACCTCCGCCCCCCATGACCGCAGCAGCTGCGCACGCTCGGCCGAGGTGTTCTCCGGCATGACGCACACGAGCCGGTAGCCGCGCTGCTTGGCGACCATCGCCAGCGAGATGCCGGTGTTGCCGGACGTCGGCTCGAGCAGGGTCGCTCCCGGGAAGAGGAGCCCGTCCTTCTCGGCCTGCTCGACCATCGCCAGCGCCGCACGGTCCTTGACCGAGCCGGTCGGGTTGCGGTCCTCGAGCTTCGCCCACAGCCGGACCTCGGGCGAGGGCGAGAGCCGGGGCAGGCCGACCAGCGGCGTGCCGCCGACCGAGTCGAGCAGCGAGGAGAAGCGCACGGATCAGTGGCGACCGCCGGCCACGGCCGGCAGGATCGTGATCGAGTCGGCATCGGCGACCGGCGTCTGGAGTCCGTCGAGGAACCGCACGTCCTCGTCGTTGAGGTAGACGTTGACGAATCGCCTCAGCCCGCTCTCGTCGACGATCCGCCCGGCGATGCCGGGATAGCGGGTGTCCAGATCCTGGACCACTGCGTGCAGGGAGGCACCGTCGGCGGTCACGACCTTCTCGCCGGCGGTGTACGTGCGCAGGATCGTGGGGACGCGAACCTCAACTGGCATGCCGTGAGCCTACGAATCCTTCGGACGTCCTGCCATTCGGGATCGTGCACGTGCAAGTCCTTTGCAGGAAGGACCTCCGGACGGTCCACGGCGGGCAATCGTCAGGTCGGGACGACCTCGACCGGCTCCTCGGTCACGAGGCCATCGACGATCCGGTAGGACCTCAGCTCGTACGGTCCGTCCTCGGTGCCCGTCTCCCGTGTCGACACCAGCACGTAGTGGGCGTCCGGCTCGGATGCGTACGAGACGTCCGTACGGGAGGGG
>CAVOWW010000013.1:0-21424 GCA_963700255.1 uncultured bacterium | reverse complement strand
GCCGACCTCGGCGTTCTTGTCGAAGACCAGGCGCAGGCCCACCAGGGTCAGATCGGCTCGTGCGGGGTGATCGTCTGGCGCTCCGGCACGACTATCGGGGCCAGGCCGCCGGTCGCGATCACCGCCGTCACCGGGCCGATCTCCGCGACGATGCGCCGTACCAGGCCGTCGACCTGGCCGGCGAACCCGTAGAGCGCGCCGGACTGAAGCGCCTCCACCGTGTTCTTGCCGATGACCGAGCGCGGCCGCACGAGCTCCACCTTGCGCAGCTGGGCGGCCCGGGAGGCGCAGGGCGTCGAGGGAGATCTCGATGCCCGGCGCCAGTGCACCGCCGAGGAACTCCCCCTTGGCCGACACGACGTCGAGGTTGGTGGACGTGCCGAAGTCGACGACGATGCACGGGCCCGCCGAACAGGTGATGGGCCGCGATCGTGTTGACGATGCGGTCGGCCCCCACCTCCTTGGGGTTGTCGGTGAGGACCGGCACGCCGGTCTGGTTCCCGGCTCGACGATCACGTCGGCACGTCGGCGTAGTAGCGCTCGAGCATCGCACGCATCTCGCGCAGCACGGCCGGCACCGTGCGGCACAGGGCGATCCCGTTGATCTCGCCCGCGTCGGCAAGCAGCCCCCGGTACGTCAGCGCCATCTCGTCGGCGGTCGTGCGGGCGTCGGTCTTGATGCGCCACGACGACGCCAGCTCCTCGCCCTCGAACATCCCGAGGACGGTGTTGGTGTTGCCGACGTCGATCGCGAGCAGCACTACGACTCCGGACGCAGGTCGGCACCGATGTCGAGCACGGGCGCCGAGTGGGTGAGGGCTCCGACCGCAAGGTAGTCCACGCCCGTGCCGGCGACCTCGGCAGCCACCGGCAAGGACCAGCCCGCCGGACGCCTCGAGCCGTGCCCGGCCCGCCGTCAGGCGGACCGCCTCGCGCATCTGCTCGGGGAGTGAAGTTGTCGAGGAGCACCAGATCGGCGCCCGCGGCCAGCACCTCGTCCAGCTGGGCGAGCGAGTCGACCTCGACCTCGACGTCGACTCCCGGGGAACTCCCGTCGGACGGCATCGAACGCCGCCGCGACCCCGCCCGCGGCGACCACGTGGTTGTCCTTGACCAGGGCGGCATCCGACAGGGACATCCGGTGGTTGACGCCGCCACCGCAGCGGACCGCGTACTTCTCCAGCCGGCGCATCCCCGGCGTGGTCTTGCGGGTGTCGCGGATCGCTGCCCCGCTTCCGGCAATGGCGTCGACCCACGTGCGGGTGAGGGTGGCGATGCCGCTCAGGTGCCCGAGCAGGTTGAGGGCGGGGCGCTCGGCGCGCAGCAGGTCGGCGTTCTTCCCGTCACGCTCAGGATCACCGTGCCCTCGTCCACGGCGGTGCCGTCAGCCACGAGTGCCCTCACGTCCGCCGCGTCGCCGCACACGTACGAGAACACTGCCGCCGCCACCGGCACGCCGGCCACCACGCCGGGCGCCTGGCCACCAGGTCCAGCGTCGCTCGCTGCCCGACGGGGACGGTCGCCACCGTGGTGACGTCCACGCCACCGTCGAGATCCTCGTCGACCGCCCGGCCGATGAGCGCCTCCAGGTCGTCAGGGTCCAGCCCGGCTGCCACCAGCTGGCTGCGGACGTCTTCCCCCACCCGAGGCTGCGCGCTCCCGCCGTCGCTCATGTCGACTCTCCTGTCACCGGTTCCACGTGCGTCGTGCACAGTCCCTCGTCATCGAGCTGCGTGACCAGCCGAAGGCGCCATCTCGCGTCGTCCCGCTCGGGGTGGTCCTCGCGCCAGTGCGACCCGCGCGTCTCCGTGCGCAGGAGCGCGTGATGGACGAGGACGCTCGCGATCTGGTGCAGGTTGGTGGTCTCCCAGTCCTCGGTGGACGGCGACGATCCACCGGCCTCCCCGAGCCGGCGCAGGCTCGCCTCCGCGGCCGAGAGCGAGTCGGCACTGCGCAGGACGCCGGACTCCGTGTCCATGACCTGCTGCATCGGGCGGCGGATGCTGTGCGGCAGCAGCCCGGAGTCCTTCGGGAGCGGTACGGGCTCGCGGACGACGACCTCGTCCTTCCCCAGCGCGGTAACGATGCGCCGGGCGAACACCAGTCCCTCGAGCAGGGAGTTCGAGGCCAGCCGGTTGGCCCCGTGCACCCCCGTGCAGGCGACCTCTCCGCAGGCGTAGAGCCCGGGGATGCTGGCCCGGCCCCACAGGTCGGTGCGGACGCCGCCGGACACGTAGTGCTGGGCGGGGGACACGGGGATGAGGTCGGTCACCGGGTCGATGCCGTGGGATCGGCAGGACTCGAGGATGGTCGGGAAGCGCTGAAGCCAGGTGTCGGCGCCGAGCATGCGTCCGTCGAGCCAGACGTGCGAGGTCCCCTCCTCGCGCATGCGCCGCATGATGGCCTTGG
Source organism: uncultured bacterium (assembly GCA_963700255.1). Lineage (GTDB taxonomy): Bacteria > Actinomycetota > Actinomycetes > S36-B12 > S36-B12 > UBA10649. The sequence goes on along the minus strand of CAVOWW010000013.1, from coordinate 19,015 downwards.
CGACGACGTCGCGGGGCGCGAGGTCGGCGAGCGGGTGCTGGTCGACCATGAAGCGGACGCCGCTGCCGTCGAGGAGCACCGCGCCCTCGCCTCGCACCGCCTCCGACACGAGCGGCTGCTGCCCTTGGGCGAGCGGGCCGAGCCACATGACGGTCGGATGGAACTGCACGAACTCCATGTCGGCGACATGCGCTCCCGCGCGGAGCGCGAGGGCCACGCCGTCACCGGTCGAGACGTAGGGGTTCGTGGTCTGGCCGAACACCTGGCCGAACCCGCCTGTCGCGAGGATCACCGCGGGTGCGAGGGCAGCGCCGATGCCGTCGCGCTGCCCGGAGCCCATGACGTGCAGCGTGATGCCCTGCGCCGCCCCCGTCGCGTCACGCAGCAGGTCGAGCGCAAGGGCGTTCTCGACGACCTCGATCCCGGGATCGGCTGCACGGCAGCGACCAGCGCGCGCGAGATCTCGGCCCCGGTGGCATCGCCGCCCGCGTGCGCGATCCGGTCGCGCAGATGGCCGCCCTCGCGCGTCAGGGAGATCGCACCGCTCGCGTCGACGTCGAAGTTCGCGCCGATCCCGATGAGATCGCGGACGGCGGCGGGACCCTCCGTGACGAGGATCCGCACGGCCTCCTCGTCGCACAGGCCGACGCCGGCGACGAGGGTGTCGTGCAGGTGCTCGTCGGGTGAGTCCTCGTCGGAGAGGGCTGCGGCGATGCCGCCCTGAGCCCACCGGGTCGAGCCCTCGTTGACCTGCGCCTTGGTCACGATGAGGACGGTGCGACCGATCGCCCGGGCCCGCAGGGCTGCTGTGAGACCGGCGATCCCCGATCCGACGACGACCACGTCCGCGCGCGCGGTCCACCCGGGATCGGCTGCGGTCAGCCGGCGCCGCACGCGGACGGAGTCGCTCGTCATGGCCCAACCGTCGCAGCACGGTTGTCGATCAGGCGCGTCGCCCCCACCTTCGCGGCGATGAGGATACGCGCCGCGCCGCGTACGGGCGGCGGGCCCGAGCTCGGGGTCAGTGACGACGAGGTAGTCGAGGTCGATGCCTGCGGTCGGCGGCGATCACGGCGCTCCCGGCCGTGATCGGCCGCATCCGCCCCGTGCGCTGCAGCGGCCGCAGCCGCCTCGAGCGCGTGCGGAACCGCCCGGGCCGTCGCCCGCTCGGACTCGGACAGGTAGCGGTTGCGACTGCTCCGAGCCAGGCCGTCCGCCTCGCGGACGGTCGGCACTCCGACGATCTCCACCGGCAGGCTGAGGTCGCGAGCCATCCGGGTGATGAGCACGAGCTGCTGGTAGTCCTTCTCTCCGTACAGGGCGATGTCGGGTCGGGTCATGCCCATGAGCTTGGCCACGACGGTGAGCACGCCGCGGAAGTGCCCGGGTCGTGCCGCCCCCTCGAGGATCTCCCCGCGCGGGCCTGCGTCGATGGTGACGCTGTCGGCGGCGAAGCCGAGCGCGGGTCCGTAGACCTCTGCGGCCTCGGGCGCGAAGACGAGGTCGGCGCCGGACTGGCCCGCCAGCTCGACATCCGACTGCAGGCTGCGGGGATACCGCTCGAAGTCCTCCCCGGCAGCGAACTGCGTGGGGTTCACGAAGACCGTGGCGATGACGACGCCCTCCGGTCCCACGAGCCGACGCGCGGCACGCAACAGCTCCGCATGCCCGTCGTGGAGGGCGCCCATCGTCATGACGACAGCGCGACGGCCGGCACGCTCCCGCGCGTCGGCGAGCACGTCGGCGGACGTCGTCAGGACCGGGACGGTCATGAGGCGCCACCCCGGGCCGACAGCACGTCGAGCAGCTCCTCCGCCGCAGCGGGATCGATGAGCCCGGCCGCCAGGGCCCGATCGGCGGTGAGCCGGGCCATGGCCCGATAGGCGTCACCGACGACGGGCGACACGTCGGAGAGCCGCTGAAGATGGTCGGCCACGGTGCGCGCGTCCCCGCGCGACACCGGACCGGTGAGCGCGGTGTCCCCATGCCGCAGGGCGTTGTCGAGGGACGCGCTGAGCAGGGGGGCCATGAGCCGCTGCGGGTCGGCGATGCCGGCCTCCCTCAGCAGCTCGAGGGACTGCAGCACGACCGTCATCAGGTAGTTCGCGCCGAAGACGACGGCGGCGTGATACAGCGCCCGTGCCTCTTCCGGCACCCAGACGGGCTCACCGCCCATCTCGACCACGAGGGCCTCCGCGACCGGGCGGACGCGGATCGGCGGACGTGACACCGAACGGGCAGTCGGCCAGGCGTGCCAGATCCACCGTCGTGCCGGTGAAGGTCATCACCGGGTGGATGGCCAGCGGCAGCGCACCCACGCGCCTCGCCGGATCGAGGACCTCGATGCCGTAGCGGCCGGACGGATGGGCCACGAACTGGCCCGCGTGGATGGCGCCGGTGTCGACGAGTCCCGCGACGAGTCCTGGCAGGACGTCATCCGGCACGGACAGGAGCACCAGGTCCGCGTCCACGACCACCTCGGGCACCGGAAGGACGGGGACACCGGGCAGGAGCGCATCGGCTCGCAGTCGCGACACGTCCGACACAGCTGAGACCGCGACGATGTCGTGGCCGGCGCGGCGCAGTGCCGCTCCGAGCACCGCGCCCACGCGGCCCGACCCCACGATCCCTACCCGCAAGCGCGGGGGCCCGGATGTGCTCACGTCACGGAGCGTAGACCGCCCGCGATCAGCGGCGTCAGGACGTGCTCCTCGTCCCGCGAACCCGCCTCACCACGTCCTCTGACACCATGACCGGGTGGCAACGGAACTCGTGATCGGGATCGGTGCGGCCGGCTACCTGCCCTGCGACGACCGGCTCCCGCTGCTCGAGCACCACCCCGTCGCCAACCCCGGGTTCCAGCTCCACGTGCGGGTCGAGGACGACGTCGTCACGGCGGCCGACCCCCGGGTCGGCCTGATGCACCGCAGTGCCGAGAAGCTGTTCGAGTCCCGGGACCTGCGCCAGGCGATGGCCCTCGCCGACCGGCACGACTGGCTGTCCGCCTTCTCGTCGGAGGTCGGCGTCGCCCTCACCCTCGAGGCCGCCCTGGGCATCACGCCGCCCGAGCGTGCCACCTGGATCCGCACCCTGCTCGCGGAGGCGAACCGCATCACTGCCTCGCTGGCATTCCTCGCTCCCGTTGCCGGCGCCGCGCGCCTCGAGCTCGAGGCACTGCGCGAGCGCCTCACGACCCTGCAGGAGCAGTCCACCGGTGGGCGCGTCCATCCCGGCTTCGCCCGCATCGGCGGCGTCGCCGCGCCGATCGAGGCGGGCACCCTCGACGACTACCTCGATGCCCTCGCCCGGCTCGGCGCGCTCCAGGCGCGCCTCGCGGACGAGGTGCGCGCCTACGCCGAGCCGTTCGCCGGGGTTGCGACCCTCTCCCGCGAGGCGGCCATCGACCTCGGCACGAGCGGCATCGTGGCCCGGGCGAGCGGCTTCGACCTCGACCTCCGTCGCGACGACCCGTACCTCTCGTACGCCCAGCTCGCCGACCACCTGGTCGTCGTCACGCGGAACGCGGGGGACCTGCCTGCCCGCTACGCCGTGCTCGTCGAGCAGCTGCCGGTCTCCGCCGCACTGGCGTCCGCATGCATCGACGAGCTCCGACGCCTCGGACCCGGGCCGGTCGACGTGACGCTGCCGAAGGTCGTGCGCCTCCCCGAGGGCACGTTCTACACGTGGATCGAGGGACCGCTCGGGATCAGCGGGTGCCTCGTCGTGGGCGCCGGCGAGAAGACGCCGTGGCGGATGAAGATCCGGTCCGCGTCGTTCGCCACGATGCAGGCGCTGGGGCCGTGCCTCGTCGGCACCCGCTACGAGCAGCTGGCCGACGCGGTCATGTCGTTCCCCATGGTCATCGGGGACGTCGATCGGTAGCCCTCGTACTGAGTTGACTCGGGTCCGGGTGCGGCCAGCTCCTCGCCGTGCTCGCGTGGTCCCCCGGCGCACCGCTCCGGGGCTCGCTCCGCTCACTCCTCGCCGTGCTCGCGTGGTCCCGGCAGCACCGCTCCGGGGCTCGCTCCGCTCACTCCTCGCCGTGCTCGCGAAGGTACGTCACGAAGCGCGCCCGCAGCAGCGTCTCCGTGGTCTCGTCCAGCGGCTTGTCGCCGACCATCTCGCGCCAGGCGCGCACGCTCTCGATGATGGTGCCGCCGACGGCACCGAGGTCACCGCCCTCGCCCTCGATGGCCACCATCCCTGGCATGTGCGAGAACAGGTCGGTGAAGAAGCCGAGGTCGCCATGGTGCTCAGCGCGCTTGAAGGCGCGCTGGCGGAGCTCGTCGAACGGGAGGTCCTCGAGGGCGACATCGGTCATGGGCGAAACCCTATGCCCTCGATGCGGGTCACGGACGGGCCCCGTCGTCGGGTCCCACGGGCAGACGGCACAGGGTCTCCAGCCACAGGGCCGCCGCCACCAGGGCGAACGCCCCGAGCGCGGCCGCCGAGGCCGCCCAGAAGATCTGCAGCCCGGACGGAGTCGAGAGGCTCGGCGCCATCCCCACGGCGATGCCGGCGTAGAACCCCAGCACGAGTGCCCCGATCCGGGAGGCCGCCATCGCCAGCGCGGCCGTGCGCGCGGCCACCAGGGGCGGCATCGGCTTCGCGCCGGGCAGGTGCCTGAGCCGGGGGCGGCTGGTGAAGGCCCAGTACGCCACGGCACCGGCAACGAGCCACAGCGCGCCCGCGGCGGCCCACGGCACCGGTACGAGTCGACCGAACCAGGCATCGACCACCTGCACGACGCCCCAGCCGAGCGCTGCGGCGATGGCCGCGACCGCGACGAGCAGCCCGCACCCGGGTGGGCTGCATGGCGTTCATGCCGGATCCGATGCGCTCGGCAGGCGGAGCCGGACGTCCGTCGGGCGCACTCCGCTCGCATCGCAGGAGCCGAGCAGATCGTCGACGCGACCATGGCCGGGGACGCGCGCCTCGGGATCGGCGTCGAGCCACGGGACGAGCACGAAGGCACGCTCGTGCGCGCGCGGGTGCGGCAGCGTCAGCAGAGGCGTCTCGACCACGTCGCCGCCCAGCGTGAGGAGGTCGATGTCGAGGGTGCGGGGTCCCCAGCGGACCTCGCGCACTCGATGCCAGGCATGCTCGATCGCCTGCGTGGCGGCGAGCAGCTCCGGCCCGGTCATCGTCGTGCGTCCGACGACCACGGCGTTCAGGTACGGCGGCTGGTCCGGGCCCCCGACGGGGTCGGTCTCGTAGACCGCGGACACGGCCTCGAGGGCCAGGCCCTCGAGGGAGCACAGGTCGGTCACCGCGCCCTGCAGGGTGGCGGCGGAGTCGCCCACGTTCGACCCGAGGGCGAGGGCAACGTCAGGCATCGCCGCCCGGCCCACGCACGATGCGGAGCTCGACGTCGTCGAACGGCACCTCGATCGGCGCATGCGGCTTGTGCACCGTCACCTTCACCCGCTCGACGCCGGGGAAGGCGAGGCAGGCTGCCGCGATGCGCTCGGCGAGCGTCTCGACGAGATCGACGGGCTCCCCGACGATGAGCGCGTGCACGGCATTCGCCACCTGGCCGTAGTCGACGGTGTCGGCGAGGTCGTCCGAGCCGGCGGCGGTGGAGGTGCGCACGTCGAGCGACACGTCGACCGAGAACTCCTGGCCGTCGGACCGCTCGTGCGCGAAGACCCCGTGGTGCCCGATGCCGCGGATGCCGCGGATGCGGATCTGGTCAGCCACGCTCGCTCCCCTTCCGCCAGGCAGCTGCGACCTGAACGGCATCGCGGCTCCGCGCGACATCGTGGACACGGACGGCCCACACGCCCATGGTCGCGGCGATCGCCGTGATCGCGTCGGTGGCGGCATCACGCCGATCGACGGGGCGCGGCTCGCCCTCGTCGTCTGCGAGCAGGGAGCCGAGGAAGCGCTTGCGCGAGGCACCGATGAGGACCGGGTAGCCCTGGTGGAGCAGCGTCGTGAGCTTGAGCAGGATCTGCCAGTTGTGGTCGGCGTCCTTGGCGAATCCCAGGCCCGGGTCGACGACGATGGCAGCCGGATCGACACCGGCCGCGCTGGCGGCGTCCACTCTCTGGCGCAGCTCGCGCATGACGTCGAGCGCCACGTCGTCGTACTGGGCCAGCTCGCTCATGCGGTCGCTGTGACCGCGCCAGTGCATGGCGATGTAGGGGACGCCGATCTCCGCGATGGCCGAGTACATCGCCGGATCGGCGAGGCCGCCGCTGACGTCGTTCACGATGCAGGCACCTTCAGCGACCGCCGCCCGCGCGCAGTCGGCCCGCATCGTGTCGATGCTCACCGGGACGCCTGCGGCGGTGAGCCCGGCAACCACCGGAAGGACCCGTCGGAGCTCCTCCTCGAGCGGCACCCGCTGGGCCCCGGGCCGCGTCGACTCCCCGCCGATGTCGACGATGTCGGCACCCGCGGCATGCAGGTCGCGGCCGTGGTCGATGGCGCGCTGCGCGTCGAGGAACTCGCCACCGTCGGAGAACGAGTCGGGCGTGACGTTGAGGACGCCCATGACGACAGTGCGGTCGAGGGATGCGAGCGTCGGCGGCAGGCCCCTGGGTCGCCGGATCATCGACCCAGGATCAGGGACATGGCCTCCGCGCGCGTGGCGGGATCCCGGAGGCTGCCACGCACGGCGCTCGTGACGGTCTTCGCACCCGGCTTCCGCACGCCACGCATGGACATGCAGAGGTGCTCCGCCTCCATGACGACGATCGCACCGCGCGGCTCGAGGATCCGCACCAGGGAGTCGGCGACCTGGGTCGTCAGTCGCTCCTGGACCTGCGGCCGCTTCGCGAACACGTCGACGAGCCGCGCCAGCTTGGACAGCCCGGTGATGCGGCCGCTCTCGTTGGGGATGTAGCCGATGTGGGCGACTCCGTGGAACGGCACGAGGTGGTGCTCGCAGGTGCTGTAGAGCTCGATGTCCTTCACGAGGACCATCTCGTCGTGGCCGAGGTCGAAGGTGGTCGCCAGGACCTCGTCGGCCGTCTGGTGCAGCCCGCGGAACATCTCCGCATAGGCGCGCGCGACGCGGGCCGGGGTGTCCTTGAGGCCGTCGCGCTCAGGATCCTCGCCGATCGCGAGAAGGAGGTCCCGCACGGCCTGCTCGGCCGCCACGGCATCGAAGGGGTGGATGGTCGACTCGCCCCGGAGGGTCACCGGCCCGATTCCCGTCATGCCGGGTCACTCACCTCTGCCGTGTCACCTGCGGACAGGGCGTCGGCCGAGCCGTCCCCGTTGGCCGGATGATGGCCGTTGGGCGACCCGTGCCCGTTGCCCGCGACCTCGGAGGGGGTGAGCACCGGTCCCCGCTCGTCGGGGCGCCGGCGCGCAGACCCGGTCCACGCCGGACGCGGCTGCCGCAGCTGGAGCTCGGCGAAGACCTCCTCGATCTCGGCCTTGTCGAGGGTCTCGCGCTCGAGGAGCGCCAGCACCATCGCGTCGAGCACGTCGCGGTTGGCCACGAGCACGTCGTAGGCCTCCTGATGGGCGGTCTCGATGAAGGCCCGCACCTCCTCGTCGATCGCCGCGGCGACCTCCTCGGAGTAGTCACGGATGTGGCCCATGTCGCGGCCGAGGAAGACCTCGTTCTGCTCCTGCCCGTACCGGATCGCGCCGAGCCGCTCGGTCATGCCGTACTGCGTGACCATTGCCCGGGCGACGGCCGTCGCCTTCTCGATGTCGTTGGAGGCACCCGTGGTGGGGTCGTGGAAGATCAGCTCCTCGGCGGCTCGTCCGCCGAGCATGTACGCCAGCTGGTTGAGCATCTGGCTGCGGGTCGTGGAGTACTTGTCCTGGTCGGGCAGGACCATCGTGTAGCCGAGGGCGCGGCCGCGCGGCATGATCGTGATCTTGTGCACGGGGTCGTTGCCCGGCAGGGCCGCCGCGACGAGGGCGTGGCCGGCCTCGTGGTACGCGGTGATCTTCTTCTCGAGGTCGTCCATGAGGCGGGTGCGCTTCTGCGGGCCGGCGATGACGCGGTCGATGGCCTCGTCGAGCGCCACGTCGTCGATGACCTGTCCCGAGTTGCGCGCCGTGAGGAGCGCCGCCTCGTTCAGGACGTTGGCCAGGTCGGCGCCGGTGAAGCCCGGCGTGCGACGGGCCACGGCCAGCAGGTCGACCGCCTCGGCCATCGGCTTGCCCTTGGCGTGAACGGTCAGGATCGCGAACCGGCCGTTGAGGTCGGGGCGCTCGACCGCGATCTGGCGGTCGAAGCGGCCCGGACGCAGCAGGGCGGGATCGAGGATGTCGGGACGGTTCGTGGCGGCGATGAGGATGACGTTCGCGTTGACGTCGAAGCCGTCCATCTCGACCAGCATCTGGTTGAGCGTCTGCTCGCGCTCGTCGTGACCGCCGCCCAGGCCGGCCCCGCGATGGCGGCCGACGGCGTCGATCTCGTCGACGAAGATGATGGCGGGAGCGTTCTCCTTCGCCTGGTTGAACAGGTCGCGCACGCGGCTGGCGCCGACACCGACGAACATCTCGACGAAGTCGGAGCCCGAGATCGAGAAGAACGGGACCCCGGCCTCGCCGGCGACCGCGCGGGCCAGCAGCGTCTTGCCGGTGCCGGGCGGGCCGTAGAGCAGGACGCCCTTGGGGATCTTCGCGCCGACGGCCTGGAACTTGGCCGGGTCGGCGAGGAAGTCCTTGATCTCCTGCAGCTCCTCGACGGCCTCCTCCGCGCCCGCGACGTCGGCGAAGGTCGTCTGCGGCATGTCCTTGGTGATCAGCTTCGCCTTGGACTTGCCGAACTGCATGACCTTGGAGCCGCCGCCCTGCATCTGGCTCATGAGGAAGAAGAAGAGGAGGACGATCAGCGCGACCGGCAGCAGCGAGATCAGGAGGGTGACCAGGACGCTCTCGGTCGGGACGACGATGTTGTACCCGCCGGGCAGCTGCCCGGCATCGGCCTTGCCCTGGAGCAGCTCCTGCAGCTTGACGCCCTGGCCGTCGACGTACGAGGACCGTGTCTTCGTGCCGTCCTTGAGGGTGAGCTCGAGAATCTGATCGCGATCGATGACGGTCGCGGTGTCGACGTTGTTCGTCTGGATGTCGGCGATGGCCACGCTGGTGTCGACCTGCTCCGGGGCGCCGATGCCCGAGATGAAGCTCGAGCCGATGAGCACGAACAGCACGGCCATGGCGATCCAGAAGATCGGACCGCGCAGGAGCTTCTTCACATCCACCGCCTCACGGTACTACGCCGCCCAGGAGGCCACGAATGCGCGCAGCGCCTCAGGGATTACGCCCATCGCGGACGCGGACCGCTATCCCCCGTAGACGTGCGGGGCGAGGGTGCCCACGCACCGCAGGTTGCGGTAGCGCTCCGCGTAGTCGAGCCCGTAGCCGACCACGAACTCGTTCGGGATGTCGAAGCCGATGTAGCGCGGGGACACGTTGACCTTCTGGGCGTCCGGCTTGCGCAGGAGGGTGAACACCTCGACCGAGGCAGGGCCGCGCGAGGTCAGGTTCTTCAGCAGCCAGGAGAGGGTGAGGCCGGAGTCGAGGATGTCCTCCACGACGAGGACGTTCCGGCCGTTCAGGTCGGCGTCGAGGTCCTTCATGATGCGGACGACGCCCGACGACGTGGTCCCGGAACCGTAGGAGGAGACCGCCATCCAGTCCATGTCGACCGAGTGGCTCAGCGACCGCGCCAGGTCGGCCATCACCATGACCGCGCCCTTGAGCACCCCGACCAGGAGGAGGTCCTTGCCCGCGTAGTCGGCGTCGATCTGCGCCGCCAGCTCGAGCAGCCGATCGCGGATCTGGTCCTCGGTCAGCAGCACGTGCTCGAGCTCCGACGAGATGTCCTCTGGCTCCACGCGCTACTCCCTCAGGGGTTGGCCGCTCCCACGCAGGCTCAGCCTTCCATACGCGCGCGCCGCGGTGACACCGCCCGGCAGCGCCACCTCTCCCTGGCCGGTCCAGTCTGTGACGAGCGCGTCCACTCGGCGCACGTGCTCAACGCCGAGCGCATCGGCCGGACTGCCGCTGCGCAGGCACATCAGGCGGAGGACCCGGGTCCGCACGGCCGGTGCCAGCTCCGCAAGTGCCACGCACTCGGCGCTCTCGCCGCCTGCCTCGTCGAGGGCGACGACGCGGGCATGCTCCGCGGCGGCGAGATCGTCGAGGAGGTCCGCGTCGTCGCGCAGGAGGTCCGCCGACCTCGCCAGGCCGAGGACGACACCCGGTCCCAGGTCGGTCGTCAGGCCGGCCAGCAGCGCACGCACGCGGACCCGGGCGAAGTCGGGGTCCGCATTGTGCGGGTCGGACCATGCCGCGCGACCGAGCGGCGCCAGCACCTCCTGAGCCGCAGCATGGACACTGGCGCGTGGCAGGCCGAGGAACGGCCTGCGCCACAGCCCTGTGCGGGCCGCCATCGCTGCCAGCGAGCGGGCCCCGGAGCCCCTCGCGAGCCGAAGCAGGACGGTCTCCGCCTGGTCGTCCAGGGTGTGGCCCAGCAGGACCGCGGTGGCGGCGGAGGCCACGGCCGCCGACTCGAGCGCCGCGTAGCGGGCGGTCCGCGCGGCAGCCTCGGGGCCACCGTCACGACCGACCTCGACGCGGATGACCTCCACCGGGAGGCCGAGGGCACGGCAGGCGTCGGCTGCGTCGAGGGCCACCCGGCCCGAACCGTCCTGGATCCCGTGATCGACGACGACAGCCCGCACGTCGAGGCTCGCGCGCTCCCCCACCCACGCAGTCGCCGCTGCGAGGGCGAGCGAGTCCGGCCCGCCCGAGCAGGCCACCAGCACCCGATCCCCGGGGCCAAGGTCCCCAACGGACGCCGACACCGCGGTACGCGTCGCCATCACGTCGGCGGACACCGCCCGGCGGCTCATGCCTCGCCGGTCACCCGGTCGAGCCACAGGTCGGGCTCATGGATCTCGGCGCGCGAGGGCAGCTCGGCCGGCGACGTCCACACCCGGTTGAAGCCGTCCATGCCGACGCGGTCGACGACGTGGCGGACGAACGCCGCACCGTCGCTGTACTGCCGCATCTTCGCGTCCATCCCCAAGGCCCTGCGCGCGAAGCTGTCGAGCGCGCCCGGCTGCTGGCGGCGCGCGCTGAACCGCTCCCGGATCAGCCCGACCGACGGGATGACGGCCGGGCCGACGTCGTCCATGACGACGTCGGCGTGGCCCTCGAGAAGGGACATGAGCGCGGTCAGCTCGTCGAAGATCACCCTCTGCTCGGGCGTCTGGATCGTCTCGACGATGCTGACGTCACTGTCCGACCGCAGCGACCGGATCAGTGCGTAGCCGAAGGCCAGCAGCCGCTGCAGCGACTCGCGTGCGCCGAGGTCCGACGCCTCCATCAACGCGGCGAGCCGGTCCGACAGGTGGTCGGCGAGCCAGGGCACCGCGCCGAACTGGACCCGATGGGTCTCCTCGTGCAGGCACACCCAGAATCGGAAGTCCCGCTCGGGGACCTCGAGCTGGCGCTCCACATTCACGATGGTGGGCGCCACGAGCAGGAGCCGGCGTGGCTCGCCCGGATCGGTGAAAGTCTCGAACTGGCCGAGCACCTTGCCCGACATCCACGCGAGCACGGCACCGAGCTGCAGCGCCGTTCCGCGCGAGCCCAGGCTCCGCACCACCGCGGGCGCGGCCTCCGTCTTGTCGGCGAAGCCCTCCCACGAGTTGAGCACGACCCGCATCCCGCTCACGTTGGAAGCGATCCACCCCGACCGGTCGACGACCACGGCGGGCGAGTCATCCGGCGCGACCATCCCCGTCACGCCGCGGACAGGATCGACGGCAGCCCGGGCGAGATCGCGCAGCATCGCGACCGCCGCGCGGGTCTCGTCGGGAGGAAGGTCCGGACCCTTGGGTGCCAGGCGTCGCGCGGTGGCGACCGCGAGGTCCCAGTCGATGGGCTCCGGGCGGGTGGTCTCCGGCATCAGCGCGCGTCTACGGGCGCGTCCGGTGCGGGCGGACGGCACACCACGCCCACGAGCGGGGCGGCATGTCCGTCGGCATGCAGCGTGTACTCCCCGCACGCGAACGGGACCAGCACGACGTCGCCCTTCGTCACCTCGAGGGATCCGCTCGGGCTCGACAGGATCCCGGTGCCCGACAGGACGAGGACGATCGCGAAGCCGGCATCGACGCTCACGGGGCCGTCCGACGAGTCGAACCGGTGCGCGCGGAAGTAGGCATCGGCGGCCGTGGGCATCGTCGAGACGAGGCCCGCCCTCTCGATCGACTCGCGCGGAAGGACGAGACGGTCGAGGTCGGAGTCGGACACGGCGGCCAGGTCGACGGCCTGCAGCGCGGTGTCGAAGCCGAGGTCGAGGTGGCCGTCGCGAAATCCGTCCACGGCGAAGCCCTGCCACTCGAGCAGGATCGACAGGTCGGTCGGCTCCTGGAGCTCGAGCACGAACACCCCCGCCTGGACCGTGTGCGGGAGCCCGGCCGGGACGAGCATCGCGTCGCCGGGACGCACGACGCGGGTGCGCAGTGACGCCAGCAGGGCGTCGGAGTCCTCGCCAGCGACCCATCCGGAGATCTCGGCCAGGGACATCGGCTCCTTGAACCCGACGCCGACCTCAGCTCCCTCGGGGGCGTCGATGACGTACCAGGCCTCGGTCTTGCCGTGGGCGAGCCCGAGATGCGTGCGCGAGAACGCGCGGTTCGGGTGCAGGTGCACGGGCAGCCGCTGGTTGAGGTCGAGGAGCTTGACGAGGACCTCGGTGCTCGTGCCGAAGCGGGCGAGGTGGTCAGGGCCGAGCCACGCCTGCGGATCCGACTCGATGGCCTCGATCAGCAGCCGTCCGTCGAGCAGCTGGCTGAACCCCTGCGGGGCCTGTCCGAAGCGGGCGGTGGTCGAGCCGATCCACTCCTCGGGGCGCTGGGGCCCGCCGGGACCGTGCCGAAGGGCGCCGATGCGGTCGCCCCCGCGGTAGAAGTGGTCGAACTGGTTCACCGGCAGCAGCGTCGGCATCATGGCGCGAGTCCCATCCCTCGAGAGCTGGTCACCGGCAGCCGCACGTCGCGAGCCGGCTGGCGATGAGGTCCATTGTGTCCCGCGCCTGCACCAGCGAGGTGACCTTGTTCGCGATCATGGCGAAGACGAGGATGCGTCCGTCGGCGTCCTGCACGGTCCCGGCGAGGCTGCTCACCCCCGTGAGGGTGCCCGTCTTGGCGTGCACGAAGCCGCGACCCGGTCGCGTGGCGGCCGTCGCGAACCGGTCGGCCAGCGTCCCCGTGAATCCGGCGACGGCCAGCCCGGGCGCGATGGGAGCCAGCTCGGGGTCGGTGCCGCGCACGACGTCGCCGAGCACCTCGGCCAGGACCCGGACCGGCACCTGGTTGCGTCCCGAGAGCCCGCTGCCGTCGGCGAGGTCGAGCCCGGTCGTGTCGACGCTCAGCTCGGCGAGGGCCTGCTCCGTCGCGGCCGCCCCGCCGGCGAACGTCGGCTTGCCAAGGAGCGCGCCGCCGGTGAGGTGCGCCAGGGCCTCGGCGTAGTTGTTCTCGGACTCGGTGAGCATCTCCTCGACGATGTCGCCAACGGGCGCGGACTCCACCCGTGCGAGCTCGGTCGCCGACACGCTGAGCCGGCCCTTGTCGACGGTCGCGACGTCCAGCCCCTCCCCACGCAGCAGGCCCGCGAAGACCGTTGCCGCCTGGCGCGCGGGGTCGCCCACCCGCCCGGCGGCCCCCGGGCTCACGCGTCCGCCGTCGACCACCAGCGCCGTGACGGGCGCTGTCACGCCGGCCGCTGGGAAGGAGGCAGGCCAGCCGGGGCCGAGCACCGGTCCACGGAAGGCGGACGTGTCGTAGACGAGCGTGATGCGGGTCTGGGCCGTGAAGTCGGTCGCCACGGCACGGGCCAGATCGCGCAGGGAGGCCCGGCCGCCGGCGAGCGGGTTGCCGCCCTTCGACCGGACGAGCGTGGGGTCTCCCCCGCCGACGAGGTAGACGGTGTCCCCCTCGCGGTACGCGATCGTGGGCAGCCGCGTCTGCGGCCCCAGCACGTGCAGGGCGGCCGCCGCGGTGGCCAGCTTGGTCGTCGACGCGGGGATGCGCGGCTCGTCGGCGGCCCGTGAGTACAGCACCGTGTCGGTCGCCGGATCCACGACGAGGATGGAACCGTCATAGAGGCCACGGCGGGCGAGGGCGCCGATCTGGTCCTTCACGCCCTCCGCCGACGGAGGCGGGGCGGCCGCGGCAGCCGCATCGATCGGGTCGAGCACGGCGGGCGCGGGGGCGGGGGCACGGAGTCGCTGGCGCGGGCCGGGCTGACTCCGGAGGCGGCGACGGCGAGCAACGCCAGCGCGATGGCACCGATGACCCGTCGACGGCCGGTGCCCGCAGCAGGGCCCTGACGGCCGATTCCGCGCACCGATCACTCCTCGCTCCGGGTTCTAGGGAACACTAAGGCACGACGGGCCGCCGCCCGAACGTCCACAGCGGGCCGTGCGACCAGCGCGGCCGATCAGGAGGAACCCGTGATACCGCTCGACTTCGACGTGACCATCGAGATCCCGGCCGGCAGCCGCAACAAGTACGAGATGGACCACGTCACCGGACGGATCCGGCTGGACCGCATGCTGTTCACATCGACCCGGTACCCGCACGACTACGGGTTCATCGAGAACTCCCTCGGCCAGGACGGGGACCCGCTCGACGCGCTGGTCATGACCGCCGAGCCCACGTTCCCCGGCGTGCTCATCCGCTGCCGCGCCGTGGGCATGTTCCGCATGACCGACGAGGCCGGTGGCGACGACAAGGTCCTGTGCGTGCCGGCGGGCGATCCCCGCCTCGAGCACCTGCGCGACATCCACCACGTGGCCGAGTTCGACCGGCTGGAGATCCAGCACTTCTTCGAGGTCTACAAGGACCTCGAGCCGGGCAAGAGCGTCGAGGGCGCGACCTGGGCCGGCCGCTCCGAGGCCGAGGCGGAGATCCACGCGTCGTGGCGGCGGTTCGACGAGTCGGGCGCGCACCCGCACCGCTGAGCGAGGCAGGCGTGACACGCGCGGCGCGAGCCGTGATGTCTAGTGGTAGACCGTCTAGTGCTAGACTGTCTACCACTAGACGAAAGGAGGCGCCATGAACTTCCCGTTCCGCCGTGACCGGCACCTCACCGAACTGCGCCCGCCCATGCACGACGACGCCCACGTCGTCACCTCCGGGTTCAGCAACGCCCTGTGCCGCTTCGTTCTCGAGTGCACCTGCGGGGCGCACTTCGACACGCCCTACATCGACGAGGCGCTCGAGTACCGCGAGCTGCACGAGCACCTGGCTCCGCTGGCCGACCAGATGGCCCCCTGATCCGTGAGCAAGACCGGATCCGTGAGCAAGACCGGGTCACGCACCTCGGGTGAGGCGTCGGCCGCCGTCGAGCAGGCCGCCAAGCAGTGGAAGGCCGCCAAGAAGGAGGAGCGGGCAGCGCGTGATGCGCTGGCCGCCGTGGTCGCGCAGGCCGTCGCCAGCGGCCAGCTCAACGAGAGCAAGGTGGCCAAGCTCACCGAGATTCCCCGCATGACCATCCGGAAGATGCTCGGCAAGTCCTAGCTCGTGGCTCCCTAGGCGGCCACGACCCCGAGCTGGGCGAGGAGCCGCTCGACCCGGCCCCTGATCTCGTCGCGGATGGGCCGCACCGAGTCGACGTCGAGGCCGTTCGGGTCCGTCAGGACCCAGTCCTCGTAGCGCTTGCCCGGGAAGACCGGGCAGGCATCGCCGCAGCCCATGGTGACGACGACGTCCGCGGCGCGCACGATCTCGTCTGTCCACGGCTTGGGGTACTCCCCCGAGATGTCGATCCCGACCTCCGCCATGGCAGCGATCGCCGCGGGGTTGACCTCGCTGCCCGGCTCCGAGCCACCCGACCACGCGATCGCCCGGTCGGCCGCCAGCTCGCGGAAGTAGCCGAGGGCCATCTGCGAGCGGCCGGCGTTGTGCGTGCACAGGAAGAGGACGACGGGACGATGGTCGTCGCTCTTGCCCTCCACCCGGGCCAGCGCCTTCAGCCGCTCACGCGCGAAGCGCTCCGCGAACGTCGGCAGGTACCTGTCATTGGCGAGCCGGCGGCCGAAGTCGTCGTACGACGAGTGGAGGAACCGCTCGATGGTCTCCGCGCCGAAGGTCCCTTCGAACTCCTTCTGCAGGAGCATCGAGGAGGACCGGAGCACGAGCTGGTGCTCGAGGGTGATGTCAGCACGCAGGTGGGAATCGGTCATCTCAGAGCCTTTCGGGTGGGGGTGTGACGTCGGTAGCGGATGCGCGGTGCGAGATGGGAGACCCGGTCGCCCAGGTCGGCGACAGCCGTGGCGAAGGCTGCGTCGGTGTCGAGCCGGGATGGATCGGGGACCGACCAGTGGATGCGGGGTTGGGCAGTGCCCGAGCTCCTCGTTGACGGCGTCGCACACGGAGACCACGACATCGTCCGGCAGCACGACGTCGTCGATCGCCCGGGGCCCGTCGCTTCTGCACCGCCAGTCCGCGCGACGCGCGGCGGAACGGGCCCTCGGGTTGATCCGGTCGGCCGGCTGGGTGCCGGCAGACGCGCTCGGGACATCGCTCATGGAGCGCCACAGCGCCTCCGCGAGGACGGACCGCGCGGAGTTGTGCGTGCAGACGAAGACCACCCGCGGTGCCTCGACGCGACCGGCGGATGCAGCAGCCCGTCGAGGGCCGAGTCGACGAGATGGACGTAGGTGCGGCGCCGGTCGTTCTGCGACGGGCTCCGGGCGATGACGCCGGCTGCCTCCAGCACCTTGAGGTGATGGGCCAGCAGGTTCCCGGGGACGTCGAGACCGGATGCCAGTGCGTCAGGGGACACGTCCTGATCCCGGAGCAGGTCGACGACGCCCAGGCGAAGGGGATCGCCGAGGGCGTGCAGTACCCGTGCTCGCCGAACCCGGTCGGCCGAGGGGGAGACTTGATCAGGATCCATTGAGTCAATAGTCTTTGAACTATCTGCTCATGTCAACCCATGGCCCGGCCCTCCAGGAGCCCGCATGGCATCGCCCCTCGTCCGTCGAGCCGTCGCCGAGTTCCTGGGTACCGGACTGCTCGTCGCCACGGTCGTCGGGTCCGGGATCATGGGGATGCTGCTGAGCGACGATCTCGCGGTCGTCCTGCTGGTCAACGCCCTCGCCACCGTGGCCGCTCTCGGTGTCCTCATCTGGATGCTCGGCCCCATCTCCGGCGCCCACTTCAACCCCGTGGTCACCGGGGTCGAGGTCATCCGCCGGGAGATGCCCGTGGGCGAGGCCGGCCTCTACGTCATGGCCCAGGTCCTGGGCGCCCTCGGCGGGGTGGCCCTCGCCAACCTCATGTTCGACCTGCCGGCCTGGCAGGCCTCGACCCATGAGCGCAGCGGCTGGCCGATCTGGCTCGGCGAGATCGTCGCCACCGCCGGCCTGCTCCTGGTGATCGGCGCGCTCACGCGCACCGGCCGGGGACACCTCGGTCCGGCCCTCGGTGCCGGCCTGGATCGGGGCGGCGTACTTCTTCACGTCGTCCACGTCCTTCGCCAATCCGGCCGTCACCCTCGGCCGCAGCCTGACCGACACCTTCTCGGGCATCGCACCGGCCAGCGTGCCGATGTTCATCGTGTTCCAGGTCGTCGGAGCCACCCTCGGCGCCGTGCTCACCGAGTACCTCTATCCGCGTCCGGGGGCGGCGGAGCCGCTCGACCTGCCCGAGGCCGTGCACCACCGGCCCGTCCCCACTCAACGCGAACGGGTAGAACTCCGGCAGGGCCGAGGCCGTTCCAGCGTCCTCATCGCCCCTCAGCACACGCCAGCGGTTCATGCGGGCGATCGCCGCCAGTTCCGGATTGGCGTTGGTCACGACGGGATTGCCCACCAGCGTGAGCAGGGGAAGGTCGTTCACGGAGTCGCTGAACGCCCATGAGCGGCGGGGATCGAGGCCATGCTCCGCGAGGAGCGCCCTTACCGCTGGGCCTTGGCCGGCCCGTGCGCGACCGGACCGCACAGTCGGCCGGTGTACACGCCGTCGGTCACCTCCGAGACCGTCCCGATCGCCCCGGACATCCCCAGCGCCGCCGCGACCGCGCCAGCCAGTTCCTGCGGGCTCGCGGTGGCCAGGACCGTCGTGTATCCCGCGCCTTGAAGTGGACCACCTGCCGGTAGACCTCGGTCGACAGATGCCGGTGCAGTCGGGTCTCGGCGAACTCGACGGCCAGGTCGAGCAGGTCGGCCTGGCGCATCCCCGCCACCAGTGCGAGCGTGCGCGCGGCCACGGTCAGCGAGATGCCGGTCGGCTCACCCCGCCGAAGGACGTAGCCGGCCTCCGCGCCGGCGAACCGGATCACGTGCCGCGCCTTGAGCCTCCGGCGACGGACCATCTCCCGACCGAAGTGGAACAGGGACGAGCCGCGGACCAGGGTGTTGTCCAGGTCGAACACGGCGGCCGCGCGGACATCGGACGTCATCACGGGATGCACCGCGTGGGATCGGTGGCGGTGCGGAGGAAGGGCGGGACCACCCGACGGTAGTCGCCTGAGAACAGCGGCGAGGTGATCATCATGTCCGCCGTCTCACGGTTGCTGGCGACAGGGATGTTCCACAGCGTCGCGATGCGCAGCAGCGCCTTCACGTCCGTGTCGTGCGGCTGGGGCTGCAGCGGATCCCAGAAGAAGATGAGGGCGTCGATCGACCCCTGGGCGATGCACGCGCCGATCTGCTGGTCGCCGCCCAGCGGACCGCTCAGGAAGCGCCGCACCGGGATCCCGAGCTGGTCCTCCAGGATCCGGCCAGTGGAGTCCGTGGCGTAGACGGTGTGGCCGGCCAAGGCCGTCCAGGTTGTGGATGGCCCACTCCGCCAGATTCCGACTTCATGTTGTCGTGGCCGACGAGGGCGACGCTCCGGCGCCCCTGCTCGACCGGTTCGGCGGCCCACTGGCTCTGGTAGGTCACGGTTCCCGCTGCCATGAGACCAGCCTGCGGCCCACCGCTGGAATCCCGGTGTCGCCCACGGCACCATGGCGAGACGGCCGGATGAACACCGGGTGCCCTGCCCGGCCGCCAGAGTCGGGACCTTCGACCCTC
>CAVOWW010000012.1:0-91318 GCA_963700255.1 uncultured bacterium | reverse complement strand
CCGGCCGCAGCAGCGATCCTGCTGGCCGTGGGCGAGGTGGCGCTCATCAGCCGCTTCAATCTGCTCGCGGGCGTCGCCTCCGGTGAGGGCGGGCCGTTCGAGATGACGACGCTCGGCTGGTTCCTCGTGCTCCTGCCGTTCATCGTGTTCGTGCTCGGCCTGATCCTCGGAGCCGTCCGGCGCGACAAGGAGAACTACGACGCGGTGCACAACTTCGTGTCGTAGCCCGTTCACGCGGAGAGGGGCCCGGTCCACTGGACCGGGCCCCTTCCGTTTGTCCCGGTTTCCGGGAGAGATCGGCGAAGCGGGGCCTTCATGACCCCCGCATTGAGCGTTTGTCCCGGATTCCGGGACAAACGGGTGTGGGTGGCGGGCTAGCGCGAGATCCGTGCGGGGAACGAAGCGATGCCGTTGACGAAGCTGGAGTTCGTGCGGACGATGGGCCCGGTCTGCTCGAACCGCGTGCCCTGCTTGATCATCTCCTCGAGCAGGACGCGGATCTCCATGCGCGCGAGCGGGGCGCCGAGGCAGTGGTGCGGTCCCTTCGCCCCGAACGACACCTGCGGCGGCTTCACCGGCCGGGTGATGTCGAAGCGCAGCGGGTCCGTGAACTCCTCGTCGTCGAAGTTCGCCGAGGCGTAGAAGATGACGACCTTGTCGTCCTCCCTGATCGGCACGCCGGACAGGTCGGTGTCCCGGGTGGCAGTGCGGCGCATGTGCAGGACGGGAGTCGCCCAGCGGATGATCTCCTCCACGGCGTTCTCGACCAGTTCGGGCCGCGCGTACAGGAGGTCGAGCTGGTCGGGGTTCTCCACGAACGCCTGGAGGCCGTTGCTGATCGCCGTGCGGGTGGTCTCGTTCCCGGCGAACACCAGCACGTGGAACATGTTCTTGAAGTCGTAGTCCGACAGGGCCTCGCCCTCGTAGCGGGCCTCGACCAGGGCGGTCGTGAGGTCGTCCTTCGGGTTGCGGGTGCGCTCCTCGCGCATCTTGCGCCCGTACTCGAAGAGCGCGTGGGAGGCAGGGGCGCTGAACGGCAGCAGCTCCAGGGGAGTCGTGTTGCCGTACGCGTCGGCGGGGACGCCCGTCGAGTCGATCAGCTCGTCCGACCACTGCACGAGCATCGCCGCGTCCTCCTCGGGCACGCCGAGGATGTTGATGATCACCCGGATGGGCAGCGGTGCGCTGATGCTCTGCACGATGTCGACGGACCCCTGCTCGGCGGCATCGCGGAGGATCTGGGTGGCGATCTCGCGGGTCACCTCCTCGTAGGACTTCACCTTGTGGCTGGTGAAGGCCGGGATGCCGAGCTTGCGCAGGCGCACATGGTCCGGCGCGTCGGTGTCGATGATCGAGCGCCGCGCGTTCATCTGCTCCTCGGTGAGGTCCGGGAGGTTCGTCATGCCGCGGGCGTTCGAGTAGGTCTGGGGGTCGCGGGTCACCGTGACGAGGTCGCGGTAGCGGGTGACGGCCCAGAACGGCCGGTCGCCGTAGATCCGCTGGGCGATCGGCTCGGTGCGCCGCATCTCGGCGAAGACCGCGTGGGGGATCCCGTTCGCGTAGGCCGCGGGGTCGGTGATGTCGACGACGGCGTCGGTGCTGGTGCTCATGCGGAACCTCCTGGGGTGATGACGAAGCGGCCGGAGACGTCGCCCACGTGCAGCCGGTCGTGCGCCACGGCGACGTCCTCGAGGCCGATGACCTCGATGGGGGAGTGCAGGGGATGCTGCTGGGCGAGCGCGACCATGTCGCGCATCTGGGCGAGGGAGCCCCACACCGAGGTCATGAAGCGGGCCTCGTGGGGCACGGCGCCGAAGCCGAACGGGATGGTGCCGCCGTACAGGCCGACGACGACCACCAGGCCCTGCCTGGCGACGTGGTCCCTGGCGGCGACGAGGGTCGGCTCCGCGCCGACGAAGTCGACGACCGCCGTGAAGGTCCCCTCGAGCTCGCCGGGTGCCGCCACGGCGTCCGCGCCGAGCTCGAGCGCGAGGGCGCGCTTCTCGGGCGACGCGTCCAGGACCGTCACCTCAGCGTCGGAGCGCATCTTGAGCCACTGGAGGCCGAACTGCCCGAGCCCCCCGGCGCCGATGACGAGAGCGCGCGGCCGCGTGGCGGCCGCGAGGACGGGGAGGGTGTGGTCGACGGCACGGTAGGCCGTGAGGCCGCCGCAGGCGAGCGGGGCGGCGTGGGCGGGGTCGAGGGTGCCCAGGGGGACGAGGTAGCCCTCGTCCGGCACGGCCATCCGGTCGGCGTACCCGCCGTCACGGAAGAGCCCGGCCTCGGTGGCGTTCGGGCAGATCATCTCCTGCCCGGACGAGCAGGCCCAGCAGTCAGGCTGGCGGCAGCCCCAGCAGGCGTAGACCAGCACCGGCCCGAGGCTCGGGTGCAGGGCCGCCACCTCGTGCCCGAGGATGACGGGCAGCGCCGTGGGGTAGTCGCCGGCAGCGGCGTGCAGGTCGGAGTGGCAGATGCCGCAGGCCAGCACGTCGACGACGGCTCCCCCCGGCGGCGCCACGGGCTCGGACACCTCCTGGACGAGGAGGGGAGCCCCGGGAGAGGTGAGGACGACGGCACGCATGGGCAGGAGCCTTTCGTTCAAGTGGCGGTCGACATGCGGGAAAGACGGGACGGCCAGCCCCTCGAACACTACATTTATCAAGTATCTGAAATCCACGTATTCGGGAGGTTCGATGTCGTCGTGGGATCCGGCCGAGCGTGACCGGGTGGCGGCCCTGTGCGAGGAGCACGGCATCCACACGGTCGAGTGCGTCTTCGTCGACACCTGGGGCATGCCGCGCGGCAAGCGCCTGCCCGTCCGGCAGTTCCTGCGCGGCTCCGGCTTCGCGATCGCGAACGTCGTCTACACGTGGGATCCGACCTGCTTCATCTTCGCCACCCCCTGGGTCGACGAGGCGGACGGCTTCCCGGACATGCACGCGATCCCCGACCTCGCCAGCTTCCGCGTCGCGGGCTGGACCGACGGCGTCGGCATCGTCATGTGCGACACCATCAACGTCGACACCCACGAGCCGATCGAGATGGACTCCCGTCAGATGCTGAAGCGCCAGCTCGCTCGCGCGGAGGCGCTCGGCCTCGGCGTCGACGCTGCGTCCGAGCTCGAGTGCCACTTCTTCACGCCCGAGTGGAAGCCGATCTACGACGACATCAACTGCTACTCCATCTACCGGGGCTGGGAGATGGAGCCGTTCATGCTCGACATCCGCGAGTCGCTGCGGAAGACCGGCATCGAGGTCGAGGCGTGCAACGTCGAGTACGGCCCCGGACAGACCGAGATCAACGTGCGCTACGGGCCGATGATGAAGATGGCCGATGACACCGTCTACTTCAAGTACATCGTCCGCCTGTGCGCCAAGCGTCACGGGCTGAACGTCACCTTCATGGCCAAGCCCTTCCTCCTCGAGGCGGGCAACGGCATGCACATCCACCAGTCGCTCACGCGCGACGGGGAGAACGCCTTCGCCACCCAGGACGAGGACTCGATCCTCGGGAACAGCCTGATGCGCAAGTACCTCACCGGGCTGCTGGCCCATCACAAGGAGCTCCAGCTCGTGATGACGCCGACGGTCAGCGGCTACAAGCGACTGCAGGACTACTCGTTCTCGCCGACGCAGGTGACCTGGGGCCTGGACCACCGACTGGTCGGCGTGCGCTCGATCATCGGCGCGGGCAAGGGCAACAGGCTGGAGGCCCGCTGGGCGGCTGCCGACGCCAACCCGTACCTGGTCTTCGCCGGGGTCCTGGGCGCCGGGCTCGACGGCCTCGATAACGACTACGAGCTCATGCCCCAGGTGGTCGGCGACCCGCACGCCGACGAGCGCTGGGAGCGGCTGCCCGTCGACATCAACGGGGCCATCGACAACTTCGACAGCCCGTTCACCCGCAGCGTGTACGGCGACGTCTTCGTCGACAACTTCCTCGTGATGCAGCGTCGCGAGGCGCAGGAGTTCGCCGACAACGCCGAGCAGGGTGACGAGGTCAGCGAGTGGGAGCTGCGTCGCTACCGGGCGGTCATCTAGGTGACGCGCGTCCTGCTCATCAGCCACGAGCCCGAGGCGGCCCCTGCCCTCATCGGCCAGGTCCTGCGCGAACGCGGGTACGAGATCGACACCCATGTCGTGCTGGCGGATCCGGCAGCGCCGGACACGGCCTTCCCCGACCCGGCGGCCTACCACGCCGTGATCGCCTTCGGCTCCTTCGCCAACGCCTACGACGAACACGCCCGGGTATGGGTGGAGCCGGAGATCGCCCTCATCCGGGAGATGGTGGACGAGGAGATCCCCTACCTCGGGGTGTGCTTCGGCGGACAGCTGCTGGCCGAGTCCCTGGGCGGGCACGTCGAGCGGGCACCCGTCGAGGAGCAGGAGATCGGGCTGGTCACCTTCGACGCTGACGACCGGCTACCGGTCCCGGCCGGGCCGTGGTTCACCTGGCACGAGGACCGCGTGGTGCTTCCGGCCGACGTCGACGTTCTCGCTCACAACGGCAAGGCCCCGCAGCTGTTCCGCTTCGGCCGGGCCGTCGGCACGCAGTTCCACCCGGAGGCGGACACCGGTGTCGTCGGATCGTGGGTGCGCCTGGGTCCCGACCACATCCCGGATCACACCAGCGGTGCCCAGCTCCTGCAGGACCTCGAGATCCACGAGGCCACATTGCGCAGGAACTGCGAGGAGCTCGTGGACTGGTTCATGGGCGAGATCGCCCAGGTCGAGGCGTGACCGCGCCACTCGACGGCATCGTGGTCGTCGCCCTCGAGCAGGCGATCTCCGCACCGTTCGCCACCCGCCACCTCGCGGATCTCGGCGCGACTGTCATCAAGGTGGAGCGCCCCGAGGGGGACTTCGCCCGGCACTACGACAGCGTGGTGCAGGGGGAGTCGGCCTTCTTCGTGTGGGCGAACCGCGGCAAGCAGTCCGTCGCGCTCGACGTCAAGGACGCCGCGGATCTCGCGACCTTCCGCGCTCTCATCGCGGGAGCAGACGTCTTCCTGCACAACCTCTCCCCGCGCGCGGCGAAGCGACTCGGCATCGACGCACCGACCCTCCACGCGGCCTACCCCGCGATCATCGCGGCCGAGATCTCGGGGTACGGGCACGGCGGCCCGCGCGAGGACGACAAGGCCTACGACCTCGCCATCCAGGCTGAGGCGGGCGTCTTCTCGGTGACCGGCGACGAGCAGATGAGCAAGGTCGGTTTCTCAGTCGCGGACATCTGCTCGGGGATGTACGCGTTCTCCAGCATCCTCGCGGCCCTGGTCCGACGGGAGCGCACGGGCGAGGGTGCCGCGATCCAGGTCTCGATGCTGGACTCGCTCGCAGAGTGGATCAGCGCCCCCCTGTACAACGCGGTGTACGGACCGGGGCAGTCCCTGCGCACAGGCCGGCGTCATCACGCGATCGCCCCCTACGGCACGTTCCGGCTCGCGGACGGCAGCACCATTCTCATCGCCGTCCAGTCGGACGCTGAGTGGCGCAGCATGGCCGAGCACCTCATGCTCGCTCCCGAGCTGGGCGTCGACTCGCGGTTCGCCACGAACGCCAGCCGAATCGCGAACGTGGCCGAGCTGGAGCGGCTCATCACCGAATGCCTCGACGGCATCCCGGCCGAAGCCGCGCGCGAACGACTGGCGACGGGTCGCATCGCGACGGCACGGGTCAACGACCTGATGGGCGTGTGGGAGCACGAGCAGCTGCGAGCGCGCGGCCGGTTCGTGCCGGTGTCGACGCCGAGCGGCACGGTCGAGCTGCTCGCAGCCCCCTTCGACATCAGCGGCTGGACTCCGCCGCCGGCGCGGGTGCCGGCCCTCGACGAGCACGACGACGCCACCCTCGACGGCGTCGTCGAGCGTGGCCGAGCGGACTAGTACGACTTCGGAAGGCCCAGGACGTGCTGGCCGAGGTAGGCGAGCACGAGGTTGTTGTTGATGGGAGCGACTTGGTAGAGACGGGTCTCGCGGAACTTGCGCTCGATGTCGTACTCGACGGCGAAGCCGAAGCCGCCGTGCGCGTCGAGCGACGCGTTCGCGGCGGCCCACGAGGCCTCCGAGGCCAGCAGCTTGGCCATGTTGGCCTCGGCCGCGCACTTCTGCCCGGAGTCGAACTTCGCCGCCGCGTCGAAGCGGACCAGGTTCGCCGCGCACAGCTGGGCGTAGGCCTTGGCGAGCGGGAACTGCACGCCCTGGTTGGCGCCGATGGGCCCGCCGAAGACCTCGCGCTGGTTCGCGTACGCGACCGCACGGTCGAGCAGGAACCGGCCGTCACCGATGCACTCGGACGCGATGAGGATCCGCTCAGCGTTCATGCCGTCGAGGATGTAGCGGAAGCCCCGGCCCTCGTCGCCGATGAGGGAGTCGGCCGGGATGAGGACGTCGTCGAAGAAGACCTCGGTCGTGTTGTGGTTCATCATCGTGCGGATCGGCTTGATGGTCAGGCCTGGCAGGTCGCGCATGTCGAAGATGAAGACCGACAGCCCCTCGGTCTTCTTCTCGAGGTCGTCGTACGGCGTCGTGCGCGCAAGCAGGATCATCAGGTCCGAGTAGAGCGCGCGGGACGTCCAGATCTTCTGGCCGTTGATGCGCCAGCCCTCGGGCACGCGCTCGGCCCGCGTGCGGATGCGCGTCGTCTCCGAGCCCGCCCCCGGCTCGGTGACGCCGAAGGCCTGCAGGCGCAGCGTGCCGTCGGCGATGCCGGGCAGGTACCGCTGCTTCTGGTCCTCGCTGCCGTGCCGCAGGAGGGTGCCCATGATGTACATCTGGGCGTGGCAGGCGCTGGGGTTGCCCCCGCTCGCGGAGACCTCCTCGAGGATGACCGATGCCTCGGTGAGCGACGCACCTCCGCCGCCGTACTCCTCCGGCACCAGGGCGCCGAGGAAGCCGGCCTCGGTGAGGGCCGCCACGAACTCCTCCGGGTAGGAGTCCGGCTCGAGGGAGCGCCAGTAGGCGCCGTCGAAGCGCTCGCAGACCTCGCGCACGCCGGCGCGCAGATCGTCGTGCTCGGAAGTCTGGGTCAGGTCCACCTGCAATTTGTATCATTTATCAACTCGACGCGCTGAGGAGTCGCACATGACGACCACCACCCCGGACTGGAACGGCCTCGCGGCATCGGTCCAGTACCCGACCGAGCTCCTCATCGACGGTGCGTGGACGACCGGGTCGTCCCGACATGAGGTCGTCAGCCCGATCGACGGCCGGATCGTCGCCGATGTCGCGATGGCGGACGCTGCGGACGTCGACCGGGCGGTCGCCGCGGCCCGGGCCTCGTTCGAGGACCGCCGGTGGTCGGGGATGGCCCCCGCGGACCGCAAGGACGTGATGATCCGGTGGGCGCACCTGGTGAACGACCACGCCGACCAGCTCGCCGTCCTCACCGCCCTCGAGATGGGCAAGCCGGCCCGCGAGGCCAAGGCGATCGACGTCCGAGCCTGCCACCGCACCCTGCGCTGGTTCGGGGAGGCCATCGACAAGGTGCTCGACGAGATGCCCAAGGTCGGCGACTCGTCGTGGGCCATGATCGAGCGCGAGCCGGCGGGGGTCGTCGGTGCCGTCACCCCGTGGAACTTCCCGCTCACCCTCGAGACCTGGAAGATCGCGCCCGCCCTGGCCGTCGGCTGCTCGATGGTCCTCAAGCCGGCCGAGAACTCCCCCCTCACTGCCCTGTACGTCGCGCAGCTGGGGCTGGAGGCAGGGCTGCCCGACGGCGTCCTGAACGTCGTCAACGGCCTCGGCTCGGTCGCCGGTGCGGCCCTGGCGGGTCACATGGACGTCGACATCATCACGTTCACCGGATCCACGGCAACCGGTCGCGCCATCATGACGGCGGCCGCGCAGTCCAACATGAAACGCCCCTACCTCGAGCTCGGCGGCAAGGGCGCGAACATCGTCTTCCCGGACGCCGACCTCGACAAGGCCGCCGCCGCTGCAGCCTGGGCGGTCACCTACAACGCCGGCCAGATGTGCACGGCGGGTGCTCGCCTGGTCGTCCACGAGTCCGTCAAGGACGAGGTGCTCGCGAAGGTCCTCGAGGCGATGGCGGCCGCGCACCCGGCGAACCCCCTCGAGAACGACGCGCCGATCGGGGCGGTCGCCAGTGCGCGGCAGCTCGACACCATCCACGGCATCCTCACCGAGGGTCTCGCGCAGGGCGGTCGTCTGCTCATGGGTGGGCAGCCGGTGCTCACCGAGACCGGCGGCTCCTACTACCCGCCGACCGTCGTCGACGACCTGCAGCCCGACTCCCTGCTCGCCCAGAAGGAGGTGTTCGGGCCGGTCCTGTCCGTCCTCACCTTCACGACGGACGACGAGGCGATCCGGATCGGGAACGCGACGAACTACGGGCTCGCATCCGCCGTGTGGACGAACGACCTCAGCCGGGCGCGACGCGTCTCCAGGGCGCTGCGGATGGGCACGGTCTGGGTGAACTGCTACGAGGAGGGCGACCTGACCGTGCCCTTCGGCGGCGTCAAGCAGTCCGGGTTCGGCAGCGACAAGTCCCTGCACGCGATGGACAAGTTCACCGACCTCAAGACCACGTGGATCGAGCTGTCATGACGGCTGAGCCGGTCGAGATCCGGCCACGCCGACGTCGCAACCTCGCCGAGGACGTCGCTGCGCACATCCGGGACGCGATCCTCGCCGGCCGGCTGAAGCCGGGCCAGCGCATCGACCAGGACGCGATCGCGGAGGAGCTCGGCGTGAGCCGGCTGCCCGTGCGCGAGGCACTCATCGCCCTCGACCAGGAGGGGCTGGTGCAGACGATCCCGCGCAAGGGCTCGTACGTGTCCCGGGTCGACCGCGACGACATCGCCGATCACTACCAGGTCTTCGGCCAGGTCGCGGGCCTCGCGGCGGCCCGGGCGGTGTCCCGCCTCGACGACGACGACCTCGAGCGACTCATCGCGCTGCATGACGGCATGTCGCGGGCCGACAACCTGCAGGAGCAGCAGCGGCTCAACCACGAGTTCCACCGCACGATCAACCGGGCCGCGAGCAGCCAGCGGATGAGCGCGATGCTCCAGCTGCTCTCGCGTTCCCTCCCCATGCCGTACGTGGACTTCCCGCCCGAGTGGCTGGATGAGGCGAACCGCCAGCACCGCGACATCCTCGAGGCGTTCAAGCGACGGGACACCCTCGCGGCGCAGCGGGCCATGGAGCAGCACATCAACGCCAGCGCACGACACGCCATCGAGGTGCTCGAGCACCTCGACTTCTTCGAGGACGAGTGATGGATCGGTACCTGCACTGGATCAACGGCACCCGCGTCGCACCCCTGTCGGGGGAGTACCTGCCGACGCACGACCCCATGACGGCGCAGCCGTGGGCGGAGATAGCCCGCGGGGACGCGGCGGACATGGAGGCGGCCGTCCAGTCCGCGCAGGACGCATTCGCGTCGTGGCGGAGCGTCGGTCCGACCACGCGCGCCGACATCGTGTGGCGGCTCGGCGACCTCATCGCCGCGCACGCGGACGAGCTGGCCGCGCTCGAGGCGCGTGACGCCGGCAAGGTCGTCCGCGAGGTGAGGGGCCAGATGACCTCACTGCGCGCCTGGTACCACTACTACGCGTCGCTCGCGTACCAGACCGAGGGCCGCACGATCCCGCAGGACCGCGCGAGCCTGACGGTCTACACGCAGCGCATCCCGTTCGGCGTCGTCGGCGTCATCCCGGCCTTCAACTCGCCCATGCTCCTCGGCGGCATGGGGCTGGCGCCGGCGCTGGCCGCGGGCAACACCGTCGTCGTCAAGCCCCCGGAGGTGAACTCGCTGTCCCTGCTGAGGCTCGGTGAGCTCGCCAAGGAGGCCGGCCTGCCGGACGGCTGCCTCAACATCGTCACGGGCTACGGCCAGGAGGCCGGCGACGCACTGGTCGCGCACCCCCACGTGCGCAAGATCTGGTTCACCGGTGGCCCGGACAGCGCGCGATTCGTCGCAGCTCGTGCTGCGGAGCACCTCAAGCCGCTGGTCCTCGAGCTGGGCGGCAAGAGCGCCAACATCTTCTTCGACGATGTCCGCGTCGATGATGTCGTCAACGGCGTCATCGCGGGCATCTTCGCGGCTGCCGGCCAGACGTGCGTCGCCGGGTCCCGGCTGCTCGTGCATGAGCGCATCGCCGACGAGCTGGTCGAGAAGGTCGCGGCGCGCGCGCGCTCCGTCAAGCTCGGTGACCCCACGTCCGAGGACACCGAGATGGGTCCCATGTCGCAGGAGAAGATCCTGGCCGGCGTGCGCAGTCGCGTGCAGGAGGCGGTCGGTGAGGGAGCGAGCCTCATTGCCGGAGGTGACGACGCGGATCGGCCCGACCATGGCTGGTTCTACGCGCCGACGGTGCTCGACAACGTGACCAACGACATGTCGGTCGCGCAGAACGAGCTGTTCGGCCCGGTGCTGTCCGTGATCCGGATCTCCGACGAGGACGAGGCCGTCGCCATCGCCAACGACTCGCCGTTCGCGCTGGCCGCCGGGGTGTGGACGCGTGACCTCGGCCGCGCCCACCGCATGGCGAGCCGGCTCGACACGGGCACCGTCTGGGTCAACATGTACCGCGCACTGCAGTTCGCCACCCCGTTCGGCGGCAACAAGCTGTCGGGCTACGGCCGCGAGAACGGCATGGACGGCTTCGCGGAGTTCACCCAGCCCAAGGGCGTGTGGGTGGAGTCGAGTGACGAGCCGGTGGGAGACCCGTTCGTCCTCCGCGCCTGACCCGACCCGCCCTCCTCCTCCTCCTCCGCGAGCGGTCACTGCGCGAGCGGTCACTACGCGCGAGCGGTCACTACGCGCGAGCGGTCAGGTGTTCCGCCAGCATGCGAATCAGGCCTGGCGCGTCGGCGAGATCGTCCTTGCGCACCACAAGGATGATCCATCCTGCGGCTCGCAGCTTGTCGCGCCGCCATGCATCACGAGCAGCGTGTTGCGGACCGTGGAACTCCTCGCCGTCGTACTCGACGGCGACGAGCTGGTCGGGCCATGCCAGGTCCAGCCGGAACGTCCCACCGCCCACCGCTACCGGGAGGTTGCAGACCGGCCGGGGAAGCCGGCTGCGGGCCAGCAGCGCCCGCACCCAGGATTCGCCGGGCGATTCTGATGCCTTGTCGAGCACTGGCAGCGCCGCTCGCGCAGCCTTGATGCCGCGACGACCTCGGCCCCACGCGACCATTCCGCTCAACTCGGCCGGCGTAGCCAGGCTCGACCGGAGAAGGCCGTCGCCCATCGCGACTATGTCGCGCCAACTCACGAGAGCGGCGCAATCGATCCATGTCCGGGCCGGTGTCGTGATGGCGAATCCGTCGATCCGGGTGATGTGGTCGTCCGGAAGTTCCAATCGACGTCCTCGAACCCCCGCTGCGCGAAGACGGTTCCCATCACGCAGCGTGGCGATCGCGCACGCCTGTGCATCGACATCCAGGCCGAACCCACTTGGCACAACCATCGACCACCAGTGAGCCGCGGTGAGGTCGCATGCGACAGCCGTCCGATCGACCGCGTGCAGAGCTCCTGCGGTCAAGAGGCGGTGGGTCAATGAGTGGCTGCCCGGGACCCGCACGCCGCGTGCGGGCGTCGTCCACTCCACATCCGTCACGCGGATGCGGATGCCGGCGCTTGTGCCGTTCTGATGTGAGCGGATGAAGTCCATCGCGGCAGTAGAACCGCACGATGGCGACGGTGGAACTGGCAGCGGCGACCTGTGGATGGCGACCCGCGTGTGCTTCGCGCGTTGTGACCGTTCGCGCGTAGTGACCGCTCGCGGGTTAGGTGCGGTACCGCTCGGCGAGGAAGACGCCGACGAGGACGACGACGGCACCGAGCAGCTGCACCGGGGCCAGCACCTCGCCGAGCGCGACCCACGCGATGAAGCTCGCCAGCAGCGGCTCGGTCATGCCGATCACCGACGCCTGCGAGGCGCGGATGTGGTGCAGGGAGACCACGATCAGCCAGAACGGCACGACCGTCCCGAGGACCACCATGTACGCGGTCAGCATCCAGATCGGGACGGCTGACCCCTGCTCGCCCAGCGGGTAGCCGTCGCCCGTCAGCATCTCCCACGGGAAGGACCACCACGGCTGGACGATTGCCCAGAACAGGGCCGCCGCGCCGAACCCCCACATCGTCAGCGACACCGGGTCGCGCGGCTCGGGCCGCTGCACCTGCGCGTCGCCCAGCAGGAAGTAGATGGCCAGGGCCGCAGCCGCCCCGAAGGCGGCGGCCACACCAAGGGCGTTGAGGGTGAACCCCTGCCAGACCTGCGCCACCATCGCGAGGCCGAGCAGCGCGATGACGAGGCCGAGCCACACGATGCGCGGCGTGCGGTGCTTCAGGCCGAAGTGGAACCACAGCGCCACCATGATCGGGGCGGTGAACTCGATGAGGAGGGCGATGCCGACGGGGAGCAGCTCGAGGGCCACGAAGTAGAGGTACTGCGTCATGGCGACGCCGAGCACGCCGTAGGCCAGCAGGATCCAGAACTCGGACCGACGGATGCGCAGGGACGCCGGCCGGGTCAGGGTCACCACGACGAGCAGGATGAGGAAGGCGGCCGTCACGCGGAGCTGGGACAGTCGTGCCGGGTCGATGCCGCTGATGAGGATGGACTTGCTGATCGTCCCGTTGAGGGCGAACAGCGTGGCAGCGACCAGGTAGAGGACGTACCCGCGGGCGGGGTGCCGGCGGGCGGCCGGCGTCACTCCAGGGAGCGGCTCGGCGAGGTCGCTCACTCCTGGAGTGCGGCGTCGTACACGGCGATCGTCTGGTCGGAGATCGCGTCCCAGCCGAAGTCGCTGACGGCACGGGCCCGACCCGCGATGCCCATGGCTCGAGCCCGGGCGGGATCGGCGGCGAGGACGTTGACGGCGTCGGCGAACGCGTGCTCGAACGCCCGAGGCTCGGTCGGGTCGTAGGGCACGAGCAGGCCGGTCTCGCCGTCCACGACCACCTCGGGGATCCCGCCGACGGCGGACGCCACGACCGCCGTCTCGCAGGCCATCGCCTCGAGATTGACGATGCCGAGGGGCTCGTAGATCGACGGGCAGACGAAGGCGAGGGCGTGGGTGAACAGCTGGACCAGCTTCGGCCGGACCACCTGCTCCTGAACCCAGATGACGCTGGCATCGCCGCGCTCGGCGCGCAGCTGGTCGACGCCGGCCGAGGTCTCCTCGCCGATCTCCCGCGTGTCCGGTGACGACGCGCACAGCACGAGCTGGACGTCGCCCTCGAACAGCCGGGCGGCGTTGATCAGGTGGACGATGCCCTTCTGCCGCGTGATCCGCCCGACGAACAGCACGTAGGGCCTGCTCCCGTCGATCCCCAGCTCGGCCAGGGCCGCGGTGTTCGCGTCGGGATGGTAGACGTCGGTGTCGATGCCGTTGTGGACGACGGAGACCCGGTCGGGGTCCACGTCCGGATAGGCGGTCAGCACGTCGGCCCGCATGCCGTGGCTGACGGCGATGATCCGCGCGGCGCCCTCGTAGGCAGTGCGCTCCACCCAGGAGGAGACCCGGTACCCGCCGCCGAGCTGCTCCTCCTTCCACGGCCGGAGCGGCTCGAGGGAGTGCGCGGTCAGCACGTGCGGCACGCCGTGGAGGAGGCTGCCGATGTGACCGGCGAGATTGGCGTACCAGGTGTGCGAGTGCAGGATCTCCACCCCGCTGGTGGCGTCCACCATCTCGAGGTCGATGCCCAGGGTCTGGATGGCCGCGTTGGCGCCGAGCAGGGCGGCCGGGACCGCGTGCGCGATCGCATCACCCCGGGGTTCCCCCCAGCAGTGGACGTCGACGTCGATCTTGCGGCGGAGCTCCGCGACCAGGTGCTCGACGTGGACGCCCGCCCCGCCGTAGATGTCCGGGGGCCACTCTCGGGTCAGCATTCCTACGCGCACGGCCTGAGCCTAGGGGTCTTGGCGGCAAGCCACGCCGGGACCGTCCAAGTGGGGCTAGGGTTCAAGGGTGAGTTCCGATCCGCACGTGCTGGCGATGGTCCTCGCAGGAGGCGAAGGCAAGCGCCTGATGCCGCTGACGGCCGACCGGGCCAAGCCGGCCGTTCCCTTCGGGGGCTCGTACCGGCTCGTCGACTTCGTCCTGTCGAACCTCATCAACGCCGGGCTCCGCCGCGTGTGCGTCCTCACCCAGTACAAGTCGCACAGCCTGGACCGCCACATCACGCAGACGTGGCGCATGTCGACCCTGCTGGGTGACTACGTCACCCCGGTTCCTGCACAGCAGCGGCTGGGTCCGCGGTGGTACACGGGAAGCGCGGACGCGATCTTCCAGAGCCTCAACCTCGTCTATGACGAGGCGCCCGACTATGTCGTCGTGTTCGGCGCCGATCACGTCTACCGCATGGACCCGATGCAGATGATCCAGGCGCACATCGCCAGCGGCGCCGGTGTCACGGTCGCGGGCATCCGGATGCCGAAGTCCATCTCGAACCAGTTCGGCGTCATCCAGACGGAACCGGACGGCCGCCGCATCTCGAGGTTCCTGGAGAAGCCGGCCGACCCACCGACCGTCCCGGGCGACGACGAGAACTGCTACGTATCGATGGGCAACTACGTGTTCAGCACGCAGGCACTGCTCGACGTGCTCAAGGCCGATGCAGCCGACCCGGCCTCGGTTCACGACATGGGCGGCAACATCATCCCGATGCTGACGGAGCAGGGCGAGGCGCAGGTCTACGACTTCGCCGAGAACGTCGTGCCGGGCGCCACCGACCGTGACCGCGGCTACTGGCGTGACGTCGGCACGCTCGACAGCTACCACGACGCGCACATGGACCTGGTGTCCGTGCACCCGATCTTCAACCTCTACAACCGCCGCTGGCCGATCCTGACCAACCTCCCATCGCTGCCGCCGGCGAAGTTCGTCGAGGGGGGCAACGCCCACGAGTCGATGGTGGGGGCTGGGACGGTCATCTCGGGAGCCCACGTGCGCACGTCCGTCATCGCCACCAGCGTCGCCGTCGACGCCGGCGCGTACGTGGAGGGCAGCGTCCTGATGCCCGGCGTGCGCATCGGTCGCAACGCCGTCGTCCGGCGGGCGATCCTCGACAAGAACGCGGTGGTGCCCGATGGAGCCCAGATCGGCGTCGATATCGAGCGCGACCGGTCCCTCTACACGGTCAGCGACGCCGGCGTGGTCTGCCTCGGCAAGGGAGTGACGGCGGCGCTCTGACCTGCCGGGCTACTGACCTCCAGAGCTACTGCCCGTCCGGTGCCTCGACGACGCTCTCCGTCGGCGGGGGCTCGAGGTCGATGGTCGTCGTGAAGTCGCTCAGCCTGGTCATCGTGACGGCGGACACGGGCGCGGCGGCGGATCCGGGAAGGTCGAGGGTGCGCTGGATGCCGACGACGCGGCCCTTGGAGTCGATCCAGACGGTGACATCGACGACGGCGCCCTGCCAGTCGGTGCCGATCTCGACGAGCTCCTCATCCGAGAAGCCCAGCAGGGCGAGGCTCTCGGGGGACGCGGGCAGCGTGCCGGTGTAGCGGGTCGTGGGGATCCCGTCCAGGTCCTCGGGCCCGGCCTTGGTGACGCGCGAGAGACCGCCGAGGCCGCGAAGCGGATCGGCGAGGCGCCCGGTCGGCGTGGCGCGCTCGTCGGGCAGCAGGGTCCAGGTGCCGTCCGGCACGTCGGTCTGGACGAACAGCCCCTTGCCGTTGGACAGCTCCCGGGTGACGGCACCGGAGGAGTCAGTCCATCGCAGGTCGCCGTAGCCCTTGCTCACGGCGGAGGAGCCCTCGCCGGTCAGGCTGCGCATGACGCCGCCGACCTCCGTCGTCACCGTGATCCCCAGGTCGGCGGTGGCCAGGTCGCGTGTGCGCATGACGCTGGCGACGAAGGCGTCGGCCGACGGGGTCGGCGTCACCGCGGACGGGAGCGCGGGAGAGGGCGAGACGGAGGCGGACGAGTCGGCCTGCTGCGTTCCGCAGCCCGCCAGGGTCGCCGGCCCGAGCAGCAGTCCACCCAGCACTGCCGCGAGGAGGCTCCGCTTCGGCGTCATGCC
Organism: uncultured bacterium; assembly: GCA_963700255.1. GTDB lineage: Bacteria > Actinomycetota > Actinomycetes > S36-B12 > S36-B12 > UBA10649. Next base: position 75,314 of record CAVOWW010000012.1, on the reverse strand, counting down.
TCTAGTGGACCACGGTGCCCGTCAGCGTGTGGCTCTCGAGGCCCACAACACGCACGGGACCGTCGTCGGAGAACTCGCGATGCACGACGATGAAGCCCCCGGGCGGGAGCTTGGGGTCCCACGCGCGATGCCAGCGCGGGTCCTCCAGGCCGACTCCGAGTGCGACGGCCATGGATTCGAGGATCGTGGGCAGCACGGGCCGGTGGGTGCACAGGACGAGCGGCTCCGGGCAGAGCGCGAGCTCGATGGCACGCGCCGCCGCGCCCCGGGGATCGGCCTGGTGCCCCTCCTCGGTGAGGAGTGGCTCGCGCACCACTGTCGTGTCGAGGCGCTTCGCGTAGTGCTTCACGGTCTCCGTGCAGCGACGGGCGCTGCTGGCGTACACCGACGTGATACCGAAGGCGTCGAGCAGCGGGACGAGGGCCTTGCTCTGCGAGCGGCCCTTGCCGGTCAGGGGGCGCTCGGAGTCGTCGTGGCCGTCGAACTGGGCCCGCTTCATGGCCTGCGTGTGCCGAAGGATGATCAGCGGCACCGAGTCGGGGTGGCCCGTCGCCGCAGCGACGAGGCCCTGGTCCGAGGGGTAGGTGAGGTGCTCCGCGGCGCTGGCGGCCGGAACCCACCGGATCTCGTCGACCTCGTCGTCGGGGGTGAAGCCCTCCTCGGACCGCACGCGCGCGCGCCAGTAGTTGACGACCTTCGGGCGGCTCTGCACGCTGTAGGTCTGCGTGGCGAGCGGGTTCTGCAGGATCGGGGTGAAGCCCGTCTCCTCGTCGCACTCCCGGATCGCGGCGGCCACCACATGCTCACCGGCGTCGATCTTCCCCTTGGGGAGCGACCAGTCCCCGCGACCTGGCCGGTGGACGAGCAGGACCTCTGCGTCCTCGCCCGAGCCACGCAGCAGGACGACGCCGGCCGCCCTGATCGCAGGAAGGGTGGTCACGTGCCCATCCCCGCCCGCCTCGCAGCCCGCTTCGCCGTCGGCCACAGCTCCGCGAACCGGTAGCGATCGAGGATCTCCTCGTCCGCCTCGAACTCGTAGAGGATGCCCAACGACATGCCGGTGAGGCCATCCACATCGGCGTGCGACGCGAGCTCGCGCAGGATCACCTGTGCGACGTGCGCGTCCTGATGGTCGCCGAGCAGCTCGGTGACCTCAGCGAGCAGCCGGGCGTGCTGCTTCATGTCCTTGCCGAAGATCGGCGCGACGGCGTCCGCGGCGTACCGGGCCCGCTTGGCCTTGATGCGCGCGGCGTGCCAGGTGGGACTGGGCCCGTCGAGCTCGAGTGCCTTGATGCTGGAGCGCAGGCGACGCCAGGTGCGGGCGACCAGGGGCAGCAGCGCGTCCTCGCAGGTCTCGTAGGCGGCATCCGTCACCGGAGGATCGATCGCCGCTGACATGAGGTCGTCGACGAGCTGCTGGTGCCGGTCACTGCGGAGGGCGGCGAGCGCGCTCGAGCGTGCGGCGGAGAGCCGCTGGGTCAGGAGGGGGTCGATGGCCGCACGGGCGCGCAGCGTGTCAGCCTCGTCGTCGAGCTGTCCGGCGTGCACGTCGAGGCGCTCGAGCATGACCTCGGTGTCACGGATCGCCCCGAGCTCGCTGGCGATCCACTTCAGCTCCTCGCGCAGCGCGCCCGCAGGCTCCTCCTGCATCAGGGGGGCGAAGGTCGCCAGCGCGCTGCGCAGCCGCCGGGCGGCGACGCGCATCTGGTGGACCGAGTCGGGCAGGTCGCGGCGCACCGCGACGTCGGCCAGCAGTAGGTGACGCACGTGCAGGGAGAGGACAGCGCGGATGGCGTCGACCGCGAGGCCGGTGGGTCCTGGGACAGTCAGCTCCGGCACGTCCGGCGGCTCCGAGGTGCGGGGGCCCAGCGCGCTCGCTGCCTTGCTGACCGAGCTCGGCTCGGCCCCCATGCCGACGAGCACGTCGACGACGGCGTCCATCGCGGCCAGCGCGGCGGGGTCGGATGCGTCGACCGCCTCGATCTCGATCTCGCGGAAGACACTGACCACGCGCCCGTCGCGCAGCACCGAGACGACGTCGTCCACCACCTCGACCAGTGCCGCACCTCCGGCATCGTGCAGGAGCAGCGGCGCGCGCTCGGTGGAGATGGTCACCACTGCGGCCAGCGGTCGCTCGCGCAGCAGTGGGGCGATGACCTCGACGAAGCCGCCGGGCACCGCGCCCACCTGGCCGTGATCCAGCGGAAGGCGCAGCTCGTCGCGCGAGGAGCCGTCGGCACCGGCGACCGGGAGCTTCATGTGCCAGCCCTCGTCATGCCCGCCCTCGCGTCGGCGAAGGGTGATCCCCCAGCGGAACAGCGCGAGGTCGGCGGTGTCGTGGTAGACCGCGCGCATCGTGAAGGGCTCGATCACCTCGACGGAGTGCGCGACACCGGACTCGGCGAAGTCAGGCAGGTCGAACATGCCGTGCACGCGGAGCTTGCGCTCCACCTCTCGGTGGGTCGTGGGTGGGCTCACGGGGCGAAGCCGCGCTTGCGCTTGATCTCGATGAGGGACTCCTGGTAGTCGCGCAGGTGCCGGCCGTCTGCGTCGAACAGGCGTCGGGTCCAGGTGCCGTCGGCCTCAAGGTCCCAGGCCGAGGTCTCGGGGTCGTAGGCGTAGTCGAACAGCGCGTAGATGTCGGCCGTCTCCTCCGGGTCGACGAGTCGGATCAGGGTCTCTACCCGACGGTCGAGGTTGCGGTGCATGAGGTCAGCCGAGCCGATCCACACCTCGCGGTTGCCGGCGTTGTCGAAGCAGTACGCCCGCGAATGCTCGAGGAACCGCCCGAGGATGCTGATGACGCGGATGTTCTCGCTGAGGCCGGGCACACCGGGACGTATGGCACAGATGCCCCGGACCCAGACGTCGACCGGCACGCCTGCGCGCGAGGCCCGGTACAGGGCGTCGATGATCCCCTCGTCGACGATCGAGTTGCACTTGAATCGGATGCCCGACGGAAGCCCGGCCTTGTGGTTCTCGACCTCCCGCTCGATCCGCTCGACCAGGCCGGTGCGCACGGAGTGGGGGGCGACCAGGAAGCGCTCGTAGTCGGTGTTCATGGAGTACCCGGACAGGACGTTGAACAGGTTCGAGACGTCCTCGCCGACCGCCGGGTCGCTCGTGAGCAGGCCGAGGTCCTCGTACAGTCTCGCGGTCTTCGGGTGGTAGTTGCCGGTGCCGATGTGGCAGTAGCGCCGCAGCTGGTCGCCATCGTCGCGCACCACCATGGAGAGCTTGCTGTGCGTCTTGAGCCCGACGAGTCCGTAGACGACGTGGACGCCCGCCTCCTCCAGCTTGCGCGCCCACTCGATGTTGTTCTGCTCGTCGAACCGGGCCTTGATCTCGACGAGGGCCAGCACCTGCTTGCCCGCCTGGGCGGCATCGATGAGGGCGTCGACGATGGGCGAGTCGCCGGAGGTGCGGTAGAGGGTCTGCTTGATGGCCAGTACCTGCGGGTCGCGGGCGGCCTGCTCCAGGAACAGCTGCACGCTCGTGGAGAACGAGTCGTACGGATGATGCAGGAGGACATCGCGCTCCCTGACCACCGAGAGGATGTCGGGCGCCGACGCCGTCTCGACCTCGCTGAGCTGGCGCGACGTCTTGGGCACGAACTTGCGCTGCTTGAGATCGTCGCGGTCGAGCCCGTACAGCGTCCACAGGCCGGTCAGGTCCAGCGGGCCGGGGAGCCGGAAGACCTCCAGCTCGTTGACGCCGAGCTCGCTGATGAGCAGCTCCAGCACGTGGGGGTCGATGGACTCCTCGACCTCGAGGCGTACCGGCGGGCCGAACCGACGCCGCATGAGCTCGCGCTCCAGCGCCTGGAGCAGGTTCTCCGCGTCGTCCTCCTCGACCTCGACGTCCTCGTTGCGCGTGACGCGGAAGGTGTGGGTCTGCTGGATCTCCATGCCCGGGAACAGCGTGTGCAGGTGTGCGGCGATGACGTCCTCGAGGGGAACGAAGCGAGCCGGGCCGACCTCGACGAAACGGGGGAGCAGCGGGGGCACCTTCACGCGGGCGAAGAGCTCGGTCCCGGTGACCGGGTTGCGCACGACGACGGCGAGGTTGAGGGACAGGCCGCTGATGTAGGGGAAGGGGTGCGAGGGGTCCACGGCGAGGGGCGTGAGGACCGGGAAGACCTTCGCGTCGAAGAAGAGCTCGATCTCCGCCTTCTCGGCGGGGGTGAGCTGGTCCCAGCGGAGCATCTGGATGCCCTGGGCCTCGAGGCCGGGCAGCACCACCTCGCCGAACAGGTCGGCCTGCTCGCGCTGCAGGTCGTAGGCGCGCTGCCAGATGTTCTCGAGCACCTCGCGGGGCGTGTACCCGCTGGCCGCGCGGACGGCGATGCCGGTCGCGATGCGCCGCTTGAGGCCGGCCACGCGGACCATGAAGAACTCGTCGAGGTTGCTGGCGAAGATGGCGAGGAACTTGGCCCTGTCGAGAATGGGCAGCTCGTCGTCCTGGGCGAGCTCCAGCACGCGCTGGTTGAAGGCGAGCCACGACAGCTCCCGATCGAGGAACCGGTTGGCCGGCAGCCCCTCGTCGAACGTGACCGGGGCGGTCGGCGGCGTGAGGATGGGGGTCGGGCTCGCGGTCGGCGGCGTCGGCTGCGTCGTGGTCATCCAAGGATCGTCCCACAGCAGGGTTAACGGTGTCCTCGGCGGAACGAGTCCCCCGGTCGAGCGGTTTCGAGCGGTCAGCGCTTGAAGAGCACGTCCGTGTCCCATCGGACGAAGCCGAGCCCCTCGTAGAGGGAGATGGCCGCGGTGTTCGTGGTGTCGACGTACAGCATCGCCTGGCTCAGGTCGAGGGAGCGGAGATGGTGGAGCCCGGCCACCGTCAGCGCCCGGCCGAGGCCGTTGCCGCGCTCGTCCGGGTCGACACCGACCACGTAGACCTCGCCGATGGGGTGGTGCTGGTGGCCCGACTCGGACGTGCTGCCGCCGTGCACCTTCGTCCAGTGGAAGCCGACGAGCCGCTCGCCGCGCCAGGCCATGAGGAAGCCGGCGGAGGAGAACCAGGGCTCCCGGATCCGCATCTCGAGGTCAGCCCGCTGCCAGCCGCCCTGGTCCGGCAGGCTCGTGAAGGCACGGGAGTTGACAGTGAGCCACGCGTCCTCGTCGATGCCCACCCGGAAGGGACGCAGGTCGACGCCCGCAGGCAGGAGCGGTCGGGGCAGCGGCGCGTACAGGGAGCGTCGCATCTGCCACAGCACCCGCGCCCGCGTGAAGCCCATGCTGAGCGCCAGCTCCGCCGCCCCGGCCTGCTCGCCGTGCGCCCACAGCCGAAGGCGGCCGTCGGGGGAGCTGGCGATCAGCCCGTCGATGAGCCGCCTGCCGAGGCCGTGTCGCCGCTCGGCGGGGTCGACCGCCAGCTCCGCGCTCGCCCCGTTGACGGCGTCCGTCACGTCGAGGTGGGCATAGCCGACGATGCGTCCGGCGGTGTCACGGGCGATCAGGTGCTGCCCGTGCTCGTCGCCGCCCTCCTTCAGGTGCAGCCAGACGTGCTCGGACAGCGGCCGCATGCCGTCGTGCTCGGTGGACCGTTCGATGAGGGCGACCAGCGCGGGCACGGTCGCCTCATCGAGGCGCGCCCGCGTCTCGACCGCGAAGTCGCTGGTCATGCGGAGTCGCTCAGGGCAGGACGGAGGCGGTGTCGTCCGCATCCGACATCGCCGCGCGCGTGGCGGCGTCCGTGCCGGCGGGCACGAATCGGTAGCCGACGTTGCGGACGGTGCCGATGAGGGCCTCATGCTCCACGCCCAGCTTGGCGCGGAGGCGGCGCACGTGGACGTCGACCGTTCGCGTGCCGCCGAAGTAGTCGTAGCCCCAGACCTCCTGGAGGAGCACCGCGCGCGTGAAGACCCGGCCCGGATGCTGCGCGAGGAACTTCAGCAGCTCGAACTCCTTGAAGGTCAGGTCGAGTGCACGGCCGCGGAGCCTGGCCGTGTAGGTGGCCTCGTCGATGTGCAGCTCGCCGCTGCGGATCTCCTCGGGCTGCTCGGACGGGGCGCCGCCGGCATCCTGCACTCGCGAGACGGCCAGCCGGAGCCGGGCCTCCACCTCGGCGGGGGAGCTCGTGTCGACGATGACGTCGTCCATGCCCCAGTCCCACTGGATGGCCGCCAGGCCGCCCTCGGTCGCGACGAGGATGAGGGGGACATCGACGCCGGTCTGGCGCAGCAGCCGGGTCAGCCCGCGCACGGCGGGCAGGTCACGGCGGCCGTCGACGAGCAGGGCGTCGCATGCGGGTGCGTTGAGCAGCGCGGTCGCCTCGGCGGGCATCGTGCGCACGTGATGGGCCAGCAGTCCGAGAGCCGGGAGGACCTCAGCGGACGGCTCCATGGCGCGCGTCAGGAGGATCAGCCGCACGTCGCACCTCCTCGATCCGGGCTCCCCAGCCGGGCCAAGGCTACGGCACGGCATCCGGGGCCCGTGCCCTGCGGGACAATGGGCGGCATGGAGGAGGCGGAGGAGCGGACGCTGACGACGTCGGACGGCGTCCCGATCAGCGCCGTCCACCTGCCCGGTTCGTCCGATCTGTGCCTGGTCGTCGTCCACGGGTTCACCGGCAGCTGGCGCGAGGAGCGGGTCCAGAAGGTCATCGCCCGCCTCCGGGCGTTCGGCGGGATCGTGGCTCTCGACATGCGCGGACACGGCCGGTCCGGGGGGTCGACGACGGTGGGCGACGAGGAGATCCACGACGTGGCTGCCGCCGTGGAGTGGGCGCGCGAGCTCGGCTACCAGCGCGTGGTCCCCGTGGGCTTCTCCCTCGGGGGCGCGGTGGTGCTGCGGGAGTCGGCACTCATGGCGGACGGTCCGGGCCGCGTCGACGGCGTCGTGAGCGTCAGCGCACCGGCCTTCTGGTACTACCGGGGGACGCGGATCATGCGCATCGCGCACTTCATGGTCGAGACGCGTCCGGGTCGCCTGATCATGCGGGCCGGTGGCACTCGCGTCAGCCCACGCGGCTGGGCCGAACCGCACCCCGTTCCGCCCGCGGAGGCGGCGGGGATGCTGTCCGGAATCCCCCTCCTGGTCGTTCATGGCGACGTCGACCGCTACTTCCCGCTCGAGCATCCGCGGGCGATCCACGAGGCCGCGCGCCGTTCGGGCGTCCGCACCGATCTGTGGATCGAGCGCGGCTTCGGCCACGCCGAGTCGGCGGTCTCGGCGGAGGTCCTCGACCGCATCGGTGCGTGGGCGCGGGAATGCGTCGTCGGCACCGCGGGTTCAGGCTCGACATGACCGGTGTGTGGGTTCTCCTCGGCGTGCTGGCGGTCGCGACGGCGTTCGGGCTGTGGTTCAGGCGCACGTCGGGCAAGATCACCGACAGGCCCGCTGTTGCCGCGTCGACGGCGCTCCCCATGCCGGCATCGGGCGTGATCCCAGCGGGTGACGACGACCCGCCGGTCGACATCGAGGCCGACGAGCCGTCACCGCAGGCCGCCGCACTGGCGGCCGCCCTCGACGGCCGGCTCGGCGAGCGGGCGACGATGGTGCAGTTCTCCAGTGCTTTCTGCCAGCCGTGCCGCGCCACGCGGCGGATCCTCGAGGAGGTCACCGTCCTCGTCCCCGGCGTCTCGCACGTGGAGATCGACGCCGAGGACAACCTCGACCTCGTCCGGGCTCTCGACATCCGGCGCACGCCCACGGTGCTCTTCCTCGACGCCACGGGCGCCGTCCGCAAGCACGCCAGCGGTCAGCCCCGCAAGGCCGACGTCATCGCGGCCCTGGGCGACCTCATGCCTGGGGCGGCCGGGGACGGCGGCGCTCCGGACTTCGCGATCTGAGACCGCGCCTCGAGCTGCGAATCGTTCGCACCAACGAGGGGTTCGTTCCTGCGCGACCCATGGCCGTGTCGCATCATGCGCGGCGCATACGTTCGGCTGCACTGACCGCCAGGAGGCCCCGATGAGCTCGACCGTGTCGCCGAAGGACACCACCACGAACGGCGTCGACTGCACGCGGACCCAGATCGATCCGCGCGGCCCGCGGTTCGGCGGCGCCGTCACGACTGTGGTGCTCGCCCTCGCACTCGTCCTGGTCGGCACCCCGCTCGGCACGGTTCTCGTCGCCTGGCAGACGCTGGTCTTCGCCCTCGGCGCGATCGTGGGTCTGCACGCGCAGCCGTACGGGATCGTCTTCCGCAAGGTGATCCGCCCGCGCCTGTCGCCGCCCGCCGAGCTGGAGGACGCCGCACCCCCGCGCTTCGCACAGGCGGTGGGCCTCGGCTTCCTGGTGGTGGCACTCATCGCCTCGCTGGCCGGCGTCACCGTGGTGGCCACGGTGGCGATCGCCTTCGCGCTCGCCGCGGCCTTCCTGAACGCGGCCTTCGACTTCTGCCTCGGGTGCGAGATGTACCTGCTCGGCAGGCGGCTGGCCCATCGCTAGCCGCCCGCGCCGCCCGGCGGCCCCGAAAGCGGAGGGCTAGGCTGCAGCCATGGTTGAAGTCTTCTACACGGGCCTGCTCGTCGTGGCGATGGCCGCGGCCGGCTGGTTCGCGTTCTACGTCGTCTACAAGCTGTTCAAGGGACAGGGCTAGGTGCTGGCACCTGACGGCTCGGGCGTCGAGGTCCACGAGGACCTTCGCCCGCTGTCCTGGCTCATCGGCAGGTGGGTCGGCGTCGGCACCGGTCAGTACCCCACCATCGAAGACTTCCGCTTCGGCCAGGAGGTCGTGTTCAGCACCGACGGCCGTCCGTTCCTCTCGTACCTGTCCCGCAGCTGGCTGCTCGACGATGACGGGAACCGGGTCCGGCCCCTGGCGACCGAGGCCGGGTTCTGGCGTCCGCGGCCCGGCAACGAGATCGAGATGACGCTCTCCCACCCGACCGGGTTCGCCGAGGTCTGGTTCGGCACGCAGGAGGTCACCGCGATCGTGGACGCCATGATCACGGGTGCGCGTGCCGACCTCTCCACCGACACGGTGATGCGTACCGCCAGTGCCAAGGAGTACTCCCAGGGCCATCGCCTGTACGGCCTCGTCGAGGGCCGCCTGCTGTGGACGTTCGACATGGCGGCAGTCGGGCAGCCGATGCTCAACCACCTGGCCGCGTCGCTCACGCGCGACGATCCCACCGCCGATGAAGCCGATGAGCGAGGAGTGCCTGCGTGACCGAGGACTGGGAACGCCGCCTGCGCGACCACGGCTTCCGCATCACCCCTCAGCGCCAGCTCGTGCTCGAGGCAGTGGAGAGCCTGCGCCACGGCACCCCGGAGGAGATCCTCGTCGAGGTGCAGCGCACGGCGAGTGGGGTCAACCTCTCGACGATCTACCGCACCCTCGAGGTACTCGAGGAGGTCGGTCTGGTGACGCACGCGCACATCGGCCACGGGCCGCCGACCTACCACGCAGTCGACGACGAGATCCACATCCATCTCGTCTGCGATCGATGCGGGGCGGTCCAGAGCGTGCCGGCGAGCGCGGCTGCTGGCTTCGTCGCCGGGCTGGAGGCCGACTTCGGCTTCCGCACCGACATCTCCCACGTGTCCGTCCACGGGCTGTGCGCCACGTGCAAGGACCGCGCCTACGAGCCCGAGGCGGACGATCCCCTGTGAGCGTGGCCACGGTCCCGGTCCCACCGCCTGACGGCACCCCGGACCCGGGGGTCCCCTGGCACTACGGAGACCCGCTCCGTGAGCAGCGCCTGCTGGTCGAGGGCACGGCCGTCGTCGACCTCTCGAACCGCGGCATCGTCGCGGTCACGGGTCCTGACCGGCTCACCTGGCTGCACAGCCTGACCACGCAGGTGCTCGAGCGGCTCGAGGCGGGCCAGTCCGCGCTTGCGCTGATCCTGAGCCCGCACGGCCACGTGGAGCACGAGCTGCACGCCGTGGACGACGGCACGACGACGTGGCTGATCGTCCAGCCGGGCACGGCTGGCGCGCTCGTCGACTACCTGCGCGGGATGCAGTTCATGCTCCGCGTCGAGGTCGAGGACCGCTCCGGCAGTCACGCCGTCGTCTGGGAGCCGGTGTGGGCGGTCGATCCCGGCGCGGTCACGTGGCTGGTCCCTGCCGACTTCGCGGGCCGGGGGCACGTCGAGTCGGGGTCGGACCGTGGTGGCGACGCAGGCAAGTACGTCGACGCCCGTCCCGCTGACTTCGCGGGCCGGGAGATCGTGATCCCGCGTGAGCGGCTGGCGGAGCGGCTGTCGGCCGCGGACGCGCGGGCGGGCACCTGGGCGCTCGAGGCGCTGCGCGTCGCAGCCGCGGTGCCGCGGCTCGGCCTCGAGACCGACCACCGGACGCTGCCCCACGAGGTGGGCTGGATCGGCCCGGCCGTGCACCTGGCCAAGGGCTGCTATCGAGGACAGGAGGCGGTGGCGCGGGTGCACAACCTTGGCCGCCCGCCCCGTCGGCTGGCCCTGCTGCACCTCGACGGCAGTGACGAGACGATGCCGGAGCATGGCTCCGCTGTGCTCGTCGACGGACGCGAGACCGGCTGGGTCGGCACCCCCGCCTGGCACTACGAGCTGGGGCCGATCGCCACCGCGGTGCTCAAGCGCACGACGCCGGTCGACGTGCCCCTGGTCGTCCGTGCACCGGCGGGCGACGTGGCGGCGTCCGCCGAGACCGTCGTCCGGCCCTGACGCCCGCCGGACCGACGACGCGCCTCACACCTCGAGCAGGACCGTGATCGGCCCATCGTTCGTGAGCGTCACCTGCATGTCCGCGCCGAAGATGCCCGTCGACACGATGGCTCCCCGCTCGCGCAGCCTTCGCACCACCTCGTCCACGAGCGGCTCGGCCACCGGCCGCGGTGCCGCCGCGTCCCAGGTCGGCCGGCGGCCCTTGCGCGTCTCGCCGTAGAGGGTGAACTGGCTCACGACCAGGATCGGGAGGCGCAGATCCGACGCGGACACCTCGGCGCCCGTCACCGCCTCGCCGTCCGTGGCATGCTCCGGACCGAAGATGCGCAGGTCGTAGGCCTTGTCGGCCAGTCGCGCTGCCGACGCGAGGGTGTCGTCATGGGTCACACCGACGAGGAGCACGAGCCCGGGACCCTCGAACGAGCCGACCACGTCGCCGTCGACGCGGACCTGGGCACCCCGAGATCGCTGGACGACTGCTCGCATGGAGCCCAGCGTGCCATCATTCGGCGGTGACGACCCCCGCCCCCGCCGTGCTCGCCTCGTACACCCGGAGCGGATTCACCGAGGGCGTCCACACCGGCCACGCAGTGGTCGTGGACCCGGCCGGCGCGGTGATCCGGCACTGGGGCGATCCCGAGCACGTGATCTTCCCGCGGTCGTCGAACAAGCCCGCGCAGGCCATCGCGATGGTCCGGCACGACCTCGACCTGCCGGAGCACCTGCTCGCGCTGTCGGCCGCGTCGCACAGCGGCGAGCGCTTCCACGTCGCGGGGGTGAAGCAGATCCTCGACGTCGCTGGGCTCGACGAGGGGGCCCTGCAGACCCCGGCGGACTTTCCACTGGACCCCCGCGCCCGCGATGCCTGGGTGAGCGACGGCCGGCGGGCAGCCCCCATCGCCATGAACTGCTCCGGCAAGCACGCCGCCATGCTGCTGACGTGCACGATCAACGGCTGGCCGATCGACACGTACCGCGCGGTCGACCATCCCCTGCAGCAGGCGATCAGGTGGCAGGTCGAGGCGCTGGCGGGCGAGCAGGTCGAGCATGTGGGCATCGACGGGTGCGGTGCACCGGTGTTCTCCCTCACGGTGACCGGGCTCGCGCGGTCACTCTCACGCGCCGTCCAGGGCGAGCCCGAGTCCCCGGCCCGACGGGTCACGTCGGCGATGTCGGCCTATCCGGACTTCGTCGGCGGCACGAACCGCGACGTGACGGCCTTCATGCGGGCGGTGCCCGGACTGGTGGCCAAGGACGGAGCCGAGGGGGTCTATGTCGCCGCGCTGCCCGACGGCACCGCGGTCGCCATCAAGGCGGAGGACGGGTCGGAGCGGGCTCGTCAGGTGGCGCTGGCGACGATCCTGCTGGGGTTGGGCGCCGACCGGACCGCCCTCAGGGGCCTGCTCACCATCCCCGTTCTTGGCGGCGGTGCCGTCGTGGGGCAGGTGTCCTCGGCCCTGGCGTGACGGAGGTCACGCTAACTCCTGCTAGCAGCCGTGTTTGCAATTGCAAGCACTTGGGGCATACTTGAGGCATGGCACGCATCGACGTCGGTCACCTGGGTGGGTTCATCCGCGACCAGCGCGATCAGGCGCAGATGTCGCTGCGTCAGCTGGCCAAGGCGGCGGACGTCTCCAACCCGTACCTGAGCCAGGTCGAGCGGGGACTGCGCAAGCCGAGCGCCGAGATCCTCACCCGGATAGCGCAGGGGCTGCGGATCTCCGCGGAGACCCTGTACGTCCAGGCCGGGATCCTCGACCAGCGTGAGGGCGACGAGGCGGTCACGACCGCCATCGCCACCGACCTCACGCTGAGCGAGCGGCAGCGAGCAACCCTGCTCCAGATCTACGCGGCCTTCCAGGCCGAGAACACGGCCCAGGCGGAGCGGGAGGCTGCCGACCTCGACGACGAGGCGGCGCCCACTCCCACCTGGCCGGACACCCACGGCACGACCACGATGAACGAACGAGAGGAAGCACCATGACCACCGAGAACACCCCCAGCCACCCGACCGCCCGCGTGAAGAAGACGTCGACGAAGGCCGCCTCGGCAGCCAAGAAGACGACCACCAAGGCCACGACGGCAGCCAAGGCCACCACTGCCAAGGCCACGACGGCAGCCAAGGCCACCACGGCCAAGGCCACGACGGCAGCCAAGGCCACCACGGCCAAGGCCACGACGGCAGCCAGCGGCCGCTTCACGATGCCCAAGGTGGACATGCCGAAGTTCGAGATGCCCAAGGTCGAGATGCCGAAGTTCGAGATGCCGAAGGTGGACATGCCGAAGTTCGAGATGCCGAAGATCGAGATGCCCAAGTTCGAGATGCCCAAGGTGGACATGTCGAAGACGAAGCTGCCCGACGTCGACGTGGCCGCGATGACCACGCAGGCCAAGGATCGCGTCACCGTGACCGCGAAGTCGGTCCGAGGCAACGTCTCGCACACCATCGACCTCATCCGTGAGGCCGTCGGCGTCTGACGACCAGGACGAAGGGGCCGCACCGATCATCGGTGCGGCCCCTTCGTCATGCGCCGTCACGGAACTGCATTAGCGTGGAGGAATGTTCGACACCGTCCAAGGCCTCGTCTTCCTCGCCCTGTGGGTCGTGACCCTCGCGGTCAAGGCTTTCGCCTTCGTCGACTGCATCCGTCGGCCGAAGGACGCCTTCCCCGCGGTGGGACGCAAGAGCAAGGTGCTGTGGCTGCTCCTCACTGGGCTCTCCGCCGGCGCCGGCGTCTACCCTGCCTTCACGCTGAACATCATCGGCCTGGCCGGGGTGGTCGTCGCCCTCATCTACCTGTTCGACGTGCGCCCCAAGATCATCGACATCACCTCGCGCCGCTGGTAGCAATGCGCATCGAGGCGGTCCGCGGGGACATCACGGCCGAGTCGGTGGACGCCATCGTCAATGCGGCCAACGCCTCCCTCCTCGGCGGCGGTGGCGTCGACGGTGCGATCCACGCCGCTGCCGGGCCCGACCTGCTCGAGGAGTGCCGCCGGATTCGTCGCTCGGACCTCCCGGACGGACTCGCCGCTGGCGATGCGGTGGCGACTCGGGGCGGACGACTGGCCGCAGGCTGGGTCATCCATACGGTCGGTCCCCGGCACTGGGAGCACCCCGACGGCGGCGCCGGGTTGCTGGCGTCGTGCCACACCCGGGCGCTGGCCGTGGCCGATCAGCTGGGCGTGGCGTCGGTGGCGTTCCCGGCCATCTCCTGCGGCGCCTACGGCTGGACGCCGGCCGAGGCGGCACCGATCGCGGTGGAGGCGGTCCGTGCCTATGCCTCGTCGCACCCGTCGTCGGGGATCGAGCTGGTGCGATTCGTCCTGTTCGACGACCGAACCCTGGCCGCGTTCACCGCTGCCCTGTCTCGCTGAGCGAGATGCGGATGCGCCGGAAGCCCTTGCCCTTGCTCTCGACCTTCACCACGCGCATGGTTCCGATCTGATGCGTCGACGCGACATGGGTGCCGCCGTCGGCCTGGACGTCGAGCCCCTTGATGTCGACGATGCGCACGATCTCGATGCCCGCCGGGAGCAGGTTCGTCGCCGTTCGGATGACGTCGGGGATGGCGAAGGCGGCGTCGCGGTCGAGCTCGTACGCCTCGATCGCCCGGTCGGCTTCGACCTCGACGTTGCAGGCCGCCTCCACGGCCTCCTTGAACCCCGCCGGCACCTCCTCGAGGTTGAAGTCGAGGCGGCCGGTGAGCGGATCCATGTTCGAACCGGTCACAAGCGCGCCGAAGTCGCGGAACACCACGCCCGACAGCAGGTGCAGGCCCGAATGCGTCCGCATCAGCGCTGACCGCCGGTCGTCCTCGATGGCTCCGCGGACGGCCGTGCCCTGCGGGGGCAGCGGGTCGCCGTCGAGCGGCACGAGGTACTGGTCGTCACCGCGGCGCACGTCGACGATGCGGGTCTGGACGCCACCCCACAGCAGCACGCCGTGATCGGGCGGCTGGCCGCCTCCGCCCGGATAGAAGGCGGAGCGGTCGAGGACGATCCCGAGCTCCGGATCGCTCAGCAGGACGGTCGCCTCCCACTCGCGCAGGCTCGAATCGGACAGCTCGAGCCGATGCGTGCGAACGGCGTCCGCCATGCCTACTTCTTGCCCTGCGCGGCGACGGCGGCGGCCGCCGTGGCCGCAGCCTCCGGATCGAGGTACTCGCCACCGGGCACGATCGGCTTCAGGTTCTCGTCGAGCCGGTACACCAGCGGGATGCCCGTCGGGATGTTCAGCGCCGCGATGTCGTCGTCGGAGATCCCGTCGAGGTGCTTGACGAGCGCCCGCAGCGAGTTGCCGTGCGCGGCGACGAGCACTGTCTTGCCGGCCCGCAGGTGCTCGGCGACGATGACGTCCTCCCAGTAGGGGATCAGGCGCTCGACGACGTCGGCCAGGCATTCGGTCGCCGGCCGGGCCTCCGGCGGCAGGGCGGCGTAGCGGGCGTCGTGCGTCTGCGCCCACGGGTCCTCGGGATCGATGGGCGGGGGCGGGGTGTCGTACGAGCGACGCCACAGCATGAACTGCTCCTCGCCGTACGCCTCCAGCGTCTCCTTCTTGTTCTTCCCCTGGAGTGCGCCGTAGTGCCGCTCGTTCAGTCGCCAGTTGCGCACCACGGGCAGCCACATGCGATCGCAGGACTCCAGCGCCAGCTGGGCCGTCTTGATGGCCCGCTTGAGCAGCGAGGTGTGGACGACGTCGGGCAGCAGGCCCGCCTCGGCGAGCAGCACCCCGCCGCGCCGTGCCTCGGCCATCCCCTTGTCCGACAGGTCGACGTCGACCCATCCGGTGAAGAGGTTCTTGGCGTTCCACTCGCTCTCACCGTGGCGGAGCAGGATCAGCGTGTAGGGGGCGCTCGCGATCGTCATGGGCTCATCCTGCCGCATGCGGGAGGGCTCAGGCCTGCTCGCCCGGTGGGTCCTGCACGAGGTGCACGAAGGCGGCGAGGTTGTCGGTGGACTCGCCTCGCGACGTGCGCCACTGCCACTCGCGCCGGATGGCGCTCGCGAAGCCCATCTCGAGGATGGTGTTGAAGGAGCCGTCGGCGTACTCGAGGACGGAGCCGATGATGCGGTCGAGCTCGCCAGGGGTCACGGCGGACAGGGGGAGACGACCGACGAGGTAGATGTCGCCGAGGTGGTCCACGGCGAAGGCGACCGCGTACATCCGCTGGTTGCGCTCGAGCAGCCAGCGGTAGACGGCCTCGTGGTTCTCGTCCGGATGGCGTGCGACGAAGGCGTTCACGGTCAGGGCGTGCTCACCCACGGTGAGGGCGGCCGTGGTCCGCAGCTTGCGCACTCCGGGGATCGTGACGACGAAGGTTCCGGGTCCGCCGGGCTCCCACTCGAGCCCGCACTCCGAAAGGAACTCCCGGACCGCCGCCTCAGCGGCAGCCGCGCTCATGAGAGGAGCGCCGCGACCTGCCGGTTCGCCGCCCGGTTCGCCAGGGCGGCTGAGTAGCTGGTCAGGAGGCCGGCGGTGGTGGCGGCCCAGCCGAATGCGGCTGCGTGCATGTGCGCGCCGGACGACATCTCGCTCCGCAGTCGAGGCTGGTCGACGATCGACGCGATGGCGCTCGCGAAGTCGCGGGGGTCGTGGCCGGCGACGAGCAGTCCGCTCACGTGGTCGGCGACCGCGGTGTTGAGCCCGCCCACGGCGGCGGCGACGACCGGGGTCCCGCAGGCCTGGGCCTCGACGGCCACCAGGCCGAACGACTCGGAGTACGAGGGGACGACGGCGACGTCGGCGGCGCGGTACCAGTCGACGAGGGTCGTCCGGTCGGACGGCGGCTCGAAGCGGACGAGGTCGGCGACGCCCAGCTCGCGAGCCAGGTCGATGAGGGAGGTGGGCTGCGCGAGTCCCGAGCCCGACGGTCCGCCGCAGATCGCCACGACCAGGCGGCTGCGCAGGGCCGGATCGCGGGCCACCATCTCCGCTGCGGCGCGGACGAGCACGTCGGGGGCCTTGAGGGGCTGGATGCGGCCGACGAAGAGCAGGACCACGGCATCGTCGGCGATTCCGCGTCGTCGACGCGCCTCGACCATGCTCCCGGGGGTGAACAGGTCGAGGTCGACGCCCGGGTGGACGACGTCGACGGCGTCCGGGTCGGCGCCGTAGAGGTCCACCAGCTCGTGCGCCTCGTCGTCGGTGTTGGCGACGAGGCGGTCGGCCGCGGCGACGACCTGCTGCTCGCCGATGACGCGCATCCCGGGCTCGGGGGAGTCGCCGTCGGCGAGATCGCGGTTCTTGACCTTGGCCATCGTGTGCATCGAGTGGACGAGGGGCACGTTCCAGCGCTCGGACGCGAGCCAGCCGACCTGGCCCGAGAGCCAGTAGTGCGAGTGGATGAGGTCGAACCAGCCCTCCGGCCGTGCCGCCTCCGCCCGCATGACGCCGGCGGTCACCGCGCAGAGCTGGCCCGGGAGGTCCTGCTTGAGCAGCCCTTCGAAGGGGCCGGCCGTGACGTGCCGGACGGTGACGCCGGGAGCCATCTCGACGGTCCGGGGCAGTGCCGAGGACGTGGCCCGGGTGAAGATCTCCACCTCGATGCCGGACTCCGCCAGCCGGCGGGCCGTCTCGACGATGTAGACGTTCATCCCGCCGGCGTCGCCGGTGCCCGGCTGGTCCAGCGGTGAGGTGTGGATCGAGAGGACCGCGATGCGGCTGGGTCGAGGCGTCCGGCGTGAGGAGATCAGCGACGGGGTCGTCATGCCGCCTCCTTCGCCGGTGCCAGCCTCATGCTCGCCAACCGATGGGAAGTCTGGACTATTCCAGGGCAAACGGCCACCCGGTCGGGGTGCGCGGGCCGGGCGGGGCCGCTGCTCAGGTGAGGGACACGCCCACGTACGGCTCGCCCGTGACGAAGGTGACGACGCGACGCGTGACCGACACCGCGTGGTCCGCGTAGCGCTCGTAGTAGCGGGACAGCAGCGTCACGTCGATCGCCGCCTCGACCCCGTGGGTCCATGACTGCGACAGGACGATCGTGAACAGCTCCCGGTGCAGTCGGTCGACCTGCTCGTCATGCCGGGCGATGTCGGCGGTCAGGCCCACGTCCTGGGTGGCGATCACGGCACCGGTCTTGGAGACGATCGCCTCGGCCAGGCCGCCCATCTCGGCGAACGTCCCGCGCAGCTCCTGGGGGATGGACAGGCGGGGGTAGCGCAGCCGTGCCTGCTTGGCCACATGCTCGGCGAGGTCGCCCATGCGCTCGAGGGACGCGGCGATCCGCAGGGCCCCGATGGCCATCCGCAGGTCTGCGGCGTCGGGCTGCTCGATGGCGATGAGATCGAAGCAGCGCTCCTCGATGTCGCTCGCCAGCGTGTCGATCTGGGCGTCGGCGGCGATGACGGACTCGGCAAGGGTGAGGTCGGCGTCGAGGAGGGCCTGGGTCGCCCGGTTCATCGCCGAGCCGACGAGCCTCGTCATCTGGACGAGCTCGCCGTTCACCATGTCGAGCTGATCCTGGAAGGCGGAGACCATCGTGTCCTCCCCTCGCGTCGTCGTCACCGGGCCACTCTAGGCCCGCTCGGGAACGCGAGGATGGCCCCGGGTTAATGGGAGAGGACGACGAGGTGAACAGCAGGTTCCCTTGACCGAACGCTCCGTGAATCCTCGCGGTGGTGGGCGTCGCGTGGTTGGGCAGCGGGTGTACCGCTCCTATCCTTGAGGCGTGCCGAGACGCCTGCCCGCGCCCTCTCCCGAGGGTGCCCCGCGCCCGCGCCGTGCTGCGGGGCCGAGGCCGGCCGTGCCGGACGAGGTCATCCGCGTGCTCAGCGTCCTCCCCTCGGCGTCCCTCGTGGTCGCCCCCGACGGAGCGGTGCTCCGGGCCAACGCCCGGGCCACGGGCCTGGGCCTGGTGAACCGCGACGCCGTGACCATCCCGGACATCAAGCACCTGATCGAGCGGGTGGCCGACGACGGCCACGCTCGTGAGCAGGAGATGCGGGTCCGACGCCCACCGCTGGGCAGGGAACTCCTCGAGCTGCGCGTCCGCGTCGCCCCCCTGGGGACCGGAGCGATCCTGGTCCTCATCGATGATCTCGCGGAGGAACGCCGCGTTGACGTCGTCCGGCGCGACTTCGTGGCCAACGTCAGCCACGAGCTCAAGACTCCCGTCGGTGCGCTGTCGCTGCTGGCCGAGGCTGTTCTCGCGGCCAGCGACGATCCCGAGCAGGTGCGCCACTTCGCGGAGCGCATGCAGATGGAGGCCTCGCGCCTCAGCCACCTGGTTCAGGACGTCATCGACCTGTCCCGTCTGCAGGGTGATGACCCGCTGACCCGAGCCGAGGTGGTCGACGTCGATGACCTCGTCCGGCGCGCCGTCGACGAGGTCCGCACCCAGGCGAGCCGGGAGGCCATCGAGCTCGTCACGAGTGATCCGTGCGACGGGCTGATCTACGGCGATGAGCGCCAGCTGCTCGCCGCGCTGCGCAACCTCCTGATCAACGCGATCGCGTACTCGCCCACCCACACGCGCATCGCCGTGGGCACCCGCAATGACGGGTCCATCGTCGAGATCGCGGTCAAGGATCAGGGCATCGGCATCGCCGCGAACGACCTCGACCGGGTCTTCGAGCGCTTCTACCGGGTCGACCCGGCCCGCTCGCGCGTGACCGGCGGCACCGGCCTGGGGCTTGCCATCGTCAAGCACGTCAGCCAGAACCACGGCGGTGAGTGCACCGTCTGGTCGGAGGTCGGGGTGGGGTCCACCTTCACGCTCCGCCTGCCTGCCTACCAGCCGTCCAGCCCGTCCGGCGACGAGGGCACCGAGCTGACCCTCGATGTCCTCAACATCCCCTCAGGAGAGGCGCTCACGTGACCCGCATCATGGTCGTCGAGGACGAGGAGTCGTTCTCCGAGGCACTGTCCTTCATGCTCCGCCGAGAGGGCTACGAGGTTGAGGTCGCCGGCGACGGCAACCTCGCCATGGACGTCTTCGAGCGCCACGGCGCCGACCTCATCCTGCTCGACCTCATGCTCCCGGGCCTGTCCGGCCTCGAGGTGTGCCGCCAGATCAGGGTCAAGTCGCAGGTGCCCATCATCATGCTCACGGCGAAGGACGGCGAGATCGACAAGGTCGTCGGGCTCGAGATCGGCGCCGACGACTACGTGACGAAGCCCTTCTCGTCGCGCGAGCTGCTGGCCCGGGTCCGTTCGGTCCTGCGGCGCAACGGCGAGCCGGAGGAGCTGATCGCCGCGACGGTCGAGGCCGGGCCGGTGCGGATGGACGTCGACCGGCACGTGGTGACCGTGCGTGGCGAGACGGTGGCCATGCCGCTGAAGGAGTTCGACCTGCTCGAGCTCCTGGTCCGCAACGCCGGCCGGGTGCTGACCCGTGCGCAGCTCATCGACCGGGTCTGGGGAGCCGACTACGTCGGGGACACCAAGACCCTCGACGTGCACGTGAAGCGGCTGCGCGCGAAGGTGGAGGAGGATCCGGCGAACCCGCTGCATCTGGTCACCGTGCGCGGGCTGGGCTACAAGTTCGAGCCCTGAGCTGCTCCGGACCGGTCAGGGGGCAGTGACCGGGTTCGCCGGCGGGTTCGGGGCGATGCCCTCGTAGTAGCCGGTCGGCGGGACCGTCAGGAGCGAGAGCTTCACGAGGCCGGCCTTCTCGAAGCCGAGTTCGACCGGCACGTAGGTTGATGCGGGCACGTCCAGGTCGTAGCTGTTGATCCATGCATCGGACTCGTAGCCGAAGGAGATCGACGTACCCGGCAGCAGCTCGCCGGCACCTTCCGTGACATAGGCCGGGATGCCGTTGATGCTGACGTAGGTGAGGGCGTCGGGCTCGAGCCCGGCGTTGGTGATCCGGGTCGTGAGGGTCGCGGTGGCCGAGCCCTCGGGCCCGAGCACCAGGAGCGCGCCGTCGATGTTGATGCTGCCCTGGGTCGCCTCCACCCCGTTGCCGGAGTTCATGGTCGCCTGCGTCGTCGTGGTCGCCCCCTGGCCGTTGAAGCAGCCGGTGAGGGCAGGAACAGCGAGGACGACGAGGGCTGCGGCCGCGGCGGCATGGATGCGCTTCACGGCGCCAAGAGTAGCGAAGCGGGGTCCGGCAGGTGAGCAGGGCCGGATTCGGGGCCCGAACCGCGTGATAACCTAGAGGGCCTGGGAAAGGGGTTCCACTCTATGACGTTCAACGTCGGCGACACCGTCGTCTACCCGCACCACGGGGCCGCTCTCATCGAAGCAGTCGAGATTCGGACGATCAAGGGTGAGGACCGGGAGTACCTGGTGCTGCGTGTCGCCCAGGGCGATCTCACCGTTCGGGTGCCCGCCGACAACGTCGACCTCGTCGGCGTCCGCGACGTCGTCAACGCCGAGGGTCTGGACCGCGTGTTCAACGTGCTGCGTCAGCCCTACACCGAGGAGCCCACCAACTGGTCCCGCCGCTACAAGGCGAACCTCGAGAAGCTCGCCTCGGGCGACGTCATCAAGGTGGCCGAGGTCGTCCGCGACCTGTGGCGGCGCGAGCGTGAGCGTGGCCTGTCGGCCGGCGAGAAGCGCATGCTGGCCAAGGCCCGCCAGATCCTGGTGAGCGAACTGGCCCTCGCGGAGAAGACGAACGAGGACAAGGCTGAGGCCATCCTCGACGAAGTCCTCGCCTCCTAGCCACGCCCACCCCCTCACACCGTGGCACCCGCGGACCCATCCGATCGCGGCGGTAACCCCGGGCGTACGGCTGCCCTCGTGCCCGCGGCCGGGCGTGGAGAGCGCCTCGGCCCCGGCGCCCCCAAGGCCCTGCGGCCTCTGGGCGGCGTCCCGATGCTGGTGCATGCGGTGCGGGCCCTCGCCGCCAGCCGAACCGTGGACATCGTCGTGGTGGCCGCGCCCGAGGACACCGCGGAGAGCGTCGCATCGATGCTCGCCGACCAGTCCTTCCCGGCCGAGGTCCTGGTCGTGACGGGCGGCGACACCCGGCAGGACTCCGTCGCGCGGGCGCTGATCACGCTTCCTGCCGACGTGGACGTCGTCCTCGTCCATGACGCCGCCCGCCCGCTGGTGCCCGAGGAGCTGGTGACTGCCGTCGTCGCCGCGGTGCGCGCCGGCCATCCCGCGGTCGTGCCGGGCCTCCATGTCATCGACACGATCAAGCGCGTCGACGCCGCGTCCGACGTCGAGGAAACGATCGATCGCAGCACGCTGCGGGCCATCCAGACGCCCCAGGGGTTCCAGCGGTCGGTTCTCCAGGAGGCGCACGCGGTCGCCGATCTCGATGCGGCCGCCGCCACCGACGACGCCGGTCTCGTGGAGCGGCTCGGGCTGACGGTGCATGTCATCCCCGGCCACGAGGAGGCCTTCAAGGTGACCCGTCCGTTCGATGTCGTCATGGCTGAGGCCGTCCTCGCCCGCAGACGGGCAGCCGGTGCCGTCTGAGCCGGCCATGCCGCTGGTGGGCATCGGGACCGACGTGCACGCCTTCGCCGAGGGCCGCAGCCTCTGGCTTGCCGGCCTCCTGTGGCCGGGTGAGGTGGGCCTTGCCGGGCACTCCGACGCCGACGTCGCGGCGCATGCCCTCTGCGATGCCCTGCTGTCCGCCGCCGGCCTCGGCGACCTCGGGTCGGTGTTCGGCACCGACGACCCCGCGTGGTCGCAGGCGTCCGGCGTCTCGCTGCTGAGCCACGCCGCGGGCCGTGTCCGGGCCGCCGGCTTCGTCATCGGGAACGCCAGCGTCCAGATCATCGGCAACCGGCCCCGGGTCGGCAGCCGCCGGCAGGAGGCGCAGGACGTCCTGAGCGCAGCGGTCGGCGCGCCGGTCCGCGTCTCTGGCACCACCACGGACGGCCTCGGGCTCACCGGACGAGGAGAGGGCATCGCGGCGATCGCCGTGGCATCGGTCGTCGCCGCATAGCCGTGAGGCGGAGGCATCGCCACGGGTCGGTACTCTTCGACCCGTGGCCCTCCGCTTCTATGACACTGCAACGCGCTCCGTGCGGGACTTCGTCCCCATCGAGGACGGCAAGGCGGGCATCTACCTGTGCGGGGCCACCGTCCAGGCGCCGCCCCATGTGGGTCACATCCGCAGCGGGGTCGCCTTCGACGTCATCCGCCGGTGGCTGACCGCCCGCGGGTACGAGGTGACCTTCATCCGCAACGTGACCGACATCGACGACAAGATCATCGCCAACGCCGAGCGCGACGGCATCCCGTACTGGGACGTCGCCATGCGCAACGAGCGCGCCTTCGCGCGTGCCTACGACGTGCTCGGGTGCCTGACGCCCACCTATGAGCCGCGCGCCACCGGGCACGTCCCGGAGATGATCACGCTCATGCAGCGCCTCATCGACGACGGGCACGGCTATGCGGCCGAGGGGGATGTCTACTTCGACGTTCGTGCCTTCCCCGGGTACGGATCCCTCAGCGGCCAGCGCATCGACGAGATGCTGCCGGCGGCGGACTCCGACGCGTCCGCCAAGCGCGACGCCCGCGACTTCGCGATGTGGAAGGCGGCCAAGCCCGGCGAGCCCGCGTGGGACACCCCGTGGGGGCCCGGCCGCCCCGGCTGGCACCTCGAGTGCTCGGCCATGGCCGCGAAGTACCTCGGGCCCGCCTTCGACATCCACGGGGGCGGCCTCGACCTGGTGTTCCCGCATCATGAGAACGAGATCGCGCAGTCGAAGGCAGCGGGCGACTCGTTCGCCAACTACTGGCTGCACAACGCCTGGGTCACCACGGCCGGCGAGAAGATGAGCAAGTCGCTCGGCAACTCGCTGCTCGTCGACGAGGTCGTGCAGCGCGTGCGCCCGGTGGAGTTGCGCTACTACCTCGCCGGCTCGCACTACCGCTCCATGCAGGAGTACTCGGACGAGTCGGTCGCGGAGGCGGGGCAGGGATACCGGCGCATCGAGGGGTTCCTCCAGCGTGCCGCGGAGGCGCTCGGGGTCGCGGGGGTGCCCGAGGTCCAGCCGCAGGCGCGACCTGAGGCGTTCGACGCGGCGATGGACGATGACATCGCGGTGCCGCAGGCGTTGGCGGTCGTGCACGAGCAGGTGCGTGCGGGCAACGCTGCGCTGGCTGCCGATGACACCGCCGCGGTGTCCGGTGCGTTCCAGGCCGTCGTGGCCATGGTCGACGTGCTGGGTCTGAACCCGTGGGCGGAGCCCTGGATCGAGTCAGGCGGCGCGGGCGGCCAGCGGCAGACCGAGGTCATCGATGCGCTGGTGCAGGTGGTCCTCGCCCAGCGCGCCGAGGCGAGGGCACGCAAGGACTATGCAGCCGCGGACGCGATCCGCGACGGGCTTGACGGAATCGGCATCCAGGTCGAGGACACCGCCCATGGTGTCCGCTGGTCGCTGGGCGACTGAGACCAGGAGGACAGCGATGGCAGGGAACTCGCAGCGCCGAGGAGCAATGCGCAAGGAAGGCACCAAGAAGGGTGCGACGGTCGGCTCGGGCGGGCAGCGGCGCGCCAAGCTGGAGGGCCGGGGGCCCACGCCCAAGGCGACCGAGCGCCCGCATCATCCGGCCGCCCGGCGCGACCGCGCTGCGAAGAAGCGCGCGGAATCCACGACCAAGGGCGCCGGGGGCGCCCGTCGTTCGTCGCGACGGTCGGCGGGCAGCGTCCTGATGGGCCGGAACCCGATCGTCGAGGCCCTGCGCGCGGGCATCCCCGCGACCGCGCTCTACGTCCAGGCGAAGGCCGAGGCCGACGACCGCCTGCGCGAGTCGATGCGGATCGCGGTGGCCAAGGGCATTCCCATCATGGAGGTCGCCAAGACCGAGCTCGACCGCATGACCGAGGGCGGGGTGCACCAGGGCCTCGTGCTGTCGGTGCCGGAGTACAAGTACTCCGACATCCGCGACCTCGCTAACGCCACCCTGCTCGTGGCTCTCGACGGCGTCACCGACCCGCGGAACCTGGGCGCCATCGCGCGGTCGGCCGCGGCCTTCGGCGCCGACGGCATCATCGTCCCGACGCGTCGCTCTGTCGGCGTCACAGCCTCGGCGTGGAAGACCTCCGCGGGCGCGCTCTCCCGGGTGCCGGTGGCCCAGGTCACGAACATGACGCGAACCCTGCAGGACGTGCAGAAGGGCGGGTTCACCGTCATCGGACTGGCGGCCGACGCCGACGTCGACCTCGGCCAGCTTGATCGCTCCGTCCTGACGGATCCCCTGGTCATCGTCATCGGCGCGGAGGGGGCGGGCCTGTCCCGGCTCGTCGGGCAGAACTGCGACTGGCGCGTCAGCATCCCGATGGTGGGCGGCGTCGAGTCTCTGAACGCCTCGGTCGCGGCGGGGATCGTCCTTCAGACGGTGTTCTCGGCCCGATCCTGATCCTGCACGGCGGGTGGCCGGCCGCGCACGAGGCGGTCGCCGACGAGGGGGAACACGAGCACCGTCAGGGCGCCGGCCCCGACAAGCGCAGCCGCGTTGGGGGCGAGCATCACCCCTGCCTGCACCTCGATGCTCGTGATCGCCACGATGATGGGCAGGCCGGTGGCGACGTAGAGGGAGAAGCGCGCCCGCTCGCGCCGGTCGGGAATGGCGTGCCGGTAGACGACGTACTGCACCAGCCCGCGGGCGATGACGATGTAGACGAAGAACCTCAGCATCGGCACGGGATTCTCGATGATCGAGACGATGTCGAGGTTCGCGCCTGAGACGACGAAGAACAGCGGGATGAGGAAGCCGAAGCCGATCGCCTCGATCTTGCCCTGAAGGACGGACTCCTCTGTCGGGGGCGAGAAGCGCCGGACGATGATGCCCGCGACGAACGCGCCGAGCACCACGTCGAGGCCGAAGGTGCCGGCCAGGGCCAGCAGCAGGATGAGCAGCAGCATCGTGAAGCGCAGCGCCGTCTGCGAGCTGGTGTGATGGCCACGCTCGAGGATCCCGCGCACGCGGTCGCCCGCCAGCCGGGCGGGAAGGGTCGCCAGGATGAGAGCGACGACCGCGAAGCCGATGAGGCTGAGGATGGCCACGAACGACGACTTGGTGCCGAGCAGCACCGAGATGGCGATGATCGGTCCGAACTCCCCCCAGGCGCCTGCCCCCATGAAGAAGGTGCCGAACCGGGTGTTCAGCTCGCCACGGTCGCGCAGGACCGGCAGCAGCGTGCCGAGTGCCGTCGACGTCAGGGCGATCGCGACGCCGAGGGTGTCGTGGATCTTCCCGGTGGCCGTCATCACGATGGCGGCGAGCGCAGCGACGGCGAGCGAGATGAACCAGCCGATGGCTGCCAGCCGACCGCTCTGGCCGCGGATGGCGCGCTGCTCGAGCTCCATCCCGGCGAGGAAGAAGAGCAGGCCGAGGCCGAGCTCGGACAGCAGCTCGATCGAGGCGTCGACCTGGACCCAGCCGATCACCTCGGGGCCGAAGATGATGCCCGCACCCAGCAGGAGCACCACCTCGGCGACCTTGATGCGGAACAGGCCGACGAGCAGCGGGACGAAAGCGGCGATCGCGGCGATGACGACGAGCGACCTGAACTCCTCGCTCACGCAGGCTCCTCCGGTGGCAGCACGATGCGGAGGCTAGCGGTGTCGTCGCTCGGGGTTCCTGCGCGTGCTCCGAGAACGGCCTGCTCGTCGGGCTTGGCGGCCAGGATCGAAGTGATGTAGTCGCTGATCGCATCCTCGAAGGCCACGCTTGCGCCCGCATGCTCGGACATGAACCAGCGGTGCTCGAGGACCTCGTGGAAGATCTGCGCGGGCTCCAGCTTGCCGCGCATGGCGGGCGGCACCTCGGACATCACCCGCTCGAAGCGCTCCGTCACCCAGCGGTGCGCCGCGATCTCCTCGTCCTCCCGCCCGAGACCGACCTTGATTCGGAACGAGTCGAGGTCGTTGAGCAGTCGTTGGGCCTGGTTCTCCTCGACATCGAGGCCGGTCAGCTGCATCAGCCGGCGCGAGTGGTGGCCGGCATCGACGACCTTGGGGGCCACGGTGATGTGCTCGCCGTCCGCCTGCGTGCTGACCTGGAGCTCGGCGACGTCGAACCCCAGCGTGTTCAGGCGCCGCACCCGGGCCTCGAGCGGGTACCGGTCCTCACGCGTGATCACCAGGGGGCCGGTGACCTCGTCCCACAGCTGGTCGTAGCGGGTGCGCAGGCTGACGCCCGTGACGATGGGGTCGATGCCCTCATGAAGGCGCCCGCCCGCCTGCAGGTCCATGAGCTCCCCGGCGACGTTCGTGGCGGCGGTCTCGAGGTCGTAGGTGCGCTGGCCGTCCGTCAGCGTGGGATGCAGCTCACCGGTCTCGGCGTCCACCAGGTAGGCCGCGAAGGCGCCGGCGTCGCGCCGGAAGAGGGTGTTGGACAGCGAGCAGTCGTTCCAGGAGAAGCCGGCCAGGTGCAGCTGGACGAGCAGGACGGCGAGGGCGTCGAGCAGCCGGTGCGCGGTCTCCAGCCGCAGGCTCGACGAGAAGAGGGCGCGGTAGGGGAGGGAGAACTCGAGGTGCCGGGTGATGAGGCCGGCCGGCAGCGGCTCGTCGTCGTCGGTGCTGCGGTCCAGCACGACCCCGACCGGCTCGACGGTCGGGAGCCCGCGTCGAACCAGGTCGAACAGGAGCTCGTACTCCCGGGTGGCGTAGTGCTCCTCCACCTCCTTGACGGCGTAGACGACGCCGTTGATGCGCACGAACCGGACGATGTGCCGGGAGATGCCTCGCGGGAGCGCGACGACCAGGTCCTCCGGCCACTCCTCAAGAGGAGTGCGCCATGGCAGGAAGGCCAGCTCGGGCTCGTCGAGGCTTCCGGTGAGTCGCACGGCTGCAGCCTTTCACGATGACGGCGTTCGTGGGCCATAGGCTGACGGTTGTGAGCGAGAACCCGCGCGCCCGACTGTCCGACATCGCCGAGCAGGCGGGGGTCAGTGAGGCGACCGTCTCCCGGGTCCTGAACGACCGTCCCGGAGTGTCCACCGCGACGCGGCAGGCGGTGCTGACCGCCCTCGACGTCCTGGGCTACGAGCGGCCCATGCGGCTGCGCGGCCGGTCCGGCCTCGTCGGGCTGATCGTCCCCGAGCTCGAGAACCCGATCTTCCCGGCCTTCGCGCAGGTGATGGAGACCCTGCTCGCGCAGCACGGCTACACGCCGGTGCTGTGCACGCAGACGCCCGGCGGCGTCACGGAGGACGAGTACGTCGAGCTGCTGCTCGACCGAGGCGTGGCGGGGATCATCTTCGTGTCCGGCATGCATGCCGACGTGAATGCCGACCACTCCCCGTACTCCACGCTCGTCGACCGCGGGCTCCCGATCGTGCTCGTCAACGGCTACGCCGAGGGCATCGACGCACCCTTCATCTCCGACGACGATGCCGCCGCCATGGATCTCGCCGTCACTCACCTCACCTCCATGGGCCACACGCGCATCGGGCTGGCGGTCGGTCCGGTGCGCTTCGTCCCGGTCGTCCGCAAGCGGGCGGCGTTCATGGCCTCCATGACCCGGCTCACCGGGATCGGGCCGGAGGAGGCCGCGAGCCTGGTGTCGCACTCGCTCTTCGCGGTGGAGGGCGGCCAAGCGGCGGCCCATCACCTGCTGGGCCTCGGCGTGACCGCGATCGTGTGCGGATCGGACCTCATGGCCCTGGGCGCGATCAGGACGATCCGCCAGCGCGGACTGCGCGTGCCGGAGGACGTGTCGGTCGTGGGCTACGACGACTCCCGGCTGATCGCCTTCACCGACCCGCCGCTCACGACGGTCCGCCAGGCGGTGTCCGCCATGGGGACGGCGGCCGTCCAGGCTCTCCTCGACGGCGTCAACGGGACTCCCGCACCCCGCGACGAGTTCGTGTTCCGTCCGGAGCTCGTCGTTCGCAGCAGCACGGGACCCGCCCCGGCGATGGCAGACTGACCGGCATGCCTGCGCCCGTCATTGGCCTGTCCTGCTATCTCGAGCCGGCGCGTTGGGGCGCCTGGGAACTGCCTGCCGCGCTCATCCCGCAGTGGTACCTCGACCTGTTCCGAGCCGCCGGCGCGAACCTCGTGCTGCTGCCGCCGGGGGTCGAGCCGGAGGCCGTCGACCGGCTGGACGGCCTGGCCATGGCGGGCGGCGCCGACATCGATGCGACGCGCTACGACGCCGAGCCGCACGAGACGGCAGACGCCCCGCGCACGGGGCGGGACGAGTCCGAGCTGGCGCTGTACAGGCGGGCGCGCGACCGAGGCCTTCCGGTGCTGGGCATCTGCCGCGGCCTGCAGATCATGGCGGTGGCGCACGGTGGCTCGCTGATCCAGCACCTGCCCGATGTGCCCGACTCGATCGTGCACCGGGAGCGACCGGGCGCGTTCGTCGAGCACGAGGCCCGGTTCGTCGAGGGCTCGCTGGCGGCCTCGATCTTCGGCACCGAGCCCATCGTCGTGAACTCGTCGCATCACCAGGCCGTCGAGTCGTGCGGCGACCTGGTCGTGTCCGGCTGGGCTCCCGACGGCACCATCGAGGCCTGTGAGGACCCATCGACGCCGTTCTGCCTGGGGGTCCAGTGGCACCCGGAGCACCCGGACCGCCGCGAGCCGGACCTGCCCATGGTGCAGGCCTTCGTCGCGGCCGCGTCCCGGTTCCGCACCAGCTGATCGCGAACGGTCACTACGCGCGAACGGTCACTACGCGCGAACGGTCACTACGCGCTTGCGCGTAGTGACCGTTCGCGGTGTTCGAAGGGCTACAGCGGCGTGACGTAGGCCCCGGAGATGCCGCCGTCGACCAGGAAGTTCGACGCCGTGATGAACGAGGAGTCGTCGCTCGCAAGGAATGCGACGGCCGCCGCGAGCTCCTCCGCCTGCCCGAACCGACCCATCGGGATGTGCACGAGACGACGGGCAGCGCGCTCGGGATCCTTCGCGAAGAGCTCGATCAGGAGCGGGGTGTTCACGGGCCCGGGGGACAGGGCGTTGACGCGCACGCCGGAGCGCGCGAACTGCACGCCGAGCTCGCGGGTCATGGCGAGGACGCCGCCCTTGGATGCCGTGTACGAGATCTGCGACGTGGCGGCAGCCATGGTGGCGACGAACGACGCGGTGTTGATGATCGAGCCCTTGCCCTGCTCGAGCATGATCGGCAGCACGGCCTTGCAGCACAGGAACACCGAGGTGAGGTTGACCTCCTGCACGCGCCGCCATGCGTCGATGCCGGTCTCGAGGATCGAGTCGTCGTCGGGCGGTGAGATGCCGGCGTTGTTGAAGGCGATGTCGACGCTGCCGTAGGTCGACTTGGCGGTGTCGAACATCGCGGCCACATCGTCGGCGCTGGTCACATCCGTGCGGATGAACAGGCCGTCGACCTCAGCCGCGGCTGCCTCGCCGCTGGTGGGGTCGAGATCGCCGATGACGACGCGCGCACCCTCGTCAGCGAACCGGCGGACGGTCGCCAGGCCGATCCCGCTCGCCCCGCCCGTGACGACGGCGACGCGTCCTTCGAGCCTGCGGCACTTGCTGTCACTCATGCGGATCTCCTATCTGCCGAGTGCGTAGTTGCGGACCGTCTCAGCCTCTCGGACCGGGCCGCAACCACGCACTCGCGGGGTGGGTGGGGTCAGTCCTCGGTGCTGATGAAGACGTTCTTGGTCTCGGTGAAGGCGTCCAGCGCGTCCGGGCCGAGCTCGCGGCCGAGGCCGGACTTCTTGTAGCCGCCGAACGGGGTCCAGTAGCGGACGGACGAGTGCGAGTTCACCGACAGGTTCCCGGCCTCGATGCCGCGCGAGACCCGGATCCCGCGGCTCAGGTCCCGGGTCCAGATCGAGCCGGACAGCCCGTAGTCGGAGTCGTTGGCCAGCCGGATCGCGTCGGCCTCGTCCTCGAACGTGGTCACCGACACGACCGGCCCGAAGATCTCCTCCTGGAACACCCGCGCCGTGGAGTCGACGGGGGCGAGGACCGTCGCGGGGAACCAGTAGCCGGGACCGGTGGGAGCCTCGCCCTGGAAGGCGATGGGGGCGGATCCGTCGAGGAATCCCGCGACGGTCTCGTGGTGCGCCTTGGTGATCAGCGGCCCCATCTCGGTCGAGTCCAG
This sequence comes from uncultured bacterium, assembly GCA_963700255.1. Lineage (GTDB taxonomy): Bacteria > Actinomycetota > Actinomycetes > S36-B12 > S36-B12 > UBA10649. The sequence goes on along the minus strand of CAVOWW010000012.1, from coordinate 44,772 downwards.
GAGCGGGTCGCCGACCTTGACGCCCTTGACCGCCGTCTCGAAGAGCTCCATGAACCGGTCGAACGCCGACCGCTGGACGAGGATGCGCGAACGGGCGCAGCAGTCCTGGCCGGCGTTGTCGAACACCCCGTACGGTGCCGTCGCGGCCGCCTTCTCGAGGTCGGCGTCGGCGAAGATGACGTTGGCGCTCTTGCCGCCGAGCTCCAGGGTGACGGCCTTCACGTGCTGCGCGCAGCCGGCCATGATCCGCTGGCCGACCTCCGTGCTGCCGGTGAACACCACCTTGCGCACGTCGGGATGGTCGACGAATCGCTGCCCGACGACAGACCCCTTGCCCGGGACCACGATGAAGACGTCCTCGGGGATGCCAGCCTCCAGCGCGAGCTCACCCAGGCGGATGGCCGTCAACGGCGTGACCTCGGCCGGCTTCATGACCACGGTGCAGCCCGCCGCCAGCGCGGGGGCGAAGCCCCAGCCGGCGATCGGCATGGGGAAGTTCCAGGGGACGATGATGCCGACGACGCCGACCGGCTCCTTGAAGGTGATGTCGATGCCGCCCGCGACCGGGATCTGCCGGCCGAACATGCGCTCGGGTGCGCCCGCGTAGTAGCCGAGGACGTTGGCGACGTTGTTGGCCTCCCAGCGTGCGTTGCTGATCGTGTGACCCGCGTTGGCCACCTCCAGCTGGGCCAGTTCCTCGCTGTGCTCGCGCACGATGTCGGAGAAGCGACGCAGCATCGACGCCCGGTCCGCGGGCGCGACGTCGCGCCAGCCCGGCAGGGCGGCCTTCGCGCGCGCGATGGCCGCGTCGGTCTCCTCGAGCGATGCAGACGGGACCGAGGCCACGACGAGCTCGGTGGCCGGGTTGATGACGTCGTGCATGAAGGGCTCCTGCGCTCGGCTGCGGATGGTGGGAGTGGTGCGGACCAATTAAAGCCGCTCGAAGCTGCGGTAGCGCTCCCAGTCGGTCACGGTGCGTCCGTAGTCGGCCAGCTCGATCCGCGCCATGTTGGAGTAGTGGTCCTGGACCTCCTGGCCGAAGGTCGCCCGGATCCAGTCGGACGACTCCCACGCCGCGAGCGCCTCGCTCATCGAGGAGGGGACGCGCTCCGAGTCGTCTGCGTAGGCGTTCCCGACGAAGACCTCCTCCAGCGGAAGCTGGCGCTGGATCCCGTCGAGGCCGGCAGCGACCATGCCGGCGACCGCGAGGTAGGGGTTGACGTCTCCTCCGGGCACGCGGTTCTCGAGTCGGAGCGACTGGCCGTGCCCCACGAGCCGGAAGGCGCAGGTGCGATTGTCCCGCCCCCATCGGATGGCGGTCGGGGCGAAGGATCCGGGCACGTATCGCTTGTAGGAGTTGATCTGCGGCGCGTACATGAGGGTGAGCTCGCGGGCGTGCGCGAGCTGGCCGGCGATGAAGGCCCGCCCGACGGCCGAGAGCCCCTGCTCCTCGTCGTGATGGTCGGCCATCACCATGTCTCCGCCGACCCCGCGGAACGACAGGTGGATGTGGCAGGAGTTGCCCTCGCGCTCGTTGTACTTGGCCATGAAGGTGAGGGCCACGCCCTCCTGTGCTGCGATCTCCTTGGCGCCGTTCTTGTAGATCACATGGTTGTCGCAGGTGCGCAGCGCGTCCTGGTACTTGAACGCGATCTCGTGCTGGCCGAGGTTGCACTCGCCCTTGGCGCTCTCGACGATCATCCCCGCACCGGTCATGGCGTTGCGGATCCGGCGCAGCAGGGGCTCGACGCGTGCGGTCCCGAGCATCGAGTAGTCGACGTTGTACAGGTTGGCAGGAGTGAGGTCGCGGTAGCCGGCCAGCCACGCCTCCTCGTAGCTGTCCTGGAAGACGATGAACTCCAGCTCGGTTCCTACGAAGGCCCCGTAGCCCGCCTCGGTGAGCCGGTCGAGCTGCTTGCGGAGGATCTGGCGCGGGGAGGCGGCGACCGGGTCACCCTCCTCCGTCTCCAGGTCGCAGAGGACCCCGACGGTGCCCGGCTGCCACGGGTTGCGGTGGAGGGTGGCGAGGTCGGGCCGCATGACCATGTCGCCGTAGCCGCTGTCCCAGGACGACATGGCGTAGCCGTCGACCGTGTTCATGTCGACGTCGACTGCCATCAGGTAGTTGCACCCCTCGGTGTAGCCGGTCATCACCTCATCGACGAAGTAGTCGGCGTCGATGCGCTTGCCCTGGAGTCGGCCCTGCATGTCCGTGATGGCCACGGCGACGGTGTCGATGCGTCCCTCATCCACCTCGCGACGAACGTCCTCGGGGGTGAGCGGCTGCGGCCTTGCCATGACGGTCTCCTCTGTATGGGCTATCGGCATTCAACCCCACCGCAGATGCCTCCGGTGGACGTTCGGATGAGGCGGTGGCTACGTGAGGGCGGCGAGCGCCACCGGATCGCGCATGATCCGCCACGCATGCCACAGCGCGAAGGCCGTGTACGCCGCGATGGCGGCGGTCGCGGCGGGCAGGGGGAGGGCGAGCACGAGGACGGTGAGGGCCACCGAGCGGGCCAGCGTGCCCATCGCCGAGGCGACCGGAGCGGGCTGGGCCCGGAAGGAGTTGAAGTCGGTGGGGGCTGGTCGCGCGACTGAGGGGACGAGCCCAGCCGCCGCGGCGGCGATGGCGACGAGCACGAGCTGGGGAAGCAGCCGTAGCGGAGGTGCCGCACCGATGAGTGCTGCGCTCGTGGCTGCGACGAGGGACAGGAGGAACGCCCACATCGTCGTCGTGATCAGCCTGGCCGCCAGCAGCTGAAGCCGTCCTGCCTTGCCGAGCAGCCACACGGCAGCGCCGCCGTCGTAGGCGAAGCCATTGGCCCCGAGCACGGCGGCCGCGGCCGCGGTGACGAAGAACGCGATGCTGGCAGTGACCTCCTGGCCCGCGCTGCGCACGAGGAGGGGTGTCAGGACCGCGGTGATGAGGGTGCTCCGCGCCATGACCGAGCGGCTCACGCCGACCAGCATCACGACGAGGAGGGCGGCGAACGACCGTCGGGGGATGCGCACGGTCCGGCCCGGCCGGACGACCTGCTCGGCGGGGCGGTTCAGCGCCCAGGCGCCGACGAGGGCCGCGAATCCCGTGAGCACGAGCAGGAGTGCGTAGGCGGGCTGCTCCGTGGCCGCGAGCCACCAGGCGCCGGGACCCACTCCGCTCGAGGCCAGCACCGTCGCCGAGAGCAGGACGATGCCTGCCACGACCACGAGGGCGGCCGTCGGGCCGATCCGCACGACGAGGATCGCCGACGAGGCTCCGGAGAGCTGACCGCAGGCCAGGCCGTTCCAGGCGAGGGCCAGGCCGGCGAGCCACCCGGGCCAGCCGGCGACCGCCGCCCCGACCAGGGCGATCGCCGGGACGAAGAGGCCGGGGCCGGCGTCGGTGAGGGACGAGCTGAACCGCGCGCCGAAGCGGAAGGACCTGCCGGCCCCGGCGGCAGCCAGTGCCATCGGGTCGTCACTCTCGCCGCCGCCGAGAGCCGGCAGCAGGGCCAGGGCGGACCAGAGCCCGGCGGCGAGGGGCAGCATCTGCTCGACCGTCAGGCCCGACTCGGGCATGGACGGCTGGAGGGCGGCCGTGAGCATGGCCAGGCCCTGCATGACCACGGTCGCGACGATGGCCCCCACCGCGAACACGCGCGACATCCGCCAGCCGTTGCGGAACTGGTGGCTCATCCCCAGGGCGACGTCACTCACGAGTGGGCCAGGTGCTTCCACGCCTGCTGCAGGGTTCCGTGCTCCTCGAGCAGCCGGACGGTGGGGTGCGGCCCGGCAAGCTCATGCTTCCGGAAGACGGCGACGTCGTCGGCGATCACCGCGGCATCGAGCAGGTGGGTGGTGAGCACGACAGCGGCACCGGCAGCGCGAGCCTCCACGAGGAGCTCGGTGATCGTGTCGACGCCGTCGAGGTCGACCCCGTCGAACGGCTCGTCGACGAGGAGGAGCGGCGGCCGGGGCACGAGTGCCATCGCCATCGAGAGGCGCCGGGACTGGCCGTGGGAGTAGGCGCCGGCCGGCAGGTCGACGACCTCGTCCAACGCCAGCCGCTCGATCAGCTCGTCGGCTCGGGCGCGCCAGTCCTGGGCATGGTGCAGGCGGGCCGCGAGCTCCAGGTGCTCGCCGCCCGTGAGCCGGGGGAAGACACCACGGGTGTCGGGCACGTACCCGGTCGCCCGGCGGGCCGCGTCGCTTCCGCCGGGCTGGTCGTCGACGCGGTAGTCACCGGCGCTCGGCTCGATCGCCCCCGACAGGACCTTGAGGGTGGTCGACTTCCCGCAGCCGTTGGGTCCGAGCAGCGCCAGCATGCGTCCCGCCTCCACGCGGAAGGTCACGTCCTGGACGATGACGTGCCGGCCGTACGAGCGGCTGATCCCACGCACGTCGAGCACGGCCCTACCGTACGCACCGAGGCAGGCATCAGCAGAACCACTCCGGTCGCGGCCGGCCTCCCCTACAGTCCGATGCGTGGACGCTCTCCTCGAGGGACTCCCGCCGCGCGACGCCGGTCGGCTGCGGCGGGTCGCCTGCCTGTCGCACGCGAGCGCGGTGCAACCGCTCGACGGCGGTATCACGAACAGGAACTACCGCGTGCGGTGCTCGGACGGCGACCAGGTCGTGCGCCTCTCGGATCCCGAGTCCTCCGACCTCGCGATCGATCGCGAGAACGAGTACCGGAACTCGGTGGCCGCCGCCGCGTCCGGCGCGGCACCGGCGGTCACCGACTACCTGCCAGGTGAGGGCGTGCTCGTGGTGGCCTGGGTCGAGGGACGGACGTTCAACGAGGACGACGTCGGTGCGGCGGCGAACCTGCCGCGGATCGCGGAGGTCTGCCGCACCCTGCACTCGGGGCCGGCGTTCGCGAACGGGTTCGACATGTTCGACATCCAGGCCCGCTACCTCTCTCTCGTGCGCGAGCGCGGCTACCGGCTGCCACCGCGATACAGCGAGTTCGCGCCGAAGGTCGACCGGATGAAGGCGGCCATGGCGCGTGCGCCTGAGGCGAAGGTGCCGTGCAACAACGACCTGCTCGCCGCCAACATCATCGACGACGGCTCCCGGCTGTGGCTGATCGACTACGAGTACTCGGGCAACAACGAGGCGAGCTTCGAGCTTGCCAACATCTGGAGCGAGTCCACGCTGCCCGACGATGCACTCGACCTGCTCGTGTCCTCCTACTGGCGAGCAGACGACCCGGCGAAGGTCGCCCGCGCGAGGCTCTGGGCCCTCATGTCGAAGTACGGCTGGACCCTGTGGGCCTCGATCCAGGCCAGCGCGAGCCCCATCGACTTCGACTACTGGTCATGGGGCATGGAGAAGTACGACCGGGCGGTCGCGGAGTTCGACAGCCCGCAGTTCGACCGCTGGCTCGACGCCGTCGCGCGATCCTGAATGCTCGGAACACGAAGGTAACGGACTCTTAACGCCCCAGCGTGTCGGAGTTAACAAAAACGGTCACGCGAGCACACTGCGACCAATAGTGTCCGGGAGTCGGGGGCAGAAGGTCCGGCTTCGGGCATCAACCGCGCACTGAGGAGGGCAGCGGTGGCTGACACCACGCAGTTAAACGACGACGAAAAGCAGCTAGCCGAACTGGGCTACAAGCAGGAGCTCAGCCGTTCGTGGAGTGGATTCTCCAACTTCGCCATCTCGTTCTCGATCATCTCGATCCTGGCGGGCTGCTTCACGACGTTCTACTTCGGGTGGAACAACGGCGGACCGATCGCCATCTCGCTGGGCTGGCCGCTGATCGCAGCCATCATCCTGGTCATTGGCTTCTGCCTGTCCGAGCTGGTGTCCGCCTACCCGACCTCGGGAGGCATCTACTGGTGGGCGTCGAAGCTCGGCGGTGTGAAGGCGGGCTACTACACGGGGTGGCTGAACCTGGTCGGCCTCATCGCCATCGTGGCTTCCGTTGCGTATGGCACTGCCACCTTCTTCGACTACGCCATGTCGAGGTTCAGCGCGTCGTGGGCCGAGGGCTACTCCCTCGAGCGTGTCTTCGTCATCTTCCTGATCATCCTGATCTTCGCTTCCCTCATCAACATCTTCTCGAGCCACCTGCTCGCGATCTTCAACAACATCTCGGTGTGGTGGCACGTCATCGGGGCGTCGATCGTGGTGATCATCCTGGTGTTCTTCCTCAAGGACGGGGCCGTCCACTGGGATGCGTCAAGCGTCTTCACGGGACGGATCAACAACACCTTCGGGCTGTTCGGCAGCTCGGACGGCAGCCTGAACGGCCCGGGCACTGACGGCCTTGGCTTCTTCTTCTACGTGCTGCCGCTGGGCTTCCTGCTCACCCAGTACACGATCACCGGGTACGACGCGTCAGCCCATCTCTCCGAGGAGACGCAAGGCGCGGCCGACAGTGCCGCGAAGGGAATCTGGCGGTCGATCTTCTACTCGGCGATCGGCGGCTGGGTCCTGCTGCTCGCGTTCCTGTTCGCCGTTCAGGATCCGGATGCCGTCTCGGCCGGCGGTGGTGGGGTCCAGGTCATCTTCGACCAGGCGCTCAGCCCGGAACTGGCGGGCACGGTGCTCATGATCGCGACCCTCGGCCAGCTCTTCTGCACGACCGCGTGCCTCACCTCGGCCTCGCGCATGCTCTTCGCGTTCAGCCGTGATGGTGCGGTGCCCGGCGCGAAGTACTGGGCGAGCCTGAGCAAGAACAAGACGCCCGTCCAGGCCGTGCTGGCCGTCTCGGTGGCGGGCCTCGTGCTCACCCTTCCGGCGCTCTTCAAGGTCAACATCGGCACGGAGGACGCCCCGATCTACACGGTGACGGCCTTCTTCGCCGTCGTGTCGATCGGTGTCCTCGGTCTCTACCTGGCGTTCGCCATCCCGATCTACTACCGCTGGAGGGCCGGTACGTCCTTCAAGCAGGGGTCGTGGAACCTGGGGAACAAGTGGAAGTGGATGGCGCCGCTGGCCATCGCGGAGATCCTGATCACGTCGGTGTACTTCATCCTGCCCCTGTATCCCGCTGGCGCTCCCGGCTTCATGCGTGGCTTCCTGGGTGCGCCGAGCGCCGACGAGGTGCCCTTCGACTGGAAGTCGGTCAACTACGCGCCGATCGTCCTGGGCGTCATCCTGATCCTCCTGTGGATCGGCTGGCATGTGTCGGCCAAGAAGTGGTTCACCGGACCGAAGATGACGATCGACCTGCCGCCGGAAGTGTCGTCGGCGGACGAGATCGAGCTCGAGCACGAGCACAAGGGCTTCCACCAGCCCCCCGGGACCTGATCCCGGCGGAACCATCCGCGAACGGTCACTACGCGCACGCGTAGTGACCGTTCGCGCGTCGGGGGTAGTGCGCGTAGTGACCGTTCGCGCGTAGTGACCGTTCGCGGGGCTAGGCGCGGATGCGGGCTGACGTCGGGTCGTAGGGGGCCTTCAGGCTGACGCTGACGCCCACTCGCACCCCGCCGACGCTGACCTCCCAGTCGCCGCCCTCGAGGTAGTCCGGCGTGACGATCTCGCCATCGGGTCTCCACACGTAGGCCAGGCCGACGCAGATCCGACGGTCGTCCCGAAGGCGGCGGACGTGACCTGGCCGGTGCCGAGGCCGTCGCGCAGCACCAGCTCCCCGCCCCACATCATCACCGTGGGGTCGTCGAGGACGAAGGACACGAGGCGTCGGCGCACGCCGGTCGCGCGGGCTGCCTCCAGCGCCTCGCGGCCCAGGAACGGGATGTCGGTCTTGAGCTTGGTGGCGAACAGCAGGCCCGCCTCGACGGGGTTGTAGTCGGGCGTGAGCTCGGTGCCGAACGCGCGATAACCCTTCTCCAGCCGAAGTGCGTTGATCGCGTAGTACCCGGCGTTGGCCAACCCGCGATCCGCACCCGCCGAGGTCAGCAGGTCGAACACGCTGACGGCGAACTCCGCCGGGACGTACAGCTCCCAGCCGAGCTCGCCGACGTAGGTGAGCCGGGTGGCCCGCACGGTGCAGTAGCCCAGGTCGATCTCCTGGCTGGTGCTGAACGGGAAGGCGTCGTGGCTGAGGTCGGCGCGGGAGAGCGACTGCAGGAGCGCGCGCGACCCCGGTCCCATGACGCCCAGGACGGCGTAGGCGCCCGTGACGTCGGTGACGCTGACCTGCTGGTCGGACCCCACGTGGCGCGTGATCCAGTCGCGGTCGCGCACCACCGAGGCGGCCCCCGTGATCCACAGGTACTGGTCGTGGGCGACGCGGGTGACGGTGACGTCCGCCTCGTACGTGCCGCGTGCGTTCAGGACTCCTGTGTAGACGGTGCGCCCGATGGGGACGGCGACGTCGGCGGTGCAGAGCCACTGCAGGACGGTCTCCGCGTCTCGCCCCTGGACGAGGAGCTTGCCGAACGAGGTCTCGTCGAACAGTGCCACCGCATCCCGCGTCGCGCGCTGCTCGGCGTCGACCCACGGGATCCAGTTCTGCTTGCCCCAGGAGTAGTCGATGACCGGCGCCGCATCGTCCCGCGCGAAGAAGTTGGGTCGCTCCCACCCCATCTTCGAGCCGAAGCAGGCACCCGCAGCCTCGACCCGCTCGTGGACCGGTGACCGTCGGAAGGGACGCGCCGTGGTGAACTCGCGGTTGGGCCAGGGAATCGAGTAGTGGAGGCCGAGGACCTCGCCGACGCGGTCGTGCAGCCATTGGTTGTTCCCGTTGAAGGAGGCGAAGCGACGGATGTCTACGCCGACGAGATCGGACTGCGGCTCCCCGCTGACGATCCACTGGGCGAGCGCCCGGCCCGCGCCGCCCGCCGAGGCGATGCCGACGGAGTTGAAGCCGGCGCCGACGAAGAAGTTCCTGATCTCCGGGGCCTCGCCGAGGATGAACTGGTTGTCGGGGGTGAACGACTCCAGGGCCGTTGTAGAACTTCTTGATGCCCGTCTGCTGCAGCACCGGGACACGGTGGAGCGCGCTCTCCATGAGGATCTCGAAGTGGTCCCAGTCCTCCTCGAGCAGCTGGAACTCGAACGGGTAGGGGATCTGGTCAGGGGCGACCCACGGCTTGGCCACCGGCTCGAAGCCGCCGACGACGAGGCCGCCGACCTCCTCCTTCATGTACGTGTAGCCGTCCGGGTCGCGCAGGATCGGCATCATCCGGTCGACTCCGTCGATCTGCTCGGTCACGACGTAGAAGTGCTCAGAGGAGTGCAGGGGGACGGTGACGCCGACCATGGCGCCGACCGCCTTGGCCCACTGCCCGGCGCAGTTGACGACGATCTCCGCCTCGATGTCCCCCTGATCGGTCTGCACGCCGGTCACCGCACCGTCCTTCGACGTGATGCCGATGACGCGGGTGCGCTCGAAGACGCGGGCACCGTTCATCCGCGCGCCCTTCGCCAGGGACTGCGTGACATCGGTCGGGTTGGCCGTGCCGTCGAACGGCAGCCAGATCGCGCCCTGGAGGTCGGCTGTCTCGAGGATGGGGCAGCGGTCCAGCGCCTGCGCCGGAGTGAGGATCTCGCACTCGAGGTTGAACGCCTCGGCCGCAGCCGCGGTGCGCAGGAGCTGGACCATGCGCTCGGCCGTGCGGGCCACCGTGACCCCGCCGCACTGCTTGTAGCCGGTGCCCAGGCCGGTCTCCGCCTCGAGCGACTGGTACAGCTCCGCGGAGTACTGCACGAGGCGCGTGCCGCTCTCGGTTGCCCGCAGCTGCCCCACGAGGCCGGCCGCATGCCAGGTGGTGCCGGACGACAGCTGCCCCTGCTCGAGCAGCACGACGTCGGTCATGCCGAGGTGGGTGAGGTGGTACGCGACGCTGGTGCCGACGATCCCGCCGCCGATGATGACCACCTGTGCACGTGCGGGGAGGGAGCTCACGCTCGGAGTCTAGGCGCGCGGCCGGGCGCGTTCACGAGATCGTGACGCGCACCGCGGAACCTGCGGGATCGACCTGCGCGCGCCATGAGCCCGGGATCGGGGCGGGCCGAGTGGGGGCCGCCCACGGAAGCCGGCCCGACCAGAGCTCACGGCCCGACTGGGTCACCGTCACGCGAGGGCGGGTGAGCGGGCGCGTCACCTGCAGGAGCAGCTGGCTCTCGTCGGCCCGGTGGGTGATGACGGAGGGCACCACCCACAGTGCGGGCCCATCGACGGTGATGTCGATGCCGCGCGAACGCCACGCGGGTGCGCTGCCGCCTGCCCATTCGGCGACGGCGGCGGCAGCGGACCGCCCGTCGAGCGCGCACCGGTCCGCGGTGCTCGCTGGGTGCAGCAGGTTGCCGACCGCGAAGACGCCGGGCTCCGTCGTGCGGAAGCTGCCATCCACGGCGGGCCCGCTGCTGGCCTTGTTCATGACGACGCCGAGCCGGCGCGGCAGCTCGTTCTCGGCGACCCAGTCGCCGGTGAAGACGACCGTGTCGCACTCGATGACGGAGTAGCGCCGGTGGCGTGGTCGGTGACCTCGACGGCCGTCACGCGGTCGCCGCCCTGGATGCCGCTGACGGTCGTGCGGGTCAGCAGAGGGAACCGGTAGCGAAGTGCGTGCACCGAGGTCGAACGCCGTGTACGACGTGTGCGTGGGCCGATCCGTCACCATCGCGACGGTGGCGCAGCCGGCGTGCGCGAGCGTCATCACCGCGGAGTACGAGACGTGCTCGGCACCCACGACGACCGCGCGCGTGCCCGGCTGCTGGCCGGCGAGGTACACGGCTCGCTGCAGCCAGCCCGTCGTGAGCACCCCGGCGGGACGAGTGCCGGGGACGAGGCGTGCCGCTCGAGGCCGCTCGCGGCATCCGGTCGCGAGCACCAGCGCACGGGCGGTCAGCGAGGCGCGCCCCATGGGGGAGGTGACGTCGACAGCGACCACTCCGTCGCCGAGGCAGGATGTCGGTGACCGTCGTCTGCATGCGGACGTCGGCCCCGGCGGACGCTGCGACGTCCGAGAGGCGACGCGCGTAGGCCGGGCCGGTCATGGACCGGTGGAGGTCGCGCAGGCCGTAGCCCGGGTGGTGCGAATAGCGGGGCACGCCGCCCGGCTCGTCATCCCGATCGACGACGACGACGTCATGGACTCCGCGAGCGCGGAGGTCGCGGGCGAGCGTCAGCCCGGCTGGCCCGGCGCCGACGATGACGACGTCAGGCATCCCGGCCACCCGACTCCAGCATGGCCGTGACCGTCGACCCGCAGTGGAACCCCGCGCACCGGCCCGCGAGCGCGCGGGTCCGTCGCCGGATGCCGTCGATGTCCCGCGCCGGGATCGGGCTGCCCAGCGCATCACGGATCTCTCCGCTGGTCACGCGCTCGCAGAGGCAGACGACGCGTCCGAATGCGGGATCGCGGGCGATGAGATCGGCATCGGCGTACGGCCGCAGTCGCGCCTCCGCGAGGTTCGGCATGGCGATGGTGACCGGTTCGGCGAGCGGCGTGGGAGGTGCCGCGTGCTCCGCGAGCGCGAGGGTCGCCTCCTCGGCGAGGGCCAGGCAGGACGAGATGCCGGTGGACCGGATGCCGCCCATGCGCACGTACCGCTTGGAGGAGATCACCGCCAGGCAGTAGTCGGAGTGCTCGGTCGCGGCTCGCAGGCCCGCGTAGGTCGCCGTGACCTCCTCGTCCAGCAGTGCCGGCAGGATCCGGTGGCCCATGGCGAGCAGGCCGTCGAGCCCCGCGCGGGTGGTCTGGCTCGCGTTCTTGTCCGGCAGGTCCTCGGCGGTGGGGCCGAGCAGGATGTTCCCGTATACCGTCGGCGAGACGAGCACGCCCTTCGTCGTGGCGGTCGGCACCGGCAGGATGATGTGCTCCAGCAGTCCACGCGAGAGCTTGTCGAAGACGATGAGCTGGCCGCGTCGTGGCGTCACGGTGAAAGCGTCCTCGCCCAGCATCCGGTCGACCTCGTCGCTGTTCAGGCCCGCCGCATTGACTACCCACTCGACCTCGACGACGTGTCGACCGGCAGTGATCGCGTAGGACGACTCCCGCTGCTCCATGCCGGTCACGGGTGCCGATGTGAGCAGCGTCGCGCCGTTGACGACAGCGTCGGTGGCGAGGCCGATGACGATCGACCACGGGTCGAGGAGGCCCTCGTCCGGGACGCGAAGAGCACCCCGTGCCCCTTCGCCGAGGTGAGGCTCCGAGGCGTAGGTCCGGTCGACCGTCAGCCGCTCGATGGCGTGGTAGCCGACCTGCTCCGCGTTGGCGACGATGCCGTCGAGGCGCGCGAGCTGCTCGTCGTCCCAGGCGACCAGGAGCGCACCGGTGCGCTCGAGGGGCCAGTTCATGGCGTCCGCGCGCTCTGCGAGCAGCCGGTGCCCGCGGGCCACGAGTCCGGCCTCGCGGGTGCCGGGCTTCGCGTCGAAGCCGGTGTGCCAGATCGCGGTGTTCGCCTTGCTCGTCCCCGCCCCGACGTCGGACCGGGCCTCGATCAGGGTGACGTCATGCCCTGCGCGGACGAGGGCACTGGCGGTGGCGCACCCGACCGCACCGGCACCGATGACCGCGATGCGAGTCATGACGCGGGCTCGTACACGCGCTGCGGCCGCCAGCCGTGGATGATGGCGTCCTCGGCGCCCGCGCCGTCGAGCGCACGCAGTGCCGCGGCCGCCAGTCCGAGGGCGGTGGCGCAGGAGTGCGGATACACCTCGATCGGGATCCCGAGGCCGTCGGCCTGCAGCTGCATGAGGACCGACGACTGCGTGAGGCCGCCGTCGACGCGAAGTGCGGAGAGAGGGGCGTTCACGTCCGACTCGACGGCGCGGGCCAATGCCGTGACCTCCGCCGCGAGCCCCTCGAGGAACGCTCGCACGATGTGCTCGCGGCGGGTCGACAGCCCCAGCCCGGTGATGCTCGCCGCCGCCGACGGATCCCACTGCGGGGCACCGCGGCCCGAGAACGAGGGGTCGAACCTGACGCCGTCGGTGTCGTGCACCACGCCGGCGAGCGCATCGAGATCGGCTGGACCATCGATCAGCCCGGCGCGTTGGAGCCAGGCGACAGCCGCTCCCGCGCTGTACACCTGCCCATCGACGCACGAGGCGCGCGTGCCGTCCCGCATGGCCCACGCGAGGGACGTGGCCAGTCCCGAGGACGAGGGAGTGTGCGCCCGACCGATGTTGGCGAGCAGGAAGATCCCCGTGCCGTACGTGCACTTCGCCGACCCCGGCTCCGTGCAGCCCTCCGCGAGGAGGGCCGCCTGCTGATCGACCATGACGCCGGCGACGGGCATCGGCGCGCCGAACGCGGTCGTCGTCCCCAGAGTGGCATCACAGGGCACGAGCTCGGGGAGGGCAGCGAGCGGAAGGCCGTAGATCCCCGCGGCCCGCTCGGACCACTGCAGGCTCTCGCCGTCGAGGAGCTGAGTGCGCGACGCGGTCGACAGGTCGGTCGCGTACGCGCCGGCCAGGCGGAAGTTGACCCAGGCGTCGATGGTGGTGACGACGATGTCGCCACCACCGGGGAGGTCGACCCTGCGCTGAAGCCAGGCGAGCTTGGGGGCTGCGAAGTAGGGGTCAACCGGCAGGCCGGTGGCCTGATGGAGGTAGTCGGCATCAGCGGGATCCATGCCGGCGGTGACCGATGCGGAGCGCCGGTCCTGCCATGACACGGCTGGTCCGACCGGCAGTCCCGTGCGGCGGTCCCAGGCGAGGACGGTCTCGCCCTGGTTGCCGATCGCCACGGCGCGGATGGGGGTGTCCGCGGCGTCCATGGCCTGCCGGCCCGCCTGCAGGATGCTCTCCCAGAGCGACTCCGGGTCCTGCTCGATCGCGTCTCCGTCGTGGGTGAGTCCACGCACCGGCACGTCGATCTCGGCGGTGATCCCCTGCTCGGACCAGATGACCGCCTTGGTGGCAGACGTGCCCTGGTCGATGGCGAGGATGCTCACCGGGTCATTGTGCTGCAGTGCTCACGGCGTGGGGGAGTGCTCGTCCGCTGCGGTGCGCATCCGAAGGTCGCGGGACGGCTCGACCGCGCAGCACTGCACGCGCACGCGGCCGCGCACGGTCTGGACCACGAGGATCACCGGGACGATGATCGCGAACGCGGCGAGGAGATAGGGCACGTGGCGATGGTACGTGAGTTGCGTCGAGGTTGGGGCGAGAAGACGTGCGGGTTGTCAGGCGCCGGCCAGCAGCGGAAGCTCCGGCAGCCCTGCGGTGCTTCCCCGCTCGATCCAGTGGGGCAGCACATGACGGGAGAGGATCTGGTCGGCGACCAGTGCGGCAGCCCCGTAGATGCCGGCGACGTCGCCGAGCTCTGACCGCGCGATGCGAAGGTCGCGTGTGGCCAACGGCAGGGAGCGCTCGTAGATGCTCTGCCGGATGGAGGCGAGGAATCGGTCGCCCGCGTTGGCGACTCCGCCACCGATGATGACGAGCGACGGGTTGAAGAAGTTGACCATCGCGGCGATGGTCTGCCCGATCAGCTGGCCCGAATCGCTCAGGATCTGGTTGGCGACGAGGTCCCCGCGCGCTGCGGCGGTGGACACGTCCTGCGCCGTCAGTGTCTGGCCCGACGCGAGCAGCTCCGCCAGGAACGGGCTCGAATCAGCGTGCGTAGCGGCTAGCGCTCGGCGGGCGATCGCATGGCCTCCGGCGAGCGCCTCGAGGCAGCCGACCTTGCCGCACCGGCACACCTCCGTCGTCGATTCGGTGACCCGGACGTGGCCGATATCGCCAGCGGCCCCCTGCGCCCCTCGATGAAGCTGCCCCTCGGAGATGAGCCCAGCGCCGATGCCCGTGCCGATCTTGACGAAGATGGCGTCCTCGACTCCGATGGCGATCCCGCGGCGAAGTTCGCCCAGGGCCAGCAGGTTCACGTCGTTGTCGATCCAGGTCGGCGCGTGGTACCGGGAGGACAGGCGTACCCGCACGGGATAGCGGTCCCAGCCCGGCATGATCGGAGGCGACGTCGGTGAGCCGTTGCTGAACTCCACTGGGCCGGGCAGGCCGATCCCGATTCCCCAGATGTCCGGGCGCGGGTGCGCTGCCACGAGATCGTCGAAGATTCGCTCGACGATGCCAAGGACGATGTCGGGACCGTCGGCGATGTCGATGTCCTCATGCCGCCGCTCGACGATGTCGCCGGACAGGTTGGTCAGTGCGGCGTTCACCGCCGTTGCGCCGAGCTCCGCGACCAGCAGAGTGCCGAGCGGGGCGTTGAAGGCGAGGCTGCGTGACGGACGCCCGCCGGTGGACTCGGCCAGGGCCCCGTCGACGACGAGCTCGGCCTCGATGAGTTCGGCGACGCGCTGGGTCACGACAGTCCGGCCCAGCCCCATCAGCCGGGAGATCTCGGGTCGGGTGTTCGCCTGACCGAATCGGATGAGATTGAGGATCGGCACGAGGTGGTCGGCTGTTGCGGAGTGAAGCGTCACCGACAGGCCCCTCATCTCGGGCCCCTCGGGCCGCATCCCGCCACGCATCCTAGGTCGCGCTGGCGGCGACTCGAGTGGCATCCGGCCCTCCCTTCGGTGGAAATGTTATCGATTTGTGATGGAACTGAGCATCGATAAACTGCATTTCGACTCTCTTACGCACAATCTATGCATAAGAATGTTCTCACATGTAGAAAGTCGGCGGGAGGTCGAAGCACGTGAGCGCAGACCCCACGAACCCGATGGGAACCCCGCTGCTGACCATGACGGGGATCGTCAAGAAGTTCCCCGGCGTGCGCGCACTCGATGGTGTCGACCTCGATGTGGTGGCTGGTGAGGTCCACTGCCTCCTCGGACAGAACGGCGCCGGAAAGTCGACGCTGATCAAGGTCCTCTCGGGTGCGCACCATCCGGACGAGGGCACGATCACGTGGAACGGCGACCTCGTCCGGCTGGCCACCCCCATGGCCGCCATGCGCCTCGGCATCGCGACCATCTACCAGGAGCTCGACCTCGTCAACGACCTCACCGTCGCCGAGAACATCACCCTGGGGCATGAGCCCAGTCGCCTGGGATTCGCCGAACGTCGTTCCGAGCGGAACTCGGCGGTCGAGCTGCTGAAGCGCCTCGGTCACCCGGAGATCTCGCCGAGTGCCGTCGTCGGCACCCTGCCTGCCGCCGGGAAGCAGATCGTCAGCATGGCGCGCGCACTGTCCCGAGACGTGAAGCTGATGATCATGGACGAGCCGTCTGCCGTGCTCGACCAGGGCGAGGTAGCCCGGCTGTTCGAGGTCATCCGCGACCTGACCGCCAACGGCGTCGCGGTCATCTACATCTCCCATCGGCTGGAGGAGATCCGGGCGATCGGCGATCGCGTCACCGTCCTCAAGGACGGGCGGACGGTGGCCACGGGGCTCCCGGCCAGGACGACCCCCACCGCCGATGTCATCCGGCTGATGACCGGCCGCACGATCGAGTACGTCTTCCCGCCGCGGAGCGGACGGGAGTTCACCGGCGCCCCGTCGCTGGACGTGGCGGGGATCTCACGTGCCCGCGAGTTCCAGGACGTCAGCTTCACCGTGCATCCCGGAGAGGTCGTCGGACTGGCGGGCCTCGTGGGCTCGGGCCGCTCGGAGATCCTCGAGAGCGTGTACGGGGCGCGCCGCGTCGAGTCCGGATCGGTGAGCGTGGACGGCACGTCCCTGCGGGCCGGGTCCGTGGCCGCGGCGGTGGCCGCGGGAGTCGGCCTGTGCCCCGAGGAGCGCAAGGGCCAGGCCCTGCTGCTCGACCAGACGGTGGTCAGCAACGTCACCCTCGCCTCCCTGCGTCGGTTCGCGGTCGGTCCCTTCCTCCGCAGGTCGAAGGAGACGCAGGCGGCCACCCAGGAGATCCAGACGCTGGACGTCCGTCCCGCGGATCCGCAGAGAGACGTCCGAACGCTCTCGGGCGGGAACCAGCAGAAGGTCGTGCTCGCGCGATGGCTGCTCAAGGGCTGCCGGGTGCTCCTCCTCGACGAACCCACGCGCGGTGTCGACGTCGGAGCGCGAAGCGAGCTGTACGCCCTCATCCGCGGACTGGCCGACTCCGGCGTGGCCGTGCTCCTTGTGAGCAGCGAAGTGCCCGAGGTCCTCGGCCTGTCCGATCGGGTGCTGGTGGTACGTGATGGCCGCATCGTCCACGACGGTCCGGCGCAAGAGATCGAGGAGTCCGACGTGCTCGGGCTCGTGATGGAGGGAAACGCACGATGAGCGATTCGACTGCGACCGTCTCAGCGTCCGGTCCGCCCCCCGTCGGTCCGGACGACTCCGCTCCCGAGGTGTCGGGGCTCAGGAAGATCTTCCGCGGCTCCGTGGGTCGCAACCTCGGACTCGTGCTGGCTCTCGTCATCCTGATCATCGTCGGCATCGTCACCGGCGGCGAGCGCTTCGCCAGCGTCGACAACACCCTGACGATCCTCCGCCTCGGCTCGGTCATCGGCGTCGTGAGCATCGGCATGACCTTCGTCATCATCGGCGGCGGCATCGACCTCTCGGTGGGCGCGAACGTCGCGCTCGCCTCGGTGTGGGCCACCACCGTCGCGACCCAGACGATGGCGACCGACTTCCACTGGATCGTCATGGTCACCAGCGCGATCATCGTGGCGACGTGCGTGGGCCTGGTCAACGGGCTCCTGGTGGCCTACGGGAAGATCGCACCCTTCATCGCGACCCTGGCCATGCTGGCCGCAGCGCGGGGACTCGCCGAGATCATCGCCGACCGCAAGACGCAGATCATCTCCGTGCGGGGCTTCCTCGACACCTTCGGTGCCGATGTGGTGGGCATCCCGGTGCTGGTCCTCATCTTCGCCTTCGTCGCGGTGATCGGCTGGATCCTGCTCAACAGGACGACGTTCGGCCGCCGCACCTTCGCCGTGGGCGGCAACGCGGAGGCGGCCCGTCTGGCCGGCATCCGCGTGAAGAGGCAGACGCTCTGGCTCTACGCCCTCCTCGGCTCGACCTGCGGTATCGCCGCCGTCATGATCATGGCGCGAACGACCACGGGCAGCTCGACCCACGGCATGCTCTACGAGCTGGACGCCATCGCCGCCGTCGTCATCGGTGGAACCCTGCTGACCGGTGGCCGCGGCACCATCACCGGCACCGTGATCGGCGTCCTGATCTTCACCATCCTGAACAACATCTTCACCCTCAACAACCTCTCGATCTCCGCGCAGGCGATTGCGAAGGGGGTGATCATCGTCGTCGCCGTGCTGCTTCAGCAGCGCATCGCAGACCGCAGCAGAGCCATCACCTGACCGCCGCGCGCACGTCCCGAGCGGGCATCAATCCCTCATCCCCCGGGATGTCGGAAACCACAGAAAGAGGAAACCATGAGAGCACGGAGCACCAGGCTCGTCACCACGGTAGGGATCGTGGTCGCAGCGAGCGCACTCATCGCGGGATGCACGAGCAACTCGACATCCACCGAATCCAGTGAAGCCGCAGCGACCGCCGCGGCCTCGGCAGCCGGATCGGCAGCAGCCGACACGGACGTCAGCGCGAATGACGCCCCCGGCGAGATGGTGCGGATCGGGTTCTCGGCCCCCGCAGCGGATCACGGCTGGATGGGTGCCATCACCCAGGCCGCGCAGGACGAGGCAGCCAAGTACTCGGACGTCGAGCTCATCGTCGCCGAGGGCACCAACGACGTGAACCTGCAGATCAGCCAGATCGAGACCTTCATCAACGACGGTGTCGATGCCATCGTGATGCTCCCGTTCGACGGGGCAGCGCTCACGGACGTGGCCACCAAGGCGATGGAGGCCGGGATCACGGTCATCAACGTCGATCGTGAGTTCAGCAGCCCGTTCGCTGCGCGCTCGACGGTGCTCGGCGACAACTACGGCATGGGCGTGTCCGCGGGCACCTACATGTGCGACCTGTTCGGCGACAACCCCGACGCGATCATCGCCGAGATCGCCGGCATCGACTCCCTGCCGCTGACGCAGGATCGGAGCAAGGGATTCGCCGACGCACTGGCCGGCTGCGGCCTGACCGTGTCGAACCGGGTGGCGGCAGAGTTCACCGTCGAGTCGGGCGAAGAGGCCGCCGCGAACCTGCTGCAGGCTGCTCCGAAGATCGACGGCCTGTGGAACCACGACGACGACCAGGGCGTCGGCGTCATGGCGGCCATCGAGGCTGCGGGCCGTGACGAGTTCGTCATGGTCGGCGGCGCCGGCAGCGCGAACGTCATGCGGTCCATCCAGGCCGACGACACGGTGCTCAAGGCGACCGTCATCTACCCGTCGACCCAGGCTGCTGACGGCATCGACCTTGCCCGCATGATCGTCCAGGGCAAGGCGCTCAGCGACCTCGTCGAGGTCGAGGCACCCCGCAAGGTGATGCTGTACGCACCAGTGGTGACCAAGGAGAACGTGGACCAGTACCTGCCCACCGCCTTCGAGTCCTAGACACCTCAACGGTGGGGGCGAGTACCGCACTCGCCCCCACCGGACCCCACCGGCAGAGGACAGACGATGACTTCCACTGAAGCCCGAACCCTGCGGGTCGGGATGATCGGATACGCATTCATGGGCGCCGCGCACTCGCAGGCCTGGCGCAACGCCCCCAGCTTCTTCGACCTCCCCATGGCGCCCGAGCTCGCCGCCATCTGCGGCAGGAACGCGACCGCCGCGGATGAGGTCGCCGCCCGGTTCGGCTGGCAGTCGGTCGAGACCGACTGGCACCAGGTGATCAAGCGCCCTGACATCGACCTGATCGACATCTGCACCCCTGGCGACACGCACGCGGAGATCGCGATCGAGGCGCTCGAAGCCGGGAAGCACGTCCTCTGCGAGAAGCCGCTCGCCAACAGCGTTGCCGAGGCCGAGGCCATGGCAGCCGCCGCCGAGAAGGCCGCGAAGGCGGGCGTGCGCTCGATGGTGGGCTTCACCTACCGTCGCGTGCCCGCCATCGGCCTCGCCCAGAGGCTCGTTGCCCAGGGGCGCATCGGCGTGATCCGGCACGTGCGGGCGCAGTACCTGCAGGACTGGATCGTCGACCCGAACGCACCGCTGTTCTGGCGGCTCCGTCGGGAGGTGGCCGGCTCAGGTGCCCTTGGCGACATCGGGGCGCACATCATCGACCTCGTCCAGTACATCACGGGGGAGGACATCACCGGGCTCAGCGCGATGACGGAGACCTTCATCAAGGAGCGCCCGCTCCCGGAGAGCACGACCGGACTGTCGGGGACAGCCGGAACCGTGATGGGGGAGGTGACCGTCGACGACGCCGCGATCTTCATCGCCCGCATGGGCGGCGGCGGACTGGCGACCTTCGAGGCGACGCGGTTCGCCACCGGACGCAAGAACGCCATCCGCATCGAGATCAACGGATCGGAAGGCTCGGTTGCCTTCGACTTCGAGGACATGAACATCCTCCACTTCTTCGACAACCACGATGACTCCGAGACCGCAGGGTTCCGCCGCATCCTCGTCACCGAGGCCGTGCATCCGTACGTCGCGCACTGGTGGCCGGCGGGACACCTGATCGGCTACGAGCATGGCTTCACCCACCAGGTCGTGGACCTGGTCGAGGACATCGCCCACGATCGCGACCCGCGTCCGTCGTTCGCCGACGGCCTGCGCGTCCAACGCATTCTCGACACAGTCGAGAAGAGCGCCGCCAGCAACTCCGCATGGATGGAGATCCCCGCATGAACGACCGTTGGACACCGGTACCGCAGGACAAGTTCAGCTTCGGCCTCTGGACGGTCGGCTGGCGAGGCGTCGACGTGTTCGGTGGTGCCGTCCGTGACGAGCTCGATCCGGTCGAGGCTGTCGAGCGGCTCGCGGGACTCGGCGCAGCAGGCATCACCTTCCACGATGACGACGTGGTGCCGAACGACGCGACTCGCGAGCGCACGCTCGAGCGCTTCAGCGCCGCCCTCGAGGACAACAACATGGCCGTGGACATGGCCACCACCAACCTGTTCAGCAGTCCGGTCTTCAAGGACGGCGGATTCACCTCGAACGACCGGGAGGTCCGGCGGTACGCGCTCGCGAAGGCAGCACGGAACATCGACCTCGGCGCCCGCATGGGAGCGAAGACCTATGTGCTCTGGGGCGGACGCGACGGCGCGGAGTCCGGGGCGGCGAAGGACATCCACGCGGCGCTGGACCGGCTGCGCGAAGCCCTCGACCACCTGTGCGCCTACGTCCGCGAGCAGGGGTACGACATCCGCTTCGCCATCGAGCCGAAGCCCAACGAGCCTCGCGGTGACATCCTGCTCCCCACCATCGGGCATGCGATGGCCTTCATCACCCAGCTGGACGAGCCGACGCGCGTGGGGCTCAACCCGGAGGTGGGCCACGAGGAGATGGCGGGCCTCAACTACGCGCACGGGATCGCCCAGGCGCTGTGGCAGGGCAAGCTGTTCCACATCGACCTGAACGGTCAGAACGGCCCCCGTTTCGACCAGGACCTGCGCTTCGGCGCGGGCAATGCGCGCGGCGCCTTCTGGGCCGTCGACGTGGTCGAGGGACTCGGCGGCCGGGCCCCGCGCTACGACGGGTTCGTGCACTTCGACTACAAGCCGCCACGGACCGAGGACGCGGACGACGTGTGGGAGACGGCGCGAGCCAACATGCGCAACTACCTGATCCTGCGCGACAAGGTGCGTGCGTTCAGGGCCGATCCCGAGGTGCAGCAGGCGACCGTCGACTCCCGGGTCCTCGAGCTGTGGGATCCGACGCTGGCGCCCGGGGAGACCCTCGCGGACCTTCGTGAGGCGACGTACGACCTCGACGGACTTGCCAAGCGGGGGATGCACTTCGAGCGCCTCGACCAGCTGGCACTCGAGCACCTGTACGGCGTCCGCTGATCGGCGATCAGGCTCAGGCATCACGACACAGAGAGAGGCACACGCGATGACGCGACCATTCACGCTCTTCACGGGCCAGTGGGCGGACCTCCCGTTCGAGGAGGTCGCTCGGCTGGCCTCCGGGTGGGGCTACGACGGGCTCGAGATCGCCTGCTGGGGTGATCATCTCGATCCCTGGCGAGGCGCCGAGGACGATGCATACATCCAGGATCGCCTGGACATCCTCGAGCAGTACAACCTGAAGTGCTGGGCCATCTCCAACCACCTCAAGGGCCAGGCCGTCTGCGATGACCCGATCGACCAGCGGCACAAGGACATCGTCGGGCTCGAAGGTGTGGGGCGACGGCGATCCGGAGGGCGTGCGCCAGCGGGCGGCCGAGGAGATGAAGTTGACCGCGCGCACGGCCCGGCGGATGGGCGTGGACGTCGTCATCGGCTTCACCGGCTCGTCGGTGTGGAAGTACGTCGCCATGTTCCCGCCCGTCACCCAGGAGATGGTCGATGCCGGCTACCGCGACTTCGCCGACCGGTGGAACCCGATCCTCGACGTGTTCGACGAGGTGGGGGTCAAGTTCGCCCATGAGGTGCATCCGTCGGAGATCGCCTACGACTACTGGACGACCGTGCGCACCCTCGAGGCGATCGGCCACCGGCCCGCCTTCGGCCTCAACTGGGATCCGAGCCACTTCGTGTGGCAGGACCTCGATCCCGTCGGGTTCCTGTGGGACTTCCGCGAGCTGATCTACCACGTGGACTGCAAGGACGCGAAGCGTCAGGTGGGCAACGGCCGCAACGGACGACTGGGCTCGCACCTGCCGTGGGCCGACCCGCGTCGCGGCTGGGACTTCGTCTCGACCGGACGTGGCGATGTCCCGTGGGAGGCGTGCTTCCGCATGCTGAACACCATCGGCTACGAGGGTCCCATCTCGGTCGAATGGGAGGACGCGGGCATGGATCGCCTCCTGGGCGCTCCGGAGGCACTCGAGTTCGTGCGCCGCAACGCGTTCGCGGCCCCCGACTCCGCGTTCGACGCGGCCTTCAGCTCCTCGGACTGATCTCCCGACCGCTGCTGATCCGGGGGCTCGCCGACTCCTGCGCGTGCGCAGGGCCTGGTGGAGCCCCCGGTCAGGTTTGAACTGACGACCTACCGCTTACAAGGCGGTTGCTCTACCACTGAGCTACAGGGGCGTGGCGTCAAGGATAGCCAGCGGAATCCGCGGGCCGTGTCTCGCCGACCCGGCATGAGCCGACGAGCCGCGGGACAATGGAGGCATGGACGACGTCATCGTCGTGACAGGGCTGCGCAAGGACTACGGGGACGTCCGTGCGGTGGACGACCTCACGTTCACGGTCCGACGGGGAGAGGTGTTCGCCCTCCTCGGGCCCAACGGGGCGGGCAAGACGACGACCGTGGAGATCCTCGAGGGACACCGCGAACGCACGTCGGGCACCGTGACCGTCGAGGGCTTCGATCCGGCCATCGGGGGACGCGCCTACCGCGAGCAGATCGGCGTCGTGCTGCAGGAGGCGGGGTTCGACGAGGAGTTCACCGTTCGCGAGCTCGTCCGCCTGTATGCGTCGCTCTATCCCCGCCGGCGCGACCCCGACGAGCTCATCGACCTGGTGGGACTGTCCGACAAGGCGGACGCCAGGACGAAGACCCTGTCGGGGGGTCAGCGTCGCCGGCTCGACCTCGCGCTCGGACTCGTCGGTGACCCGCGCCTGCTGTTCCTCGACGAGCCGACGACCGGCTTCGACCCCTCCGCCCGTCGGCGGGCCTGGGAGCTCATCTCGTCGCTGCGGTCGCTGGGAACGACCATCCTGCTGACCACGCACTACATGGAGGAGGCCGAGGCCCTCGCGGACCGGGTGGGCGTCATGGTGGCGGGCCGACTCGTGGCCGTCGACGCTCCCGCGGATCTCGTGGCACGTGAGCGGATCGCGGTCATCGGGTTCACGCTGCCCCCGGGCACGGGACTCGATGAGCTGCCGACCGTCACGGGAACGGTGCGGGCCGACGACCGAGCGGTGACCGTGGAGACCACGCAGCCCACTGCCGACCTGCAGGCCGTGACGGCCTGGGCGCTGCAGCAGGGGGTCGAGCTCGCGGACCTGACGCTGTCGCGGGCCACGCTGGAGGACGTGTACCTCCGCCTGACGGGAGACACCGGTGAACGCCCGTGACGTCGTCAGCCGGCCCTCGACGCCATCATTGATCTGGGGGCAGTTCCGCTACTCGTCACGGAGCTTCTGGCGCACCCCCGTCGCCGCCTTCTTCACCCTCGTCTTCCCGGCGACCTTCCTCGTCGTCATCAGCGCGATCGCGGGGAACTCGATCGTGGACGACCGATCCGGCATCCGCCTGGCACAGTTCCTCGCCCCCGTCTTCGCGGTGTTCGGGATCTGCATGGCATCGTTCGTCTCCCTCGCGCTGGGCGTGGCCTACGCCCGCGAGGCCGGCGTCCTCAAGCGCCTGCGGTGCACCCCGCTGCCGCCCTGGGTGCACCTCGCGGGGCGCATCCTCACCGCCATGTTCGTCTCGCTGCTGTCCCTGCTGGCGCTGGTGGGGATCGGCGTGCTCTTCTATGACGTCGAGATCGTCTGGCGCACGCTTCCGGCCGTTCTCCTCACGGTCGTCGTCGGGGTCTTCTGCTTCGCCGCCCTGGGCCTCGCCGCCGTCTCGATCGCCCCCACCCCCGGTGCGACCCAGGCCCTCACCAATGGCGGCCTGATCCTGCTGGCCTTCATCTCCGACATCTTCATCGTGGAGCTCCCGGACTGGCTCGACTCGGTCGGCTGGGCCTTCCCGCTGAAGCACTTCGTCAATGCGGTCGCCGATGGCTTCAATCCGTTCCTGACGGGCAGCGGCCTGTACTGGGACCACCTGGCGGTCATGGCTGCCTGGGGTATAGGCGGGGTCGTGGTCGCACTCCTGCTGTTCACCTGGGAGCCTCGGCCGTCGCGCAGCCGACGCCGGGGCCGCAGAGGTGCCACGGATGAGGGGGTCGGCGATGAGGGGGATGTGCGGGCTCTGGTCCCGGCCGCGTCACTGTCCCCGGCGCGGAAGACCGAGACGCCCACGAGGTGGGGTCTCGTCCGCGGGCAGGTGCGCTACTCGACCATGGGCGTGCTGAGGGACCCGATGTCCGTCTTCTTCGCGGTGGCGTTCCCCGTCATCCTGCTGGTGTTCTTCTCCGCGATCTACGGCAGCGACGTGAGCTGGGGCGGCATGCCGCTGCCGCAGTACCTGGCGGCAGCGTTCTCCGTCTACGGCGTCGCCGTCATGTCGTACGTGAACATCTCGGGCACGGTGGTGGACGACCGCTCGCGCGGGATCCTCAAGCGATGGCGAGGGACCCCACTGCCGCCATCGGCCTACATCTCCGGACGTGTCGGAGCAGCCCTCGTGCTGGGTCTCATGACGGTCGCACTGGTCTTCGGGATCGGCGCCGTCCTCTTCGGAGTGCGGGTGGGGCCGCTGGCCGTGCTGATGACCGTGGCCGTCTACGTCCTCATCATCGCCTCGGCTGCTGCACTCGGCATGCTGCTCGCGTGCCTCGTCGACTCACCGCAGTCGGCGACCGCGCTCGCGCTGGCGACCCTGCTCCCGCTGTCGATGATCTCGGACATCTTCGTCAACGCGCCCGACCTTCCGCCGATGCTGTCGACGATCGCATGGGTCTTCCCGCTGCGTCACATGTCCTGGCTCGCGACCCAGACCGCGTACGGGGCCGGCATCGGGAGCGAGTGGCTCGTGCACGCCGCGGCCATCGCGGTCTGGGGAGGGGTTGCCGCCCTGCTCGCGTGGCGGCTGTTCCGATGGGAGCCGCGGCGACGCGGCTAGCGGCCCAGGAAGCGCAGGGCGTTGCCGCCGAGGATCGCCGTCCGCTCGTCAGCAGGCAGGCTCGCGTGCCGCACAACGGCGCCAGCCGGCCGCTCGCCCAGCGGGTACGGGTAGTCGCTGCCCATCATCACGTTCTGCGCGCCGAGGGTGTCGACGAGAAGCCGCAAGGCGGGTTCGGTGAACACGACCGAGTCGACGCTGAACCTGCCGACGTAGTGGGAGGGCGGGTGCTCGCTGGCCCCGCGGACGACGTCGTGTCGGCGCTTCCACGCGTTGTCGGCCCGTCCCAGCCAGAACGCGAACGAGCCGCCGCCGTGCGCGAAGGCGATCCGCAGCGATGCGGGCAGCCGGTCGAAGCCGCCACCGAGGACCAGGGCGAGGATCGACAGGTGCGTCTCGGCGGGCATGCCCACGAGCCATTGCGACATCCAGCGGTCGAGCCGAGGGCTTGTCGGCATGTCCCACGGATGGACGAACACGGGCACCCCTGTGTTCGCGCAGTGCTGCAGGAAGGTGAGGACACCCTCGGCATCGAGGTCGGCGTCGCCGACATGGTTGCCGATCTCGACGCCGGCGTGGCCGTTCTCCATGCACCGGTCCAGCTCCCGGCAGGCGGCGTCGGCGTCCTGCAGAGGCACCTGGCAGAACGGGATGAGGCGCTCAGGAGCCTGAGCCGTGATGTCGAGGGCGAGGTCGTTGAAGATCGCGGCCACGGATGCGGCCTGCTGAGCGGTACGGCCGTATGCGAAGAACACCGGCGTCGGCGAGACCACCTGCAGGTCGACGCCGTCGTGGTTCATGTCGACGATGCGCTGGTCGGCGTTCCAGCAGGCGTCGGTGATGCGGCGGAACTCCCGGTCGCCGAGCATGATCGTCGCCTCGGTGACCGAGTCGACGCGCAGCGACGGCCAGTCGTCCCCGCCGCAGGCCTCGGCGAGGTCCGGCCAGCCCTGGGGGACGTAGTGGGAGTGGACGTCGACGACCGGCGAGGTCACGAGCGGTCCATGGGCCCGACCATGCGGTACCGCACCTCTAGCCCTTGCCAGGATGCACGGCGCCGCACTGGTCGCAGGTGCGGGCCTGCTCGTCGGCGTAGAACGCCTCGAACACCGGCGGCAGGTCGGTGACGATGTCGCTCACCTGCAGCTCGACATCGTGGATCTTGTGGTTGCAGTCCAGGCAGTACCACTGGAAGTGCTCGAGGACGCCGGCCTCGCGCGGGCGCTCGAAGACGAGGCCGATCGAGCCAGCCTCTGGTCGCTGCGGCGAGTGCGGCAGGTTGCGCGGGAGCACCCACATCTCGCCCGGCCCGATCGTGACGGTGCGCTTGCCCTCGGGGGTCTGCAGGTCCACGTGCATGGTCCCCGTGAGCTGGTAGAAGACCTCCTCGTACGGCTCCTGGTGGTAGTCGGTCCGCTGGTTGGGGCCGCCGACGACCATGACGATGAAGTCCTGCTGGCCCGGGAACACCTCCTTGTTGCCGACGGGCGGCTTGAGGTGCGGGCCGTGCTCGGCGACCCAGGAGTCGAAGTCGAGGGTCGTCGTGAGGTCGTCACTCATCTGCATCTCCCGGCTTGTAGGCGACGGCTTGGATCTCGATCAGCAGGTCAGGGTGGGGCAGCTGGTGCACGGCCACGGTGGTGCGGGTCGGGCCGGTCTCGGTGAAGTACTGCGCGTAGACGGCGTTGTAGGCGGTGAAGTCCGCCATGTCCACGAGGTAGGCCGTCACCTGTACGAGGTCGTCGAGCCCGGCGCCGGCAGCCGCCAGGATGTCGCGGATGTTCTCGATCACGGCGCGCGTCTGGGCGGTGATGTCGAGGACCGTCACGCCGTCGACGATGTCGACCCCGACGAAGGTGTCGTCCGGGCGGCGGCTGGACGTGCCCGACACGTAGATGAAGTCCCCGGCCCGCTTGGCGTGAGGGAAGCGCCCACGCGGGGTGGCCTTGCCCGCGACGAGGTGGCTCTGCGTCGTCATGAGTCGTCCGAGCCGGTGACCCGGCTGATGACACCGGTGGCCAGTGCCGCGACAGCGAGCACCGCGCCGCCCGCTGCCACCGCCAGGATCCGCTGCTGCTTGCGCGCGCGCTCCATGACCTCGGCGTACGGGATCGTCGTGAACGACACCATCTCGTAGCGGGACAGGTAGGTGCCGGGCAGCACCTTCTCGATGCCGTGCTCGAGCCTGCGGGCGAGCAGGAACGACCGTGACCCCACCTTGTCCCGCATCTCGATGAAGTTCTCCTTGGCGAGCTGGGCGATCGCCTCGGCATTGGCGCGTCGGCGTTCCTGGTACATCGGGAGCGCCAGGGTCCAGTCGTCCCCGACCTCCGCGAGGCACCGGTCGAGCTCGACGACGTCCTCGAACCCGCAGTTCGCGCCCTGCCCGAAGAAGGGCAGGATCGCGTGCGCCGCGTCGCCGATGAGGCCGACCTTGCCATCGACCTGCCAGGGATCGGCGTGGACCGTGGCGAGCAGGCCCACGGGGTTGAACTGGTAGTCCTCGACGAGCGTCGGCATCAGCGGGACGGCGTCGGGGTAGACGGCGGTGAAGTGATCGAGGATCTCGTCCGATGTCTCCAGCTCGTCGAACCCGCCGGGCCCGCTCTTGGGCCAGAAGAGCGTGCAAGTGAAGGAGTGGTCCGGGTTCGGCAGCGCGATCATCATCGACGCGCCACGCGGCCAGATGTGGAGTGCGTCGGGGTCGAGGGCGAACTCCCCGTCGCGCGCGGGAATCGTGAGCTCCTTGTAGCCGAAGTCGAGCATGTCGGTGACGACGCTGACCCGCCCGAGCGACTCCAGGCTCTGGCGCACAATGCTTCCGAAGCCGTCCGAGGCCAGCACGATGTCGGGTGCGACGTCGACGCGTGCGCCACCCTGCTCGAACGTCAGCGTGTTGCCGGGCAGGTCGAATGCCGCAAGCCGCGCCTCGAAGTGGAGGGTGACTCCGGGGGTCGACTCGGCCGCGTCGAGGAGGGTCTCGTTGAGAGCGCCGCGACCGATCGAGTTGATGGCGCGGTCGCCGGATGCGGAGTACGACTGGAAGGTCAGGCTCGAGTCGGTGCCGTGCATCATGCGCCCGTGCATCGGCAGCGCGGGTGCCATGACCGTATCGACGAGGTCGATGCGTCGGAGTGCGTCGAGTCCGCGCTCGGACAGGGCCAGATTGATCGACCGCCCCCGCTCGGCGGTGGTGGCGCGAGGATCGGGACGGCGCTCGTAGACGTCGACGAGGTATCCGCGTCGCCCCAGGTAGCAGGCGAGCAGTGAGCCGACAAGCCCGGCTCCGACAACGGCGACGCGTGTGTCGGTGACTGCCTTCATGCGATCCCCTCCCCGATCAGTTCCTGGCTCAGTGCGTCGACGGCCCGCCAGCAGTCGTGGAACGTGCAGTAGAGCGGGGCTGGCGCGAACCGGATGATGTCGGGCTGCCGGTCATCGGCGACGACCCCCCAGTTGGTGCTCAGGCGCTCGGTGAGGTCGGCCACGTCAGCCTGCACGCGGACCGAGATCTGCGCACCGTGATGCGCGTCGTCCGCCGGTGTGACCAGCACGATGTCGGCACGCTCGGCGAGTGCCTCCAGCAGGCCGCGCAGGTATCCGGTGAGGCGCAGGCTCCGGTCGCGCAGGGATTCCATGCCGACGTCGTCGAACATCTGCAGGGAGGTGCGCACGGGGCCCATCGCGAGGATCGGCGGGTTCGACATCGACCAGGCATCGGCCGAGCGCTGCGGCTGCGACTCCGGCCGCATCTCGAATCGACTGGATGGCTCGGTGCTCCACCAGCCCTCGAGCCGCGGGATCGTGGTGTCGTCGAGGTGTCGTTCGTGCACGAAGGCGCCGGCGATCGCGCCGGGGCCGGAGTTGAGGTACTTGTAGGAGCACCACGCGGCGAAGTCGACATCCCAGTCATGCAGGTGGAGAGGAATGTTGCCGGCGGCGTGCGCGAGGTCCCAGCCCACCATCGCGCCGATCTCGTGCCCGGCCGCCGTGATGGCGGGGATGTCCATGAGCTCGCCGGTGAGGTAGTTGACGCCGCCGATCATCACCGTGGCGATGGAGTGCGCGTGGTCGCGCA
The DNA here is from genome assembly GCA_963700255.1 of uncultured bacterium. Taxonomy (GTDB): domain Bacteria; phylum Actinomycetota; class Actinomycetes; order S36-B12; family S36-B12; genus UBA10649. The sequence goes on along the minus strand of CAVOWW010000012.1, from coordinate 15,193 downwards.
GGGTCCTGATGACGTCGTCGGTGCGCAGCACGTCCTCTCCCGGCCTCGGCGTCAGGCGGAGAACGGCGGTGTCGGGGTCGTGCCCCCGGAGGGCGACGTGGCTGCGGACGGCGTACGAGTCCGACGAGAAGCAGTAGTCCTCGATCACGATGCGGTGACGGATCGCCGTCGGACGGTAGAAGGACGCGAGCAGCAGGTGCAGGTTGACGGTCAGGGAGTTCATCGACCACGACCTCGCGCGGTTCGGCTCCCACCAGGCGCGCAGCCGGGCCGCGAAGCTCCTCGTGGTACGGGAACCAGGGCCGATCGGCGTCGGAGTGCCCGTGCACGCCGTACTGCTCCCAGGCGTCGAGGTCGGCCATCAGCTCGGCCCTCGTCGCCCGCGGCTGGAGCCCGAGGGAGTTGCCCGCCAGGTAGGCCGTCATGGGGAAGGCCCCTCCGACTGCCGGGGGGATGTGGAACTCGGACCGCCTCGATGCGGGGTCGGGCGCGCCGTCGAGCTCGAGGGCGTGGTCCTCCCGGGTGTCGATCGTCACGCGGCTCATTCAATACCCGAAGCCGGGGCGAGCGCCGAGAGTTCCGCGATGACCATGGGCCAGGCCGGGCTCAGGGGGTCGATCGGCTCGAAGTGGCCGATGCCGTCCAGCACCGCGAGCCGCGCGCGGCCGTCGGCGCAGTAGGACTCCGTCACGGCCAGCGGCACGAGGGTGTCGGCCGAACCGTGGATGACCGTCACGGGGACGGCTGGCCCGGGCAGGGCCGTGGGGTCGAGGTCGGGGCAGTCGACAGCCGGTCGGCCGAGGAAGTCCCGCACGGCTCCGTCGTCGAGCCCGAGCCGGTCCGCCATGGCGAGGTCGGCCACCGGAGCCAAGGCCAGGACGCCCCGGGCGCGGGTGTCCGCCGGCTGGGCGGCCAGCAGCGCCAGGTGGCCGCCCGCGGAGTGGCCGATGAGGACGACGGGGGAGCGGGTGACCTGGTCGACTCGCGCCAGCGCGGCGCGGACGGCATCGACCGTGGCGTCGGGTCGCCCGGGTCGTCGGGGGTACTCGATGAGGACGGTGGCGTGGCCGGCTGCGGCGAGGGCGGCGGCCATCGGTCGAAGGTGGGTGCGGTCGTACTCCGGGCGCCAGTACCCACCATGGACGAGCAGGACGGGGACGGCGTAGGCGGCGGCAGCCGGGGGCAGGTAGATATCGGCTACCTCGTCCGGGCCATCCCCGTAGGACCACGTGCTGTCGGGTGCGGGCGCCTCGCGCTCCAGAACACTGCGGTCCTCGGCCATGAGTCGAGTATGGCAACCGACCTACACTGGCGACCGATGTTCGAACTGGTGGCGCCGGCGCAGGAGGCCGGGCTGGCCTGGTGGCCGGTCGCGGTCGTGATCGTCACGCTCGTCGTCCTCAATGTCGTGAACAACCGGGTCGCCCCGCAGACGCACTACCTGCTGTGGGCCTTCGGCGGCTCGGTGCTGCTGCTGGCGCTCGGCCTCCTCGACGGCAACTCCTGGACCGACATGGGCCTGGGCTGGTCGTACCTGCTGCCCGGCTTCATCTGGGGCGCCGCCTGCATCGGGCTGATCACCGCGGTCTACCTGATCGGATCCGCGTTCAAGAGGACCCGGACCGCCTTCCACGACGAGCGGATGAGCGAGCTCACCGGCGGCCGCATGATGTTCCAGGCCCTGGTCGAGGTGCCGTTCGGAACGGTCCTCCTGGAGGAGATCGCCTTCCGGGCGGTGCTGCTCTCGATGCTCATCCGCCGCTTCGGGGTGGTGTGGGGGGTGATCATCTGCTCGGTGCTGTTCGGGCTGTGGCACATCCTGCCGAGCATCGGGACGCACGAGCAGAATCCCGCCCTGGGTTCTGTGGTCGGGGAGGGGCGACGGGGCAACATCCTCGCGATCGCCCTCAGCGTGCTGACCACCACCCTCGCCGGCGTGCTGTTCGCTGGGCTGCGGCTGCTGTCGGGCAGTGTGCTCGCACCGATGGGCTTCCACTGGGCCACCAACGGACTCGGATATGCCTTCTCGTGGCTCCTGATCCGCACCAGGGACCGGCGTCGGGAGAAGCACCGTCGGGAGGTGCGGGCACGACTGGACGAGCGGCGACGTCAGGAGCGCGAGCAGGAACACGAGCGGCGACGTCAGGAGGACGAGCAGGAACACGAGCGGCGACGTCAGGAGCGCGAGCAGGAACACGAGCGGCGCCGCGAGACCGAGGGCGAATCCGGTGGAGTCGAATGACAGCCGTGGGATTCACCCCGTACGATGACGACCAGCCGGAGGGGGCGCCCGTCGAGGCGACTGCCGAAAGCCACCGTCGAGCCGAAGCAGGAACGGATCAGGAGGATTCCCGGATGGACGCAGCGCGGTCGGCCCTCGAGTACGAGGGCGTGGGATCGTCGCTCAGCGACCGGGACCAGCGGATCCTGGAGTTCGAGCGCCAGTGGTGGAAGTACGCCGGCGCCAAGGAGCAGGCCATCCGCGACCTGTTCGACATGAGCGGCACCCGCTACTACCAGCTCCTCAACGGCCTGATCGACGATCCGCAGGCACTCGCCTTCGACCCGATGCTTGTTAAGCGGTTGCGGCGGATGCGCTCGGCCCGCCAGCGGGCACGCTCGGCCCGACGCCTCGGAATCGAGCTGGAGACCCGCTGAAACGGGATTATGTCCTGTCTAGACAGGCATTAATTGCTTGGACATCCATGATCACGCTTGGGTAACAATTCCCATGTAACGGCCTGCAAGCGGTTTCATCAGCCCCGGATCCGGCTTACATTTCTGGCACATTAACTCGGGGGTAACAGTCACCCCCGTGCCGAGTTGGCCCGCAACGGGCCGAATAGAGAGGACCAAGCATGCGCAGGTCACTGCGTGCGATCGTCTCCGCCTCAGCGGTGGCGGCAGTCGCCTTTGGAACGCTGGCAGCCGCCCCGGTGGCGCTGGCGAAGGACAACACCATCGTCATCTGGACCGACCAGGACCGCGCTGCCTCGATCCGCGCCCTGTTCCCCAACGGCTACAAGGGCCTCGCGGTCGAGGTTGTGGTCAAGCCCTTCGGTGACATCCGTGACGAGGTGTCGAAGGTGACGGTCGAGGCCGCACCCGACGTCGTCATCGGTGCCAACGACTGGGTCGGCGAGCTCGCCGCCAACGGCAAGATCGTCCGGCTCAACCTCTCCACCAAGGCCAAGGCCGCACTGGAGCCCGGAGCACTGCAGGCGTTCGCCTACCGCGGCACCCAGTACGGCGTACCGGTGGCAGTCGAGAACATCGCGCTGATCACCAACGCCAATCTGGTGAAGAAGCAGCCGACGACCTTCGCTGAGCTCAGCACGATCGCCCTGGACCTGAAGAAGAAGGGCCGCGTCGACATCCCCCTCGCAGTCCAGCAGGGTGCCGGCGGCGACGCGTACCACATGTACCCGTTGTTCAGCGGCCTTGGCGGCTACATCTTCGACACCACCGCCACGGGCGCCTACAACCCGACCAAGCTCGGGATCGACAACGCGACCTTCCGCAAGAACCAGTCGCAGATCAACGAGTGGAACAAGTCCGGCCTGGTCAACTCCAAGGTCGACGGCGACATCGCCAAGAACGCGTTCCTGTCGGGCAAGGCCCCGTTCTGGATCACCGGTCCGTGGAACCTGAGCGACCTCAAGGCCAAGACCGGCCTGAAGTACCGCATCACCGCGGTGCCGACGATCGTTGACGGCCTCAAGCCCGTCCCCTTCATCGGTGCGCAGGGCTTCATGCTCACGTCGTTCGCGGCGCAGCACGGTGTCGAGTCGGCCGCACGCTCGCTCGTGGCCGAGTTCATGCCGACGGAGAAGGCGCAGTACAACCTGTCCGCGCTCAACGACCGCTACCCGGCCAACAAGCTGGCTGCGGCTCGCGTGAGCAACCCCCAGCTCAAGGCCTTCGGCCTGGCTGGCACGGGCGGCGTCCCGATCCCGAACATCCCGCAGATGAACTCGGTGTGGGGCCCGCTGGGCACCGCATGGGTCAGCTCGACGAAGGGCGCGGGCGCAACCCCGGCGGCCAAGTCGTTCGCCCAGGCACAGGTCGCCATCAAGAAGGCACTCATCTAGTAGTCGCGAGAGCCGGATCTGTGTGGGTCCCCCGCCTAGTTGCGGGGGACCCACACCCGGTTTGCTGCCGGTCACGATCCGGCGCGCAACCTGACCGTCCGTAGAACCGAGATCGAGGACACGTGCTTCAGAGACTCATTGCCCGTTTTGGTGGCACCCCGGCGCTGATCGTCAAGATCGTCTTCCTCGGGCTGGTCAACGCCCTCGTCATCTGGGGTATCCCCTCGATGATCACCAACGGGTCCTGGGCGATGCTCGTCTTCGTCGTCGTCGCCCTCGTCGCCCTCGACTACCTGCTGCTGACCAAGCGCTTCATCCCGGCCAAGTACGTGATCATCGGGGCGATCTTCCTGACCGCCTTCCAGATCGTGCCGATCCTCTACAACGTGTCGATCGCCTTCACCAACTACTCGACGGGCAACATCGGCACGAAGCCCGAGGCCATCAACACCATCATCAAGGACAGCGTTGCCGAGTCGGACAACTCGGTGAGCTATGACATGGTCCCCGCCGTCAACGAGACCGGCGACCTTGTCCTCCTCCTCACGCCCCAGGTCACGGAGGAGGTGCCCCTGGAGGAGACGCCAGCCGACGGTGGGCGCGGGAGCCGAGACGGAGTTCGGTGGGGAGTCGGCTGCGCCGGAGGAGTTCGGTGGGGAGTCGGCTGCGCCGGAGGAGTTCGGTGGGGAGTCGGCTGCGCCGGAGGAGTTCGGTGGGGAGTCGGCTGCGCCGGAGGAGTTCGGCGGGGAGTCGGCTGCGCCGGAGGCGTCGGCGTCGGCCTCGCCCAGCGCCGATGTCGCCACGCCGGCATCCGACCTGCCCCCCACCTACGTCGGCACCAGTGCAGGGCTCACCGAGCTCGCGCCCACGGATGTGCAGCGCGACGAGTTCGACACGGTCGTGGGGGCGACCGGATTCACGACGATCCCGGAGAACGAGCTGTCGGCCTACGAGGCCCAGCTCCAGGAGATAGCGGTCCCGGGGCCGCAGGGTGGTCTCATCACCCCTCAGGGCTTCACCACGGCTCTGGAGCTGGTCCCGACGCTCGAGTACGACGAGGCGACCGACACGTTCACGTCCGTCACCACGGGCGTCACCTACGTCGACAGCGGCGAGGGCAACTACGTGAACCAGACGGACCCGGCCGACAACCTGGTACCGGGGTGGCGGGAGTACATCGGGCTGCAGAACTTCACGAGCGTGTTCACCGATCCCCAGATCCGCGAGCCGTTCTTCTTCGTCTTCATCTGGACGTTCATCTACGCAGTGCTGAGCGTGCTCCTGACCTTCGTCCTCGGACTCAGCCTCGCGGTTGTCCTGAACAAGCCGGGGATGCACGGGCAGCGGCTCTACCGCTCGCTGCTCGTGATCCCGTACGCGATCCCGGCGTTCCTGATGATCCTGGTCTGGGCGGGACTGCTCAACGACGACTTCGGCGCGTTGAATGCCGTGACGGGCTGGAACATCCCCTGGTTGTTCGACCCGTTCTGGGCGAAGGTCAGCATCCTGCTGGTCAACCTCTGGCTGGGGTATCCCTACATGTTCCTGGTGAGCACGGGTGCGCTGCAGGCCATCCCAGCCGAGCTCCAAGAGGCGGCGAGGGTCGATGGTGCCCGAAACTTCCAGATCTGGCGCATGGTGAACATGCCGCTTCTGCTGGTGGCGCTCACCCCACTGCTCATCGCCTCGTTCGCGTTCAACTTCAACAACTTCAACAACATCTACCTGCTGACAGGTGGTGGGCCGGCGATGGAGAACTCCGAGGTGGCCGGTGCCACTGACATCCTGATCAGCTACACGTACAAGATCGCATTCTCGGCTGGAGAGGGCAATGACTACGGCCTGGCAAGCGCGATCTCGATCTTCATCTTCCTGATCGTCGGGACCATCTCGGCGATCACGTTCTCGCGCTCCAAGGCGCTGACGGAGGTGCGATAGTCATGGCGACGGTCACCGAGCTCCCCGCCACCGCACAAGCGGCGAATGTCGTTCGGCAAGTGGTTGCGGGCGTACGGCTGGCGGCATCTGGTCGCACTGCTGGCGGTGGCCTTCGCGCTCATCCCCGTGCTGTGGGTGGTCTCTGCGGCCTTCACCCAGGACGCGACGATCAGCAGTGGCAACCTGATCCCGCAGAATCCGACCCTGGCCAACTTCGATCAGCTGCTCACGAACCCGGATCAGCCCTATCCGCGCTGGTACCTGAACACGATGCTCGTGGCGTCAGTCACGGCGATCACAACGGTCATCATCGCTGCCGGAGCCGCCTACGCCTTCAGTCGCTTCCGCTTCAAGGGCCGCAAGGTGGGCCTCGTGTTCCTGCTCCTCGTCCAGATGTTCCCGCAGTTCCTCGCACTGGTGGCCATCTACCTGATCATGGCCCAGATCTCGGACGCGTTCGCCGGCATCGGGCTCGACTCCCTCATCGGGCTGACTCTCGTGTACCTCGGTGGCGCGATGGGCGTGAACGCCTGGCTGATCAAGGGCTTCTTCGACACGATCCCCATGGAGATCGATGAGTCCGCCAAGGTCGACGGGGCCAGCCACGGCCAGATCTTCTGGGGCGTCATCCTGCCTCTCGCGGCTCCCGTGCTCGCCGTCGTGGGGCTCCTCAGCTTCATCTTCACCATCAACGAGTTCATCATCGCCAGCGCCCTGCTGCAGACCCCCGAGAACCTCACGCTGGCAGTCGGCCTGCAGCAGTTCATCGGCGAGCAGTACTCGGAGAACTGGGGGCCGTTCGCAGCGGGTGCCCTGCTGGCTGCGATTCCCGTCGTCATCCTCTTCCAGTTCCTGCAGAAGTTCATCGTCGGTGGCTTGACCCAGGGCGCGGTCAAGGGCTAGCGGTCGCATCATGTCCCTGACGGTCCACCACGACGGCTCGCGGCTGTATGTGTCGAGTGTCTCGCCCCGACTCGGCGAGACTCTGACGCTGCGCCTGCGCACGCACAGGGACCATCAGCCTGCGCAGGTCGTCCTCCGCACCGTGCGCGACGGAGAGCCTCTCGTCGTCGACGCCGTGGTCGGCGAGTCGGAGGGTGCTGATGTCTGGTGGGTGGCCCAGGTCGTCGTGCGCAACGTCGAGACCCATTACCGCTGGCTGCTCGTCGGAGGAGCATTCGACTTCGCATGGCTGACAGCTGGTGGCCTCGTGGACTACGACGTTCCTGACGCCACGGACTTCGTCATCAGTGCGACCGAGCCGCCACCCGACTGGGCCTACTCGTCGGTCGTCTACCAGGTGTTCCCCGACCGCTTCGCACGATCCCGTGGGGATGACGGGGCCGCGGCGGTCGCGCCTGAGGGCGTTGACCTGCCCTCGTGGGCGGTGCCGAGGGCGTGGACCGACAAGCCCGAAGGCCGTTCGCCGAACACGGCCAGGGAGTACTTCGGGGGCGATCTCGACGGGGTGCGCGACCATCTCGATCACATCACCGGTCTCGGCGCTGACGTGCTGTACATGACCCCTGTCTTTCCCGCTGAGTCGACCCATCGCTACGACGCGTCGTCGTTCCACGAGGTCGATCCGCTGCTGGGCGGCGACTCCGCGCTCGTCAGGCTCGTGGCGGATGCGCACGCAAGGGGAGTCCGGGTCGTGGGCGACATCACCCTCAACCACTGCGGGCGCACCCACGACTGGTTCCTGCGTGCCCAGGATCCCACTGCGCCCGAGCGCGACTTCTTCCGCTTCGATCCGGACCTCGCCCACGGGTACGAGTGCTGGTTCAACGTGCCGACGCTCCCCAAGTTCGACCACACGAGTGGGCGCCTGCGCGGAGCCCTCGTGGCGGACGAGGATGCTCCGGTCCGGTCGTGGCTGCGCGGAGCATCGGGGCTCGACGGGTGGCGCGTCGACGTCGCGAACATGGCCGGCCGCATGGGCTCGATCGACGTGACGCACGAGTTCGCCAAGGACGTGCGGGAGGCCATGGCCCGTGAGCGGAGTGACGTCCTGCTCGTCGCAGAGCACGGACACGATGCAAGCGGCGACCTGCTCGGCGATGGCTGGCATGGAACCATGAACTACGCCGGATTCACTCGACAGGTGTGGTGCTGGCTGCGCGGCCCGGATTTCCATGAGACCTTCATGGGACTGCCCGTCGAGGTGCCCGTGATCTCCGGACAGCAGGCCGTTGCCTCGCTGCGGGCGTTTCATGCGCGCATCCCCTGGCGATCGCTGCTGGCGAGCTGGAACATCCTCAGCAGCCATGACACTGCCCGCATCCGCACCGTCGTGGGCTCGCACGAACGTCAGGTCGCCGCTCTCGCCATGGCGATCGGACTGCCGGGCGTGCCGATGGTGTTTGCCGGCGACGAGATCGGCTCGACCGGCCGGTGGGGCGAGGACTCACGCACACCGTTCCCGTGGAATGACCCTGATGCATGGGATCTCTCGACTCTCGACGCCTACCAGGGGCTCCTCGCCATCCGACGCTCGAGCACAGCGCTCGCCACCGGGGGCCTGCGCTGGCTGCATGTGGGAGCGGAGACGCTGGCGTTCGTGCGCGAGGCCCCGGGCGAGAAGGTGCTCGTCGTCGTGGCCCGCAACCAGTCGGAGCCCGTGCGACTCCGGCTAGCCGACCTGAACGCGCAGGCGGTCCATCACTTGTTCGGCTTCTCCGCGGAGGTCGTGGCCGATCAGGTTGTCATCGATGTCCCGTCAGCGGGTGCTGGCGTGTGGCGAATGGAAGGTGTGTAGTCATGGCGGAACTGGTTCTGACCGATGTCGACAAGGTCTACGACAACGGCTTCCATGCCGTGAAGGACCTCTCTCTCGACGTCGAGGATGGTGAGTTCCTCGTCCTCGTCGGTCCGTCCGGGTGCGGCAAGACCACCGCATTGCGCATGGTCGCCGGCCTCGAGGACATCACCGATGGGACGGTGACGATCGGAGACCGAGTGGTCAACGACGTGTCCCCCAGGGATCGCAACATCGCCATGGTGTTCCAGAGCTACGCGCTCTACCCGCACATGACCGTGGGGGAGAACATCGGATTCGGCCTGGCGCTCAGGCATGAGCCGAAGCAGACGATCGCGGACAAGGTCAAGAAGGCGGGCAGCCTCCTCGACCTGACATCCATGCTCGACCGGCGGCCCAAGCAGCTGTCAGGCGGACAGCGTCAGCGCGTCGCGATGGGCCGTGCCATCGTGCGCGACGCCGAGCTGTTCCTGATGGACGAGCCACTGTCGAACCTCGACGCGAAGCTGCGCGTCCAGATGCGCGCGGAGATCGCGTCGCTGCAGCGTCAGATGGGGACGACGACGGTCTACGTCACGCATGACCAGGTCGAGGCGATGACCATGGGTCATCGGGTGGCGGTGCTGCGCCTCGGTGAGCTCCAGCAGGTCGACGCACCGCAGGCCCTGTACGACAACCCGGACAACGTCTTCGTCGCGGGATTCATCGGGACGCCCCCCATGACCCTGTTCCACGCCGGTCTCATGATCGAGGGCGACGCGGGCCGGCTGAAGGTCGGTTCGCAGGAGATCCCGCTTCCGAGCGAGGTGCTCGATCGTCGTCCGCCGCTGAGGGAGCGGAACAACCAGGAGATCATCGTCGGGGTGCGGGCCGAGGACATCCACGCCGACCCCCGCGAGGGGCTCGCGAGCCTGAACGCCACGGTGGTGCTCGCGGAGGCGCTCGGGCCGTCAGCGCACGTCACGTTCGCGCTCGAGGGCGTGCCTGTCGACGAGGCACGGCTCGGCAGCGGTCTCGCCCGTGAGGCGGAGGCCGAGGTGGCCCGACTGGGAGAGACGATCGACATCCAGGGGACGGCGATCTTCCCGCCACGGCGCCAGTACCCCACGGGAGAGCCGATCCAGATCCACGTGGACCCGGTCCGCATGCACTTCTTCGACCTGGAATCGGGCCTTGCGCTTCGGTAGGCCCCTCGTCGTCGGGCTCGCGGTGGCGGGCCTGGTCGCCAGCACGGCGATCGGGTCCGCCGCCGCCGACAGCGGCTTCGGGGCCCTGGCCACGCCGTCCCTCCGCTCGCCCATCGCGGCGGACACCTTCTACTTCGTCATGACCGACCGCTATCGCGACGGTGATCCGGCCAACAACACGGGTGGACAGGTCGGACCGCTCGCGACGACGGGCTTCGACCCGTCGTCCAACGCGTACTACCACGGCGGTGACCTGGCCGGGCTGACCGGACGATGCGATGCGTCCGATCCGGCCGACGACGGGCTGGCCCGGATCAAGCGACTCGGGTTCACCGCCGTATGGGTCACCCCGCCGTTCGTCCAGCGCACGGTGCAGGGATCAAGCGCCGCGTACCACGGCTACTGGTTCCTCGACCTCACGCGACCGGACCCGCACCTCGGCAGCGAGGCTGAGTTCGCCGCGTTCATGACCTGTGCGAAGAGCCTCGGCCTGAAGGTGTTCCTCGACGTCGTGGTCAACCACACCGCCGACGTCATCTCCTATCCGCAGGGCAACGCCTACGTGCCGATCGGAAAGGCCCCCTACCGCACTGCCGCGGGACGCGTGTTCAACCCGTGGTCCTACACGGCCGGAACGGCGTTCCCCCGGCTCTCGGCGCGGCGCAGCTTCGCCAAGACGCCCACCGTGCCGGAGCAGCTCCGGGGGGTGAAGGCGCCGGCCGTCCTCAACGAGGTGACCCGCTACCACAACCGCGGCGACATCGCCTGGGGCAGCTGCGTCGGCCGCTGCGAGATGGACGGCGACTTCTACGGACTCGACGACCTCATGACCGAGGACTGGACCGTCGTGCGTGCGCTGGCCGATGCGTACGGTGACTGGATCACGAAGTACGGGGTCGATGGCTTCCGGATCGACACCGCCAAGCACGTCGACCCGTACTTCTTCGGACGGTGGCTCCCGCGGGTGCAGCAGGCGGCCGTCGCCGCAGGCAAGCCGTCGTTCACCAGCTTCGGCGAGATCTGGTACACCGACGCGGCCCAGCTGTCGGAGATGATGCTGGCCCGGCAGCTCCCGTCCGTCCTGGACTTCCCGTTCCAGCAGTCGGCGAAGAACTACGTCACGGGCAGGGCCTCGGGCGCCAGCCTGGCGGCGTTGTTCGACGAGGACGACTACTACACGTCGCCCACGACGAACGCCTACGGGCTGACGACGTTCCTGGGCAACCACGACATGGGGCGCATCGGCTTCTTCCTCACCACGGAGACCCAGGCTCAGGGGCAGCCGCTGCTCGAGCGCGCCCTGCTGGCGCACGACCTGCTCTACCTGACCCGCGGCGTGCCCGTCGTCTACTACGGCGACGAGGTCGGCATGACCGGATCGGGTGACGGGACGGACAAGAACGCGCGCCAGGACATGTTCCCGACCCAGGTGTCCGAGTGGCAGCGGGAGGAGCGCATCGGGACGCCGCCAGTGGGCAGCCGGCTCGTCGTTCGACGAGTCGACGGCGATCGAGGCCCGGCTGAAGGAGCTCGCGGCGCTTCGGGCGAAGCACCCGGCACTCGCCAGCGGCGCAATGATCCCCAGGTACGGCAAGGACTCGGTCTTCGCGGCCAGCCGCATCGATGGACAGGACCTGCGGGAGTACGTGGTGGCGTTCAACTCCGCGGACACCGCCGCCACCGTGCTGGTGCCCACCTCCACCCCGAACTCAGCGTGGTCGCCGCTCCTGGGCGGGGCAGCGACGCGGTCGGACGGCACGGGTGCGCTGTCCGTCAGCGTGCCCGCGCGGTCATCCCTCGTCCTGCAGGCGGTGGCACGCCTGCCCCAGCCGGGGGCGCCCTCGGTCTCGGTGCGCGTGGCGAAGGACTTCATCACGGGCAAGTACCGGCTCAGTGCGACGGTGCCGGGCACCGACCCGTCGACGGTCACCTTCGTGATGCGCCGGCCAGGGGGACCATGGCGGGTCGTCGGCACGGACGACGCCCGACCCTTCCGAGTGTTCGTGCCGCCCGCCAAGGGGACCGCGGAGATGGCAGCCGTGGTGACCGACATCGTCGGGCAGCAGGCGTCAGCGTCCCCTCTTCGCGTGCGAGTCGCCCCGTTCCTCTAGTCGTGCCGCCGCGGCGAGTCGTGGCCCCGGGCCCTGCCGTCTACCATCAATCCCACGGACTCGAGGGAAGGACACTGCTGTGCGCGGGATGACACGAGCACTGGCTTGCGCGACTGCGGCGGCCGTGGTTGCCGCAGGGGTCATTGCCGCGCCCGCCGCCCAGGCCGCGGACGCCATCGTCGTCTGGGCCGATCCGGTGCATGCGCCGGTGATCCAGCAGCTCACCGCGAACGGGTACAAGGGCACACCGGTCACCGTGGTGACGAAGGACCCGGCCACCGTCCGGGCGGAGCTCGCCGCCGTCGGGCCGGCTGACGCCCCCGACGTCATCTGGGGCGATCTCGCCTGGACCGGAGAGCTCGCCTCCGCCGAGACGATCGTGCCGGTGCGGCTGACCAAGAAGCTGCGGGCGAAGTTCCGTCCCAACGTCCTGGTCGGATCGAACGTGGCCGGCGCGCGCTACGGCGTCCCCGTGCAGATCAGCAACCTCGCCCTCATCACGAACACGAAGCTCGTGCCCCAGCAGCCCGCCACGTTCACCGCCCTGAGCGAGCTCGCCCTCAAGCTCAAGAAGGACAAGACGATCCGGGTGCCCTTCGCCCTCCCCCAGAGCGAGGGGACGTCGCCCTGGTCGACGTACCCGCTGTTCAGCGGCGTGGGCGGCTACCTCTTCGGGCGCGGCCAGGGTGGGGCGCTGGATCCGCAGGACGTGGGGCTGGCCAGCAAGAAGCTGCGCAAGAACTCCGGCCAGATCGATGCCTGGAACGCATCCGGCCTGATCGACTCGACCCTCACGGCGGAGCGGGCGCGGAAGGTCTTCGCGAACGCCAAGTCGCCCTTCTTCCTCGCCGGACCCGAGGACCTCGCCTACCTGCTCGCCCTCGACTTCCCCTACCGGATCGGGACGGTGCCGCCGGTCAAGGCCGGGATCAAGGCGGTGCCGCTCCTGACGGTGCACGGCTTCATGCTCACCCGGTATGCGGAGAAGCACGGCGTAGGGGAGGAGGCCGCCAAGCTCGTGGGCCGGCTCATGGCCCGGCCCCGGGCGCAGCTGGCCCTGGCGAACGCGTCCAGCTGGTTCCCGGCGAACACCGATGCGGCGGCCACCGTGCCGACCGGCGGTGGCCGCATCCGGGCGATCGGCAACGCCGGCGCGGACGGGGTCACCATGCCGAACCTGCCGCAGGCCGCGGCCCTGTGGGCCCCCTATGCCACCGCCTGGACGGCGACGACGAGCGGTCCGGCGGCGACGCCCGCGAAGCAGGCCTTCCGCCTCGCGAAGCAGGCGGCAGAGGCGACGATCGCGCAGGGGTAGCGGGTTTGCACTCTCAGTGACCGAGTGCTAACTTTTTCGTTAGCACTCGGCACCCACGAGTGATAATCCCCACGGACGTTCCCGGAGGAACAGGCCCCATGGCAAAGATCATTGCATTCGACGAGGAGGCCCGCCGGGCCCTCGAGCGCGGCATGAACGTGCTCGCCGACGCAGTCAAGGTCACCCTCGGCCCCAAGGGCCGCAACGTCGTCCTGGAGAAGAAGTGGGGCGCCCCCACGATCACCAACGACGGCGTCTCCATCGCCAAGGAGATCGACCTCGAGGATCCGTACGAGAAGATCGGCGCGGAGCTCGTCAAGGAGGTCGCCAAGAAGACCGACGACGTCGCGGGCGACGGCACCACCACCGCCACCGTGCTGGCCCAGGCCCTGGTCCGCGAGGGCCTGCGCAACGTGGCCGCCGGCGCCAACCCGATGGGCCTGAAGAAGGGCATCGAGAAGGCCGTCGAGGTCGTCAGCGACGAGCTGCTCGCGATGGCCAAGGACGTCGAGACCAAGGAGCAGATCGCTTCCACCGCCGCCATCTCGGCCGGTGGCGACATGGAGGTCGGCGAGCTGATCGCCGAGGCCATGGACAAGGTCGGCAAGGAAGGCGTCATCACCGTCGAGGAGAGCAACACCTTCGGCCTCGAGCTCGAGCTCACCGAGGGCATGCGCTTCGACAAGGGCTACATCTCCGCCTACTTCATGACCGACCCCGAGCGCATGGAGGCGGAGCTCGAGGATCCCTACATCCTCATCGCCAACTCCAAGATCTCCGCGGTCAAGGACCTGCTCCCGCTGCTCGAGAAGGTCATGCAGTCGGGCAAGCCGCTGGTCATCATCGCCGAGGACGTCGAGGGCGAGGCGCTCTCGACCCTGGTCGTCAACAAGATCCGCGGCACCTTCCGCTCGGTCGCCATCAAGGCCCCGGGCTTCGGAGACCGTCGCAAGGCCATGCTGCAGGACATCGCGATCCTGACCGGCGCCCAGGTCATCTCCGAGGAGGTCGGCCTCAAGCTCGACACCACGGGGCTGGAGCTGCTCGGCCGCGCACGCAAGGTGGTCGTCACCAAGGACGAGACGACGATCGTCGAGGGTGCGGGCGACGCTGAGCAGATCGCCGGCCGCGTGTCGCAGATCCGCGCGGAGATCGAGAAGTCGGACTCCGACTACGACCGCGAGAAGCTGCAGGAGCGGCTGGCCAAGCTGGCCGGCGGCGTTGCCGTCATCAAGGTCGGCGCGGCCACCGAGGTCGAGCTCAAGGAGCGCAAGCACCGCATCGAGGACGCCGTCCGCAACGCGAAGGCGGCCGTCGAGGAGGGCATCGTGCCCGGCGGTGGCGTGGCCCTGATCCAGGCCATGAAGACCGCCGAGGCGAAGATCGACGCTCTCGGCCTCACCGACGAGCAGGCCGTCGGCGCGAACATCGTCCGCGTCGCCGTGTAGGCCCCGCTGAAGCAGATCGCCATCAACGCCGGCCTCGAGGGCGGCGTCGTGGCGGAGAAGGTGCGCGACCTCGAGGCCGGCTGGGGCCTCGATGCCGCCACCGGCGAGTACGTCGACATGATCAAGGCCGGCATCATCGACCCGGCCAAGGTCACCCGCTCGGCGCTGCAGAACGCGGCGTCCATCGCGGGCCTGTTCCTGACCACCGAGGTGGTCGTGGCCGACAAGCCGAGAAGGCCGCACCGGCCATGGGCGGCGGCGGCGGCATGGGCGGCATGGACTTCTAGTCCAGCGCAGTCAGCGAGGGGCGGGACTCCACAGGGAGTCCCGCCCTTCTGCA
Source organism: uncultured bacterium (assembly GCA_963700255.1). GTDB lineage: Bacteria > Actinomycetota > Actinomycetes > S36-B12 > S36-B12 > UBA10649. The sequence continues at coordinate 5 of CAVOWW010000012.1, read as the reverse complement.
TGCCC
>CAVOWW010000011.1:0-9784 GCA_963700255.1 uncultured bacterium | reverse complement strand
AGCCGCCGGAACTCGCCGACGTCGATCAGCCGGATGGCTGCGTAGACGACGACGCCCCGAGGGCGGCAGAGGGGAAGGCGGCGATGACCGAGCTGAACGCCACGACGGCGATGATGGTCAGCACCGCCGCCACCAGCGAGTACATCTGTGAGCGCGCACCGCTGGCCTCGGCGATGGATGTGCGGCTGGCACTCGAGCTGACCGGGAACCCGCCGACGAGGGAGGAGCCGAGTTCGCGGTCCCCATGGCGAGGAACTCCTGGTTGTTGTGCACCCGAGTGCGACTGCGAGTGGCGAAGGCCCGCGCGGTGAGGACTTTGTCGGTGTACCCGACGACGAAGATGCCGAGCGCCGGCAGGAGCAGGAGGCCGAGGTCGGCCGTGTCGAGCGAGGGCAGGCCGACGTTCATGCCGTCGAAGGACACGTCGCCCACCGTCGTCACGCCCTGGCCGTCAGGTCGAACACGGCGACCACGGCCGTCGCCAGCAGCATCACGACGAGCGGCACCGGGACCTTCGGGTAGCGGGGAGTGAAGAACAGCAGCAGGCCGGCGACAGCGACGCCGATGGCGAGTGTCGGCCACGACATCCGTCCCGCAGCGTGTTCCCGGCGAACGACCTGAGGTCCTCGAGGAACGTGTCACCGTCGACGTCGACTCCCGTGACCTTGCCCAGCTGGCTCGAGATCATGATCACGGCGACACCCGCCATGTAGCCGATGAGCACCGGTCGCGACAGCAGGTCGCCGATGAAGCCCAGGCGCAGCACGCCGGACAGAAGCGCATACAGGCCGACGAGCATCGCCAGCATGGCGGCGAGCGTGGCATAGCGGACCGGGTCGCCCGCGCGAGTGGGGCGAGCACGGCCGCTGTCATGAGGGCCGTCGTCGACTCGGGCCCCACCGACAGCAGCCGGGAGGAGCCCACCATCGCGTAGAGCACCATCGCGACGACGATCACGGCGAGCCCCGCCTGCGGCGCGAGGCCGGCGAGCGCCGAGTAGGCCATCACCTGGGGGATCAGGTACGCGGTGACGGTGACGCCGCCCATGAGGTCGCCGCGCAGGTCGCGACGGTCATAGTGCAGGAGCCGCTGCACCCCGATGTGGCTGGTCACTCGCTCACGGTAGGGCTGCGGCCCTAGGTTTGGCGCGTGGACGCGAATCCCGTACCGGACGACAAGGACTGGACCTGGGTGCTCGATGAGCAGTGCCCCGAGTGCGGCTTCGACACGAGGTCACCGGCGCGGGACGAGCTCGCCGGCCTGACGTCCGTGATCGGGCAGCGATGGGCTGAGGTCATGACCATGGCGTCCGCACCGACCACGCGGCCGGCACCGGCGGTGTGGTCGCCGCTGGAGTACGCCTGCCACGTGCGCGACGTGTTCGAGCTCGCCTGCGTACGGGTGGGGCTGATGCTCGAGGAGGACGGGCCGCGGTTCGCCAACTGGGACCAGGACGCGACGGCCATTGCCGACGACTACGCCTCGCAGGACCCGCAGGCAGTCACCGACCAGCTCGTTGAGCAGGCGTCACGATTCGCCGTAGTGGTGGCGGCGGTGCCGGACGACGCGTGGGGGCGCACCGGACTTCGCGGTGATGGTGCGGCCTTCACGGTCGAGTCGTTCGTGCGGTACCTGCTCCACGACCCCGTGCACCACCTGACGGACGTCACCGGCGAGCGCTGGACCTGAGCGTCACCACTGGCGCTTGCTGACCACCACGTTCTTGTTGGAGAGCAGCTCGACGCGGTCGTGGGCGTTGGTCAGCAGCGGTGCTGTCCGACCCCAGTACTGCGCGGCTGTCGTCATGGCCCCCTTGCCGATGCGCACCGTCAGCGTCTTCCCGGGGAGGATCTGCGTCGACGGGGGGAACGGGTACGTGGAGACCTTGCGGCGCAGGTAGTAGCCGTCGAGGAGGACGGGCACCGCGCTCGTGTTCTTGAGGACGATGAACTCCTCGTTCGCCGCTCGCGACGGAACGCGGCTCTGCGAGACGGCATTCACCTTGGCGATGACCACGGCTCCCTGGAGCGGATCGCGGCAGTCGGCGATGCAGGGGTACTCGTCGTAGAACCGGACCGCGGTGTTGCGATCGAGCAGGTAGGCGCCGTCGCCGAGGAACTTGCCGTCCTGGGTGTTCGGGAACAGCGGCTCCGTCGACCCCATGTACAGGTCGTGCGGGCCGGGTGATCCGGGAGTGCCGCTGCCGACGTGCACCATGCGGTAGTCCCCGGGGGAAAGCACCGTGCCGGAGGTGAAGAAGTACCAGGACGTCAGGCTCGAGTCGCGCAGCAGCCAGCCGGAGAGGTCGACCGGCGTCGTGCCGGTGTTGCGCACGATGACGAACTCCCCGTTCAGGTTCGTCTGGTCGGTGCCGGGCGCGTCCCAGCTGACGGTGACGGCGACCTGGGCGCCGGGCTGCTCCACGGGACCGCAGTGGTTCGGGTCCCAGATGCCGCGCCCGCCGCGCTGCGCCTGCTGCACGATCAGCCGGTACGGGTACGACAGCGCGGACTCCTGGTCGACCGTGAACCACATCGCCAGGCCCGACTCGGCGACGATCGCGCTGATGTCCTTGTCGTACTGGCCCGTCTGCTCGTCGTATGCGAAGACGTAGCGCAGGATGCGGCCCCGGTTGGTGGACGCCTTGTTCTGCGATCGGAGCTGGACCTTGGTCCCCGGCGGCAGCAGCCGCTCGAGCTGCGCCTCCGCCTCGCGCCCGGCGCACATGTCCTCGGCGAAGTGGATGTTGTCCTGGCCGGTCACCTCGGGCGTGTTCACGCCGAGCAGGCGCACCCGGGTCGGGCGGCTGGCGCCCTCGGCGAGGAACTCGAAGGTGTCGCCGTCGAGCACCTTGTGATGCGGCCCGTCTCCTGGACGGGCACGTCGGTGTAGGTGGTGTCCCGGGCGACGGTGTCGGCCATCGCCGGCCCTGCGGGCACGAGCAGCAGAGCCAGGGTGATCCCGGGCATGAGCGCTCGAACGAGGGCCGTCCTCATGACCTCAGTATCGGCCGGATCCGGGGCTATCCTGACAAGGAGAGGATCTGCGATGGGCGCGTCGAGCACATACCCGGTCACCTACACCGACGTGAACGAGACGGGGTGCTGCCCTGTCCCGAATGTCCGAGACTGGGACCGCCGCACCATCGAGCTGGACCAGCGCTTCATCCGCCAGTGCACTCGGAGCCTGCTCCACGTGCCCATGAACATGGGCCGCGTCATGACCGCGCTGAGCGAGCAGGCGGCCGCGGCCGGCGCAACGATGCCGCCCGATCGCGGCATGATCCTCAGCCACGACCTCTCTGCCTGGAAGGCCGAGCAGCTGTACGCCGTCACGTCCGAGGTGGAGGGGGCCGACAACGTCACGCTCGAGGGCACGTTCGCCTCGTGCGTGTTCGAGGGGCCGTACGGGCATGCGCGCGAATGGCGGGACGGGCTCGTCGACTATGCGCGGTCCATCGGGCGCGAGGTCTCGGACGTGTACTTCTTCTACACGACCTGCCCCACCTGCGCGAAGCACTACGGCAAGAACTACGTCATCGTCCTAGGACGGCTCGTCTGAGGCCTTGTCTGGCTTCGAGGAGCCCTTGCCCCCGGTCTTGGGTTGCTTCTCGTGGGCGGCGATCACCTCGGCCGCGTAGTCCGCGACGTAGTGGTTGAGCTCGCGGGGCGGACGCTCGTACCCGGTGGGGCCGGGTCGCTTCGGGAGGTCCAGCGGCGGACGCGTGGCGGCGAAGTAGGGAATCGAGTCGAGCAGGTGGTGGATCATGTTCAGGCGCGCACGCCGCTTGTCGTCCCCCTCGACGACGAACCACGGCGACTCCGGGATGTCGGTGTGCACGAGCATCTCGTCCTTGGCCCGCGAGTAGTCCTCCCAGCGCGTGATGGACTCGAGGTCCATCGGCGAGAGCTTCCACTGCCGCATCGGGTCGTGGAGGCGGGACTTGAAGCGGCGCTCCTGCTCGGCGTCGCTGACGCTGAACCAGTACTTGCGCAGGATGATCCCGTCCTCGACGAGCAGCCGCTCGAAGATCGGCGTCTGGTGGAGGAAGCGCCGGTACTCGTCGGGCGTGCAGAAGCCCATGACGCGCTCGACGCCGGCGCGGTTGTACCAGGACCGGTCGAACATGCGGATCTCGCCGGCGGCCGGCAGTTGCTCGACGTAGCGCTGGAAGTACCACTGCGTCTTCTCGCGGTCGCTCGGTGTCGGAAGCGCGACGATGCTGGCGACGCGCGGGTTGAGGTACTGCGTCACGCGCTTGATCGCCGAGCCCTTGCCGGCGGCGTCGCGGCCCTCGAACACGATGACGACGCGCGTGCCCTCGAGCCGCACCCACTCCTGGAGCTTCACGAGCTCGGCCTGGAGGCGGAAGAGCTCGGCTTCGTAGATCGCCTTGGGCACCCGCTCCAGCAGTTGGTCCTCTGAGCGACGGTGCGGGTTCGTGTCATCCTTCTTGGCCACGTGCGCAGTCTTGCACTGCTCTGGCGGCCGAGGCATGCCGGAACGGGAATCGCGTCGGAGGGGTTGGGTACCGTTCGCGGATGCTCGCTCTCCGCCCGTCGCTCCTGGCGATGTCCGCTGCCGTCCTCGCCGGTGCCGTGCTCTCCGCCTGCGGCGGGGCGTCGACCGCGGTGGACGGGCCCCCTGCGGCGAGCGGCCAAAGTGCGGAGAGCGGTCAAGGCTCCGCGAGCGGCCAACGTGCGGAGAGCGCCCTTCGCCCAAGGGGGAGACCGTGGGCGGGCTCGTCGTCGATCGTGTCGTCGATGGGGACACGGTGAAGCTGGAGCTCGACGGTGAGTACGTGTCGGTGCGCCTCATCGGCATGAACACTCCGGAGACGGTCAAGCCTGACTCCCCGGTGGAGTGCTTCGGCCCGGAGTCCTCCGAGTTCGCGAAGCAGGCCCTGACGGGCGCGCAGGTGACACTGGAGTTCGACGACTCGCAGGGGCGGACCGACCAGTACGACCGAGTCCTGGCCTATGTCTGGCGCGAGCAGCCGGACGGATCGCTGAGCCTGTTCAACCTCGAGTCGATCGCCGGTGGCTACGCGTTCGAGCGCCAGTACGGATCGACTCCGTACGCGTGGAAGGACGAGTTCGTGCGGGCCCAGCAGCAGGCGCAGGATGCCGATGCAGGCCTGTGGGGTGCGTGCCCGGTCTCCTGACACTCCCCGTACACGGCACGCACGACGACCTGACGTTGCGTTGGCACGCTGGGGTGAGCCGACACGCGGCACGCCAGAGGAGAGACACCATGAGTGACACGACCGGCAGCACCCCTGCCGAGGGCACCCCCGACACCACCCCTACTGAGGCCCTGCAGCTCGCCGACCAGGAGCCCATCGTTGCGGCTCCTGCGGCGCCAGCCCCCTCTCCCGCAGCCCCAGCGTCCAGCGGCAGCCACACCCGCACGATCCTCGAGGTCATCGGCGGCGTCGTGGCGGTCGGGCTGATCGTCATGGCCGGCGCGGTCGGGTTCGCGGTCGGGCACGTCACCGGTGGCGACGACGGTCGGCTGAACCTCAGCAATGCCGGACGCGAGCTGCGCGTCCCGATGCCCGGAGGTGAGGGGCAGGGTCGTGGCGACCGCCAGCCGGGCATGCCCGGTGAGCTGGCCCCGGGCGAGCAGCGCTACTTCGAGGCCGAGCCCGGCATGCCTGGCGAGGAGGGTTTCGGCGGCCGCGGTCACCAGGACGGCGACGCGATGGCTTCATGGGCCACGACGATGACGGCGACGGGTTCATGGGCGGCGACGGCATGATGCCGCAGGACGGCACGGCCCCCCAGGACGGCACCCTCGTCCCGCAGGGCTAGGAACGACCCCGCACGACGAGCTGGTCCAGCAGGTCCGCGGTGGCGGCGGCGACCCGATCCACCGCCTCCTCGAAGGCGGCCGCGTTGTGCGGCGCGGGCGCTCGGAACCCGCTGATCTTGCGGACGTACTGGAGGGCGGCGGCCCGGACGTCGTCGTCCCCCGCCTCCTCGACGTACGGTGGGCGCAGTGTCTTGATGCTTCGGCACATGCGCCCACCGTAGGACGCCTGTCTAGACCGTGACCTCGTTCAGCCGGCCGGTCGCGACGTCGAAGACGAAGCCGCGCACCTGGTCCCGGTGCGGGATGAACGGGCTGGCCGTGATCCGCCGGATGGAGCGACGCACGTCCTCCTCGACGTCGTCGAACGCCTCCGCCGCCCACTCGGGCTTGAGGCCGGTCTCGTCCGCGATCGTCTCCTTGAAGCCGTCGTCGGTGAACGTGAGCATGCCGCAGTCGGTGTGGTGGATGAGGATGATCTCCTTCGTGCCGAGGAGGCGCTGGCTGATCGCCAGCGACCGGATCTCGTCAGCGGTGACGACGCCTCCCGCGTTGCGGATGACGTGCGACTCGCCGTCCTCGATCCCCAGCACGTCGTAGACGTTGATGCGGGCATCCATGCAGGCCACGACGGCGACCCCACGTGAGGGCGGCAGTGGCAGCGGCCCGGAGAACGTGGTGGCGTACTCCGCGTTGTTGGCCAGGTACTCCTCGGTGACGGACATGTGGTCAGGCTCCTTTGTCGGGTCGTTCACGGATCGGGTCGGGGTGGTGCCGCACCAGCCTGCCGAGCCACCGGACCCGGCCGGCCGGGCCTGCTGCAGGTGCGGAACCTTTGCTATAACCGGAACTGCAGTACGCCAATCCAGCACCGGAATGCCCCGCCGGGGAACGGCGTTGACATCACCAGCGTCGAATTCCTGCAGGTCGCAGGGGCGACCCCGGTCGAGGAGGACCAGATGGGCGTTGTGGGTGGGGCGGCAGCTGTCGCCGGAGCGGTCAAGGCCAGTCGCGGACGTCATCCGCTCGGCCAGCGGCTCGCCGCGGTGCTGCCGATGCTGCGCGACACGTTCAAGGGCCGCTGGGCCGGTGCTCCCAAGGGCCGCGTCCTCGGTGGCCTGGCCGGCCTCGCCTACGTGATCTCGCCGCTCGACTTCCTGCCCGAGGCGCTGCTCGGCCCCTTCGGGCTCGGTGACGACCTGGCCATCGCGGCCATCTCGGTCGCCGCCCTGCTGTCCTCGGCTGAGGACTGGCTCGACGCCCGCGATGCGGCGTCCGCCGCAGGCGCGACCGGCCGACCGAGGGTGACGTGATCCAGGGCGTGGTCATCGACCGCCCGTGACCCCCCTGCCGAGCGGTGAGCTGTGGCCCCGTCCGGGCCTTCCGGGAGGGCCACAGCTCACCGCTCGGCAGGATGGCGAGGTGCTTGGGCGCCTGGCGGACGTGGTCGCCCACGGCGCACCCGCGCAGGCTGCTCAGGCCCATCAGTTCCTGCTGCGCTACGCGTCGGCTGGCGCGAGCCCCGAGCTCGACGCCGATGCCGACCGGCTCGTCGATGCCTACCTGAACGATCCGTACCTCACCCGCTGACCACCCCCGCCGAGCGGTGAGCTGTGGCCCCGTCCGGGTCCTCCGGGAGGGCCACAGCTCACCGCTCGCAGGCCATGCCCGCGCCCTACCGGATTGGGAAGCTCGCGCGCTGACCGCCGGGCTAGGTTACGTCGTCGAGGCGTCGCTGCAGCTTGCGCATGGCGTGCAGCCACTTCTCCGTGCTCGTCGCCCGGCTGACGTAGTACTCGGCGACCTCGGGGTGCGGCAGGATCAGGAAGCGGTCGTCCTGGAGGCCCTGCCACACCGCGTCGGCGACGTCCTCGGGCTCGAGTGCACCGTCGCGGATCAGGACGTCGGCGATCGGCCCGGCCTCCTCCAGCATGCGGGTGCGCACGCCCTGCGGGCAGATGGCCTGCACGACGATGCCCCGGTGGCCGTAGGTGGCCGACAGCCACTCGGCGAACGCGACCGCGGCGTGCTTGCTCACCGCGTACGGCGCGCTGCCCAGCATGGTGAGCAGGCCCGCCGCCGACGCGGTGACGACGAACCGTCCCGATCCGCGCTCGAGCCAGTCCGGGACGAGGATCCGGGCGGCGCGCACGTGGGCCATGACATTGACGTCCAGGGAGCGTCGCCAGTCCTCCTCGGACGCGTGCAGCCCGGCCGCGACCTCGATCCCGGCGTTCGCGAAGAACACGTCGATCGTCCCGAGATGCGCCCGGGCCGCAGCGATCAGCTCCTCGACCCCGCCCTCACTCGCGGCGTCGCCAGGAGCGGCGAGTCCGCCGATCTCGGCCGCGACGCTCGCCGCCGCCTCGCCGTCGAGATCGTTGACGACGACGCGCGCTCCCTCGGCAGCCATGCGACGGGCGATCGCGCGCCCGATTCCGTGCCCCGCGCCCGTGACGACCACGCCCTGATGCCTCATCGGGCCGTTATACCGGGGATCGGCGGCGATCAGATGCGGATCGCGACCTTGCCCCGGACCAGGCCCGCCTCCAGGCGACGCATCGCGTCGGCTGCGTCGTCGAGGGCGAACACGCTGTCGACCGCGGGCGTCACGGCCCCGGACTCGATCAGCGTCCTCAGCTCGTCGAGGTCGACGCCGGTCTCCTTCGCCATGACCATCGCCAGCCGCTTGCGGGTGAATGCCGACAGCGCCATGGCGCGGATCGGACGACCGAGGAACCCGCCGGTCCACGTGCCGCCGTTCTCGCCGCCGACGATCGCCGCGGTGCCGCGGGGAGTCAGCGAGGCAGCGAGCTTGCGGACCCCGGTGCTCCCGTTGATGTCGATGATGACGTCCTAGTGCTCGCCACTGTCGGCGAAGTGCTCCTGGGTGTAGTCGATGACGTGGGTGGCACCCAGCGAGCGGACGAGGTCGGCCTTCGACGTGCTGCACACGCCGGTCACCTCGGCGCCCAGGGCCGCGGCGACCTGCACCGCGTAGGTGCCGACTCCGCCGGACGCCCCGGTGACGAGCACGCGCTGCCCGGGCTCCACCCGGCCGACGTCGCGCACGGCCTGGAGGGCCGTGAGTCCGGAGACGGGAACCACCGCGGCCCGCTCGAAGGTGAGGTTCGCCGGCTTGAAGGCGAGCTTGGCCTCCTTGGCGACCGCGTGCTCGGCGAAAGATCCGGCGCCGATGCCGTAGACCTCGTCGCCGGGGGAGAAGCGCGTGACGCCCTCGCCCACGGACACCACCGTGCCGGCGAGGTCGAGGCCCGGGACCTGGCGCTTGGGGGTGCGCAGGCCGGCGAGAGCCTGGGCCACGGTGCGGCAGGCCGGTCATGAGGTGCCACGTGCCACGGTCGAGGCCGGCCGCCCGCACCTGCACGAGCACCTCCCCGGCGCCAGGCGTGGGCACGTCGAGGGTGCCCGGCCGCAGGACGTCGGCCGTTCCGTACGAGTCCTGGACGATGGCGCGCATCGTCGTGGTCCGGTGGTCGCCGGGCTGCTCCTGCTGGTCGGTCATGTGCATGATCTTCTCCCTGTGATGAACCTTACTAAGTATGGCTTACTAAGTAAGGTAGCGAGTAGCATCGGTACTGTCAACCGGCGGGGGGAAGGGCGGGGCCATGAGCGAGGCAGTTCGGGAGCGGACGCGGCTGAGCCGGGAGCGCGTGCTCGACGCGGCGATCGCCATCGCGGACTCCCATGGCCTCGTCGGCCTGACGATGAGGTCCCTGGCCCGCGAGCTGGGCGTGCAGCCGATGTCGCTGTACCACCACGTCGCCAACAAGGACGAGATCCTCGACGGGGTCGTCGACGAGGTCTTCACCCAGATCGAGTTCCCCGCGGACGACCTCGACTGGAAGCACGCCATGCGCGTACGTGCCACGAGCGCGCGCGCGGTGTTCCGCCGCCACCCGTGGGCCATCGGCCTGGTCGGGACGCGCACCACCCCGGGCCTGGCCACGCT
>CAVOWW010000010.1:0-18921 GCA_963700255.1 uncultured bacterium | reverse complement strand
GGGTGAGGGCCTCGACGTCTTCGTCGCCTCCTACGAGCCACCACCGCAGATGCTCATCTTCGGCGCCATCGACTTCTCCGCCGCCCTGGTCAAGGTGGGCAAGGTCCTCGGCTTCCGCGAACGGTGCGCGATGCGCGGCCGGTCTTCGCCACCCGCAAGCGGTTCCCGGAGGCAGACGAGGTCGTCGTCGACTGGCCGCATCGCTGGCTCGAGCAGCAGCACGTCGACCCGCGCACGGTCATCGCGGTCCTCACGCACGATCCCAAGTTCGACGTGCCCGCCCTCACCGTCGCCCTCCGCACGAATGCCGGCTACATCGGCGCGATGGGCTCCCGGCGCACCCACGAGGATCGCCTGGCGCGGCTCAAGGAGGCCGGCCTCACTGACGACGAGCTTGCCCGGCTGCACTCGCCGATCGGGCTAGACCTCGGCGCGCGGACGCCGGAGGAGACCGCCATCTCGATCGCGGCCGAGATCGTCCAGGCACGATGGGGCGGCAGCGGAGCGCATCTCGCGAGCACCGAGGGGCCCATCCACCCCGGCGCTCACCGGTGACGCGGTGACCGTCGCGGGGCTGGTCCTGGCGGCGGGCGCCGGCACGCGGTTCGGGCAGCCCAAGGCTCCAGTGGTCATCGACGGCGAGCGCCTGGTCGATCGTGCCGTTCGAGTGCTGACCGAGGGCGGGTGCGATCCGGTCTACGTCGTGCTCGGCGCCTGGGTGGGCGCGGTGGACGGCGCGGACATCGTCGTCAACGACGGCTGGCCCGAGGGCATGGGCTCGTCCCTGCGCATCGGGCTGGAGGCGCTCACCGCGCATCCGACGCCGAGGCGGTCATCGTCACGCTCGTCGACCTGCCCGGCCTGTCCGCCGAGGCCGTCCGCCGCATCGCCGACACGGACGCGGACCTGGCCGTCGCGAGCTACGACGGCGAGCGCGGCCACCCGTGAAGCTGGCACGGCGCCATTGGGCGGCCGCGATCGCCGTGGCCCAGGGCGACGAGGGTGCCCGCCGACTGCTGCGCGGACGCGACGACGTCGTGCTCGTCGAGGTGGGTGACGTGGCAGCCGGCTACGACGTCGACGTGCCCGCGGAGTGATGGGCCGGGCTGCCGCCGCCACCGAGCAGGACGGCACCGCCGGCAGCCACCAGCAGCATGGCCATGCCCACCGATGCCACGGCCCTTGCGGTCGTGCGGGGCTGCTTCTCCCAGCACAGCAGTGCCGTGACGCCGACGAGGGCGAGCAGTGGAAGGACCGTTCCGGGCAGGGCCATGGCCGTGACCATGACGGCGAGCATCACGGGCCAGCATGACGCGACGCATCGCACTCCCTGGCGAGCGCCGTACCGGGTGGGATCACCGGTGAAGCGCACCGATCGGCAGGTCGTCAGCTTGCGCTGCATCAGTGGCGTCAGCTGGTACGCGCCCGCCAGGACCCACGAGGCCGCGATCCAGCTCGTGGTCCACTCCACGCCGTTCATCACCAGGAAGGCCGGCACCCCGGCGACGAGCCACACGGCGAGGAACCCCGCCACGAAGCGCCAGGCCCCCCACGCGGACCCCTGCGCGGCGCGCATCATCGGCCTGAGCACGGTCGGGATCATCATCGCGACGGACATGGCGATCCACATCAGCGCGAAGGAGGGAGGAGACGCGTGATCGCGAACGACCGCCAGGACCGCCCAGCTGCCGAGCACGAGAACGACGCCCGGCACCAGCACGCCGGCGCGGATGCGCGGGGGTGCGAGCACGACAGGCTGCGCCATCTCCGGAGAGTAGGGCCGCTGCGCGGATCCCACCACCCCGCGCTGATACTTCGACCCATGCGACCGCTCGTGCTCATGCTGCTTCCGCTGGTCGCATCGGCGTGCATGGCCGCTCCGCCCACTCCATCGGTGACTATCAGCATCGATTCCGGCGCCATGCTCGCCAGTCGCAGCTATGTTGGGGGTCTGTGTGCCGACGGCCCCTGCAGCAGCGCCTTCGTCATCCGCGGCGACGGCAGCTGGGAGGGCACGATCAGCGATGTGGTCGTTGCCCGGGGCAGCGTTCCCACCGCGATCCTGAGCGAGCTCGCCATCGCAACCGCGACCACGTCGCTCCTGACGGCCCCGGCCTTCACCGGCACCTGTCCGATCGCCTTCGACGGCGTGGAGGTCGGCTACGCATGGACATCACCCGACGGCTCCGCTCATGCGGTGTCCGCCTGCGACCGGCAGATACCGGCCGGCGACCCCCTCGTCCTCGCGCTCGATGCCGCCGAGGCGGAGTGGAGTCGTTAGGAGTGGGCGACATCATCAGCGGTTGCCTGAGAGGACCGTCGAGGCGCACCATGAGGGTAGGAGGTGCGCCATGAAAGTGAGACTCAACCTCCCGATATGACGAGCGACCTCAGGTGAGGAACCGGGGTCGCTCGGCTGCGTGGGACCGGCGACTTCTACTCGGCACTAGACCGACGAGCGACCTTGCGCCTGCACGCGCACCGGTGGCACCTGGATCCACGGGAAGCGGATCCACCTGTCCGTGGACCGCCACGCGAGATCAGGCGCGTAGGTCGTGTGCGGCTTCTCGTAGAGCACCGCCACGTGCACGATCGCATCGTCGGGGAGCATCGCACGGACGAACTGGAGGGTGGCCCCGGTGTCGGCGACGTCGTCCGCCACGAGGACCCGCTTGCCGGCGAGGTCGGCCAGGTACGGCAGCTGTCCGATGAGCACCGGCTCTGGCAGCGTCTCGCCCGCATCGGTGTAGAACTCGACGTTGACGTGGCGCACGTCCTTCAGGTCGAGCGCGTAGGCGAGCGCCGTCGATACGAAGAGCCCACCTCGGACGACGCCGAGGATCGCGTCGGGGATCCAGTTGCGGGCCACGAGTTGCTCGGCGAGCCAGCGCACTCCGACCCCGAAGTCCTCGTAGCTGAGGATCTCCAGCTCGGCGTCCGGCGGCGTTCCCATCGCTGGCGCCCGTCAGATCTGCGTGCGGTGGAAGTTCGCGAACGACCGGCTCGGGGTCGGCCCGCGCTGACCCTGGTAGCGGGACCCGTACTTCTCCGAGCCGTACGGATGCTCCGCCGGGCTGGACAGGCGGAACAGGCAGAGCTGGCCGATCTTCATCCCCGGGTACAGCATGATCGGCAGGTTCGCGACGTTCGACAGCTCCAGGGTCACGTGGCCGGAGAAGCCGGGGTCGATGAACCCCGCGGTCGAGTGCGTCAGCAGGCCGAGCCGCCCGAGGGAGGACTTGCCCTCGAGCCGGCCAGCGATGTCATCAGGGAGGGTGACCACCTCGAACGTCGATCCGAGCACGAACTCGCCCGGATGCAGGATGAACGGGTCGTCGCCGTCGGGCTCGATCAGCCGGGTCAGGTCGGGCTGCTCGATGCTCGGATCGATATGCGGGTACTTGTGGTTCTCGAACACCCGGAACCAGCGATCGAGCCGGACATCGATACTGGACGGCTGGATCATCGCCTCGGCGTAGGGCTCGACGCCCACGCGTCCCGCGTCGATCTCCGCCTTGAGGTCACGGTCTGAGAGCAGCACGAGCCGAGGCTACCGTTCCGCTCTACCAGCCCGTCAGCGAAGGCAGTACCTTCGGCGGGTGCGGCTCACCGTCCACGATCCGGGCTACCTGGCGCTGCGCCGCGGGATCCGGGCGTCCATCGCGCTGCCGCTCAGCCTCGCGACCGCCATCTATGTGCTGGACGACACCCAGGGCATCCTGTTCGCGATCTTCGGCACAGTGGGGCTCCTCATCAACGCCGACTTCGCCGGCAACACCGTGCAGCGTCTCGGCTCCTACCTGCTGACCGGGGTCGCGGGCACGGTGGCCATCGTCCTCGGGTGGGCCGCGTCGTTCAGCACGCCGCTCGCAGTGGTGATGACGCTGCTGGTCGCGTTCGCGCTGTCATTCCTCAACCTCATGCGGGGGGCGGTCGCGGTCGGCACCCCCGCGGTGCTGCTGCTCTTCGTCGTCGCTGTCTCCCTCGAGAGCACTGCCAGCACCCTCGGGCCCTACCTGCTGGGCTGGTCGGTGGCCGTTGTCATCAGCACGGTGACGGCGCTCCTGGTGCTGCCGCACGATCGACGCGCGGGGCTGCGCCTTGCGCTCGGCGACGCCTTCGAGGCGGCGGCACACGGGGCCGAGGTCGCGTGGCAGCACCCTGATGCGTCCGCGACCCGGCCCTTCGCCGACTTCGACGCGGCGGTCGATCGGCTCGACGGCCAGTACGGGGGGCAGCCCTTCCGCACCGCCGGGCTCACCACGAAGGACCAGGCCCTCACCCTGCTCGTCGACCACGTCAACAGCCTGCGCCTGCTGCTGGAGGATCCTCAGCACACCGAAGCCAGCGACGGCACGATCAGCGTCCCCGGACGGGGCGACCTGGTCGACGCGACCATCGCGGGCCTGCGGGATCTTGCCGCAGCCGCGCGCGACCCACGCCATCTGCCCACGGGCGCCGGCATCGACCACGCCCGGATCCAACTGACGACAGGCATGGAGAAGTGGGTTCTCGCCCGCTCCCAGGCCGGCGCCGATCCTCAGTCGGTCGCAGATGAGGTCGGTGCTGACCACCTGATGCGCATGTGCGCTCTCGTCGTCGAGCAGATGGTGGAACTGGCCCGCCTCGTCAACGGGGGCACGGTCGAGTCACTGGAACGACAGCCTCCGATCCCCGTCCGCCACCGCTGGGACGTCGTGCGCGCGCAGGTGAGCTGGGACTCACCGTGGCTGCGCAACTCCATTCGAAGCGCCGTCGGGCTGTCGATCGCCGTCCTCGTCATCAACATCACGGGCGTCGCGCATGGGTTCTGGGTGCTGATCGGCGTCATCTCGATCCTGCGATTCGACGCCGTCGGCACGCGGCGCTTCGCCCTGCTCGCGGTGCTGGGCACGATCGTCGGCGTGATCGTCGCCAGCGTCATCGTGCTGAACGTCGACTCGGCGACGATCCTGTGGGTCCTGCTGCCGATGTTCGTGTTCCTCGCCGCGTGGTCGGCCGTCGCCGTCAACTACCCCGTCGGCCAGGCCGCATTCTCTGCGCTCATCCTCGTGGCGTTCGGGATCGTGTCGTGGCCGCCGGACGTCATCACCGGCGTGACGCGCATCGAGGACGTCGCCCTCGGCGCGGTGGTGGCACTCGTCGTCGGCCTGCTCATGTGGCCGCGCGGTGCGGTGGGAGCCCTGCGGCACCGGCTCGCGGCGTCGATCCGCAGTGCCAGCGGCTACATGTCCTCGGCGCTGTCGGGCTTCACCGCCCCGATCGACGACCAGCAGCTGCAGCGGCGCCGCCATGATGCGGTCGGCGATGCTGAACGTGCCGCCGAGACGTACGACATGGCCCTGATGCAGCGTGGACCCGCGGAGGACATGCACCCCTGGACCCGCGCCACGACCGCCGCCTACCTGCTCATCTCCGCGGGTCGCGTGGTTGCGCACTTCGCGCGCACGACGCCCGCGGTGCGCGAGCATCCGGCGCTCCATGACGCCGTCGACAGCGCCCGCCGGGAGAGCGAGGCGCACTGGGCAGCGGTCGCCGATGCCGTTGACGAGGAGGGCCAGGACCCGTCGATCCCCCCGCCACCGCCCCCCGCGGCGTACCCGACGCTGCCGCAGGTCGCCAGCACGGATGATGCCCGGGCCCTGATCGTGGCGGTCTGGGTGATCGACTGGGTGCACCACCTCGACCGGCTCACCTCCGGCCGTCTCGCAGGCGAGCGGCAACTGGCATAATGTCGGCGTTCCGCGGGTGTAGTTCAATGGCAGAACATCAGCTTCCCAAGCTGACAGTGCGGGTTCGATTCCCGTCACCCGCTCCCAGAGGTCTCCACGGAAGCAACCGCAGTGTTCCCAGCGGGGGCCCGGGCGCTCGTCATTCAGCCCAACCCTTAAGGTGGCCCGGGCATAGTGGTCGACGTGGACGAAACCGCGACAGGTGACGAGACACCCGAGGCGGGTCCCGGGAATCGACGCCCAGCGCGGGGGCGATTCGAGTACCAGCCGGTCTGGTGGGCACTTGCGTTCGCTGCGGTGACGACGGTGGGTCTCGCCCTGCTCGCCTGGGGACTGCTTATCTTGCACGCGCTCGTCTACGGCAGCGCTGCCGTGATCCAACTCGAACCGATCACCCCACCGGACGACGCCCTCTACCTTGTGGCGTTCACCGTCGCCGTGATGGTCAACCTCGCTAGCGCCGCGGCACTGGCATGGATTGCTTGGCACACACCGGTCCGCGCGTGGCCACCAGCCCTGCAGGGATTGGCTGCTGCCGTGCTCGCAGCCGTCGCAGGCGTGTGCGCGCTGCTGCTCACGCTGGGCATCAATCCGGTCGACTTCGTGCTCGCCCAGTGACTCGCTGGCGGCATCGCCCGCATCTGCCAGCCCGTGCCTGTGGGTGATACGTCGTTGGTCACGGCGCCCGCGTGACAGCCACACTCGACCTGGCCGGCGCCCGTGCGCTGCTGCTTCGACCGAGCCGGGACGTGACGCACGGGAGGCATAGGCGCAGTGTCACGCGAGGCGGGTGTCGTCGGGTGCTGGGGCAGACTGGGCGGATGGGTTCGCGCTGGCGTCGCTCCGTGGCCGGGCTGGCGTGTGCTGGCCTGCTTCTCGCCGGGTGCGGGGACTCCGCGAACGACCCCGTTCCGCAGGGCCAGCCGCTGGCTTCCTCCGAGACCGCCGGTCCCGAAGGGTCCGCACTCCCACCACCGCGACAGGAGGATGCCGCCACGCTTCTCGAGCGAGCGCTGGCTGCGCGATCGGTGAACAGCCTGACGGAGTTCGCGGCCCTGGTGTCGGATGCGGGCAAGGCGTGCCCCGACCCGGGGGCCTCCCGCCGTCTGGGGCAGTTGGCAATCATCGCTGGCCGGTGGTCGTCGGCGGTGGAAGCCGGCCGTCCCAAGGTGCAAGCGGTGACGGAGGCCCAGCTCGCCGCAGTCGACTGGGACGCGCTCGCAGCAGCCTGCGTCGCGTCGTAGCGCGGGGCTCCGGATGCGCGCACGAATTCGAGGGGCGGGGGCCCCGCTAACGTGATCCCCCTGCATCCGTCCTCCCTGGGGGTTCCATGCGCATCGCCCGCCCGCTCGTCGCCGCTCTCGCCCTTGTCCTCGGGCTCTCCCTGGTGGGCGCGGCCCCGGCCTCGGCCAGGGAGCGGGTCGAGATCGTGACCATCACGCATGCCCCGACGGCTCCGACCGCAGTGGTCGGCACGGGCCTGGGCACTGTGCGCACGTACTACGTACTGACCGCGGTCAACGGGAGGAAGTCGCCCGCGTCCGGCTACATGAGCGGCACGCTCACCACCATCGCGACAGGCCTCAGCGACAACAAGGAGCTGCGGTCCTCCAACCTCGTCTTCGTCGTCGGCTCCGAGTCCAACCAGCTGGTCATCGGCGGCCTCTCGCTCTACAACACCGACCTCAGCACCATCGCCGCAGGCACGACCACGGTCCGCCCGATCATCGGGGGTTCGGGGATCTACTCGGGGGCTCGCGGCACTGTGGTGACGACCAACCTCGGCGACCAGGGCTTCCGGCACGTCTTCCGCCTCGCCCGCTGACCGGGTTGCGCTGCCCCTCCGTCCAGTGCTCCCCGCTCGGCAGTGCCACGTGCGGTTCGCTGGCGGGAGCGGCCGTCGCGCGCCACTGGGGTCGGCCCTCCCCGTGTGGATAATGGCGCCGTGGGCATGATCCCGGATCTGGCGTCACCCGCTCGAGGCTGGACTTCTGGGCCGCCACGACTCCTGACCGACTAGCAGTCTCGGACGGCACCCGGTCGCTGACGTTCGCCGGGCTGCGCGCGCAGGTCGCGCGCCGAGGGCTGGCGGCGCGCGAGGCTGCGGAGTCCTCGACCGCCCCCGCGTACCTCCCCGTCCTGGTCGACCGGACCGTCGACTCCTGCGTGAACCTCCTGGCCTGCCACTACGCACGCGTGCCCCACTTCCCCGTGGACGGCAGATGCCCGCCTGCGGTGATGGCCGACCTCCTGACCCGCGCCGGGTTGCCGTCGTTCGTTCTCGTTTCGGACGCCCTCACCGATGCCGCTGTGCCGCCAGGAACGCAGCGCGTCGAGGAGCCGATGGGGACGACGGCACCCACAGGGGCTGGCACTTCGCCCGGTGGGGACGACAGCGAAGTGGGCCTGCTCGTCTTCACGTTCGGTTCGACCGGCAGCCCGAAGGGCGTTGCACTCGACTGGTCGACGGTGAATGCCCGATGGCGGCGTCGCCTCACCGAGCCCGGACACCGGCTGGAACGTCGCAGGTCCACCGCGATCCTTCCCCTCGACTCTGCGTGGGGACTCAACACGGTCACCGCGATCTCGGCGGGCTACTCGGTGCTGATCGCGGACTCGTCCCGTCTGCGCCCCTCGGACCTGATCAAGCGCATAGCCGCCTTCGGAACCACGCATCTCGAGGCGCCGCCCCAGCTGGTGCGTGTCATCGCCCAGCTGCCCCACCTCCAAGACCTCGGCCTGCCCGATCTCGAGTTCCTCCGGGTCGGCCCGGAGGCCCTCAGATACGAGTTCCTCTCCGGCATCCGGCGGCTGGCACCACCGGAAGCGGTCATCGAGCACTCCTTCGGTGCCACGGAGTCGGGCTGGGTCTTCCGGCACCAGTTCCCGATCGGAGCAGCTCCGGAAGAGGGGATCGTGCCGCTGGGCGAGCCCGTGGTCGCGGAGGACGTGCGCCTCGATGCCGTCGACGGGCTGGACGCCCGCCTGCGCGAGGTGGTGGTCACCGGTGCCATCGCCCGCGAGTACCTGGGGGATCCGCACCAGACGAAGGGCCGGTTCACCTTCGATGCCGACGGTCGCCGCTGGTGGCGCTCGGGCGACCTCGTCGCGCGGTCCGAGGACGGGCTCTACCGGCACGAGGGTCGGATGGACGACGTGGTGAAGGTCAGCGGCAGGCTCGCGTCACCGGCGCAGGCGGTCGCAGCACTGGTCGCGATCGATGGCATACGCGATGCGGTGGTGCTGCCCTACGAGAAGGATCACAACGTCCGCCTCGTCGCCCATGTCGAGCTCCAGCCGGACTCGGACCTCTCCCTCGAAGAGGTGCGGCTGATCCTGGCACGTGACCTGCCCGCGCACCTCGTGCCGTCCGCGGTGATGCGCCATCGCACCCTCCCCACGACCAAGCGGGGAAAGGTGGACCGACAGGCTCTCACCGACGGCCCGTTCGAGTCTTGGTGACCGCCACTTCCGCCGTGGATGGTTGGGGGCCACGGGGTCACCGCGCGGGATACTCACGTCCATGATGTCGGAACTGACCGAGCTCCTCCGCACCTCCGGTGTCATGACCCTGCAGGAACTGGGCCTTGAGGATCGAGTGGCGGCCGGGCATGCGGACATCCGCCTAGATGCACTGCAGATGGACAGCCTGGCCATCATGGAGTTCTGCATAGCTCTGGAATCACGATGGGGGTTCGTCGTGGCCCCGGACGAGGGCGGGGATCGGGACGCTGCGGCAGCTGGCCGACCTGATCGAGGGCGCCCATGGAGATTGACCGGGTCTACGACCGGGCGTTCGCTCCCTGCACGACCACGAATCAGATCAACCAGCTCCACATCCGGCTTGAGAACCGGATGACCCCCGGCGAGGCGCAGGCGGTTGCCCGGCACATCGAGAACGCCTATTCCCCCATTCGAGGAGAGAGGCGCCTGCACGTCCTGCGCACAGCGATGGAGGCGCGCTTCGCCAAGCGACGCCCGATCGGCGCGCCACGCACCCTGTCCCGGTTCGAGCGGTCCCAGCTCGCGATTCAGTGGTCAGATCGACTGACTGGGCATCTCGCGTCCACTCGTGCCGCCACCCCCTCGCCGATCACACGGGAATGGGCGCGTGGTCGGGCAACGCTCTTCCGGGCGACGGCTCACCTTCGGGACCCTCGTCATCGGATTCACCGGCAACAAGGAGCGGCTGATGATGCCGGCGTACCTCTTCCTCCACCACGTGGCCTGTTCGGCGCCGACCTGCTCTTGCTGAGGTGCCCAACGGGACGCGGTTCATCGACGGCTGCCTGGCTTCAATGAGGATCTCCCGAGCACCATCGAATGGCTGAGGGAGCTGCTGCCGAACCTCGGGGCACGACGGTCGTGGCCGTCGGAACCAGCGGGGGCGCCTTACCGGCGATCCTGGTCGGGCACGCACTCCCCGTGGCGGCCGTGCTGGCACCGGGAACCTCCACGTCGTCGGCCGCTGACTACGCCCGCCCGCCGTGGTCCACGGAGCTGGCCGACGTCGTCAGCGCGTACCAGACGGCGGCTCCTCCGCCCACCACCTACCTGATGTACGGGGACGCGAGCGGACTGGACACGGAAGCCGTCGAGCAGTCTGCTCCCCGTCGTCCCCCGCTCATTCTCCGTGGCGGTGCCCGACGCCGCCCACGGCTGCCTGCACACCATCGTGAAGCGGGGCACCCTGGCGGATGCGCTGGCATCGACGATCTTCGCCCACCTGCAACCTGACTCCCCGGTGCGCGGTGGTCGTCCAGACGCCTGATGCCGGCCCGTCGCACGGGCAGTAGCCCCTGCAGCCCCTCAGTCCGCCGGGACCTCGACGACCTGACCGTCCTCCACATGCCATCGCCGTGTCAGGCGAACGGTGTCGAGCATGCGCCGGTCATGCGTGACGAGGAGCACGGTGCCGTCGAAGGACTCCAGCGCCTCCTCCAGCTGCTCGATGGCGGGCAGGTCGAGATGGTTCGTGGGCTCGTCGAGGACGAGGAGGTTCACGCCTCGCGCCTGCAGCAGGGCCAGCGCCGCTCTGGTGCGCTCACCGGGTGACAGCGCGGACGCGGGCCTCGTCACCTGGTGCACCCCCAGGCCGAACTTCGCGAGGAGGGTCCGCACCTCGGCCGTCGGCCAGTCGGGCACCACGAGGGAGAAGGCATCGACGAGGGGCGCGTCTCCGAGGAACAGGGCGCGGGCCTGGTCCACCTCCCCGACGACGACTCCCGAGCCGATGCTCACCTGCCCTGAATCCGGGGGGATGCGGCCGAGCAGCAGGGCGAGCAGGGTCGACTTCCCCGCGCCGTTGGGCCCGGTGACGGCGACCCGGTCCCGGGCGTCGAGCTGGAGGTCGACCGGACCGAGCACGAAGTCGCCGCGGCTCACGCTGGCGGCGCGGGCGACGGTGACGATGTCGCCGGATCTCGCGGCAGCCGCGATGGTGAACTGCAGCTGCCACTCCTTGCGCGGCTCCTCGACGACATCGAGCCGCTCGATGAGCCGCTCGGTCTGGCGCGCCTTGGCAGCCTGCTTCTCCGTGGACTCCGTCCGGAACTTGCGGCCGATCTTGTCGTTGTCCTTCGCCTTGCGGCGGGCGTTCTTGACGCCCTTCTCCATCCAGGCCCGCTGCGTGCGTGCCCGGGTCTCCAGCTCGGTGCGACGTCCGGCATAGGACTCGTACGCGAGCCGCGCCTGCCGCCGCGCCACCGAGCGCTCGTCGAGATAGGCCTCGTAGCCGCCGCCGTAGGTCGTGATGCGCTGGAGACTGCGGTCGATCTCGACGACCGTGGTCACCGTGCGCGCCAGGAACTCCCGGTCGTGGCTCACGACGACGACCGGCGCGTCAAGACCGTCGACGAACTCCTCGAGCAGGTCCAGCCCCTCGACATCGAGGTCGTTCGTGGGCTCGTCGAGCAGGTACACGTCGTAGCGCGAGAGCAGCAGGGCCGCGAGGCCGACCCGAGCAGCCTGGCCGCCCGACAGTGCCGTCATCGGCAGGTCGAGTGACACGTCGAGCCCGATGTCGTCGACCACCTGCACCACCCGCTCGTCGAAGTCGGCGCACCCCAGCGCCAGCCATGACTCGAGCGCCTCCGAGTAGTCGTCGTCGGCCCCGGGCAGCGCATCGGCGAGCGCGTGCGCCGCGCGATCGAGCTCGGCCTGGGCAGCGACGACACCGCACCGACGGGACAGGTTCGTGCGCACCGACTCCCCGTCGCGGCGCTCGTGCTCCTGTCGCAGGTAGCCGATGTGGGCAGTTGCCGGTGACACCGTGACCGAGCCTCCGTCAGGGGACGCTCACCGGCGAGGATGCGCAGCAGGGTCGTCTTCCCGGCGCCGTTGGGACCGACGAGGCCGATCACGTCGCCGGGCGCGACGATGAGGTCGAGGCCCTCGAACAGCGTGCGGTCGCCGTGGCCCGCGGCGACGCGACTCGCCTGCAGCGTTGCGCTCATGGACCCTCCCTCGACCGCGAGGCTACCCACCCGCGTCCGCACTAGAGTCCGGCCATGTCCGCAGACCCCGCGACCGCCTCCGCAGTCGACATCGCGGCCCGGGTCCGCAGTCGTGAGTGGTCGCCGGCGGAGGTCACCGAGTCGCTGCTGGCGCGCATCGGGGAGTGGGAGCCCCACCTCAACGCGTTCGTCGACCTCGACGCCGACGGAGCCCGGGACCAGGCGCGGCTGGCGACGGAAGCAGTCATGCGCGGCGGCGAGCTCGGCCCCCTGCACGGCGTCCCGGTGACCGTGAAGAACATCCAGGCCGTGACCGGACTCCCGACCCGGCGGGGGTCTCGGCTGTCCGACGCGACCCCCGCGCGCGAGGACGCGCCACTGGTGGCCCGCATGCGCGCCGCCGGCGCGATCATCGTCGGCACGACGACCCTGCCCGAGCAGGGGTGGACGGCCGTCGGTGACAGCCCGCTGACGGGCTCGACGCACAACCCCTGGATGCACGGGCGCACGTCGGGCGGATCGTCGGCCGGTGCCGGCGCGCTGGCCGGTGCGGGATGCGGGCCCCTCCATGTCGGCACCGACGGCGCCGGCTCGATCCGCGTGCCCGCCGCGTTCTGCGGTGCGGTCGGCTTCAAGCCCACGTACGGCACGGTGCCGTACGTGCCGGTGCCGAACAACGGCTCGCTCTCGCACGCCGGCCCGCTCACGCGATCCGTCGCCGATACGGCGCTCATGCTGTCGGTCATGGGCGGACCCGATGCCCGGGACCACACGAGCCTGCCGACCACGCCGCGATCGACGATCGAGCCGGGTGGGCTCCGGGGACTGCGGATCGCCTACAGCCCCGATCTCGGCCACGCGCGCGTCGACCCGGAGGTGTCGGCTGTGGTCGAGCGGTCGATCGGCGCTCCTCACCGACGCTGGCGCCCTCGTCGAGCTCGTCACCCCGGAGTGGGGACCGTCGGGGCCCCGGATGGAGCGCGACCTGTGGGCGCTGGCCGTGCTCGCGTACCTGCCGCCCGACGAGGCGACCGCGGAGCAGATGGATCCCGGCCTGGTCGCGTGCACGCGGGAGTACGCCGGCTTCACCACCGCCCAGGCGATCGACGCACAGCGGCGTCGCATCGCCTACGCGCGCGAGGTCAACGCCTGGTTCGGCGACTCGGGCTGGGACCTGCTGGTCACGCCGAGCACGTCCGTCACGGCCTTCGACGTCGGCAGGCAGCAGCCCGCGAGCTGGCCCCAGCACCCCTGGGACTGGCTGGTCTGGGCGGAGTTCTCCTACCCCTTCAACCTCTCGCACGGGCCGGCGATCAGCGTGCCGTGCGGCCGCACCGCCGAGGGCCTGCCCGTGGGCCTGCAGATCGCCGGGTCCCGCCTCGCGGACGACCTGGTGCTCCGGGCAGCCGCCGGGTTCCTGGAGCGGCAGCCCTTCGACCGGCTCCCCGAGCTGCCGTGAATGTCATCTAGACAACCCATTGCCGCGGACCCTCGCGTCCCCTACCGTGATCGGGTGACCGACACCCTGCCGCACGTGGATCCGCACACCGACGGCTTCTACCAGGACCCGTACCCGACCTACGCGATGCTGCGGACGGAGGCACCGGTCTACGAGATCCCCGACCAGCCCGGCCTGTACTTCGTCACGACGTGGGCCCTGGTCCGCGAGGCGCTGATGGATCCCGGCCGGTTCTCCAACGTGCTGCCGCCGGCGCGACGCACCGAGCCGCCGGCCGAGGTGGTGGACGAGATCGAGGCGATCCGCGCGCAGGGCTTCCCCTACACCCCCGCCCTCGGCACCAACGACCCGCCGAAGCACACCCGCTACCGCAAGATGGTCAACCGGGCGTTCACCGTGCGTGCGCTCGCCTGGATGGAGCCGCTCGTCGACGAGGTGGCCGACCAGCTCGCCGCGGCCCTGCCCGACGACGAGGTGATCGATGCCATGGAGCGCATCACGATCCCGCTGCCGGTGTGGGCGATCATGCGCATCCTGGGCATCGAGGACCGGTACCGCGAGGACCTGCGTCGGTGGTCGGACTCGTCCAACGCCTCGCTGGGCGGCCGGCTGACGGCTGAGCGCTGGCTCGAGGCCGAGCGCGACATCCTCGAGTTCCAGCAGGTCATCTGCGGCATCCTGGACGACCGGCGGGCCGACCCGCAGGACGACCTGCTGTCGACCCTGGTGCAGGCCGAGGAGGGCGAGACCCCCCTGACCAACCAGGAGCTCGTGTGGCTCGTCCGGGAGCTGATCGTCGCTGGCAACGAGACGACGATCCGTGCCCTGGCCGACATCCTCGTCAACCTCGATGCCATGCGCGCCGACGACCCCGAGGTGTGGGACCGCCTGCGCGACGACGAGGCGTTCCGGCGTGGCGTCGTGGAGGAGGGCATCCGGCTCGCCTCGCCCGTCATGGGCCTGTGGCGAGTGACCACGTGCGATGCCGAGCTGGGCGGGACGGTCATCCCGCAGGGCAGCACGGTGTTCCTGGCGTACTCGTCGGCCAACCGGGATGAGGCCGTCTTCACCGATCCCGACGCGTTCGACCCCCTGCGCGAGAACGTCAAGGAGCACCTGGCGTTCGGGCACGGCATCCACGTCTGCGTCGGGGCGGGGCTGGCCCGCATCGAGGCGGCGTCTGCCCTGCGCGCCATGGCGAACAACGTCACCGCGCTCGAGGTCGTCGATCGTGATGCCCTGCGATACGGCCCGAGCTACGGGCTCCGGGGCCTCACCGGACTGCCCGTGCGCGTGCACCGCCGCCCCGATAGTGCATGACCCCCGACGACGTCGTCACGGCCCTCGTGCGCGCCTGCGAGGCGCGTGACCTCGAGGCCGTCACGGCGCTGGTCACCGACGACATCGAGTACGACAACGTGCCGATCGGCAAGGTGTTCGGCCCCGAAGGCGTCCGCACCGTGCTCTCGGGCGGAGTCACCGAGGCCGCGTCCGAGGTCGAGTGGGTCGTGCACCGCCAGGTGTCATCCGGCAGCACCGTCATGAACGAGCGCACCGACCGCTTCCTCGTCGGTGGCAGGTGGATCGAGATCCCCATCGCCGCCGTGTTCGAGGTGCGCGAGGACCGGGTGAGCCTGTGGCGCGACTACTTCGACCTCGAGACGTACCGCCTGCAGCGGCAGGCCAGCGCCTAGCCGGGTCTGCTGGGCACCGGCTCAGTCGAGCAGCTCTGCCAGGTCGTCGGGCGCGTCTGCTGCGCACTCCCGGAGTGCGTCGAGGGGAACGTGGTCCAGCGCGGCCTCATTGGTGGCCCGCAGCAGCACCGGCGCCGCCCTGCCCGCCTCGAAGGACTCGAGCCAGCGACTCGCGCAGACCGCCCAGTGGTCGCCGGGCTTCAGCCCGGGGAACCCGTACTCGGGCATCGGCGTGGAGAGGTCGTTGCCCGTCGCCTGCTGGTGCGCCAGGAACTCGGGGGTGACGATGGCGCACACCGTGTGCGAGCCCGCGTCCTGGGGACCCGTCGTGCAGTGGCCGTCCCGGAAGAAGCCGGTCATCGGATCCGTGCCGCACATCTCCAGCGGGTCGCCCAGCACGTTCAGCTGCGGGGGGATGTCCATCCGGTCACTCTACGGACGTGGCGTCGTCCGGCACTGGCAACACGTGGGCTGATTCGGGTCGCAAGGTTGATGCGCTCCCGCCTACCCTCAGGAACGAGGGAGGTGGTCGCGATGGGCCTGTCGGCGCTGCTGCCCCCGGCACGAACCGCGGCGGAGAGCACTCCGGACGGGCGCGATCGCATCATCGATGCGGTGCGCGGCTTCGCACTCCTCGTGGTCGTGTTCGGGCACCTGCTGATGGCCGTCGTCTACTGGCCCGATGCCGGTGAGGCGCGGATCGGCAACCTCATGGCCTCCTACCCCGCGTTGCAGTACCTCACGTGGGTCCTGCAGGTGATGCCGATCTTCTTCGCGTTCGGTGGGGCCGCGAGCGTCATCGCCTGGCGCAAGGCCGACGCGGGCGACGTCCTCTACTCCACCTGGATGTGGGGCCGAGTTCGGCGCCTGCTGCGGCCGGTGCTGGTCTACCTGGCCGTCATGGCGGTGTTCTCCGCCGTCGTGACCATCGTGGTGGGTCCGTCGCTCGATCCCCTGCTCTCGATCATCAACGGCCCGCTGTGGTTCCTCGGCGTGTACACGATGACGCTGCTGTTCCTGCCGTTCATGTGGTGGGTGCACCAGCGCAATCGAGCGATCGCATTCGTGGTGCTCATCCCCCTGGCGACGATCGACTCGATCGGCGTGACGGTCCTCGGCTGGCCCCTGTGGATCGGCTTCCTCAACTACCTGCTGTGCTGGCTGGCCATCCAGCAGCTCGGCTTCTTCTGGGGTGAGTCGACCCGACAGCGCACCTGGGTGCTCGTGGCCGTGGTGACCTTCGTCGTCAACGCCGCCCTCGTCTACTACGGACCGTGGCCCATGAGCCTTGTGGGACTGCCCGGCGACATCCTCGACTACGACCAGCTCACGATCCTCGGCACGACGATCGACGTGCCCGGGTTCCGGGGCGAGTACTCGAACATGGCTCCCCCGAGCGTGGTCCTCCTGCTGCACGGCATCACCCTGGTCTCGCTGGTGTTCATCGCGCGGCGGCCGCTCGAGCGACTGCTCCACCGGCCGCGCGTGTGGCTCGTGACGACCTTCATGATGCTCACCTCCATGAGCCTGTACATCTGGCACCTGCTCGCGATCGTGCTGGCGCTCACGACCCTCCGGCAACTGGGCCTGCCACCGCCGACGCGACTCTCCCCCGACGGATGGCCCGAACCCATCAGCACCGGCGAGTACGCCCTCTGGTTCGCGGGCTTCCTCGCGGTCTTCCTGGTCTACCTGGCAGTGCTGGTCCTGCTGACCTGGCCAACCCAGTACCGGCCCCTGCCGCTCTGGGATGCCCCGGCGCGGCACGGAGTGCTGCCGCTTCGAGCACCCGGCTGGCTCTACGTGCTTCTCGTGGTCGTCGCGGGGGTGATGGTGGGTGCGGGCATCCTGGTCGTCGCGCTCATCGGGTTCGCGGGCTTCCCCGTGCACAACGCCGAATGGTCGGGGATCACCCTCAACGCCCTCGTGGGAATCGTGCTGCTGCTCGGCGGGTCGCTGCTGCTGCGCTCGCTGGCGCGTCAGCCCCTCCCCGTCGCGACCGACCCTCCCGCGCGGCCTGGGAGGAACGAGCCCTAGACGCGATGGGGCTGGATCGCACCGGCGGGCACCGTGCCCAGGCGGCCGGCCTGGAAGTCCTCGAACGCCTCGATGAGCTCCGCCTGGCTGCACATGACGAAGGGCCCGTAGGCCGCGACCGGCTCGCGCAGCGGCACGCCGCCGATGAGGAAGACCTCGAGGCTGGGTGAGCGGGACTCCTGCGCGGCATCGGCCTGCAGGACGACGGACTCACCGGCGCCGAGGACGGCGAGCTGGCCGCCACGGAAGGGACGACGCTCCGTGCCGACGGTGCCTGTGCCGGAGAGTGCATAGGCGAGCGCGTTGAACTCGGCCGGCCAGGGCAGCACGATCTGCGCCCCCGGAGCCAGCGTGATGTGGGTGATGGCGAGCGGCGTGTGGGAGATGCCCGGCCCCGCGTGCCCGTCGACCGAACCGGCGAGCACGCGTACCAGTGCGCCGCCGTCGTCGGAGGTGAGCATGGTCAGGTCGTGGCCCTGGAGGTCCTGGTACTGCGGGGCGATGCGCTTCTTGGCCCGGGGCAGGTTGATCGACAGCTGCAGGCCGTGGAACAGGCCACCGGACTCGACCAGTGCCGCGGGCGGGGTCTCGATGTGCAGGAGCCCGTCACCCGCGGTCATGTACTGGGTGCCACCGTCGTCGATGGTGCCACCACCGCCGTGCGAGTCCTGGTGGATGAACTGCCCGTCGATCAGGTAGGTGAACGTCTCGAAGCCGCGGTGCGGGTGCCAGGGCGTGCCCTTGGGCTCGCCGGCCGCGTACTCCACCTCGCCCATCTGGTCCATGTGGATGAACGGGTCGAGGCCTCCATCGGCACGCCTGCGAAGGCGCGATGCACCGGGAATCCCTCGCCCTCGAAGCCGGTGGGCGCCGTGGTGACCGACGTGACCGATCGCGCGGTGGACTCCGCCATCGGGGTCAGGCGGGGCAGGGTCAGGGTGTCAGCGGTGACGGCGGGCATGGGTTCCTCCTCGGGTGTATCTACTTTACCCTTCAACTATCCGGGCCGCCAGCCCATTCCCGGCGGGGCCCATGCTGGAGATCGTCGAGTCCTCCGCGGAGCAGGCCGAGATGTAGGCGCTCGAACTCGAGTTGAAGAGCAGCCAGAGCACGAGCAGGTCGACGCCGACGCCGAGGGCGGCCTGCAGGACGTAGCCCTGGAACAGGTAGCCGACGCCGCCGACGAGGCTGATGAGCACGAGGACGGCCACCACGATCCGGGCCCAGTGGCGGCCACGGGCGAGGTAGACGGCGACCATGACCCGCACGAAGGCGATCGCGATCAGCAGGACCCCGGCGACGAGGACGCCGACGACGACGAACTCGCCGCTGATGTCGATGATGCCCTGGTTCACCAGGGCCGCCTCGACCTGCGTCGCAATGCCCGCCTGCGACATCTCGATGGCCGCGGCGATCAGGTCGAAGCCGGCGATGACGGCGATCACCGCGGCCACCCACTGGAGGGCGACGGCGATCGTCAGCGTCACGGGCCGCTTCATGGGCGTCACGTTACGCGCCGGGGCGGGGCGATGCCGTCGAACCGA
>CAVOWW010000009.1:0-6217 GCA_963700255.1 uncultured bacterium | reverse complement strand
GCCTTCGCCCGACGCCAGGCGTCGACGAGAGGAGTTCGGGACACATCACCCTCCGGGTGGTTGAGTGGGGCAGTCACCCCACAGCCCCATCCTGTCGCAGGAGGCAGCCGCCATGCCGACCGTCCCGGCAGGTCGTCCTCCGGGGCCCCTTCGCGTCGTGGTCGCGCCCAACGCCTTCAAGGGGTCGCTCAGCGCACAGGACGCGGCCGCTGCCATGGCCGCGGGGGTCCGCCGTGCTGCGCCCGACGCCGAGTGCACGCTGCGGCCCATGGCCGATGGTGGTGACGGCTCGCTCGACGCCTTCGTGGCAGCCGGCTTCGCCCGACGGCCGGTGACGACCCGTGGCCCGACCGGTGAGCCGGTGTCCTCGTCGTTCGCCTCCGACGGAGCGACAGCCGTCGTCGAGCTGGCATCGTCCTGCGGTCTGGCCCTCCTGCCGGGCGGCGAGCGGGCACCCATGACCAGCACCACGGAGGGCCTCGGCGACGCCATCCGCGCCGCGCTCGACGAGGGCCCGTCGCGGATCATCGTGTGCCTCGGGGGAAGCGCCTCGACCGACGGGGGCACCGGCCTGCTCGTGGCGCTCGGCGCGCGACTGCTGGACGAGGGCGGCCGTCTCGTGCCGCCGGGCGGCGCCTCGCTGGGCCGCATCGTCGACCTCGACCTCTCCCCCCTCGACGCGCGACTGCGCGACACCGACATCACCGTCGCCGCCGACGTGACCAGCCCGCTCTGCGGAGCGGACGGGGCCGCCGCCGTCTTCGCCCCGCAGAAGGGCGCGACCGTCGACGAGGTCGCCGTGCTCGATGCGGGCCTGCGCTCGTGGGCCGGCGTGCTGGCCCGGGCCACCGGCATGGAACTCTCCTCGACGCCCGGCGCCGGGGCCGCCGGTGGTGCCGGGGCGGCACTGCTCGCGGCCTGCGCGGCCGCGATGGCACCGGGGGCGGCGCTGGTCGCCGACCTGGTCGGCCTCGACGACGCGATCGCCCGCGCGGACCTCGTGCTCACCGGGGAGGGCCGGCTGGATGCGCAGAGCCTCCTGGGCAAGGGTGCCGCCGCGGTCGCGACGCGGGCGCGCGATCGCGGGGTACCGGTCCTCGCCGTGTGCGGCGTGGTCGACCTCGACGACGCGAGCCTGCGGGCCGCGGGGTTCGACGCCTGGCAGGACTGCGTGTCGCGAGCCGGACGGCCCGCGGACGCGATGGATCGCGCGGCGGAGCTGGTTGCCGACGCGACCGCCGACGCCGTCCGCGGCCGGCCGACGGCCTAGCCGCCCCGGACCCGCAGTGCCTGGGCGCGCGTGTCGAGTGCGCGCAGCAGGGGTCGTGCGATCGAGTCGGGCAGGCCCTCCTCGTCGCGGAGCCGGATGAGCTCCTCCTGCTCTGCCCGGATCATGGCTCGCGCCGTGGTGATCAGCTGGTCGAAGTGCAGCTGCTGCGTCTGCGTGACGCTCTCGGGCGCCACGGACTCGCGGATGCGCCGCTCGGCATCCGAGCGCAGGCGCTCGCTCAGGTCACCCGGGAGGGGAGCGCCGGCCGCATCCGCCTCCGCCTCGAGGTCGTTCAGGCGCTCGACCGCGGCGCGTGCCAGCTTCGCATCGATCCTGCGGATGAGCTCGGTGTCATCGTCCTTCGGGACGCCGAGGGCACGCGCGAGCGGACCGAGGGTGAGGGACAGCAGCAGGGTGATGACGATGACGCAGAACGCCGTCGCCAGGATCACGTCGCGGAAGGGGACCAACTCGCCCGGCGCGAAGGCGATGGGGATGGAGAACGCCGCCAGTCCCGACACCGGGCCACGGGCACCGGCCCACGCCACGACGAACGAACCGCGCAGCAGCGTACGACCGACTCCAGCGTCACCCGTCGCGCGTCGAACGCCGACCATGCCGAGCACGAAGACCACGCGCGTGAAGATGAGTGCCACGACGACGACCGGCACGAGCACGGCGACATCGCCCCGTCCGTCCGCGTCGAGGCGCCGCAGCACCTCCGGGATCTCCAGTCCCACCAGGAAGAACGCGACGGCCTGCAGCACGAACGTGATGTGCCGCCACACGATCGCGCTCTGCACCCGGCCGGTGTGGCCGGGGTCGGAGTGCTGCGCATGCGCGATCACGAGGCCCGCCACCACGACGGCGAGGATGCCCGAGCCGTCGATCTTCTCGGACACGGCGTAGAGCAGGAACGGCGCGACGAGCACCAGCGAGTTGGCCGCGACCAGGTCGTTGCTGCGGCGCAGCACGAGGGTCAGCAGCCAGCCGCCGACAGCACCCACGACCACGCCCACCGTGACCGCGACGACGAAGACACCCGTCACCTCGAGCAGCGTGACCGATCCCGCGGCCGCCGCGACGAGGGCGACCTTGAGCGCGGTGAGGCCGGTGCCGTCGTTGACGAGGCTCTCGCCCTCCAGGATCGACACCAGCCGACGCGGCAGCCCGGCCCGCCGTGCGACGGTGCTCACGGCCACCGCGTCGGTCGGGGCGAGCACGGCGCCGAGGGCCATCGCCATGGCGACCGGCATCGCCACGAGCAGGAAGCCCACGGCACCGATGACGACCGTGGTGGCGACCACGAGCCCGATCGCGAGCGCCAGGACGGGACGGCTGACCCTGCGCAGGTCCAGGTAGGAGGAGCCGAGAGCCTCGCCGAACACGAGGGGCGCGAGGATGACGACGAGGATGATCTCCGGGTCCGGCGGTGCGCTGGGGCCGATGGGCAGCCACCCCACGAACGCGCCGACGGCGATGAGCGGGATCGCCATGCTCCAGCCACGCCGGCGCACGAGCACGGCGAGCCCCACGGCGATCGTCGCCGAGGCTGCGAGGGTCACGAAGGTGTCGTTCATGTGGCTCGCACTCTAGACGCGCGCGGTAGCGGCGACGACGTCTCGCGTCCTGGGTCAGGCGACCTGGAAGGACCTCTTGGCCAGCCCGAAGAAGTAGCCGTCGATCGTGGTCCGCGGCGGAGCGCTCGGATCGGCCGCCGCGCCGAGGGTGATGAACAGCGGCACGTAGTGCTCGACGGTCGGGTGCGCGTACGGCATCCCCGGCGCCTGGCTCCGATAGGCGGCGAGGGCGTCGACGTCACCGCGGTCGAGCGCCTCGGCGGCCCACAGGTCGAAGTCGACGCTCCAGCCCGGCGGCTTCGCCTGCGGGCTCCAGTCCCGCAGGTACGGCAGGCCGTGGGTGAGGTAGCCGGAGCCGATGACGAGCACGCCGTGGTCACGAAGCGGACGCAGGCGAGCGCCGAGCTCCAGCAGCCGCTGCGGATCCGACGTCGGGAGGGACAGCTGCAGCACCGGGATGTCGGCCTCGGGGTACATCACCTTCAGCGGCACCCAGGCGCCATGGTCGAGCCCGCGGCTGCGGTGCTGGTGCACCGGCTCGGAGTCCGGGAGCATCGAGGCGACGAGTGCGGCGAGCGCACGCCGCGTCGGGCGTCGGGTAGGTCATCTCGTAGTACCGGGGGGCGAAGCCGCCGAAGTCGTACACGAGCGGGGTCGCGGCTGCCGTCGCGGACAGGCTGATGGGTGCCGTCTCCCAGTGCGCGGAGACGATGAGGATGGCCCGTGGGCGCGGCAGGCCCGCAGCCCAGGCGGACAGCTCGGCCGTCCACCGCGCGTCGTCGAGCAGGGGCGGGGCCCCATGGCCCAGGTACAGGGCGGGCATCGGTCCGTCGGCGGGCGTCCAGTCGATCACGGATCCAGTGTCCCCAGTTTTAGTTGAACTGTCAATTACCCTCCCCGGGGTGGCGGATTTGCGGGGAAACGGACTTTCCGACACGCTGTCGGCATGAGCACTGGAATCGACGACCGTCCCGTCACCCGCAGCCGTTCCGGGCGCAAGGCCGTGTGGATCGCCGTGGCCGTGGCCATCGGCTGGCTCCTGATCGGCAGCGTCGCCGGACCCCTCTCGGGCAAGCTCAGCGAGGTCTCCTCGAACGACAACGCCTCGTTCCTGCCGGCGTCCGCGGAGTCCACGCTGGTCGCCAACGAGCAGGCCGCCTTCTCCGAGGGCTCGTCGCTGCCGGTCCTGATCGTGCTCGCGCGTCCCGACGGGTCCGCCCTCACTCCGGAGGACCTCGCAGCCGCCGGCGCATTCGCGGAGTCGATCCCGGGGCTGCCCGTGGAGGACGCCACCGTGGCCGACTTCCTCGACCCGGGCCCGATCGTCCCGATCCCGTCGCAGGACGGCCAGGCGCTCCTCATCAACGTGCCCCTCAACGCGGACAAGGCCGGGGAGAACACGCCCAGCGGCGAGCTCGCCCTGGCCGTGATCACCGAGTCGATCCGGGAGGGGGCCACCGAGGTCGGCGGCCTGCAGGTCAACGTGACCGGCCCGGCCGGCATCCTGACCGACCTCATCGCGATCTTCGGCGCCATCGACACCGCCCTGCTGGGCGCGACCGCCCTGATCGTCGCGATCATCCTGATCTTCGTCTACCGCAGTCCGTTCATCTGGGTCATCCCGCTGCTCGGCTCGCTGATGGCCCTGACCGCCGCCAGCGCCATCGTCTACGTCCTCGCCAAGAACGAGGTGCTCGTCCTCAACGGCCAGAGCCAGGGCATCCTCACCGTGCTCGTCTTCGGCGCCGCCACGGACTACGCGCTGCTGACCATCGCGCGCTACCGCGAGGAGCTGCACCGCCACGCGCTGCACACCGACGCGATCAAGGCCGCCTGGCGCGGCACCGTCGAGCCCATCACGGCCAGCGCCGCCACCGTCATCATCGGCCTGATGTGCCTGCTGCTGAGCGAGCTCAACTCGAACCGGTCGCTCGGACCGGTCGGAGCGGCCGGCATCCTCGGTGCACTCGTCGTCTCGCTCACCTTCCTCCCGGCGCTGCTCGCCATCCCGAGCATCGTCCTGCCCGTCCTCGCCTTCCTGATCCCGACCGTCATCGGCCTCGGACTCAGCCTCGTCAGCGACATCCCCATCGGACCGTTCGCCGCCATCGGCGGGCTGCTCGCCGTGGTCACGATCGTCGGCTGGGTGGTGTTCGGCATCATGCGGGTCCGACGCCCCGAGTGGGGACCGTTCTCGCGGGAGAGGTTCCCCCCGGGCCGCTGGGCGTTCTGGCCGAAGGTGCCCCGCGAGGACGAGGTGGACGAGCGGCTCTCCGGACTGTGGTCCAAGCTCGCCGGCAGCGTCGGCCGCCGCCCGCGCAAGACGTGGATCGTCACTGCGCTGGTCATGCTGATCTTCGCCGGCTTCTCCCTCACCCTCAAGGCCGACGGCATCACCACGACCGAGGCCTTCGTCAACGAGACCGACTCGGTCATCGGGCAGGACCAGCTGGCGGAGCACTTCGCCGGTGGCCTGGGCACCCCGACGATCGTCATCGCCAACGAGGCCGCCCTTCCGGCCGTGGTCGCGGCGACCCAGGGGACACCCGGCGTTGCCGACGTCATCCCGTTCACCGGCGGCAACCCGGGTGATCCGACCGCTCCGACCGATCCGCTCATCGTCGACGGCCGGGCCCAGCTCCAGGTCACGCTCACCGCCGCTGCCGACAGCGCCGAGGCCGAGGACACGGTCCGGCTCATCCGGGAGAACGTGCGGGCGGTCGAGGGGGCCGACGCGCTGGTCGGCGGCCAGACGGCGTCCCAGCTCGACGTGGACACGGCGTCGCTGCGCGACCGCAACCTCATCATCCCGGTCGTGCTGATCGTCATCTTCCTCGTCCTCGTCCTGCTGCTGCGATCGATCGCGGCGCCCGTCCTCCTGATGGGCACGGTGGTCCTGTCGTTCTTCGCCACCCTGGGCGTGTGCGCGATCTTCTTCAACCACGTGTTCGGGTTCGCCGGCGCGGACACGTCGTTCCCGCTCTTCGCCTTCGTGTTCCTCGTGGCGCTCGGCGTGGACTACAACATCTTCCTGATGACCCGCGTCCGCGAGGAGTCGATCAACATCGGCACGCGGCCGGGCATCCTCAAGGGCCTGACGGTGACCGGCGGCGTCATCACCAGCGCCGGCATCGTGCTGGCCGCGACGTTCCTGGTGCTCGGCGTGCTGCCGCTGGTGTTCCTGCGCGAGCTGGGGTTCGCGGTGGCCGTCGGCGTGCTGCTCGACACCTTCATCATCAGGTCGACCCTCGTGCCCGCACTCGCCTACGACATCGGCAAGAGGGTCTGGTGGCCGAGCAGGCTGTCGAAGGCGGACGCGAAGGACTGACTGTCACGCTGCCTGCGAGGAGCCGTCCTCTGCGGGCGG
>CAVOWW010000008.1:0-14761 GCA_963700255.1 uncultured bacterium | reverse complement strand
CGCGCGTATTTCGCCACCGTGTACGGCACGTCAGCCAGCGTCTCGGGCTTCCCGGTGGGGCGCCGACGACTGGCGGGTCTGGGCGGGCAATGCCGACGCCTGGAGCGCGGCCTCCGAAACGCGGTCGTTCACCGAAACCGCCCCGCCGCCGCAACTGGCCGCCGGCGTCTCCAGCCTCGCGCAGACCGCCACGCTGGGCCGCAACGCCGCCGGCCAGTCGTTCGACGTCTGGAATTGCGGCAGCGGCAGCTTGACGTATTCGGCGGCCGCCGACGCCGCATGGCTGTCCGTCAGCCCCGCCACCGGCTCCAGCAGCGGCGAGCACGATACCCTGCAGGTCAGCTACAGCAGCTCCAACCTGGCCGAGGGCGCGCACACCGCCACGATTACGATCGCATCCACCAACGCCTACGGGTCGCCGCTATCGATCCCGGTGACCCTGACGGTCAGCCGGCCGGTTCCCGTTGCCGGGGATTTCGACGGCGACCGGCGAGCCGACCCGGCCATGTTCGCCGGCGGCAACTGGTATCTCTGGCCCTCCTCCGGCGGCTACCGCCGGGCCGGCCCCTATTTCCTGGACGACGAGGGAACGATCCCCGCGGCCGTCGATTTCGACGGCGACCGGAGAGCTGATCCCGCCGTCGCTGACAGCTCCGGCAACTGGTATATCCGGCTGTCGGCCTACGGATACGCATTGGCCGGGCCCGCGGCATTCGGCGCATCCGGCTGCACGCCGCTGGCCGCCGACTTCGACTGCGACGGCCGGGCCGATCCCGCCGGCGCCGACAGCTCCGGCCACTGGTACATCTGGCTGTCGGCCTATGGCTACCTGCGGGGTGGCCCCTACGCCCTGGGAAGTTCCGGCCTGACTCCGAGGGCCGCCGATTTTGACGGTGACGGCCGGGCCGATCCCGCCAGCGTGAATAGCTCCGGCAACTGGTACATCTGGTTCTCCTCGTACGGGTACATGATGGTGGCCCCTTCGCCTTCGGGCAATCCGGACTGACGCCGCTGGCCGCCGATTTTGACGGCGATGGCAGGGCCGATTGCGCCGGCGTGGACAGCTCCGGCAACTGGTACCTCTGGCTGTCGGCCCATGGCTATCTGCGGGGCGGCCCCTACGCGCTCGGCTTGCCCGATTGACAACAAGGGGATGGATCGCGCTGACCCATCGCCTGCTTACCGATCCGCCATGCCGCCCACGCCTCGCCACCCTCAAGAACCGACGCCAAGGCTGCATTCTTTCCGTCCGGTGGAGGGACTGGACAACACCGAATAAGCCTTGCGCCGGCCGCATAGATGTCGGATGATGCCGTCGAATGAGCGCCACCATCCATTACCAGCTGATTGACCGCCCCGATGTCATGCGGGAGGCCCTGGCCGCGCTGGCGCCGGTCAATGCCCTGGCCCTCGACCTGGAAATGGAAAACTCCTACCGCCGCTACGGCCTGCACATCGCCCTGGTCCAGATCTCCACGCCCGACCGGCGGAACTACATTTTCGACCCCCTGGCCGGCATCGACATCCAGCAGCTTGGCGCGCTCCTGACCTGGCTGGCCACGGGAACTCATCGTGCACGACGCCGACTTCGACCGGCGGGCCTGCCGGCAGATCTACCAATGGACGCTCAACCACATCTTCGACACCAAGATCGCCGCGCAGCTCGCGGGATTCCGGCAGTTCGGACTGGGCAGCCTCCTGCAGGAGCTGCTCGGGATCCAGGTGAACAAGAAGTTCCAGACGTGCGACTGGCTGAAGCGCCCGATCCCTAAGGACGCGCTGGACTACGCGGCGCGGGACACGGGCGTCCCTGCACGAGCTGAAGGCCCTCCTGGCCCGCCGTCTCCTGGAGCTGGGCCGGATGTCCTGGGCCCGCGAGGAATTTGCGCGCCTGGAAACCTTCGAAGCCCAGGAACCGCCCATGCCCGCGCATTACCATGAAAAACAGTCCCGCCGTCGCCCCGCCAGCTGGCCGTCCTCGGCGCGCTCGCCGCCTTCCGCGACCGGGTGGCGCGCCGGCTCAACCGGCCGGTGCACTACATCATGCGCGACCCCGGGCCCTTGCTCCAGCTCGCGGTGCATCCGCCGGCCGACGAGCGCGCCGTGCGCGCCCTCCGGGGCCTGCACCCGGCGATGTACCGGCCGGAGACCATCCGGGAGCTGATGGAGGCCGTAGCCCGCGGCCGGCTGCGCCGGAGGAACTGCATCCGGTCCGCAGGAGGCGGCCGCCGGTCAAGCCCGGTTATTGCGACCGCCTGAAGGCGATGCAGGAATCGCGCCGGCAGGCCGCCGCTCCGCTGGACCTGGAACCCTACCTGATGCTATCCAACGACATTCTTCAATGGTGCGCGCGGAATCCCGGCGCGCCCCTCGCCCCGCCCGTCGTTGCGCAACTGCGGCGATGGCAGCAGGAACCACCACGGACTCGCCGTCATGAATCAACCAACGACACGGCCTGATACCTCTGCTCCATGACACTCAGCTCCACCAACATGCTGCAGGAGTGTCACGGATCAGGCGAAGCCACCGTCACCCATCAGGCGAAACCGCGTCACCCGACAGCCGAAGCCAAAACGTCACGCATCAGCCGGAACCACACATTCACAATGGTGCGCCGCGAGGGACTTGAACCCCCAACCCGCTGATTAAGAGTCAGCTGCTCTGCCAGTTGAGCTAGCGGCGCGCGAGAAGGAAGGCTACCACTGCCGGAGCACTGTCGATTCACGCCCCTGCGGGTTGCGGTTCGACTGAGGCCGCCGGATCAGCGCGGCTGCTTGCGGTAGCCGGTCGTCGTCTGTGCGGCACGCACGTCGGTCACCCGCACGTCGTAGGTGTCGGCCGTCCAGACCAGAAGGTGCTCGTAGGTCGCCGCCTCATGGACGACGGTCAGGGCCTGCCATTCGGCAGGGTCACTCTGGCGGGCGGCCGCGACCACGGCATGTCGCCAGGCGAGCTCATGCGCCACGGCGAGCATCGGGGCAGCCAGCTCCGAGGCGTCAGCCCGACGCTCCTCGACGATGATGGCGATGTAGTGCCGGTACCAGTGCTCCACGAGGAGAACGGCGCTTGTCGCCTGCCCATCACCCTGCACCTGGACCTCCACGACACGCACTGCCAGCGCGAGGCCGACCGCGCTGACCTGCTGATGAGTCTGCCGTGTCGCGGCCGACGACGGGGGCTCCGACGCGCGCTCGGGAACCGACCACCGTCGATAGGCTTTCGGCATGACGAGCATCCGCATGGGTATCGCAGGCGTGGGCCGCATCGGTCGGATGCATGCCGCCATCCTGGCCCGGCAGATCCCCCGTGCGCACGTGGTGGCGGTGGCCGATGCCTCCGTCCATGCCGCGACGGAGGTCGCGGGGGACCTGCAGGTGCGCGCCCTGACCGTGGACGAGCTCATCGAGTCGCCCGACGTCGATGCAGTGGCCATCTGCACTCCGAGCGAGTCCCACGTCGACCTCGTCGTGCGTGCTGCCGAGGCGGGCAAGGCGGTCTTCTGCGAGAAGCCGATCAGCCTCGACGTGACAGAGGTCGACCGCGCTCTGGCTGCCGTCGAGCGCGCCGGAGTGCCGTTCATGGTCGGCTTCAACAGGAGATTCGACCCCGGACATCGATCCGTGCGGCGGGCCGTGGAGTCGGGCCAGATCGGCGAGGTGCAGTTGGCGCGCATCACCAGCAGGGATCCCGCGCTCCCGCCACCTGGGTACGTCGACAACAGCGGCGGCATCTTCGTTGACATGACGATCCACGACTTCGACATGGCCCGTTTCGTCGTCGGTTCTCCGGTGGTCGAGGTCTTCGCCAAGGGGGCGGTCCTGATCGATCCCGCCATCGGTGCCGCGGGCGACGTCGACACTGCCGTCGTGGTGCTCACCCACGCCAACGGCGCCATCACGACCATCGACAACAGCCGCCAGGCCGTCTACGGGTATGACCAGCGGGTCGAGGTCATGGGCAGTGCGGGTATGGCGACCTCGGAGAACGTCTTCAAGGACAACGGCCGGGTCTACACCGCGGCTGGCGTCAGCGGCACGAACCTGCAGCACTTCTTCCTCGATCGATACCGCGAGTCGTTCATCAACGAGTGGGCCGCGTTCATCGACTACGTCGTCGACGGCGGCCCTTCGCCGGTGCCAGGGTCGGCGGGCCGCGCGCCAGTGATCATCGGGCAGGCGGCCTGGCAGTCCGTTCGCGAGGGGCGGCCCATCCGCATCGACGAGGGCTGAGGCCCACCGTGGTCCGGGGAGTCACAGGAAGGAGCGGATCGAGGTGACGAGCGGACGCGTGCACAATCCGGTCGGCGCACCGACCCTGATCCTCCTCGTGCTGATCGTTGTCGGCGTCCAGCTGTCGCTGCCCGCCTCAGTGACTGTCGGGCCGATCTGGCTGGTCCCGCTCCTGGAGCTCTCGGGCATTCCCATCGCGCTGGCCATGCGGCGGTCGGCCGGGCCGGACAGCCACAGGCTCCGCATCGTCGTCCATGGCTATCTCACGCTGCTGGTGGTGGCCTCGGTGATGAACGCCGTTCTGCTGCTGGTGTCGATGCTGCAGGGGGACGACACGGATGGGGTCTACCTCCTGCTTGCGGGATTCGGCGTGCTGCTCATCAACGTCATCAGCTTCGGCCTCGTCTACTGGTGGACCGACGCCGGAGGGCCGATCCGCCGCCTGTCCGACGCCCCCGCACCGCCGGACTTCCTGTTCCCCCAGCAGGCCTCGCCCACCACGTGGCGTCCTGGTCTCATCGACTACCTGTTCACCGCCTACACGAACATCATCGCGTTCAGCCCGACGGACACGATGCCGCTGACGCACCGGGTGAAGATCCTCTTCGCCGTCCAGTCCTCGGCGGCCCTGCTGACCATCGTGATCACCCTGAGCCGCGCGATCAACCTGATTCCCGGCGGGACACCGGGGAGCTAGGGCAGGAGCCGGACCGGCGTCTCGGAGACCTGCAGCGGTCCCTCGATGGGGGAGCAGCGGTTCGTCGTGGTGCACACCTGGGTCATGCCCGCCGGTGCAGCCAGGGTGCCCGGACTCGTCGTCGGCCCAGGCGATCACGGATGGCACCCCGTTCTTCTCGACCGGACAGGACGTGACTGCCCCGTCGTCCGTGCAGCCCGTGGTGGTTCCGCCGACGATCCACTGGTTGACGATGCGAAGCCCCTTGACTGCTCCCGATCCGTTGGTCAGCTGCATGCCGAGCAAGGGGTAGGGCTCAGGGGTCCAGATGTACCAGTAGGTCCGCGCGATACCGAGGGCAAGCGAGTCGAACGTGGTCTCGACGACCCAGTCGCGGGCCTTCGCGCCCTCGATCGTCTGTCGCGGGTACTTCGGCCCTGGTCCGGCGAGGCCGTAGTTGAGCTCGGTGTCCCAGACCGGCAGGTCAGGGGCGCCCGCGGCCGCCAGCGCGTCGACGACCTGGGTGATGAACGCCGCTCGCGCGTCCGTAGTGCCCTTGCTGGTGGGGTACATGTGGGCGGCGAAGACGTCGATCGGCCAGTCGAGCTCGGCCAGGGCGGCCAGGTAGCTCGGGAAGAAGCGGTCGAAGGCACCCGCCAGGCGCACGGTCGTGCTCGCGGCGACGACGCGCGCCTTGGGGTCTTCCTTCTTGATGATGTCGTACGCGCGCTTGGTGAGCTCGGCCATCGCCTCGGGGGTGCCGTCCCAGAACATGACGAGGCTGGCCTCGTTCCAGATCTGGTACGAGGTGATGCGGCCCTTGTAGCGCTTGACGACCTGCGTGACGAACGCGTCCCAGGCGGCGACGCTCTTCGGTGCCGACGCTGCGCCCGGGACGGGGTAGTCGCCAGGGACGATGCGCTTCGCGTTCCAGGTCGGCGTCGAGCCGAGCACCATGAGGATGTCCTTGATGCCCTGCTTCTCCGCGTTCGCGACCGCTCGATCGACGAGCGCCCAGTTGTAGGTGCCCTTCACAGTCTCGATCTGCGACCAGGCAGTCCCGTTGTCCCACAGTCGGAGGGCGCCGAACGGGACGTTGTCGTCCGGCCAGGCGCCGTCCTGGACACCCGCAACATGAAGCCCGGTCACCGTTGCCGGGATACGGACCGCTTCGCCGGTGACGGACGGGGTGGCCGACGGGGAGGGAGACGGGGATGGTGAGACCGAGGGCGACGCGCTCGGCGATGGGGTGCCCGACGCGGTGGCGCTTGTCCCCGCGCCGGAGGGTGATGGCACGGCGGAATCGCCATCCCCGCTGCAGCCCGCGAGGAGGGCGAGCGCGAGGACGCTGGACAGGACGGGCAGGATTCGGCGCACGACTTCAGCCTATGCGTCGGTGGGGAGCCCCCCGACCACCGTGGTTCACCAGCCGAGGATCTCGCCCAGCTGCCGCGACAGCTGCAGGGGGTCGAACGGCTTGTTCAGGATCCCGGACACGGACAGCGCCCGCAGGCGGTCCATGTCGGTGTCGACGACGCCCGCGGTGAGGAAGACCACGGGGAGGTCGTGAGTGGCGGGATCGTCGCGGATGGCCTCCAGAGTCGTGGGACCGTCCATCCCCGGCATCATGACGTCGAGGACGACGACGTCGGGCCGCCCGTCCCTGAGTGCGACGAGGCACTCGCCGCCAGACGACACGGAGGTCACATCGTGACCGCCTACCCTGGACAGCGCCATCGTCGCGAGTCGTCGTACGTCGTCGTCATCGTCGACGACGAGGATCCGGTGGGTCACGGAATCGCCTCCTGGGACGGCATGGGAGCCTCGGCAGCGGGAACGGTCACGACGAAGGTGCTGCCCTCGCCCAGCACGCTCTCGACCGCGATGCTACCTCCGCTGCGCTCCACGATCTCCCGTGCGATCGCCAGGCCGAGGCCCGTTCCGCTGCCGCGTCTCGCATCGCCGCTGTCGACCTGGCCGAACCGGTCGAAGACGGAGTCCAGCTGGTCCTCGGGGATCCCCCGTCCCCGGTCGACCACGGAGATGGATACGGCATCGTCGGCGCGCGACACCCGTACCAGGATCGTGGAGTCGCGCTCGCTGAACTTGATGGCGTTGCCGAGCAGGTTCGTCAGCACCTGGAGCATGCGATGCGGATCCACGACGACATCGACACAGGCGCCATCGGCGGGTGGCTCGACGGCAATGCGTATGCCTGCCGCCTGGGCCGCGCCGGTGATCCCGTTCGCCGAGTCCTTGGCAAGGTCGAGCGCGCTGACCTCGACCGGGTTGAGGGGCATCCGACCGGAATCGAGTCGCTCCAGGTCGAGGATGTCATTGACGAGCTGGCCGAGGCGTTCGCTGTTGGCCACGGCCATCGACAGCAGCTCCTGCTGGTCATCCGAGAGCGGGCCCATGAGACCCGAGTCGAGCATCTGCAGGCTGCCCTTGATCGAGGTGAGCGGCGTCCGCAGCTCGTGGCTCGACGACGGACACGAACTGCCGCTTGATCTCGTCCATCTCGAGGCGCTCCGAGACATCGCGGAAGGACTGGACAGCCCCCATGACCCCGCCGTCGACGATCAACGGGGACATGACGATCTCCACGGGGAACGCGGTGCCGTCACGGCGCACATACCTCTGGTCGGGGAGGAACGCCTGCTCACCGCTCGTGACCAGCGCACTGACGGGACACTCCAGCCACGGGTAGGGCGTGCCGTCGGGATGCTCGTGGTGGGCCACGTCGTGGAACCGTCGTCCGAGCAGGTCGCTCTCCCGGCACCGGAGCATGCGTCGCGCGGCGAGGTTCGCGAACAGCACGAATCCCTGCCGGTCGAGCCCGACGATCCCGTCACCCGCGGAGTCGAGGACAAGCTCGGTCACCCGGCGCTGCTGCTCGACGGTCGACACCAGGACCTGGATCCGCCAGACGGCCAGGATGATGACGATCATGGCGGCGAGAGCGAGCAGGACGGTGGCGTCGGCGCCCTCCCGCCACACCCGGAAGACGAGGAGCGTCGGCACGGTGAGCACGCCCAGCGCCAGGACGGCGAGGCGAGGTGTGGTGACCCGTGCGACGGATCTCGAGCGCGGGTCGGCGATGACGTCTGCGGTCGGCGAAGCCGCTGCCGCTGCCATCGCGACGAGCGCCGCGACCCGCACGATGCCCTGCCAGTCCGGCAGGGGCTCGGTGGCATCATCGATGAGATCCGCGGCCCGCCCGACGTTCGCCGCGATGGTCAGCGCGAACGAGAGAGCCAGCAGGGCGAGGGCGCCCGACGGCCGTCCGTGGCCGACGAGCAGCCAGATCAGGCAGCCCAGCAGCGCCAGGTCGAGGACTGGGTAGAGCACGATGACGATGCCCCCCCACCCCTCGCCAGGAGCCGTGACCGCGGGCGCGATGAGGAACAGGCCGAACACGCAGACGCCGGTGACGGTCAGGATGGAGGCATCGATCCACGCCTCGCGGTCCAGCTCCGGCCGCAGGCGGCGGATCAGCAGGACCAGCCCGATGATCGCGGGCAGGTACGCGGCGAGGCTGACCGCGTCCAGGATTCCGGGGAAGGTCGAGTCGACGCCGAACCGCGCGCCGACGGTGGCCATGGCCAGCGCGAGTGTCGTGAGCGACTGGAAGATGACGAAGCACCACCAGGGCCCGCGTGACCCGCGGTGCGCGGTCAGTGCCTCGCCGAGGATCACCACCAGCGAGAGGAGCATCGTGACCAGGTAGACGAAGTCGGCCGCCGGCGAGCCGGCGGGCAACAGCATCAGCGCAAGGACCGCCAGCACTCCCACGGCGACACCGGGCACCCACAGGCGGGATGACCTCGTTGCCGCCGCGCGCGCGTGATCGCTGAGCCGTCGCGCCGGATCGGGCGGGGTGCCGAACAGCCAAGCGCGCATGAAATCAATGCTAGTGACACGATCTCGGCGAAAGGGTCGGTCCGGATGGCGCGCAGGCAGCCGCGCACGCCGCGGCTCGATCGGCTGCCTGGTGCGGTGGCCGGCCCTGCCCTGAGATCAGTCGGGCTGCTTCCACCCGACCGCGAGCGCCTCGATGCGTCTGGTCGCATCGGCGAGGTCGGCCCCACCGGCCGCGGCGGCGCCGAGCAGGAAGGTCGTGACGGGAGCGGCCGGCCGATCCACGTTGTGCGCAGCCACGCGAGCAGCATCGAGGATCAGGTCGACGTCGACCGGCACCGCGAGGCCCAGTTCCCGTTGGACTGCCGCGATCCATTCGTCCATGTCGTCAGCTCCTCTCGCATTCATGGTGAGCCCGTGGGTGGTACTCCACCCAGAGTAGGACCGCCCCGCCGGCGCCGCTCCCGAGCGAGGTCCTGAGGCGTGTCGATGTCGGCCAGCATGGCTGCTTCAGAGTCCGTCAGCGGTCGCTCGCGGATGGGCACCCCGTCGACGAGATCTCGGACGGACCGGCCGCTGGGATCGCCGAGGCGGTCGAGCGCGGCGGCCAGCCCTGCGGTGCGCCAGGCCGAGCACAGCAGCTGGCGCCGACCCTCCGCATCGACCGGGATGACGGCGTCGGCGTCGTCGGACAGAGCGAGCTCCGCCACGAGTCGGACGACGACCGGTGCCGACCACGGGATGTCGACAGCGATGACGGCGACGTAGGGCGTGTCCACGTCTCCCAAGGCCGCTGCGATGGCGGCAACGGGTCCGGAGCCGGCCGGCTTCTCCGCCCGGAAGGTGACGGCGCGCGTCGTCAGCCGGTTCGGACCGGCAACGACGACAGGGACGGCAGCGGGAAGGCTGCTCACGAGGTGATCAAGCAGTGCCGTGCCGGAGATCTCGAGGGCGGCCTTGTCCCTGCCCCCCAGCCGACGCCCGGTGCCGCCGGTCAGGACGATGGCTGACCACGCGGTCCTGGGGGAGGGGACGGTCATGCCGACAGCCTGCCACCGTGAGGTGGCGCTGAACGGCCCGAGCCCGCCGCGCGCCTAGA
Source organism: uncultured bacterium (assembly GCA_963700255.1). Lineage (GTDB taxonomy): Bacteria > Actinomycetota > Actinomycetes > S36-B12 > S36-B12 > UBA10649. Next base: position 4,896 of record CAVOWW010000008.1, on the reverse strand, counting down.
CTCGCGGCACTGCTGTGGGGCTGTCCATGAGGGGTGCGCATGAGGATCAGTCGCCCCACCGAGTACGTCCTGGGCCTCGCCGTCCCGCTGGCTGCCCTCGTCGGGCTGCTGGTGCTGGGAACGTCGTCCGACCAGGCGGCAGCCTGCGTCGCCTTCATGGCCGCGGTGCCGATGTTCGCTGCGATGTTCACCGGGGTCGGGCTGACGGGCATCGTGGCGACGGCCACGCTGGTGGCAGCCGTAGCGACATCCGCGTCCGCCTACGGCCAGGACTTCTACGACGCCGTGCCGATCGTGATCGGCGTGATCGTCGGAGCTGGTGCAGCGGTGATCGCCAGCCGGATGAAGGCGGCGACCGCGCCTCGGCGCGCTCCCGCGTCCCAGCAGGGGCCATCGGCCAGCGGCCCACCACCGGCGTCGAGGCCGGGTCACGATGAGCTCACCGGACTGCCCACCCGGAGTGGCGCCGCGGACGCACTCAGGGGGGTCACCCCGTCAGGGCCGCGCGTCGTCGCTCTCCTCGACTGCGACGCGGTGGCAGCCATCAATGACAGGTACGGACGCGACATCGGCGACGTGCTCCTGTTCGCCGTCGCCGGCCGCACCCGATGGGCGCTCCCGGAGCAGGACACCGTCGCGCGCTGGGATGGCGGCACCTTCCTCCTGGTCATCCACGGGGACCCCGAGACGGTCCGGCCGACACTGGAGCTGATCACGGACAAGGTGAACGCGAACCCGATCCGATGCGACGCCGGCCTCGTGCCCGCCACGGTCTCCGTCGGTGCTGCCGCCTGGTCGGCCGACAGTGACTTCGACGACGCCGTGGACCGCGCTCGCCGGGCCCTGGCCTCCGCCAAGGAGCAGGGGCCTGGGCACCTCGTGCTGGATGCCTGAGCCCGTGATCCACCGATGACCCGAGCCCGACAGCGTGCAGCCGCTCTCGCCATCGGCCTCGCATGCGGGGTCCTCCTGCTGACGGCCCCCGCCGCCGCGGCTGAGGAGATCAGCAGACTGCAGGTTGCGGCTGTCGTTTCGGCGGACACCACCATGGCGGTCACCGAGACCATCGACTACGACTTCGACATGACCGTGGGGCACGGCATCTATCGCGACATCCCGATGGATGAGGACCTCGCCTCGGGTGACCAGCGGCACTACGGCATCGAGGTGACGTCGGTGCGAATGGACGGCCAGCCGGTCACCTTCGAGACGGGTTCCGAGGGCAGCTTTCTACGCGTGCGCATCGGCGACCCGGAGTCCTTCGTCACGGGCATCCACCAGTACACCGTCGCGTACACGGTCTCGGGTGCCTTGCGCCCGATTGGTGCAGCGGAAGCCGAGGCCATCGGAGCGCAGGCGGGGGACGCAGAGCTGTACTGGGACTTCATCGGCAACGGATGGGATGTCCCCATCGCCAGCGCCCGGGCCACCGTCGACGGTCCGGGGGAGGCGATCGGCCTCGCCTGCTTCGCTGGCGCCTACGGGTCCGATGCCGCCTGCACCACCAGGGCGACAGGCACAACGGTGGCCTTCGGGCCTGTGGAGCTGCCCGCCGGAGGCAGTCTCACCGGGGCGGTCGCCTGGTCCGCCGCGTGGTTCACCGCGCCCGTCGTGCAGGACATCCGTATGGGCCCCGGGGAGTCGGCGGCGAGAGGGGCACGTGCCGGTGGCGCCGTCGGCGTGGCCGCTGCCGCGCTGATGGTCGCCGTCGCCCTCCTGTGGCGACGCAGGGATCGCGGCGCCAGCCTTCCCCTGGCCCCTCCCACGTACGGGCCGCCGTGCGGCCTCGCTCCCGCCGAGATGCTGGCCGCCCTCGAGGGGACGGGATCCACTCCGACGGCGCTGATGGCGACGTTCCTGGACCTCGCTGCCCGCGGCTGGGTGAAGGTGGGCGTCAATGACGGCGGGCGGGTGTTCCTGACCAGGGAGCCCGCGGGTACGGGTGAGCTGAGGGAGTGGGAGGCAACCCTCGTCGAGGTCGTATTCGGCGATCGCTCGACGGCAACTCTGGGGGAGTACGACCCCGACCTCGGGACCAGGTGGACGGGTATCGGGATGAGGCTGGTCGACGCGGCTGAGGCCGATGGCTTCCGCAACGCCGACGGCGGACGGCCCGACCGGCGGTGGATGTGGTGGGGGGTCGTCGGGGGCGGGACAGCCGTGTTCTCGGTGGTCTGGCTCGTCCTCCTCGGTGCGTCGGCGATCCCGGCAGCCGGCGCGACGATCGGCCTTGGCGTCGTCGTCGGCGCCGTGGTCGCGACCGTCATCTCCCCGCGCACGCAGACGCCGACCTCGGCCCGGCTGCTGAGCGAGGTCGCCGGCCTGGAGAAGGTCCTCGGCACCGACGCGGCGGCTGGCCGACAGCGCTTCGCGCAGAGCTCGGGACTGGCCCCCGCCGCCCTGCTCGCGACCATGCTTCCGTACGCAGTCGCCCTCGGCCTGGAGGATGCATGGGTGGCGGCGTTCCCCGACCTCCGGGCGGAGGACGTGGCCGCCCACGGCCTCGGGGTGGTGAGGGTGGACCTGCTCGGCGCCATGGTGGCCGCGGGGATCAGCTCGACGTCCGGCACGCTCATCCCCCCGCCCTCACCATCATCGAGCGGCTCGGATGCCTCGAGTGCTTCGGGTGGTTCCGGCCTGTCGGGCGGCGGCTTCTCCGGTGGCGGCGGCGGTGGCGGCGGCGGGGGCTCCTGGTAGCGAAGGGTGGAAGGGCTACCAGCAGCACGCGCTGCTGCTCCGTTGGGCATCGTCATGCGTAGTCTCGTGAGGTTCACGACAGATCTGGATCCGCTGGGGGTCACCGTGGTTGGCCGACAGCGCCGCCAGCCAGATTGCTCGCGTTCACCAAGGGGCACGCGATCGGTGCCCGATGGTTCGGGCCACGTGAGCACCGGATGCCGGGCGCCGGCCCGACACCGGCGCGACTCAGTGCGTGCAGCGAGGGACACTGGTGGGGGAACGGTGGCAGTTGCCACCTTGGCGCGCGTGCCCCTCGGCGCCGCTGGCCCATCGGCACGGTCGCCTGCCCAGAACGGGGAGGAGGACACTCCGATGAAGACGAACCGCATCTTCGCGCTGGCTCCGTTGGCCGCCCTGCTCATCTGGCCGGTCACGGCGCCTGCGTCGGCAAGCACCCCCAACGCATCACCCCCCGCCGCGGGAGTCGTGATCGACGTCCCGGACCTGTTCCGCCTGGACCGCCAGGAGGAGGGTGCGGGCGTCACCTTCCGCGGGGTGAGCAACCAGACGGTGGTGCGCGTCAACTGGGGAGATGGCTCACCCGCGGTTTCCCAGAAGGGACCCTGCTCGGTTGCCGCGGCGTCGAAGAACAAGACCGGGTGCAGGGTATTCCTGCCGCACACGTTCACCACTGCGGGTGACTACGTCATCCGCGCCACGTCCCGTCGGCTGAATGCGACTAAGGCTGTCACCGTGGCCGCCCCGCCGGTCGCGTGGACGCGGCCGGCCGGCTGGGTCCAGCCCGCGGGATGGGCGGCCGGGATAGGCGCCACCTTCACGCCATGCCAGAACGTCGGGTGGTACTTCGACCACACGGGCGAGCCGGCTGACCGGGTCGCAATGAGGGGCGACGTCGCCGCGGTGCTCGCTGTACTCGGTTCCGAGACCGGGCTGACCTTCCGCGAGGTGGCCGCCGATTCAGAGGCGCAACTGCACTTCGGATGGAAGGACCTTCAGGGGATGGGCGTGGGCTTCGCCACTCAGGGAGATGGTGACGGACGAGTCGTCTTCGCTACGGACGACCCCTACACGCTGGATCGACTCCAGGGCCTGAACATGCTGCGTCTGGCCTACTCGGACGAGACAGGCGTGCACGAAGTCGATGTGCCCGGACGTGGCTGGCTGGTCATGAAGCTGACCATGATCGCCTTGGGTCTCATGCCCGTCGACGATCGCGGCCAGGCCATGTACTCGGGCTACGTCGGGCCCGGGGCGCTCGGGGCGGGTGACTTGGACGGCCTGCACACGATGTACAAGAACCTGCCGTGCCCGGCCATCCCGGACTAGACGGTCGATTGCAGAGGGCGCGCCCGGGCGCACACCTGGGCGCGTCCCGACGCCGGACGAACGGGGTGCCACGGGAGAAGGGGCCGTCGAGCCGCGCACGCGCTGCTCGACGGCCCTTTCAGTGGGGTGAGTGACGGGACTTGAAGAAGGCCCAGACCGCCCAAGGCCGTACCGGAGTTGTGAGGTCCAGAGTTCCACTGGTCGGTGACACTCCGTGGGTCTCAGCGGTCCTCAGGGGTGCTCAGTGCGTCGGCCCCCACGGGCGTCTCGTGGCCCAGAACGCGCCTCAGGGCAGCGGGAAAGGCGTCTGGTATGCCTTGGGTGATGGAACGGACAGGGAGTGACGCCAGGCCTGCAGTTCCACCCAGGCCAGCGCGTCGCCATCGATGGCCGCCGCGAGAACAGGTCTGGGCTCGTCCTCTGCGTCCGAGTCCTCACCCTCGGGAGGCAATGACGTGATGCCGATGTACTCCGACTCACAGGCCTGCGCCATGAACGACCCGAAATCCATGATGGGGACCCGGAAGGACAGCGCGGGGCTCGGTGACGGGCCAGCGGGCCTCTCGACGGGGGCGATGAGAATCCGTACTGTCGGGGCGCCAGGGTGGGCCTTCATGTAATCGTCAGGGTGGAACTGTCCGGGCAGCGGAATCCATACCTCTGGGTAGGCGCATAGGCCGAGCGCCTCGTCGGTGCCGTCGAGCCAGTTCAGGAAGACAAGGGCCGCGTCCGCTGATGAATCGATGTCGAGCACTGCCACGGTGACCTTCTGTGGCGAGCCCGCCTCTACGTCTTCTTCCGCGTCGCTCACGGTCCACGAGTCCACCAACGGGACGTCGTAGGCCATGACCTCGTACTGCGGTGCGCTCA
>CAVOWW010000007.1:0-29428 GCA_963700255.1 uncultured bacterium | reverse complement strand
TGGAGATGACGGAGTCGGGCGTCATCGCCAAGACGGCCCTCGTCTTCGGACAGATGGACGAGCCCCCGGGCACGCGCCTTCGCGTGGCGCTGTCGGCGCTCACCATGGCGGAGTACTTCCGCGACGTGCAGAAGCAGGACGTGCTGCTGTTCATCGACAACATCTTCCGCTTCACGCAGGCAGGCTCCGAGGTGTCGACCCTCCTCGGCCGCATGCCGTCCGCCGTGGGCTACCAGCCGACCCTGGCTGACGAGATGGGCCAGCTGCAGGAGCGCATCACGTCGACCCGCGGTCACTCGATCACGTCGCTGCAGGCGATCTACGTCCCCGCAGACGACCTGACCGACCCGGCCCCCGCCACCACGTTCGCGCACCTCGACGCCACGACCACGCTGAGCCGCCCCATCTCGGAGCTCGGCATCTACCCGGCCGTGGATCCCCTCGACTCGATGTCGCGCATCCTCGATCCGCGCTACGTCGGCGACGAGCACTACGCCGTGGCGGCGCGCGTCAAGGAGATCCTGCAGCGCTACAAGGACCTCCAGGACATCATCGCCATCCTCGGCATCGACGAGCTCTCCGAGGAGGACAAGATCCTCGTGGGCCGCGCGCGTCGCATCCAGCGCTTCCTGTCGCAGAACATGTTCGTGGCGGAGGCCTTCACCGGCCAGCCCGGCTCCTTCGTTCCTGTCGAGGAGACCATCGCCTCGTTCAAGGCGCTCTGCGAGGGCGTGTACGACCACCTGCCCGAGCAGGCCTTCTTCATGGCCGGCGGCATCGAGGATGTCGAGCGGAACGCGGCCGCACTGGCGAAGGGCTAGCCTGCGATGGCTGACGGAGAGAAGGTCCTCAACGTCGCCGTCGTCTCGGCGGAGCGTGCGCTCTGGTCTGGACAGGCCAAGTCGCTGGTGGCCAAGACGCCCGAGGGCGACATCGGCATCCTGCCGGGCCACGAGCCGGTGCTCGCACTGCTCGTGGAGAGCCCGCTGCGCATCGAGGAGCTCGACGGCTCGAGGCTGGTCGTCGCCGTGCATGGTGGCTTCTTCTCGGTCTCGGGCAACGAGGTCAACGTGATCGCCGAGGTCGCCGAGCTGGCTGAGGACATCGACCTCGAACGCGCCCAGGCGGCCCTGGCCCGGGCGCAGGCGGCCGGGGCCGACGATCCAGACGAGATCTCCGCCTCCGTCGTGCAGAGGCGCGCATCCAGACCGCAAGCATCGCCAAGGGCGTGCACGCCCGCTAGCACCAGCATCCGCGAACGGTCACTGCGCGCACGCGCGCAGTGACCGTTCGCGTGTCTAGGGCTCGGGGGTCGGCTCGGCCGGGACGACACAGACGCGCACGCGCTCGATCACGCGCATGCGCCGGCGTCGGATGATCGCCCGCCAGACCTCCATCGTCGCCATCTGCAGCGGGAACCACAGCATGACCCAGGACGCGACGCTCAGGCCCTCGCCCACCGAGTCCACGAGGTAGCTGTCGAACTCGTCCGCCTGGTTGCGCACCCAGATGCTGGAGACCTGCAGCACGAAGAAGGCCAGCAGCCCGAGCACGAACAGACGACGCCCGACAGCGCCGCCTGCTTCGGTGGTCTCGATGTCGATGGTGTTCTGCACCCGCACCCAGCGTCGCACGGCCGACGTGAGCTCCTCGTCGAGACCGGCCCGGACCTGATCAGGAGGCAGGACGACGTCGATCTGGACGTCGGTGTCCTTGGGAGGCAGGCGCATCAGCAGGAGGTCGCGCACCGTGTCCATGGCCGGTTGGGCCGTGTACTCCGTGTACTCCGGCGAGGTCGGGCTGATCGGATCGGCCTCGAACAGCTGTTCGGGGCGGTCCAACCGTATGACGAACTGGCGGAGCCTGGGCATCTAGCGGTTGGCGCCCGGCTGCCACAGGACGTCGCCGCCCGCATCGGTGTTGGCCATGCGGCCGAGGATGAACAGCAGGTCACTGAGCCGGTTCAGGTACGTGGCAGTGAGCGGGTTCATGCCGCCGTGATACGTGTCGATGGCCGCCCAGGTGGACCGCTCAGCACGTCGGACGACCGTGCGGGCGACGTGCAGCTGCGAGGCCGCCACCGTGCCACCGGGCAGGACGAAGGAGCGCAGGGGCTCGAGGCGCTCGTTGTAGGCGTCGCACGCCTGCTCCAGCCGCTCCACGTACGGTTCCGTGACCCGCAGCGGGGGATGCGCAGGGCTCTCGACCACCGGCGTGCACAGGTCGGCCCCCACGTCGAAGAGGTCGTTCTGGATGGCCAGGAGGAGCGCGCGTACGTCCTCAGGGAACTCGGACGTGGCCAGGGCAAGTCCGATGACGCAGTTCGCCTCGTCGACGTCGGCGTAGGCCTTCAGCCGCGGGTCGTTCTTGCCGGTGCGGCTCATGTCTCCCAGTGACGTGGTGCCGTCGTCGCCGGTGCGGGTGTAGATGCGCGTGAGATTCACCATGGCGCGACCCTACGGCACCCGGGGTGCGGCAGCACTCCCACGCCGCGAGCCGCGGACCCCGTCGCCGTACGATGCGGGCGTGGAGGTCTTGCGGGTGACTGGGGGGAACCCGTTGGTCGGTGAGGTGACGCTCACCGGTGCCAAGAACTCCGTCCTCAAGCTGATGGCTGCGGCCCTCCTGGCGCCGGGCACGTCGACCATCACCAACGTCCCCGACATCCTCGACGTCGAGATCATGGCGGAACTGCTCAGGCGCCTGGGATGCGACGTCGTCCACGACCTGCCCTCGTCCACCGTCCGCATCACGGTGCCCGAGGAGCCGGACCACCGTGCCGACTACGACCTCGTTCGTCGCATGCGGGCGTCCATCTGCGTGCTCGGTCCGCTCGTGGCCCGGGTGCGGGCGGCCGACGTCGCGCTCCCGGGCGGCGACAACATCGGCTCCCGGGGGCTCGACATGCACGTCGACGGCCTGCGCCGCATGGGTGCGCACGTCACCAGCGAGCACGGCTACCTGCTCGCCCAGGCTCCCGACGGCCTCACGGGGGCGCGCACCTGGCTGGACTTCCCCAGCGTCGGCGCCACTGAGACCGTCCTCATGGCTGCGGTGCTGGCGCGCGGCGAGAGCGTCATCGACAACGCGGCGCGCGAGCCGGAGATCGTCGACATCTGCCTCATGCTCCAGGCGATGGGTGCGCGCATCGACGGCGTCGGCACCTCGACGCTGACGATCGAGGGCGTCGATTCGCTGCATCCCGTCGAGCACGCGACGGTGCCCGACCGGATCGTGGCGGGCACGTGGGCGGTAGCGGCGGCGATGACCCAGGGCGACGTCACCATCCGCAACTCCGATGCCGGCCATCTCAGCATCGCCCTCGAGAAGCTCGTCACGGCCGGTGCGCGGGTCGACGAGCTCGACGACGGCTTCCGGGTCGTGATGCACACGCGCCCGAAGGCGGTCGACATCGTCACGCTTCCCTATCCGGGGTTCCCGACCGACCTGCAGCCGCAGTTCATCGCGCTGAACTCCATCTCGGAGGGCGCCGCACTGGTGACGGAGAACCTCTTCGAGGCGCGGTTCCGGTTCGTGCAGGAGCTGGCGCGGCTGGGCGCCGACGTGCGCACGGACGGACACCACGCGCTGGTGCGTGGCCGCGGCACGCTGTCGGCGGCGCCCGTCGAGGCGACGGACATCCGCGCCGGAGCCGGCCTGGTGCTCGCGGGCCTGGTCGCGGAGGGCTCCACGACCGTCTACGGGGTCAGTCACATCGACCGGGGCTATGCGGGCTTCGTGCCCGCCCTGCAGTCGCTGGGTGCCGACGTCGTGCGCGAGGAGATCAGCGACCGCTAGCCAGCAGCTCGCGGGCCCGTTCCTCGTCGGACGGCCAGACCATGACCCGTGGACCGTCGGTCGTGCTGGCCAGGTTGGCCCGCACGCCGCCGTCTTCCAGCCTGCGACGCAGCACCTCGCCCTCGATGTACGTCGGCGGGGAGGCGACCGGCACGAGGAGCCCGTACTCATGGTCCGCCCCGGGTCGCGGGGCCGCGGCCACCAACGATCCTCCCCGGCTGAACGCCCACCGCAGGATGAGGACGAACAGCCCGATCAGCCCGATGGCGACCAGCGGGCCGAACACGTACGAGAAGGAACCCCAGGACGGCACGGCACCATGGTCCCCCTCAGGCGCCGGGTCCGCCAGCCGGCGGTGGCCAGAACGCCGGCCGGAGCATCAGTTCGAGCCGCGCGGCGTCCAGCGGAAGAAGAGCAGCGACAGCACCAGGCCGATCACGCACCAGAGGGCCAGCATGAACGCGCACATCCCGAGCTCCCAGCTGCCCGCCGCCTCGGCGACCGCCGCAGACTCCGGCAGGAAGACGCTGCGCATCGCCTGCGCGAGCCACTTCAGCGGGAACAGGGAGGCGAACGTCTGCATCCACTCCGGGAGCTGGCTGAAGACGAAGAAGACCCCGGAGGTGAACTGCAGGACAAGGACGATGGGCGTCGCGACGGCCGACGCGCCCTTGCCCGTCTTCGGCACCACGGAGAAGGCGATGCCGAGCAGGGTGCACCCGATCAGGCCGAGCACGCTCGCCCACACGAAGGTGAACCACTGCATGGTGGTCTGCGGCAGGTCGATGCCGTAGAAGAGCACGCCGACGGTGATGAGGATCGTGACCTGGGCGACGTACGCGACGAAGACGGTGCCGATCTTCCCCAGGAAGTACGAGCCCTTCGGCATGGGCGTGCCCTGCAGTCGCTTCAGGGTGCCGTCCTCGCGCTCGAGCGGGATCGCGATCGCGAGGTTCTGGAAGGACGTGTAGAGCACCCCGGACGCGATCATCCCCGCGACGAAGTACTGCGCGAAGGTGATGCCGGGGGCGATCTCCTGCCCGCCGAACACCGACCCGAAGATCACCAGCAGCACCATCGGGAAGGCGAAGTTGAACACCGCGGAGTTGCGGTCGCGGAAGAACTGCTTGAGCTCGATCGCCACGCGTCGCCGCCCGATGGCGAGCATGCCGGGAACGGCGGGCGCCCCTCGAGTGGTGGTCGGCGCGCTCATTCGCTGTCGCCGCCCTCGTCGTATCGGTCGCCCTGGAGCAGTGAGAGATACACGTCCTCGAGCGTCTCTCGGTGCACCTCGAGCCCGGGGATCTCGCCGCCGAGGCGCCGCGACAGGTCGACCACGGCCGCGGTCGGGTCCATGGTCTGGGTCTCGACCTGGTTGCCGTCTTCCATCCACCTGATCCGCGCGCTGCTTCGCTCGCGACCGCCGAGGAGCGCGGGGGTGTCGCACGCGAGGACGGTGCCGCGCGCGATCACCGCCACCCGGTCCGCGAGATGCTCGGCCTCCTCGAGGTAGTGCGTGGTGAGCAGGATGGTCGTGCCCTCCTCCTTGAGCCCCTCGATCAGCGTCCAGAAGTCGCGACGCGCCTCCGGGTCGAACCCGGTCGTCGGCTCGTCGAGGAAGAGCACGCGCGGCCGGCCGATGATGCCCAGCGCGACGTCCAGCCGCCGGCGCTGCCCCCCGGACAGCTTCTCGTTCCGCGACTTGCGCTTCGCTGTCAGGCCGACGGCCTCGATCACGTCGTCGGGGTCGCGGGGGTCGGCGTAATACCCGGCGAAATGGCGCACGGCCTCCGCGACCGTCAGGTCTCCGAGGTCGCGGTCGGACTGCAGGACGATCCCGAGCTGGGAGCGCCAGGCGCGGTCGCCGTGCGCCGGATCCTGGCCGAGGACCTGTGCGGTGCCGGAGTCCCGGGTGCGGTACCCCTCCAGGATCTCGGTGACGGTCGTCTTTCCCGCGCCGTTGGGGCCGAGGAGGGCGAAGCACTCGCCGGCCGCGATCTCGAACGACGCTCCGTCCAGGGCCCAGAGGTCGCCGTAGCGCTTGCGGACGTCGGTCACGCTCACTGCCGGCGCGGTCACGTGCTCGATCATGGCACGAAACGGACACCGACGAGGGGTCGGTACGCTGCCGCCGTGCGGATCATGGTGGCCAGGTGCCGCGTCGACTACGTGGGCCGGCTGACGGCCCACCTGCCCGAGGCCACTCGGGTCATCATGGTCAAGGCCGACGGATCGGTGCTGATCCACTCGGACGGCGGCTCGTACAAGCCGCTCAACTGGATGAGCCCGCCCTGCACCACGCGGATCGTCAGTTCGGACGAGGACGGCACCGTCGAGGTCTGGACCGTGGAGAACAAGGCGGGGGAGCAGCTGGTCATCAGCGTCCACGAGGTGCTGCACGCGGCCGACCACGAGCTGGGCGTGGACCCGGGACTGGTCAAGGACGGCGTCGAGGCGCACCTCCAGAAGCTGCTGGCGGAGCAGGTCGGGGTCCTGGGAGAGGGCTGGCGGCTCGTGCGACGGGAGTACCCGACGGCCATCGGGCCGGTCGATCTCATGTGCCGCGATGCGGACGGGCGGGCCGTGGCCGTCGAGATCAAGCGTCGAGGCGAGATCGACGGTGTCGAGCAGCTGACCCGCTACCTCGACCTGCTGAACCGCGATCCGCTGCTGGCCCCCGTGCGCGGGATCTTCGCTGCCCAGGAGATCAAGCCGCAGGCGCGGGTGCTGGCCCAGGACCGCGGCATCGAGTGCGTCGTCCTCGACTACGACGCGCTGCGCGGGGTCGACGACGTGGGCGCCCGCCTCTTCTGACCCATCGCCGACCTTGAGGTTGAGTGCGGTTTCAGGGGTCCGGACTGGCGCCAACCTCAAGGTCGGCGGAGTTGTCGCGCGCCTCCTCCTGGCGGAAGTCGTAGTACTGCAGCGTCAGGCCGATCGCGGAGAACGGCAGCAGCACCGAGCCCGCCAGGATGGCCACCACGTTCGACATCCAGAAGGGCCAGCCGGTCAGCAGCAGCAGGATGCCACCCAGGGCCCCGGGCAGGCTGAACCCGATCCACACCAGCAGGGCGCTCAGGAACACCGCGCGCAGGCGACGTCCCCTCGTCAACTGCGCGCTGCGACGGTAGGCGGGCACGATGCCCAGCCCCTCGATCACGGCGGCGGGCATGGCGACCGCCCAGAAGGCGATCAGCAGGAGCGCCACGGGCAGCCCGAGCAGCGACGACGCGAGGATCGTCACGACCATGAGGAGCACGAGCTGCACCACGGCACCCGATGGCCGGCGCACGGCGAGCGCGATCGCGGCCCAGCCGGAGATGCGATGGTCGTGGGCGATCCCGTCGACCACGCGACTCGTGGCGGCCTGCGCGATCGCGACCAGGGGGGCAAGGGCGAACGACACGAGCAGCGCCGCCAGCAGGGCCAGTGGAGTATCGGCCAGGCCGTTCACGTCGGTGATGTCGCCACTGGGCCGGTTGTGCAGGACCAGGCGCTGCAGGGCAAGGGCGCCCGCATTGGCCAGGCCCACGACGACGACGATCGGCCAGAGGACCCCGAGGTGGCTGAAGAGCAGTCCGAAGGAGGCCGACACGACCTGACCGGCCCTTCGCTCGCGGTCCGGTCGGGTGTCGCCTCCGTGCCGCCACCGCGTGGCCCGGATGAGGAGCACGAGAAGGACGACGAAGCCGAGCGCGAGGACTCCGACGAGGACCGGTGAGTCGAGCGCAGCGATGAAGAGCAGTGATCCCGCCCGGGTGAGGTCGCAGAACGAGTCCACGGCCGGGCCGCCGACGACGGGGAGCGCGACCGCCCCCTCCCGGCCCTCCTCGACCTGCCAGGTGACGGGGTGCGTCCACTGCGTCTTGGTGTTCGGTCCGGTCGGGCCGTTGTTGAACGACGGGGCCTTCTGCCCCCAGCGACCCGTGAAGTCGAGCCAGGCGAAGTCCCCGCTCGGCTCGTCGGGCAGCAGGACGACCTCGGGTCGCACCTCGACACCCTCCGCACGGGTGTTGTCGCAGCCGAATCCGGCGGCGGCGCTCTTCCCGAACCAGTGGGCCTGCGTGTAGTAGGCGGCGTGCGAGCCTTGGGCCGGATACACGACGAGGTGGTCGTCGACGCGCAGCAGCTTGGGGTCGGCCCACTCGGCCGTCTCCGAGCCCTCGTGCTGGGCGAACGCCGTGCTGACGGGGCCCGACTGAAGCGCCTGTTCGGGCGAGTCGGCCTCGAACAGCAACTGGACCATCTCCCAGTCGCCCTCGTGACGGTCGTTCCAGTCGTTGTAGACCCACCAGAACCAGTACTGGAGGGCGAGCATGCCCGGGTGGTCGGGGTCGGTCCCGATGCGCGCGTAGACCGTGGGTGGGTACTCGGGGCTCCGCTCGTTGAACCAGTCCTCGTAGTCGCACTCGGGCGAGAGCGGATTCCCGGGCAGATCGAGGTACCACCCGTCTCCCTTGCCGGCAAGATCAGCCGCCGTGGGTGCGGGCAGCGCCTCGCCCGCCGGTCCGCGCAGCACCACGTCGGGCTGCTCCAGGACGGTCTCGACGACGGCAGGCAGATAGGGCTCGCCCTCCTCGCAGGCGATGGACTGGTCGCGGATGACGACGATGGGGGAGTACCGCTCGGCCAGCTGGGCCGCCGGGTCGTCAGCCGCAAGCGCGGGCGAGCCCAGCCCCAGGGCTGCGCAGGCGATCAGCAGCACGGCGAGCAGGCGTCGAGACACCGCACGCATTCTGCCGTGCGCGAGGCGCTGACGGCGCGGGTTCGACCAAGCCCGGGAGGTAGGGTCGTTTCGGCGGCGACAGGCCGCACGGAGGAAGGACGGGCATGGCTATCTCCACGGTCGGCGTGATCGGTCTGGGCACGATGGGTGCCGGCATCGCCGAGGTGATCGCGCGCAACGGGTACTCGGTCGTCGCCATCGAGGGCAGCACGGCGGCCCTCGAGCACGGACGTGGCTCACTGGAGAGCTCGACTGCCCGCGCCGTCTCGCGCGGGAAGCTCTCGGAGGAGGAGCGCGCGGCGCTGCTCGGCCGGATCACCTTCACGACCGAGTACGAGGGGCTGGCCGACGCCGACCTGGTCATCGAGGCCGTGAGCGAGAGCCTCGACCTCAAGAAGGAGATCCTCGGCAAGGTCGACGCCATCGCGCCGCCGCACGCGATCCTGGCCAGCAACACGTCCTCGCTCTCGGTGACGGACATCGCCGTCGCCACCCGCCGGCCGGCGAACGTCGTCGGCATCCACTTCTTCAACCCGGCGCCGGTGCAGGCCTTCGTCGAGGTCGTGCGCACGGTCGTCACGTCGCAGGACGTCGTCGACGAGGCCGCCGAGTTCGCCCGCGCCCTGGGCAAGCAGCCGGTCGTCATCGGCGACCGGGCCGGCTTCATCGCGAACGCGCTCCTCTTCGGCTACCTCAACCATGCGGTGTCGATGTTCGAGTCGAAGTACGCCAGCCGTGAGGACATCGACGCGGCGATGCGCCTCGGGTGCGGGTACCCCATGGGCCCGCTGATGCTTCTCGACCTGATCGGGCTCGACACCGCCTACGAGATCCTCGACACGATGTACAGGCAGGGCCGCGACCGGCTGCATGCCCCGGCCCCGATACTCAAGCAGCTCGTCACGGCCGGGCTGCGCGGCCGCAAGTCCGGGCGCGGCTTCTACGCCTACGAGTCACCCGGCTCCCCGGTCGTGACGGACGCGGTCCCCGCCGGAGAGGTGCCGGCCGGTCCCGTGCGCGACGTTGGCACGGTCGGTGTCGTGGGCTCGGGGACGATGGCGAGCGGGATCGCGGAGGTGTTCGTCAAGGGCGGCCACGAGGTCATCCTCGTGGCCCGCACGGATGACCGGGCGGCGGCTGCTCTGTCGCGCATCCAGGCCTCGCTGGGCAAGGCGGTCGACAGGGGCAAGCTCGCGGCCGAGGACCGGGATGCCGCCCTGGCTCGCGTGCGCGGGAGCAGCTCGATGAGCGACCTCGCGGACGTGGATCTCGTCGTCGAGGCGGTGGTCGAGGACATCGACGTCAAGACGGCGCTGTTCGTCGAGCTGGACCGCATCTGCCGGCCCGGGGCGATCCTGGCCACCACCACGTCGAGCCTGCCCGTGATCGACATGGCCGTCGTGACGTCGCGTCCGCAGGATGTCATCGGGCTGCACTTCTTCAACCCGGCGCCGCTCATGAAGCTCGTCGAGGTCGTGAGCACGGTGGCGACGGCCCCCGACGTGGCCGACACCTGCGTCGCGCTGTGCCGGGAGGTGGGCAAGCATCCCGTGCGCTGCGGCGACCGCGCCGGCTTCATCGTCAACGCGCTGCTGTTCCCCTACCTGAACGACGCGATCAAGATGCTCGAGGCCAACTACGCCTCGGCCGACGACATCGACCTGGCGATGAAGAAGGGCTGCGGCTACCCGATGGGCCCCTTCGAGCTCCTCGACGTCGTCGGGCTCGACGTGTCCCTCGCGATCGAGCGCACGCTGTACCTGGAGTTCCGCGAGCCCGGCTTCGCCCCGGCACCGCGGCTGGAGCACCTCGTGACGGCGGGCTACCTGGGCCGCAAGACCGGTCGGGGCTTCCGGGTCTCCTGATGGGCCGCAAGAACCGGCGCCGCGACGACGAGTTGCGCGAGCTGGGTCCGTCGTACGCCAGCCGCACCACCGAGTCGCATCCCGACGGCGACTGGGTGGTCCAGAAGGTCAGTGGCGCGGCCGCTCCCAAGGCGTACCGATGCCCGGGCTGCGACCACGAGATCGCGCCGGCGACGCCGCACACGGTCGCGTTCCGGTCGGACGACCCCAAGGGCGTCGAGCACCGCCGCCACTGGCACACCCCCTGCTGGGGAGCACGTGACCGTCGGTCGCCCGGAGCGGGGCGGTACTGATGCCGGAGTCGATCGTCGCGAACTCCGTGCTGCCGGCCCGCCATGAGCCACTGCTGCTGCGCACGTCGGACGGGCTCGCGCTGGTGGGTGAGCTGGCGCTGCCGATGACGAACCCCCCCGTCGCCACGATCGTCACGGTGCATCCCCTGCCGACGCACGGCGGGATGATGGACAGCCATGTGCTGCGCAAGATGGCCTGGCGCCTGCCAGCCCTGGCCGACGTGGCGGTGCTGCGGTTCAACACACGCGGCACCACCAGTGCAGCAGGTACGAGCCAGGGCGCCTTCGACGAGGCCCGCGGCGAGGGGCTGGACCTCGCGGCGGCGATCGACGAGGTGCACCGCCGAGGGCTGCCCGATCCCTGGCTCGTCGGCTGGTCCTTCGGCACGGACGTCATCCTGCGCCACGGCAACGTCGACGGCGTGGCTGGCGCCATCCTCCTGTCGCCGCCGCTGCGGTTCACGACCGATGACGAGCTGAAGCGCTGGAACGATCCGGGGCGCCCGCTCGTGTGCCTCGTGCCCGAGTTCGACGACTACCTCGTGCCCGAGGACGCCCGCCGGCGCTTCGCGCCGATCGCGCACGCGGACGTCCGTGGCATCGCGGGCGCCAAGCACCTGTGGGTCGGGGAGAAGCACGTGAAGCGCGTTCTCGACGAGGTGGTCGGCATCGTTGCACCGGCCCGGTCCCCGCTGGCGACCGAGTGGCACGGGCCCATGACCCGATGGAGTGACATCTAGTGGGGACGGCGGCTGCGCTGCCCACGCGGGATGTCGGCGACGGGCCCGTCCTGGTGCTGCTGCATGCCTTCCCCTGCGACGGACGGATGTGGGCGCCGCAGGCCGAGGCCGCCGTTGCTGCCGGGTGGCGGGTCCTGGTCCCTGACCTGCCGGGCTTCGGCGAGGCGACGCTGCCCGCCGGCGACCCGTCCCTCCCGGTCGTGGCCGAGTCGGTCATCGGGATGCTCGAGGAGCGGGGGATCGACCGGTGCGTGCTCGGCGGCGTGTCGCTGGGCGGGTACGTGGCCATGGAGGTGTTGCGGACGTCGCCGTCGCTGGTCGCGGGACTGGTGCTCTGCGACACGAAGGCCTCGGCGGACGGACCGGAGGCGCGGGCGAACCGCGAGCGGCTCGCCGGGCTCGCGCTCGAGGCCGGTGCCGGCGTCGGCCGACTGCTCGAGCAGGCGGTTCTGCCCGGCCTGCTCGGTGACAGCACCCGCGCGCACCGGCCTGACGTCGTGGAGCGCGTTCGAGGCTGGCTGCATCAGGCGGACGCGTCAGCCGTGGCCTGGTACCAGCGGGCGATGGCCGAGCGCCCGGACTCGCTGTCCGACCTCGCCGACGTGGACCCCCCGACCCTCGTCGTCTGGGGGAGGAGGATGCGCTCAGCGACCGCGCCGAGCAGGAGCGCATGGTGACTGCCGTCACCGATGGCAGGATCGTCGTCGTCCCCGCAGCTGGGCACCTGGCCAACGTGGAGGACCCTGCCGCGGTCTCGGCCGCGATCGTGCAGTTCCTGGGCGTCGTCCGCGGACCGCGGCACGCCTGACACGGCTGTCTGAGTTGAACCGCTTCCCGGCGCAACTCCGCGGATTCAACCCTGGTCCGGCGCAACTCCCCGGAATTCGGCCGGGAAGCGGTTCATCTCTGTCAGAGGCCTGCGGATGCCTTGATCAGCTTGGCGTACGCCTTCGCGCCCTTGGGGGTGAGATGGATGCCGTCGGACACGAAGTACTCCGGGTGGTCCTTGGACGCCGCGTACCAGTCCGCGAGCACGGCGTTGGGGTAGTCGGGCACGACCTTGTCGATGACCTTGTTGTTGGGGGTGCGCCACGACCGGGGCATGTTGGTGTTGAGGACGACGACCGTCGGCACGTCCTCCACGACGTCGAGCATGTCGCGCATCATGTCCTCGGGGAGCACCCCGTTGGTGCCGGGATGGAGCACCACGACGTCGGCCAGCTTGTCGCGCGCGACGTACTTCTTGAGCCGGCCGATGAAGGCGCCCGGGAACCGCGAGACGGCCGCGTCGACCTTCGTGCCGGGGATGGTCTCCTTGAGGACGGTGCGCGCGCCCAGCATGACGGAGTCGCCGATCGCGCTCAGGTTGCCGTTCGGGTTCTTCGGCGTCGGGGTCTCGGTGTCGTCCCCGCCGCTGGCCTCGGGGGAGGCGCTCGCCGCCGGGCTCGGCTCGTCATCGTCGAGGCTGACCTCCGTGGGGCCGCCGTCGGCGATCCCGAGGGCGTTGGCGACGTCGGGCGCCAGGCCTTCCTCCGCTGACGGGGCGGGCGCGGATGCGAGGGCGACGCCGACGAGCAGGATCCCCGCCAGCGCCGACGCGAGCACAGCGGCGCCTCGGCGGGTGCGGCGGGTCCGCTCCGCCCCGGTCGAGGCACGCCACGCCTTGACCCAGCGGTCGATCGCGCCGTGGCGGATCGGCATCTCGACGAACCGGAAGCTCAGCTCGGCGATGCCGAACGTCAGGGCCAGTCGCAGCGCGAGCAGGGGGATGCCGTCCAGTGGCACGTCGAGCTGCGGCCGAGTGACCATGAAGATGGGCCAGTGCCACAGGTAGAGACCGTAGGAGCGCTGTCCGATGTAGCGCCAGGGCTGGGTGCCGAGCCATCCGCCGAGCGGCGATGCGGGGTGTGTCGCCATCGCGATCAGCACCGCGACGACGACGGACAGGACGAGGAAGCCGCCGCTGCGGTACAGCCAGGGGGTGAACTCGCCCACGAAGACGAAGAACCACACGACGGTCAGGAACGCCACGACTCCCGTCCCGGTGATCAGCGCCCTGGCACCGGGAGTGAGGTCGGCCTTGAGGCGTCCGGGTCGCCATGCCGTCGCCAGGGCGGCCCCGATCAGGAGTCCCATGGCGTGCGAGTCGGTGCCGAAGTACGCGCGGCTCGGATCGGCGTACTCGGGGAACCCGTTCTGCACCGACAGCGTGATCATCCATGCGGTCGAGAGGACGGCCAGCGCGAGCGCGGCGATCCGCACCCCGCGGCGGCCGGCCCGGCGCACGATCAGGAACGCGATCGCGGGCCATGCGAGATAGAACTGCTCCTCGACCGCGAGCGACCACAGGTGCTTGAGCAGCGGCGGTCGCCCGATGAACTCGAAGTAGGAGGAGTCGTTGAGGATGTACCACCAGTTGTTGACGTAGAAGATCGACGCGATCGTGTCGGCCCGCACCTGGGCCGCAGCATCACGGAAGAAGAAGGCGGCCGCCACGGCGACCACGGCCAGCAGCAGCACCAGCGGCGGAAGAAGCCGTCGCGCACGGCCGAGGTAGAACTTCGCGAAGTCGATGCGGCCTGTCCGGTCGAACTCCTCGAGGATCAACGAGGTGATCAGGAACCCGCAGCACGAAGAAGACGTCGACGCCGAGGAATCCGCCCGGATCCAGACGAGGTCGGCGTGGTAGAGAAGGACGCCGATCACGGCGAGTGCGCGGATGCCATCAAGTCCGGGCAGGTAGCCCATCTCGCCCTTGCGACGACCCTGGTCGAGATTCCACGGCACCGCCCCCGTGCCCGGGGCGTCCACGTCACGGGACATTCGTAAGGGCTGTGCGTGTTTCCTACGCGTCGCGGAACCGGTTGATCTCGGGCTCGAAGCGCGCACGGAGCTCGGGATCGGTGACGCCTAGTCCCTGCTGGGCGCCAGCGCCAGCACGCCGACCTTGCCCTGGTGCTGGTTGCGGTGCACCTCGTATGCGGCCTGCCCGGCCTCCTCGAGCGCGAAGGTCTGGGACAACGTGGGATGGATCATGCCGCGGGCGATGAGCCGGTTGGCCTCATAGGCCTCCCGGTAGTTCGCGAAGTGCCAGCCGATGATCCGCTTGAGGCTCATCCACAGGTACCGGTTGTCGTACTCGTGCATGAATCCGCTGGTGGAGGCGCAGGTGACGATGGTGCCCCCCTTTCGGGTGACATAGACGCTCGCCCCGAAGGTCTCCCTGCCCGGGTGCTCGAAGACGATGTCGGGGTCGTCGCCGCCGGTGAGCTCGCGGATCCGCTTGCCGAACCGCTGCCACTCCTTGGGGTCCTGGGTGGTCCGTCCTTCCAGAACCGGTACCCCTCGGCGGACCGGTCGATGATGAGCTCGGCGCCCATCCGCGCACGAGCTCTGCCTTCTCCGGGCTGGACACCATGCACACGGGGGTCGCGCCGCCGTTGACCGCGTACTGGGTCGCGTACGCGCCGAGGCCGCCCGAGGCGCCCCAGATGAGGACGACGTCGCCCTGCTTCATCCCTGCGCCGTTGCGGGAGACGAGCTGGCGGTACGCGGTGGAGTTGACCAGGCCGGGCGTGGCGGCCTCCTCCCACGTCAGGTGCGCCGGCTTGGGCAGCAGCTGGTTCGACTTCACCACCGCGAGCTCCGCGAGGCCGCCGAAGTTGGTCTCGAAGCCCCAGATCCGCTGCTCGGGATCCAGCATCGTGTCGTTGTGGCCCATCGGCGACTCCAGCTCCACCGAGAGGCAGTGCGCGACGATCTTGTCGCCCGGCTTCCACGTGTTCACGCCGGGGCCCACCCGCAGCACGACGCCGGCCGCGTCCGAGCCCATCACGTGATACGGCAGGTCGTGCCGCTTCGCATCGGCGTGGGTGCGGCCGTACTTCGCGAGGAACCCGAAGGTGGTGACCGGCTCGAAGATGCTCGTCCACACCGTGTTGTAGTTGATTGCGGACGCCATGACCGCGATCAGCGCCTCGCCGGGGGCCAGCTCCGGCATGGGCACGTCGTCCAGATGGAGCGACCGCCGCGGATCCTTCTCCTTCGAGGGGACGCCCTCGAACATCTCCCCTCGTCCTTGTGGACCGTCATCCCGCGGTACGTCTCGGGTACCGCGAGGCTCGCGAACTCCTCGGCGGGCGCGTCCCCCACCATCGCCTCGCGGATCCGGTCCATGTCAGGCTCGATTTGGGTGCGTGTCCTGCCCGAATCACTATGCCCAGAGGAGCCCCGGTCGTGGCGGGGCGAGCGGCCGGGCGGTCGGTCGGCGCCCGGTGCGTCCTCGTCGTGGCTGCCCGGTCGGCCTGGACTAGTTCGATGAGCACTCCGCCGCAGTCCTTGGGGTGGCAGAAGTTGACCAGGGATCCCGCCGTACCGACCTGGGGCGTCTCGTACAGCAGCCGCACGCCGGGCGCCCGCAGCGCCCGCCGCCCGTCCATGTCGTCGACCCCGTAGGCGACCTGCTGGATCCCGGGGCCGGACCGGTCGAGGAACTTCGCGATGGTCGACTCGGCGTCCAGCGGGGCGAGCAGCTGGATGCAGGACCCGGTATCACCGACCCCGAGCATCGCCTCACGGACACCCTGTCGCTCGTTGACCTCCTCGTGGAGGACCGCCAGCCCGAAGGCCCGTCCGTAGAAGGCGATGGCCTCGTCGAGGTCGGGAACGGCGATGCCGACATGGTCGATGCGCGTCAGGAGTGATTCCATGGGCATTATGGTTCCCATCTCCGAGATGTTGGGAGTCGAGATGTCATTCGAGAAGGGTTCGGTCATCGTTGCGGGCGCACGGACGCCGATGGGCCGGCTTCAGGGCTCGCTGAAGTCCTTCAGCGCCACCGATCTTGGCGGATTCGCCATCAAGTCGGCGCTGGAGCGCGCGGGCGTGTGCCCGCCCAGGTCGACTACGTGATCATGGGCCAGGTCCTCCAGGCAGGAGCCGGCCAGATCACCGCCCGGCAGGCGGCCGTCAAGGCAGGCATCAGCATGGACGTCCCTGCCCTGACGATCAACAAGGTGTGCCTGTCCGGCATCGACGCCATCGCCCTGGCCGACCAGCTCATCCGCGCGGGCGAGTTCGACGTCGTCGTGGCAGGCGGCATGGAGTCGATGACCAACGCCCCGCACCTGCTGGTCGGCTCGCGCGAGGGCGTGAAGTACGGCGACTGGAAGATGCTCGACTCGATGGCCTTCGACGCGCTCTCCTGCGCCTTCGACGAGTGCGCGATGGGCGAGAGCACGGAGGAGTACAACGAGCGCTACGCCCTGACGCGCGAGGAGCAGGACGCCTTCAGCGCGCGCTCGCACCAGCGCGCCGCGGCCGCCGCGGACATGTTCGCCGAGGAGATCGCCCCGGTCGCGGTGCCGCAGCGCAAGGGCGACCCGATGGTCACCGCCGACGAGGGCGTGCGCGCCGACACGACGGCCGAGTCGCTGTCGAAGCTGCGCCCCGCGTTCGCCAAGGACGGCACGATCACTGCGGGCAGCGCGTCGCAGATCTCCGACGGCGCTGCCGCCGTGGTCGTCATGAGCAAGGCGAAGGCGCAGGAGCTCGGGCTGACGTGGCTGGCCGAGATCGGCGCCCACGGCGTCGTCGCCGGCCCCGACGCATCGCTGCAGGAGCAGCCGGCCAACGCGATCATCAAGGCCTGCGAACGTGAGGGCATCTCCGTCTCCGACGTCGACCTGTTCGAGCTCAACGAGGCCTTCGCCGCCGTGGGCATCGTGTCGACGCGCTTGCTCGGCGTCGAGCGACGACATCGTCAACGTGAACGGCGGGGCCATCGCCCTCGGCCACCCGGTCGGCATGTCCGGCGCCCGCATCGTGCTGTCCCTGCCCTGGAGCTCCAGCGTCGAGGCGGTGGCATCGGCGCGGCGGCGCTGTGCGGCGGCGGCGGGCAGGGCGACGCGCTGCTCATCCGCGTTCCGCAGGCATAGGGCGAGGATCAGACGGTGACCGTGACGTGCCGACGCTGGTCGAGGGCGCCCGCGACGGCCGGGTGCGCGACATCGCGCGGCTGATCTCGCTCATCGAGGACGGCTCGCCCGAGGTGCCCGCGCTCATGCGCGAGCTCGCCCCGACGTCGGGCCGGGCCGCGTCATCGGCATCACGGGCTCGCCCGGCGTGGGCAAGTCGACGACCACCTCTGCGCTCATCACCGCCATGCGGGGGCGTGGGCAGCGCGTCGGCGTCCTCGCCGTCGATCCGTCGTCGCCGTTCTCCGGCGGCGCGCTGCTCGGCGACCGCATCCGCATGCAGCAGCACGCGACCGATGAGGGCGTGTTCATCCGGTCGATGGCCTCCCGCGGGCATCTCGGCGGGCTCTCCGCGACCACGCCGCAGGCGCTCCGCGTGCTCGACGCGGCGGGCTTCGACGTCGTGCTCATCGAGACCGTCGGGGTCGGCCAGTCGGAGATCGAGGTCGCCGCCGCCGCCGACACCACGCTGGTGCTGCTGGCCCCAGGCATGGGCGACAGCATCCAGGCCGCCAAGGCGGGCATCCTCGAGATCGGCGACATCTTCGTGGTCAACAAGGCCGACCGCGACGGCGCCGACTCGACCGTGCGCGAGCTGCGCAACATGATCGCCCTCGGCGAGAACCCGAGCGCGGCTGGAAGCCCCCCGTGGTCAAGACGGTCGCCTCGACGGGGGAGGGGATCGACCGGCTCATGGCGGCGATCGACGAGCATCGCTCGTGGCTGCTGGAGTCAGGGGAGCTCGCCGTGCGCCGGGTGCGACGGGCCGTGACGAGGTCGAGGCACTCGCGGTCGCCATCCTCCGGCGGCGGCTTGCTGCAGGTGAGGGCTCCGAGCGATTGACGATGCCGCAGCCGAGGTGGCTGCCGGGCGGCTTGATCCGCACACCGCGGCCGCCCGGCTCGTCGAGGGTGCCTGAGCCACCCGCCACGTAGGCATCAGCGGCGGGGCAGGAACATGAGATGCTGGCCCGCCGAAGGTCGGCCGATCGTGCAGGCGGTGACGAGGCCGGCTTCGATCTCGAAGGTGAACCGGTCCTCGCTGCATGTCCTTCGTCACGCCTAGTCCCTCGCCGTCGATGGAGCTCACGCGGGTCGCGTAGCCGCTCGCCGTTGGCCAGGGCGTCCGCCGCCTCTACGGGGAGCGCCTCGGTGACGATCTGCTCGCAGAGGGCTGTCATGTCGTCGGCGGTCGTGACCCGCGTGCCGCTCAGGTTCGCCTCGGATACGACGGCGTCGCTGCCGGATCGCGCCGCCGTCGTGGAGCACGCAGTGAGGCCGGTGACGGTTGCCGCGACGGCGAGGGTGGTGGCGGTCAGGGTGTGACGGGAACGCGTGGGGACGCTCCTTCGTGCGCCGGGAGCCGGCACACATTGTCTACTTTACTAGTCCAGGATATGCTGCATTATCGTGCGCAGCGGCGAGTCGCGAGGGGCACCCTCAGCGGCGCTGCCAGGCCCCAGGCTCGGAGAGCAGGTCGGTGACCGGTGCGGGCAGGTCGCCGACGCGACGTCCGCGAGGCTGATGTGCTCCAGCACGTGCCGCATCGACGCGCGCACGGCGATCCAGACCTCGCGCAGGTGCTCGGAGGCGCCTGTGTAGTCGAGGTCCTCGGGCCGCTGGCCTCGAATGGCGGCCAGCGGTCCGTCGAGGGCGCGCACGACGTCGGCGATCGAGACGTCCTTGGGATCCGGTCGAGGCGGTAGCCGCCCTCGGCACCGCGCTGGCTGGCGACGATGCCGGACTGCCGCAGCTGCCGCAGGATGCCCTCGAGGAACTTCAGCGGGATGTCCTGGGCCGTGGCGATGGCCTCGCCCTTGACCAGCCTGCTGGGGTTCCCTGCGTAGCTCCCCGCCAGCTCCAGGAGCGCGCGCATGCCGTAGTCGGCCTTCGCGGACACATGCATCCCCGCATTCTCGCGTGTCCCGCGCCGCCGCTGGCCCGCGACCCGCCGGGAGGGGGGCTCGTGGTGACTGGTCATCGGGTCTCCTGGTGCTGTCGGACGACACGCGCCGTGGGCTGGTTTGGCGGCGGGAGCCGATGCGGGTATATTACTACAAAACTCGTAGACAAAATAGAGATAGTCGGAAAGAATGAGGCATGACGGGAGCGGAGGTGCTGGGCGCTGGAGTACGTGCGCCTGGCGCATCACCCTTCCCGCATGACGCGATCGGTGTCTGCCGCCCGACCTCGACCACGGATCCCACCCGAGCCCCCACCTGAAGGAGAACAGACATGACCCGCACACGCATCACCCGCCGCACAGCGGTGGCCGGCTTCGTCAGCCTCGCGCTGGCTGCCGGCCTCGCCCTGCCGGCGGCCGCCCAGGCCGCCCCGGCCTCGCCCCCACTGTCACGAAGCCGGCAGCGCCGCTGCCCAAGCTGCCCACGGCCCCAGTCGTCCGGATCGGCTTCTTCGCGAACGTGACCCATGCCCCGGCGCTGGTCGCCCAGCAGCTGCGCCTGTTCGAAGCGTTCCTCGGCAAGGACGGCACCAAGGTGGAGTACACGGCGTTCAACGCCGGCCCCGCTGTCGTCGAGGCCATGAAGGGCGGCGCCATCGACGTCTCCTACATCGGCCCCAACCCGTCGATCTCGGGCTACACCTCGACCGGCGGCACGCTCCTTCGCGTCGTGTCCGGGTCCACCTCGGCCGGCGCGCAGTTCGTCGTGAAGCCGAGCATCAGCTCGGTCGCGGACCTCAAGGGCAAGAAGATCGCCACCCCGCAGCTCGGCAACACCCAGGATGTGGCGTTGCGGTCGTGGCTCAAGGACCAGGGACTGTCGACCAGCGTCTCGGGCGGCGGTGACGTCACCATCGTCCCCACCGACAACGCCACGACCCTCACGCTGTTCAAGCGGGGCGACCTCGACGGCGCCTGGCTCCCCGAGCCGTGGGCGTCGCGACTGGTCCTCGAGGCCGGCGCGAAGGTGTTCCTCGACGAGAAGTCCCTGTGGCCGAATGGTCAGTTCGTGACGACGAAGATCATCGCCGCGCAGCCGTTCCTCGCGAAGTACCCCGGCACGGTCCGCTCGATCCTGCAGGCGAACAACAGTGCGATCAAGTACATCGCCGCCAACGTGACGAAGTCCAAGGACGTCGTCCAGGAGCAGATCACCAAGTGGACCGGCAAGCCGCTCCCCGATGCGGTCATCACCCGCTCGTGGGGCAACCTCGCTTCACCTGGGACCCGCTGCCGCTCACGCTGGCCAAGAGTGCTGACGACGCGGTCAACGCCGGCCTGCTGAAGCTCGGCCAGAACAAGCTGGCAGGGATCTACGACCTTCGCCTGCTGAACTCGGTGCTCAAGGCGGCCACTGCGAAGCCCGTCAGCGCCAGCGGCCTCGGTCGCCAGTAGTGCAGCACACACACCAGACAGGGGTTGATGAGCATGACACTCACCAGTGGCGCACATCCGGTCGCTCAGGTCCCCGTCGAGGACGAGTTCGCGGTCCGTATCGAGCACGTGGTCAAGCAGTTCACGGCCGACGGCCCGATCGTCCTCGACGACGTCAGCCTGGATGTGCGCCCTGGTGAGTTCGTGTCCCTCGTCGGGGCCTCGGGCTGCGGCAAGTCGACACTGCTCAACCTGATCTCGCGCCTCGACACGCAGACCTCCGGCACCATCGAGACCGTCGGGGAGCCCACGCTGATGTTCCAGGAGGCCGCGCTCTTCCCGTGGCTCACCGCCGGCGAACGTCGAGCTCGCGCTGCGGTTCAGCGGGGTGCCGCGCGCCGACCGCAAGGCGCGGGCGCAGGAGCTCCTCGGGCTTGTCCACCTCGAGCGCTCGTACGACCAACGGCCCCATGAGCTCTCCGGCGGCATGCGTCAGCGCGTCGCCATCGCGCGGGCCCTCGCGCAGGGTCGCTCGATCCTGCTATGGACGAGCCGTTCGCCGCCCTCGACGCCATCACCCGCGACCTGCTCCACGAGGAGCTGACGCGATCTGGCTCGAGACCGGCATGACGATCATCTTCGTCACGCACAACGTCCGCGAGGCCGTCCGCCTGAGCCAGCGCGTGCTGCTCATGTCCTCGCGCCCCGGGAAGATCATCGAGGAATGGAACATCGGCGGACACGAGCCGTGGCGCCTCGACTCACCGGACGTCGCGAACCTCGCCAGCGAGATCACCGACGCGCTTCGTAAGGAGATCATCCGCCATGCCCGTTGACGAGAAGGTGGAGACGTCCACCCGCACCGACCTCAGCCAGCTCGAGTCCGGGCTCGACGCGCTTGAGACCGGCGGACGCCAAGGCCGAGCGTCAAGAGCCTCTTCGCCCGGGCACTGTCGCCGCTGATCGCGATCGCGGTCATCATCGTGATCTGGCAGATCATCTTCTACCTGCAGCTCCAGCCCGACTACATCATCCCGGGGCCGCGCCAGGTGTGGGACGCGCTCTCGAACCAGGCCGAGCAGCAGATCCTGTGGCAGGCGACGTTCAACAGCATCCGACGCGCCGCCCAGGGCTTCGTCATCGCGATCATCATCGCGACGCCGATCGGCCTGGCCCTCGGCCTGAACAGGAAGCTGCGCGCGATCTTCGGCCCGATCCTCACCGGTCTGCAGGTGCTGCCGTCGGTCGCGTGGGTGCCCGCCGCCATCATCTGGTTCGGCCTGTCGGACGCGACGATCTACACCGTCATCCTCCTCGGCGCGGTGCCGTCGATCGCGAACGGGCTGATCGCCGGCATGGACCAGATCCCGACGATCTACCTTCGGGTCGGGCAGATCCTGGGTGCGAGAGGTCTGCCGCGTGCCGGTCGCATCGTGCTGCCGGCCGCGTGGCCCGGCTACCTCGCCGGCCTCGAGCAGGGCTGGGCGTTCGCCTGGCGCTCGCTGATGGCCGCCGAGCTGATTGCCGTGTCCCCGGCCCTCGGCCCGGCCTCGGCCAGATGCTGGACACCGGCCGCACCCTCGGCGACATGGCTCTCGTGCTCGGCTCGATCGGCATGATCATGGCGGTCGGCATCCTCGTCGAGCGCGTGGTGTTCGCGCCGCTGCGCCAGCGGACCCTGCGCAACCGTGGCCTTATCCGCTAGCCGCGGTCAGCGCGCCCTCGGGCGATGGGAGAGAATGCGGTCATGGCATCGACTCCCTTCTCCGCCCGCGGCGCCGTCGACCTCGGCGCCCTCGCCTCAGCCCGGCAGAACCAGCAGAAGGCCGCGCAGGCCCTGGCCAACGCCCCGGCGGGTGTCGTCATCGATGTCACGACGGAGAACTTCCAGGCGGAGGTGATCGACCGGTCGATGCAGGTTCCCGTCGTGCTCGACCTCTGGGCTGAATGGTGCGGTCCGTGCAAGCAGCTGTCGCCGATCCTCGAGAAGCTCGCGGCCGACGATGGCGGCCGCTGGGTGCTCGCGAAGGTCGACGTCGATGCCGAGCAGCAGATCGCTGCCGCGTTCCAGGTCCAGTCGATCCCGTCGGTGTTCGCCGTCATCGCCGGTCAGCCGGTGCCGTTGTTCCAGGGTGCCTACCCCGAGGCGCAGATCCGTCAGATCCTCGACGAGCTGCTGCGGGTGGCTGCTGAGCAGGGCGTGGCCGGCAGCCTCACGGCCGAGGCGCCCGAAGGCGAGGCCCCGGCCCCCCAGGTCGAGGAGCCGCCGGCCGACCCGCGGTTCGAGGCGGCCTACGACGCCATCGAGGCGGGGGACTGGGATGCCGCGCGCGCGGCGTACCAGGCGGTGCTCACGGCGTCTCCTGCCGATCCCGACGCTGCTGCCGGCCTGGCCATGGTCGGCCTGTATGCCCGCACCGACGGCCGCGACGAGCCGGCCACCGGCTCCGCCGGGCTGGAGGCGGCCGACTTCGCCGCGCTGCGCAACGACTGGCCGGCGGCCTTCTCGCTCGGCATCGACGTCGTCCGCGTGACGTCCGGCGAGGAGCGCGAGGCGGCCCGTGCGCGGGTGCTCGAGTACTTCCTGCTCGCCGGCGACGATCCGGCGGTCCCCAAGGCGCGCACGTCGCTGGCGAGCGCCCTGTTCTAGTCAGGACCGCGGGACTTCCGCCTGGACCTGGTTCCGCCCGCTGGTCTTGGATCGGTACATCGCCTCGTCGCTGCGCTCGAGGAGCTTCGCGGGAGAGTCGTCCTGGCCTATCCGGAAGGTCGCGACGCCGAGGCTGGCCGTGACCGCAATGGCTGATCCGTCCACGTCCACGGTCAGCGATGAGAGGCCGAGCCGGGTGCGTTCCGCGATCTGGAGGGCCTCGTCGAGTCCGGTCTCGGGGAGAACGATCACGAACTCCTCGCCACCGAACCGGCACACCCAGTCGGGTGCCCGGCGGTGGGCGTCGAGGTGTCGTCCGACGGCGCGCAGGACAGCGTCGCCCGCTGCGTGGCCGTACGTGTCGTTCACCGACTTGAAGAGGTCGATGTCGCACATCACGACCGAGAGCCGTCGGCCGTACCTGCCGGCGCGGTCGAGCTCGCGGGGGAGCTGCTCATCGAGGTACCTCCGGTTGTAGCACCCCGTGAGGGCGTCGGTGACGGACAGCTGGGTGATCTCCCGGTTGGCCTCCTCGAGCTGCGCCGTCCTACGCGCGACCTGTCCCTCGAGGCGCTCGGTGTTCCCGCGGATCTCGGTTGCCATCGAGTTGAAGGCGGTGGCCAGCTGCGCCACCTCGTCGTCCCCGCGAACCGGTACCTGAACGGTGAGGTCTCCCGCGGCCAGCTGTCGGCTGCTGAGGACGAGGTCCCGGATGGGGCGGATCACGAATCGGCTGAGGTACGCCGTGGCCAGGATCGCGTACAGCATCACCAGTGCCAGCACGCCCCCGGTGATCATCGGCACGGGTGCGGCGGCTGCCTCGATGGACTCGAGCGGCGCGACCACGGTGACCACCCAGCCCTGAGTGGTGAGCCCGGTGAGTGCCGCGACCCGCGGCTCGCCGTCGATCTCGTACTCGCGCGAGATCGTGGTCTGGCCCGGTGCCACCGCGGCCAGGTCCGCTCCGAGCTCGGGGAGCCCGAGCGAGTCCAGCTCCTGGTTCGGCGAACTGCCGGGTCGCCGTGATCTGCGCCAGCTCCCCGTCGGTGAGGTCGTTCACGACGTCGTAGCGGAACCTCTCGTCGTAAGCGGCGAGGACCACGCCCGCCCATTCACCACGGTCGCTCGCGTCCCCACGTCGAAGGCCTGGGCGACGAGGTCGTCGATGGGCGCCGTCTCGAGCTGGACGACGAGCACGCCGGCGACCTCGCCGTACTCCCCCCGGATGGGGGAGGCCAGGAAGATGCCGGGCTCGCCGGACGTCAACCCGATGCTCCAGTCGCTGATGGAGTCGTCCCCGGTCACGGCCTCCTGGAAGAACGGCCGGATTCCGTAGGACTCGCCGATGAACGTGGGGTTCGTCGAGGCGATCGCCGTTCCCTGGGCATCCAGGATGAACGCGTCCTCGACGTCGTCGGACGTGTAGGGGCCGTCACGGAGCCACTCATCGATCTGGCTGGTGGCGATGGCATCCCGGGGCCCCGTGATGAAGCCCCTCGCCTCGGCGCTGGTCGCACCGAATCGCGCGAGGTCGCTCTGGGACAGGACGAAGGCGTCGATGCGGGTGGCGAGCTCACGCGATGCGTCCTTGATGCGGACCACTTCGGTCTCCATCGCCGTGCTGCGGGCCTGGGAGTAGAGATAGACGCCCAGGATCGCGGTCGGCAGCAGCACCAGCAGCAGGACCGCCACGAACAGCCGGCCCACGAATGAGCTCCGGAGCGCGGCCATAAGGCACGGTAGCCCCGCCACTCCGGCAAAGCGGCCGGATGCGGCGGGGCGACGGCTATCCGACGAAGCGGAAGTAGCTCGTCGACAGCGGCGGCAGGATGATCTGCGCGGAGGCCGGCCGGCCATGCCAGGACATCGCCTCGGCCTCGATCGCACCGAAGTTGCCCAGTCCCGAGCCGCCGTACGCAGCCGCGTCGGTGTTGAGGATCTCCTCCCAGCGGCCGGCGAACGGCAGTCCGAGGCGATAGCCCTCGCGTGGCACCGGCGACAGGTTGGAGATCACGGCGACGCAGCCGCCGTCGTCATCCCAGCGCAGCCAGCTGAACGAGTTCGAGCCCGAGTCGTTGGCGTCGATCCACTCGAAGCCCATGGGATCGTCGTCGCGCTGCCACAGGGCGGGGGTGCTCGCATACACCGCGTTGAGGTCCGTGACGGCCTGCAGGACGCCGGCATGCTCCGGGAACTGGAGGAGCCACCAGTCCAGGCTGCGCTCGCTCGACCACTCGCTGGACTGGGCGAACTCCGAGCCCATGAACAGCAGCTTCTTGCCCGGGTGCCCCCACATGTAGCCGAGGAAGGCCCGCAGGTTGGCGAGCTCCTGCCAGCGGTCGCCGGGCATGCGCTCGACGAGCGAGCCCTTGCCGTGCACGACCTCGTCGTGGGAGATCGGCAGGATGAAGTGCTCGCTGTACGCGTAGACCATCGAGAACGTCATCTCGTTGTGGTGGTACTGCCGGTGGATCGGCTCGTGCGAGATGTACTCGAGGGTGTCGTGCATCCAGCCCATGTTCCACTTGAAGCCGAAGCCGAGACCGCCGAGGAACGTGGGCCGCGTGACACCCGGCCAGGCGGTGGACTCCTCGGCGATCATCGTGACGCCCGGGAACGCGCTTGTACACCGTCGCGTTCAGCTCCTGCAGGAAGGCCATGGCGTCGAGGTTCTCCCGCCCGCCGTACTTGTTGGGGTTCCACTCGCCGTCCTTGCGCGAGTAGTCCAGGTAGAGCATCGACGCGACGGCGTCGACCCGCAGGCCGTCGACGTGGAACTCCTCGAGCCAGTACAGCGCGTTGGCGACGAGGAAGTTCCGCACCTCGGTGCGACCGAAGTCGAAGACGTACGTGCCCCAGTCGGGCTGCTCGCCACGGCGCGGGTCGGCGTGCTCGTAGAGCGCCGTGCCGTCGAAGCGCGCCAGCGCCCACTCGTCCTTCGGGAAGTGCGCCGGCACCCAGTCGACGATCACGCCGATGCCCGCCTGGTGCAGCGCGTCGACGAGGTAGCGCAGGTCGTCGGGCTTGCCGAAGCGGGAGGTGGGCGCGAAGTACGACGTGACCTGGTAGCCCCACGAGCCGCCGTAGGGATGCTCGGCCACGGGGAGGAGCTCCACGTGCGTGAAGCCCGCGTCGCGCACGTACTCGGCCAGCTCCGCCGCGAGCTCGCGGTAGTCCAGGCCCTCCCGCCACGAGCCGAGGTGCACCTCGTACACGGACATCGGGCGCTTGTGATGGTGCGTCGTCGCCCGGACGTCGAGCCAGTCCGCGTCGCCCCACGCATAGGAGGCGTTAGACGACCGAGCCGGTCGCCGGCGGACCTCGGTGGCGAAGGCGAACGGATCGGCCTTCAGGCGCGACGCTCCGTCGCGACCGAGGACTCGAACTTGTAGATGGCGCCGCGCCGATGTTCGGGACGAACAGCCCCAGATCCCGGTCGAGCCGACGAGCGCATCGGGTGCGCGGTGCCGTCCCAGTCGTTGAAGTCGCCGGCGACCCGAACGCCCGGGCGTTGGGTGCCCACACGGCGAACGAGACGCCGCTGACGACCCCGATCGCTCGTAGTCCGCACGTGGGCGCCGAAGACCTCCCACAGCCGCTGGTGCCGGCCTTCGCTGAAGAGGTGGAGGTCGATGTCACCGAGCGTGGGCAGGAAGCGGTAGGGGTCGTCGCCGGGGATCACGGTGCCGCCGTACTCGACGTCGATCGAGTAGTCCGGCACCGTGGCGCCCGCGAGCGCTCCCACCCACACGCCGCGGTGCTCGTGCTCGAGGGGGATCCGCGCATCGGGCGTCACCAGTGTCACGGCCTCCGCGCCGGGGCGGAGGACGCGCACGGTGGTGACGTCGCCATCGGGGTGGGGGCCGAGGATGCCGTGGGGTCGTGGTGCGAGCCGTCGACG
This sequence comes from uncultured bacterium, assembly GCA_963700255.1. GTDB lineage: Bacteria > Actinomycetota > Actinomycetes > S36-B12 > S36-B12 > UBA10649. The sequence goes on along the minus strand of CAVOWW010000007.1, from coordinate 2,144 downwards.
AGCCGGTCGAGGTCGAGGACGGAGACCTCGCGCGGGGCTGGTCCTGGGGTTGTCATCGCTGCTCCGGTCATGTCGGTGGTGCGGGCGTCAGAAACGGCGTACGTGGACGACGTGCGCGACGTGGTCCCATGGTCGCAGGCGCACGTAGGTGCTCGGGCCCCACTTCCAGGTGGTGTCCGCGACCAGGTCGTAGGCGACGAACCGCTCGTCGACAGGAAGGCCGAGGGCAGCGAGGTCCCACCACACGGTGGCCTCGTGCTCGCGGTCCGGATCGAGGTGCAGACCATGAGGACGATGTCGTCTCCGTCGACCTTGGAGAAGGCCACCACGTCGTGGCTGTCGCAGGCGTGGAAGCGCAGGGATCGAAGGTCCTGGAGGGCGGGATGCTGCCGGCGGATGGAGTTGAGCACGGTGAGGTAGGGCGCGAGGGTGCGTCCCTGCTTGCGGGCAGCTCCCAGTCGCGCGGCCGGTACTGGTACTTCTCCGAGTCGAGGTACTCCTCGCTGCCGGGTCGCACCGCGACGTGCTCGTAGAGCTCGAACCCGCTGTACACGCCGTACGTGGGAGACAGGGTGGCAGCGAGGGTCGCGCGGATGGCGAAGCCGGCGGGCCCGCTGTGCTGCAGGTACTCGGGGAGGATGTCGGGGGTGTTCACGAAGAAGTTCGACGCATGTACGACGACGCGGGCCCGGCCAGCTCGCTCGCGTACTCCTCGATCTCGCCGCGGCTGTTGCGCCACGTGAAGTACGTGTAGCTCTGCTCGTACCCACCTCGGCGAGCGCGCGCATCATCGCCGGCCGGGTGAACGCCTCCGCCAGGAACAGCACGTCGGGGTCGGTGGCGAAGATGCTGTTGAGCAGGCGGTCCCACACCCAGAGGGGCTTCGTGTGCGGGTTGTCGACGCGGAAGATCCGCACGTCGTGGTCCATCCAGTACCGGGTGACGCGCTCTACCTCGGCGTACAGGCCCTCGGGATCCTTGTCGAAGTCGAGGGGATAGATGTCCTGGTACTTCTTCGGGGGGTTCTCGGCGTAGGCGATCGTGCCGTCGGCCCGGGTCGTGAACCACTCCTGTTGCGCGGCGACCACGATGGTCCGGCGCGGCCTGCAGCGCGAGGTCGAGGGCCACCTCCATGCCGAGCTGCGGGCGCGGGCGACGAAGGTGTCGAAGTCGTCGATGGTCCCGAGGTCGGGGTGGACGGCGTCGTGGCCCCCCTCGACCGATCCTATGGCCCACGGCGACCCCGGGTCGTCGGGGCCGGGAGTCAGCGTGTTGTTCGGCCCCTTGCGGTTGATGCGCCCGATCGGGTGGATCGGGGCAGGTAGACGACGTCGAACCCCATGTCGGCGACGGCGTCGAGCCGCGCCATGGCCGTGCGGAAGGTGCCCGAGCTGGGGCGGGTCCAGGGTGGCGCCCTCGCTGCGCGGGAAGAACTCGTACCAGGCCCCGACGAGCGCGCGACGCCGCTGCACGCGCAGCGGCCACGGACGGCTCCGGTGACGCCCTCGCGAAGCGGGTATCGGTGCATGAGGTCGGCGACGCTCGGGTCGGTGCCGGCGGCAAGGCGGACCGGCAGGGGCAGCGCGGTCGCGACGAGCGTGCTGGCCGCGGTCGCCAGTGGTGCCATCGACGTCTGCCGGAAGCAGGGTGGCGGCACGATCGAGGAGGAGCGCGCCCTCGGTGAGCTCCAGCTCGACATCGACGCCAGCCGGGATCTTGATGGTCGCCCGGTGTGCCCACGTGTCCCAGGGGCTGCTCCAGGCCTCCAGCGTGAAGCTCCAGTCGCCGACCTCGGTCGGCCGCACATGAGCGAGCCAGCCGTCGATGCCGATGCCCTCGGGGGACATCCGCACGGCCTCGGCCAGGGTGCCGTCGGGCCGGTGCAGCCGGACCGTCAGCCCCATGCTGTCGTGCCCCTCGCGGAAGGCGGTGGCGCGCACGGGGATGGCCTCGCCCACGGCTGCTGCTGCCGGCCGGCGGCCCCCGAGGCTGGCGGGGGAGACGTCTGTGATGGGAACCGCCCGGTCAGCTCCGCGGGCGGGGGAGCGGTAGGAGCCTGCATTTCGGGGGCGACCGGAGCAGCCGCGAACGCCGGTGCAGGAGTGCTGGTGGTCCCGCTCTGGTCGCCAACGGCGGGCCGCTGC
>CAVOWW010000006.1:0-7037 GCA_963700255.1 uncultured bacterium | reverse complement strand
CGCACGAGCGATCCCGTTTCGCGGATGCATCCACCGAGAACGGCCTGATGGGCAGAGTGGCGGAAGCCGCAGCGCGGGCAGGCGCCACCGTGACGACGGCCATCAGCGATCGCGACGAGTACTCCGAGGCCTGCTCCCGGTCTCCGCTGAGGTGGTCCGGGCATCGATCCGGGCCGAGCTGGCGGTGGAGCTGCGCTGGCGGGAGTACCTGTCGGGGCGGCGGGCTGGCGTGGGCCTCAAGACGTTCATGTCCCTTCGCCGCGGCTACCGCCAGGCGAAGCTCGCTCCGCCTTGGGCGAGGACCATGGGACGCGACGACGCCGGGGCACGCATGGTGAGGCGCCTGGTCAATATCGAGCTGTCCCACCTGCGCCTGATCGGCGAGGCGGTGGCCTCGGGGGCTGCCTGGTGCCTGCTCCTCGAGGACGATGCGTGGTGCGACGACTACGAGGGTTTCGCTGGGGAGCTGCTGCGCTTCGTCAGCGAGGCGGAGACCCGAGGACAACCGCTCACGGTCAACATGTCGGAGTCCTTCTCCATCGATGACCTCGGGATCCGGCACCTGCTGAGCCCCATCCCGGCGGACAGCCGGCCCCTGGCCCATGCTGGCCGCAGCACGGCCGGTGACCAACACCGTGTGCGCCGTTCTCTACCGACGCGACTTCCTGGCCCGGCTGCACCACGAGCTCGGGCAGATCCCGCTGGCACCGGTCATCCCGATCGACTTCAAGCTGGACGAGGCCCTCATGCGCATGGCCCCCACCGTGGCGCCAGGCGACTTCTGGGTCGCCTCACCGGCGCCCCTGAGCCAGCGCTCGGGTGTGCCGACCGTTCGGATGTGAACGGCGGCGAGGGTAAGCTCGCCGGGTCGGGAACCACGCGCATCGGAGGGTCATGAGCAGGCTGGAACGGGTCGTGGCCAGTGCCGCCAGCCGCGCCGGGCTCACCATCGGCCGCACGTCCAACATCGCCAACCGGCTTCCGATCGAGGCGACCGACGGCGACCGCCGCATCATCGACATGGTCCGGCCCTACACGATGACGTCTCCGAGCGCCTGTGGAGCCTCATCCGTGCGGTCGACTACGTCGTGGGCGACGGCGTCGAGGCGACTTCGCGGAGTGCGGGGTCTGGCGCGGCGGCAGCATCATGACGATGGCCCGCGACTGCAGGAGCTGGATGTCACCGACCGGCGCATCTGGCTGTACGACACGTTCGGCGGGATGACGGCACCCACGGCCGAGGACGTGGAAGAGGTGCACGGGTCGCACGGCCGCCGAGATGCTGGAGACGACCGCGGTCGGCGACGGCAACAACGTGTGGTGCGTCGCCTCCGAGGACGACGTCAGCACCAACGTCACGAGCACCGGCTACCCGGTCGAGCAGTTCCGCTTCGTCGTCGGGCGACGTGGCCCGCACCCTTCACGAGCAGGTCCCCGAGCGCATCAGCCTGCTGCGGCTCGACACCGACTGGTACGAGTCGACCCGACTGGGCCTGGAGATCCTCTACCCGCGACTGTCCATCGGGGGCGTCTGCATCCTCGATGACTACGGGCACTGGCTGGGTGCCCGGCAGGCAGTCGACGAGTACTTCGCCGCGACGGGCGCCCGGCCCTTCATGCACCCGATCGACTTCTCCGGCCGCGTCTTCATCAAGACGCGGTAGCGATGCAGGACGCGACCCGCCCCTGGCTCAGCATCGTCACGGTCGTGAAGGACGACGTCGACGGCTTCCGCACGGACGGCGGACTCCCTCCGGCTCAGGATCGTGACGGAGTCGAGTGGGTGGTCATCGACAGCTCGGCGGACCTCGACCAGATCCGCGCCGCGATAGGCGCGGCTGCGCTCACCGCGGAGTACCACTGGACGACGCCTGCGGGTGTGTACCCCGCGATGAACGCGGGCCTTGCCGAGGCCAACGGGGACTACGTCCTGTTCCTGAACGCCGGCGACACCCTGGCTGCGGACGACACGGCGACGGTGATCCGCCGCGCGCTCACGAGCAGCCCGGTCTGGATGTACGGGCAGGTCACCTTCGTGACGTCCGATGGACGGCGGGTGACGCCCCCTGCGTTCGACTATGCACGAGAGAAGGCCTCGCTCTTCGCACGTGGCAGGTTCCCCCCGCACCAGGGGACCGTGGCGCGCACGTCGACGTTGCGCGACCTCGGCGGCTTCGACGTCGGCTACCGCATCACGGCCGACTACGCGGCGTTCCTGCGGTTGAGCCTTGTCGCTGATCCGGTGGAGGTTGCCGAGGTGCTCGCTGTCTTCACCGAGGGAGGCCTGTCGACGGTGGCCTGGCAGGAGTCCCTCCGCGAGTTCCACCGGGCCCGAACCGAGGTGTTGAGGCCGAAGGGCGCCGCCGCGCTCCGTGAGCGGCTGGCGACGACGGTCCAGTGGGCGCAGATGGCTGTCGCACGAGGACTGGGCCGGTCAGGGGCCTAGCCGCGAGACCGGAGCCAGCCGGTGGTGATGTTCGCGGCCATCAGGACACCGAAGACGGGCTGCGTCACCTTCCCTCGGAGCAGGGGTCTCCACGACCGCGCCACGGGCACGGTGAACACCATGTGCTGGAGGATGGCGAGGCGGCGCTCGGGGTGCTCGGCGACGAAACCCCGGTAGCCGCGCCCGTAGGACTGCCACTTGCGGAAGTTCTCGTCCCGCGTCCCCTCGCAGTGCCGGTACGCGACGGCGGTGCCGATGCCCTGCCGCAGCCCCTGCAGTTCGAAGCGGCGAGACAGGTGCGTGTCCTCATCGAGGGAGACGAGGTCACCGTCATCGGACTGCAGTGCCGCCGTGGAGAACAGTGCCGGGCGACCGACCATCGTCGTGTCGGATGTCGGACGCACGCTCTCCATGAAGTACTGGTCCCACCCCTGGATCCACCAGTTGTCGGAGGGAACCGCGCGCAGCGAGCTCTGCAGGGCGGAGTATCCGCCGGCCTCCAGCTCACGGATCATCGTCTCGAGCCAGTCGGGACCCAGGCGGTCGTCGGCATCGACGAATGCCGTGTAGCGGCTCGTGGTCGATCGGTAGCCGAGCTGTCGCGAGGGTCCGAGGCCGAGCCGGCCGGGGGCCAGCACCCGGGCGCCCATCGCTTCCGCGATCTCCACGGTGCGGTCGGTTGATCCGCCGTCGATGACGACGATCTCCTCGGGATCGTTGGCGACCACGGTCTCGAGGCACTCCCCGATGTTCCCCTCCTCATTGAGGGTGCAGATCTGCACGGAGACCGGTCGCGGCATGACCGCATTCTCGCGCACCGCGGCACCGCCGGCTGCCTCGGTAGACTCCGGACGTGGCAGACCTCATCATCGGCGGCTCCGGATTCGTGGGACGCAACCTTGCCCGACGACTGGTCGACGAGGGCCGGGAGGTCGTCGTCCTCGACCGCGTCCCCGACTCGACAGGGTCGTTCAGTGGCCGCTTCATCGAGGGTGACGCCCAGGACGCGGGTCTGCTCATCGATGTCCTCGCCGATGTCCAGCCCGATGTCGTCTACCACCTCGCCGCGAACAGTGACATCTCCGCAGGAGTTGCCGACGCGAGCCTCGACTTCGGCGACACCCTCATGACGACGATCGCGCTGCGGACCGCGATCGACCGCGTCCCGGTCGGGCAGCTCGTGTTCGCGTCGTCCTCGGCCATCTTCGGGGTGTCCGATCAGCCACTGTCCGAGACCTCGGAGGCGCCGCCGGCCCCGGTGAGCTGGTACGGGAAGGCGAAGCTCGCGAGCGAGTTCGTCCTCGAGTCGCTGGCCGCGGCGAACCCGGACCTGCCGATCCTCGTCGTGCGCTTCCCCAACGTCGTGGGACCACTCGCCACCCACGGAGTCGTGTTCGACTTCGTCCGCAAGCTCCGACGCGACCCGACACGTCTCGACGTCCTCGGTGACGGCAACCAGACCAAGCCCTACGTCCATGTCGCCGAACTGATCGACGGCATCCGGTTCTTCGCGGCGCGCAGGGTGGCCGGCATCACCCGGATCAACATCGGGCCGCCCGATCTCATCGACGTGAAGGGCATCGTCACGGAGGTGTCCGGCGCCCTCGCGGTGTCTCCCGAGGTGACCTACGAGGACTCGCCGTTCGGGTGGGTGGGGACGTCCCTAGGTATGCGTTCGACACGTCCCTCATGCAGCGCGAGGGGTTCTCGATCGCCACCACGTCACGCCAGGCCGTGCGGAGGGCCGCGGAGGATCTCGCCCTGGAGTGGACCGCCGGATGACCGCGGTCGCCGTTGTGCTCGCTGGCGGCCGGGGAACGCGATCGGCAGACCCCACGCGCGCGAAGCTCGCCCAGGAGGTGGGGGGCGCCTCGTTGATGGCGTGGCACCTTCGGCTGCTCGAGCCCTGCGAGATCACCGAGGTGCTGGTCGTCGCCGGGCATCTCGGGGACCAGGTCCAGGCGTTGTGCGACGAACTCGAGCCCGAGGGCATCACGGTCCGCGTCGTCCATGAGGAGAGGCAGGAGGGGACGGTCGCAGCGCTGAGGCTCGCGGCTCAGCACATCGATGCGGACGAGTTCCTGGTCATCCTCGGCGACATCCTCATGTCGTTCCCCGTGCAGCACCTCCTCGATGACTGGCGGGCATCGGGCGCTGCGGTGGCCGTCGCCGTCCATCCGAGCACTCATCCCGAGGACAGCGACGCCGCGTTCCCGTCGCATGACGGCTCGGTCCTGGTGGTGCCCAAGTCCGAGAGCCGCGAGCACGTGCCGAACATGTCCTCAGCCGGGCTCTTCGCGATCACTCGTGGTGGGCTGGCGGAGTACGCCGACTGCCGGGATCTGGGCTCGGACGTGCTGCCTGCGGCCGCAGCGAAGGGAGACCTGTTCGCGTTCGTCAGCAGCCACTACTTCAAGGACACCGGCACGCCGGCTCGGCTGGCTGCCGCGCAGTCCGACGTCGCGTCCGGCGCCTTCCGTCGCAGGGGCGACCTGGGCAGCCGCCCCGCGCTCTTCCTCGATCGGGACGGGGTCATCAACCCCACCGAGCCCGAGTTCTACACGCCGGATCGCTACGTCCTGCTCCCGGGAGTGGCGGAGGCCATCGGTGCGGCCAATCGCGCCGGCATCCCGGTCATCGTCGTGACGAACCAGCCGGCCCTCGCCAAGGGACTCATGACGTTCGAGGACCACCAGCGGATCCGGGCCCGCATGGACAGGCTGCTGGGAGCGGAGGGCGCCTTCGTGGACGACTACCTGTTCTGCCCGCACCACCCTGAGGCCGGCTGGATCGGAGAGGTACCGGAGCTGAAGGTGCCCTGCGAATGCCGCAAACCGGACATCGACCTCGCGCGACGGGCTGCCGTCACGCACCGACCTCGACCTCACCCGGTCAGTCATGGTCGGGGACACCGACCGCGACCGTGGCTTCGCTCGCGGTGCCGGCATGCGATTCATCCACGTCAGTGCGCCCCACGGGGACGTGGACGCGGAAGACTGCCTCCCGGAGGCGGCCGACGCCATCCGGACGGGAATCGAGGCCCTCGCATGCTGATCGCCCAGGGACCCCTGCGGGTGAGCCTGTTCGGCGGGGGCTCCGACCTGCCCGCCTTCCTCGCGGAGAACGAGGGAGCGGTTCTGTCGTTCGCGATCGACCGCCGGGTCTTCATCGTGGGCCATCCCTTCACCCACCGCGAGGGCATCGTCCTGAAGTACTCCGTCACCGAGGACGTCGAGCGCGCCAGCGACCTGAAGCACCCGATCGCCCGGGAGGTGCTGACCCGTTACGACGTCACCGACATCGACATCGCCGTCATGTCGGACGTGCCGGCCGGCACCGGCCTCGGCTCCTCGTCCTCGTTCACCGTGGCGTTCCTGGCCTTCGTCCGGCACTCGTGCGGCATCGCCTCGACCCCTGTGGACCTCGCCCGCGAGGCGTGCGAGATCGAGATCGAGGTCCTGAAGGAGCCGATCGGCTACCAGGACCAGTGGGCCAGCGCCCTCGGTGGCGTCAATGTCATCAGCTTCGCCGGCCGTGAGGTCGAGGTGGAGTCGGTGGGCCTCGGCGCCGCCGACGTCGCGTCGCTGGAGGCGAACCTCCACCTCGTGCCGGTCGGCCGACCACGGAGCGCCAGCGAGCTGCTCGCCAAGCAGGGCGGCGGCATCTCGGCCGGCTCGAAGGCGGAGGACGTGACGCGCCGGATGGTCGACCTCGTCCAGCAGGGCAAGCGAGCCCTGCTCGGCCCGATGGACGACCTCGGCCCCCTACTGGATGAGGCCTGGCGCCTGAAGCGCGACGTGGCCGAGGGGGTCTCCAACCCCGACGTGGACGCGGCCTATGCCCGGGGTCTGGCCGGCGGTGCCACGGGTGGGAAACTACTGGGAGCCGGTGGGAGCGGGTACCTCGCGTTCTACGTGCCCAGCGGCGAGCACGAGCGGTTCGCCGCTCAGTTCCCGAAGCGACTCGGCTTCCGGATCAGCACCCAAGGAGCGGGCGTCATCCATGAGTCCTGACCTGCTGCGGGCCCAGGCCTCGCTCGACGAGACCGTCGCGGCGATCCAGTCGCTCGACCAGGACGTGCTCAAGCGACTGGCGGACCTCATCGCCGGCCTGGGCCAGAGCCAGGGCATCCTCTGGACGATGGGCAACGGGGGCAGCTCGTCAACGGGCTCCCACATGGCCTGCGACGTGAGCAAGGGCATCGGCGCCAGCCGCGAGGCTCCCATCCGGGCGCTGTCGATCAACGAGCAGGCGATCACCCAGTCGGCGTGGGCGAACGACTTCGGCTTCGAGGACGCCATGCGCAACCAGCTCGAGCAGCTGGCCCGCCCCGGCGACGCCGTGCTGGCGATCTCCGGATCAGGCAACTCCCCGAACGTGGTGACCGCTGCCGAGTGGGCGAAGACGAACGGGTACCCGGTGGCGTCCTCGTGGGCCGCAACGGGGGCAGGCTGTCGGAGTTCGCCGACATCGAGGTGCGCGTCGACTCGACCGACATGCAGGTCCTCGAGAACGTGCACCTCGTGGTGGTGCACTGGCTGTTCAAGGCCCTGACGCATGAGGGTCGTACCGGTCCCACGAACCCGCACCC
>CAVOWW010000005.1:0-21789 GCA_963700255.1 uncultured bacterium | reverse complement strand
GACGAACCCGCGGTAGCCACGTCCGTAGGACTGCCACTTACGGAAGTTCTCGTCGCGTGTCTCCTCGACGTGGCGGTAGGCGATCGCTGATCCGATCCCCTGCCGGAGCCCCTGGAGCTCGAAGCGACGAGACAGGTGCGTGTCCTCATCGAGAGAGGTCAGCTCAGCGGGATTGCTCCTGGAGCGCAGCGGTGACGAAGAGTGCCGGCCGCCCGACCATCGTGGTGTCGGCCGTGGGGCGCACGCTCTCGATGAAGTACTGATTCCACCCCGTGCTCTCCACCAGCTGCCGGACTCGAACAGCGCGGAGCGAGCTCTGCAGGGCGGAGTATCCGCCGGCTTCCAGCTCGCGGATCATCGTCTCGAGCCAGTCGGGACCCAGGCGGTCGTCTGCATCCACGAAAGCCGTGTAGCGGCTCGTTGTCGATCGGTAGCCGAGCTGTCGCGAGGGTCCTAGACCAGCCGACCGGGTGCGAGCACCCGGGCGCCCATCGCTTCAGCGATCTCCACGGTGCGGTCGGTCGAGCCGCCGTCGATGACGACGATCTCCTCGGGATCGTTGGCGACCACGGTCTCGAGGCACTCCCCGATGTTCCCCTCCTCGTTGAGGGTGCAGATCTGCACGGAGACCGGTCGCGGCATGACGGCATTCTGCGCACCGCCGGCACCGCCGGCTGCCTCGGTAGACTCCGGACGTGTCCGATCTGATCATCGGGGGTTCCGGCTTCGTCGGCCGCAACCTCGTTCGCCGGCTCCAAGAGCAGGGCCGGGAGGTGGTCGTCCTCGACCGCATCCCCGATTCGACCCGCTCCTTCGCGGGCCGGTTCGTCGAGGGCGACGCACAGGACGCCCAGTCCTTATCGACGTGCTCGCAGACGTGCGGCCCGAAGTCGTCTACCACCTCGCTGCCAACAGCGACATCTCCGCCGGGGTGGCGGATGCCAGCCTCGACTTCGGGGACACCCTCATGACGACCATCGCCGTGCGCACCGCCGTGGCGGCGTTCCGGTGCAGCAGTTGGTTTTCGCCTCGTCGTCCGCGATCTTCGGGGTGTCCGACCAGCCGCTGGCCGAGACCTCGGATGTTCCGCCGGCCCCGGTCAGCTGGTACGGCAAGGCCAAGCTGGCCAGCGAGTTCGTCCTGGAGTCGCTGTCGGCGACCGTGCCCTCCCTGTCGATCCTGGTCGTGAGGTTCCCCAACGTGGTGGGGCCGCTTGCCACCCACGGCGTCGTGTTCGACTTCGTCCGCAAACTGCGGCGCGACCCGTCCCAGCTGGACGTGCTGGGTGACGGCAACCAGACCAAGCCCTACGTCCATGTCGCCGAGCTGATCGACGGCATCCAGTACTTCGGCACCCGGCGCGAGCCCGGAATCACCCGGGTGAATATCGGCCCGCCGGACCTGGTCGACGTGAAGGGCATCGTCGTCGGAGGTGTGTGCCGCGCTGGAGTGTCACCCAAGGTGTCCTACGGGGACTCCCCGTTCGGGTGGGTGGGCGACGTCCCCAGGTACGCGTTCGACACCTCTCTCATGCAGCGGGAGGGGTTCTCGATCGCCACAACGTCGCGCCAGGCCGTGCGACGGGCCGCCGAGGACCTCGCCCTGGAGTGGACCGCCGGATGACAGCCGTCGCCGTCGTGCTGGCCGGCGGCAGGGGCACCCGATCGGCCGACCCCACGCTCGCGAAGCTGGCCCAGGAGGTAGGGGGCGCATCGCTGATGTCCTGGCACCTGCGCCTGCTCGAGCCCTCCGAGATCGCCGAGGCCCTTGTCGTGGCGGGGCATCTCGGCGATCAGGTGCAGGCGCTGTGCGACGAACTCGAGCATGAGGGCATCACGGTCCGGGTCGTCCACGAGGATCGACAGGAGGGCACGGTCGCGGCGCTGCGGCTGGCGGCCACCGCATACCGACGCCGACGAGTTCCTGGTCATCCTCGGCGACATCCTGATGTCGTTCCCGGTGCAGCACCTCCTGGATGACTGGCGAGCATCGGGCGCTTCGGTCGCCGTCGCGGTGCATCCGAGCACCCATCCGGAGGACAGCGACGCCGCGTTCCCGTCGCATGACGGCTCGGTGCTGGTCGTGCCGAAGTCCGAGGATCGCGAGCACGTGCCGAACATGTCCTCAGCTGGACTCTTCGCGATCACCCGCCGGGGGCTGGCCCAGTACGCGGACTGCCGGGACTCGGCTCCGGACGTCCTGCCGGCGGCTGCCGAACGCGGGGATCTGTTCGCCTTCGTCAGCAGCCACTACTTCAAGGACACGGGCACGCCGGCTCGGCTGGCCGCCGCGCAGGCCGATGTCGCGTCCGGCGCCTTCAGCCGAAGGGGCGACCTGGGCAGCCGCCCCGCCCTCTTCCTCGATCGGGATGGGGTCATCAACCCCACCGAGCCGGAGTTCTACACGCGGATCACTACGTGCTGCTCCCTGGCGTGGCCGAGGCCATCGGCCGCGCCAACCGCGCGGGCATCCCGGTCATCGTCGTCACGAATCAGCCGGCCCTCGCGAAGGGCCTCATGACCTTCGAGGACCACCAGCGGATCCGGGCCCGGATGGACAGGCTGCTGGGGGCGGAGGGCGCCTTCGTGGACGACTACCTCTTCTGCCCCCACCATCCAGAGGCCGGCTGGATCGGCGAGGTTCCGGAGCTCAAGGTGCCATGCGAATGCCGCAAACCGGACATTGACCTGGCGCGCAAGGCCGCCGTCCTGCACCGACCTCGACCTCGCCCGGTCAGTCATGGTCGGGGACACCGACCGCGACCGCGGCTTCGCTCGCGGTGCCGGCATGCGATTCATCCACGTCAGTGCGCCCCATGGGGACGTGGACGCGGAAGACTGCCTCCCGGAGGCGGCCGACGCCATCCGCACGGGAATCGAGGCCCTCGCATGCTGATCGCCCAGGGACCCCTGCGGGTGAGCCTGTTCGGCGGGGGCTCCGACCTGCCCGCCTTCCTCGCGGAGAACGAGGGAGCGGTTCTGTCCTTCGCCGATCGACCGTCGGGTGTTCATCGTGGGCCACCCCTTCACGCACCGCGAGGGCATCGTCCTGAAGTACTCCGTCACCGAGGACGTCGAGCGCGCCAGCGACCTGAAGCACCCGATCGCCCGCGAGGTCCTGAGCCGGTATGACGTGACTGACATCGACATCGCGGTCATGTCGGACGTGCCGGCGGGCACCGGCCTCGGCTCCTCCTCCTCGTTCACCGTGGCGTTCCTGGCCTTCGTCCGGCACTCGTGCGGCATCGCCTCGACCCCTGTGGACCTCGCCCGCGAGGCGTGCGAGATCGAGATCGAGGTCCTGAAGGAGCCGATCGGCTACCAGGACCAGTGGGCCAGCGCCCTCGGCGGCGTCAACGTCATCCGGTTCGCCGGCCGCGAGGTAGAGGTGGAGTCGGTGGGCCTGGGCGCCGCCGACGTCGCGTCGCTGGAGGCCAACCTCCACCTCGTTCCGGTCGGCCGACCGCGGAGCGCCAGCGAGCTGCTCGCCAAGCAGGGCGGCGGCATCTCGGCCGGCTCGAAGGCGGAGGACGTCACGCGTCGGATGGTCGACCTCGTCCAGCAGGGCAAGCGAGCCCTGCTCGGCCCGATGGACGACCTCGGCCCGCTTCTGGATGAGGCCTGGCGCCTGAAGCGCGACGTGGCCGAGGGTGTCTCCAACCCCGATGTGGACGAGGCCTATGCCCGGGGTCTGGCCGGCGGTGCCACGGGTGGGAAACTACTGGGAGCCGGTGGGAGCGGGTATCTCGCGTTCTACGTTCCCAGCGGCGAGCATGAGCGGTTCGCCGCTCAGTTCCCGAAGCGACTCGGCTTCCGGATCAGCACCCAAGGAGCGGGCGTCATTCATGAGTCCTGACCTGCTGCGGGCCCAGGCATCCCTCGACGAGACGGTCGCGGCGATCCAGTCGCTCGACCAGGACGTGCTGAAGCGCCTGGCGGACCTGATCGCCGGCCTGGGCCAGAGCCAGGGCATCCTCTGGACGATGGGCAACGGGGGCAGCTCGTCAACGGGCTCCCACATGGCCTGCGACGTGAGCAAGGGCATCGGTGCCAGCCGCGAGGCTCCTATCCGGGCGCTGTCGATCAACGAGCAGGCGATCACGCAGTCGGCGTGGGCGAACGACTTCGGCTTCGAGGACGCCATGCGCAACCAGCTCGAGCAGCTGGCCCGCCCAGGCGACGCCGTGCTGGCGATCTCCGGATCGGGCAACTCCCCGAACGTGGTGACCGCCGCCGAGTGGGCCAAGACCAACGGGTACCCGGTGGCGATCCTCGTGGGCCGCAACGGGGGCAGGCTGTCGGAGTTCGCCGACATCGAGGTTCGCGTCGACTCGACCGACATGCAGGTCCTCGAGAACGTCCACCTCGTGGTGGTGCACTGGCTGTTCAAGGCCCTGACGCACGAGGGTCGCACCGGTCCCACGAACCCGCACCCGCACGAGTAGGCATGACTGTCGTTCGACTAGGCGCATGATGAACGAGATGCCGTTCGACGGCCAGTACATGCACGACCTCGCCCGGCGGCTGTGGCCGATCCACCGCAGCATCACCGGCGAGGGCGTACGGCAGACGCTCGCCATCCTCCAGGAGGAGCTCCCGGGCCTCACGATCCACGAGGTGCCGACCGGCACGCAGGCCTTCGACTGGACGGTGCCGGACGAGTGGACGATCCGGGGTGCTCAGCTGATCGGTCCCGACGGCGAGATCGTCGTCGACTACGCCAACAGCAACCTGCACGTCGTCGGCTACTCCGACCCGGTCGACGCCGAGTTCGACGCTGGACGACCTCCAGCCGCACCTCCACTCGATCCCCGAGCAGCCGGACGCGATCCCGTTCGTCACCAGCTACTACCACCGCACCTGGGGCTTCTGCCTCCCGCACTCGGTACGAGAGGCCCTGAAGCCGGGCACCTACCGCGCCGTGATCGACGCGTCACTGGAGCCGGGCAGCCTCACGTACGGCGAGCTGATCCTCCCGGGCGACGTCGACGGACGAGGTCTTCCTGTCGACCTACGTGTGCCACCCGTCCATGGCCAACAACGAGCTTTCCGGCCCTGTCGTGGCGGCGGGTCTGGCGCGCTGGATCATGCAGCTGCCGAACCGCCACTACACGTACCGGATCGCGTTCACGCCCGAGTCGATCGGTGCGATCACCTACGCCTCGCGCAACCTCGACGCGCTGCGCGACAACGTCATCGCCGGGTTCCAGCTGACCTGCATCGGCGACGACCGGGCCTACACCTACCTCGCCTCACGGCTCGGAAACACCGCGCATCGACCGCATCGCCAAGCGGGTGCTCGCCTCGCGCGACAACGTGGTGACCTACTCCTACCTCGGGCGCGGCAGCGACGAGCGCACCTACGGGGCCGCCGGCGTCGACCTCCCCTTCGTGTCCCTCATGCGCAGCCGCTACGGCGACTACCCGGAGTACCACACCTCCCTCGACGACCTCGAGACCGTCGTCACCCCGAGCGGGCTCCAAGGCGGGCTGGACGTGATCCGGGAGTGCATCGAGACCCTGGAGCGGGAGTCGGTGCTGGTGGCCACGAAGTACGGCGAGCCCCAGCTGGGCAAGCGCGGGCTGTACCACACCATGCTGAACAAGAACACGTCCGACGAGGTCATGCTGCGCACCAACATCCTCGCCTACGCCGACGGCCAGCACGCCATCTCCGACATGGCGGAGCTCTTCGGCGAGGACGAGGAGACGCTGGTCGCCATGGTGCAGGAGCTCGTCGACCATGACCTGATAAGACTGGAGTACCAGAGCAATCGACTACGAGCAGGAGCCGAGACCTGATGGCCGACGTCGCCGACCACTACAACGCGAGCTCCCCGACGTACTCAGAGCAGTACGACGAGAGCAAGATCCTCACCTCCGACGAGTACCCGGCGAACTACTTCCGGCTCAAGCGGGTCAAGGAGCGGGTCCAGGCCCTCGGGCTGACCAGCATCTACGAGCTGGGCATCGGCGACGGGTCCCCTCTGGCTGCGATGGCTGAACTCGGTCTGCGCGTGGGCGGAAGCGACCTCACCGAGGGCATGCTCGGAGTGGCCAAGGCGCAGTTCGAGGCCAAGGGCTTCGACTCCAGCGTCCTCAGCCTCGGCGACATCCAGGACCGGAGCACCCTCGAGGAGGCGATCGCCACCGGCCCCTACGACGGGGTCATGGCGCTGGGCGTCCTGCCGCACGTGCGCGACGAAGCCGCGGTCGTCGACAACATGAGCGCCTTCCTGCGCCCGGGCGGAACGATGTTCCTGCAGTTCCGCAACTCGATGCTGAGCCTGTACTCCTTCAACCGGCTGACCATGGAGTTCATCGAGGACGATCTGCTGAAGGGTCAGCCGGACGAGGTCAAGGCGGTCGTGCGCGCCGGGCTCGAGCCGCGTCTGGCGATGGACAAGCCCCCCAAGCGCGAGTGGGACGTCAACGGCCCGGCCTACGACGAGATCCTCGCCAAGTTCCACAACCCGTTCGAGCTCGCGGATCTGGTGCGGAGCAAGGGGTTCAGCGGCATCCGCTACCACTGGTACAACTACCACGTCACTCCGCCGATGCTGGCGGATCGACCTTGGGCGCGCCTTCCGTCAGGCCGGCATCGCCATGGAGCCGAGCGACGACTGGCGGGGCATGTTCCTGTGCTCGGCGGGCGTCATCGAAGCGACCAAGGACTAGCCTACGCCCATGCACCGGCTCGGCATGCTGCTGAAGTCCTACGGACCGGACTTCGACCATGCGCCAGTCGCCTGTCGCCAGCGTGACGGAAGTTCAACGCCGACGACCTGCCTCTCTACGTCGTCGTTCCTGAAGCTGACCTCGCCGCTTCGCGCTCACTCGGCGGGAGACGGCGTCGAGGTCCGCATCGGAGAGCGCTCTTCCGCGCACGCACCTGGTGAGCGAGCCCGTGGCGGGCATCCGTCCGGGCTACATCAACCAGGAGATCGTCAAGCTGGCCTTCTGGGAGCTGGGCCTGACCGAGAACTACTTCTGCGTGGACTCCGACGCCGTGTTCGTTCGGCCCTTCGCCCCGACGACTTCATGTTCGACGAGACGACGCCCTACACCGTCCTGGTCGAGGACAACGAGCTGAAGGTGGAGCCCCGCTACTACGCGGAGCACTGGCAGGGCCGGGAGGCCCACCTGCGGCGGATCCAGGAGCTCGTGGGCCTGGACGACCGACGGCTGCTCACCTGCCACGGGCACCAGGTCTTCTCCTCGACAGTCCTTGCCTCGCTCAAGCGACGACTTCATGGAGCCCCGCGGCTGGGACTACCGGGACCTGCTGGCCGAGGCCCCGTACGAGTTCTCCTGGTACAACTTCTGGCTTCAGAAGTCGCGGGTCATCCCCATCGAAGCAGCGGGAACCCCTGGTGAAGACGTTCCACCACGAGGGCCAGCACCTCGAGTACGCGCTGAGGGGGATCGGCGCCGACGACATCGCCCGCGGTTTCGTGGGTGTCGTCGTCAACTCCAACTTCGCCAATGCCTGCGGGGAGTCGAGCCTCGAGGAGTCCGCCGAGGAGACCCTCGCTCGGTACGTCCGCCGGCACCCTGGCCGGTCCTCGCGCGACAGGCGATGGGCCGCCCAACGTCGCCTGCGACGCTGAGCCCGCGACGGGGATCCTACCATGGCATGACGGACCGCGGACGGGGCAGGACAGGCGAGGCAGGCGGCGAGTGGGCCGGCCTGTCCGTCGTTGAGCGCTACCAGTCCTCGGTCGGAAGCAGCAAGGCGAGGCGACGCCGGCCGCCCGGCACGGCATCCTGCGGCCGTTCCGGACCCGGCTCGTCGTCTCGGACGCCCTCGTCCTGCTGGTGGTCATGCTGCTTGGCCTGCTCATCAGCTCGCGGGCGAGCACGTGGGCGATCGATCCCGGTGCTGGCGATCTACGGAGTGCCCTTCGCGATCGCCGCGCTGTGGCTGGGCATGCTCGGCTCTGCGCGGGTCCTACGACCAGCGGATCATCGGCCTGGGGACCGAGGAGATCCGCAGGGTCGTCTCGGCCACCCTCTACACGTTCGCCGTCGTGGCGGGATCAGCTACCTGATCCGCGCCGACATCTCGCGCGCCTACGCCTTCGTCTCCCTGCCGCTGGGACTGCTCCTGATCGTGGCCATGCCGCTTCCTCTGGCGGGGCTGGCTGTACCGGCAGCGAGCTCGTGGCGAGTTCAGCACCGCACCGTTCGTCGTCGGCACCGGCCCGGCAGCGAGGAGCTCGCCTAGCGCCTGACGGAGGACTCCTACGCCGGGTACGAGGTGGTGGCCCAGACCCGGCCCCGAGCCACGTCGATGTGGACCTGGGCCCGCTGGCTCGCTCGACCTGGATGCCGTCCTCGACGCGACGCCCGTGGAGGCGGTCGCCATCGCCCCGTCGGACACCATGACGAGCGAAGCCGTTCGCCAGATCGCCTGGCGGCTCGAGGGGCGCAGCAGTCGACCTCCTCATCGCCCCGGCGATGATGGACATGAGCGGGCCCGCGCCTCAGCGTGCGTCCTGCGGCTGGCCTGCCGCTGCTCCACCTCGACGAGGCGGCCCTGTCGCGCCCGCAACGGTTCGCCAAGCGCACCCTGGACTCTCGTTGGGGCGCTGGCCATGATGGTGTTGCTCAGCCCGGTGCTGCTCGCTGCGCTATTCGCCGTGAAGCCCTCATCCAGGGGGCCCGTCATCTTCCGCCAGACCCGGATCGGGCAGCGGCGGCGCACCCTTCACGATGCTCAAGTTCCGCACGATGGTGCAGGACGCCGACGCCCAGCGCGAGGGTCTGCGTGCGGAGCACGACCTCGATGATCCGATGTTCAAGCTCGTCGACGATCCTCGGATCACCAGCCAGGCCGGTTCCTGCGGCGCTGGTCGCTCGACGAGCTCCCGCAGCTGTTCAACGCCATCGGCGGCTCGATGAGCCTCGTCGGCCCGCGCCCGCATCCCGCTCGACGACGTGAACCGCTACGAGCTCGAGGCCTACCGACGGCTGGCGCTCAAGCCCGGGCTGACCGGCCTGTGGCAGGTCGAAGGTCGCTCCGACCTGAGCTGGGCCGAGGCCCTGCAGCTCGACCTCTACTACGTGGAGTCGTGGTCCCTGTCCGGAGACATCGTGCTGCTGGCGCGTACGGTGCGGGCCGTCCTTCAGGGCCGCGGCGCCGTCTAGGACACGAGCAAGCGGTAGGCCGCGGCTGTGCGCTCGGCCATCAGACGCGTCGTGAAGCCGGCCGCGCGCTCGATCCCCCGTCTGCCCAACTCGGCCCGGAGGGCACCGTCGGCGAGGATGCCCCGCATGGCCTCGGCCAGGCTCACCGCGTCACCGGGGGAGAAGTACCTCGCGACGTCGCCGCCCACCTCGGGCATCGAGCTGGCGTCAGCGATGACCACCGGCGCTCCGGAGGCCATACCCTCCAACGGTGTCAGGCCGAAGCCCTCGTACCGTGACGTCTGCACGACGAGCGCGCTGTTCGAGTACGCGCGCCGAAGGTCGGCATCCCCGAGCGCCACCTGGTGGAACGCATCCATCAGGCCGAGTTGCTCGAGCTGGCGACGCTCGTCCGCTGACCACGGGTCACCCACGACCACCACGGGCGTGGCCAGGCCAGCGTCCCGGAGGAGCGCGGTGGCCTGTGGCAGCACGCCGAAGTCCTTGTAGCCCGCGCGCTTGCCTACGTACAGCACGTACTCCTGCGGCAGGCCCGGCGGCGGCGGCAGGTTGGGGGCGAACCCGGGGCGGACGGCCAACGGGATGGTGACCGTGCGGCGCGCGATCGATCCGTAGAAGTTCTCCATGTCCTGCCGGGTGGACTCGCTTATGCAGATGACGAGGTCGCACGTCGCGACGTAGTCACGCTTCTGCAGGTGGGTGGCTGTCGCATCGCTCGTGCCGGCGAACAGCTCGGGGATCATGTCGTAGACCGTGGTCACCTGGGGCCAGCGCCCGTCCTTCGCGAGGAAGCGCCTGCTGTAGTACGTGTGGTGAACAATGTCGGCTGCCCGAGGGAAACGCGCCCCCCTCAGCCAGTGCGGCACGTAGAGCAGTCCACGCGGCAGCCATTCTGGCGTCTGTGCTACCGAACGTGAGGGGAGGTCGCGTCGCGCGTAGCTGTTGTTGGAAACGGAGAAGGGCAGAACAGCGTGGACGCCAAGTCCGGGGTCGGCATCGAACTGCGCCACGAGGTCGGTGAACAGTCGGGATATTCCCCCAACGCGCTGGCGCAGGAAGGTCTGTGAGTCGAAGCAGACCTCCACCGTCATCCCTCTCTGGGTTCGTTCCGGCTGGGGCGACCCTACGATAGTCCTCGGGCAATGGCCGTGTGGCTGGTGGTTGGTGCCGCATTCGGCGGCTCGAGGAGGGGCATGCGCAAGCGAAATATCGTTCCAACGAACAACCCTGTCAGGTCTTGGGGCCGGCGTGCGGTCTACGGCATGCGAGTTCGGCCCGACGTCCAGGTTCTCAAACTGGAGCGGCGGCTGAGGGTGCTGGAGTCCGTCGTCGACCTCGATGCACGTGCCCCGTGGATGGGGGAGTTGCTCGAACTACTGGCTCCACGCCAGTTCACCCGTGTCCCTCTCGAGCGACTCGGATCCCTCCATGACGGTGGGTATGTGCTTCCCCGGTCTCTCCCGCACGAGTGCGCGGGGGTGGTCTCTATCGGTGTTGGTGACAACAACGATGTGGATGTCGCACTCGCTGAGCGCGGGCTTCAGGTGCATGCGTGGGACCACACCGTTGCCGACGTGCCGACCGCCCACCCCATGATCGCGTTCCACCGCATGGGTCTTGGCGAAGGCTCGGCGAGCCTTCTGACGCTCAATGAGATCACCGAAGCCTCCTTCGGTCCGACGAGCGGGAGCCTGGCCCTGATGCTTGACGTCGAGGGGGCCGAGTGGGAGGCCCTGGGCCGCGCTCAGGACTCGGACCTTGATCGTTTCGCCCTCATCAGTCTCGAGATGCACGGACTCGGTGACTTGCTGGTCGATCCGAATCCCATCCTGGCGGTGTTGCGGCGCCTGCATCAGCGCTTTGTTCCCGTCGCAGTGCATCCCAACAACTATGGCGCCGTGTGGACTCTTGGCGGGGTCGAACTCTGCGATGCCCTCGAGGTCACGTACGTGAGTCGACAATCGGTTCAAGGAGATGGCGTGCCGGGCAACTGCCCGGCGGCGCTGCTTTCGCCCTGTTGTCCTGATCTTCCGGATGTGCACCTGGGTTGGGCACCATCGGCCGCTGTGTAGAGACAGTCCAGACTCGTGCGCGAACGTGCCCGAGCCTCACGCTGAAAGAGGTCTGATCCTTGCGGGGTTGCCCACTAGCAGGCTGCGTGGAGGCGCGTCGGTTCCCTCGAGGACAACCGCCCCTGCCCCGACAACGGAGTGGCTCCCGATCGTGACACCCATCAAGACAACGGCCCCGGCACCGATGTGGCAGTGAGGTCCGATGACGGTCGGCAGTCGCCGAGTCGGAAGGACCCCTTCGCTGAGTGCCCGGTCCACCGTCGAGTGCGTGTAAATCTGCGCGCCGGATGCTACGTGGCATCCGGCGCCGATCGTCAGTCCGCCCGACCCGTCGATGACCGTGAATGCCCCGATCCATGCGCCTTCGCCAATTTCGGGCTCACCGATGAACCACGCGTGAGCGTTGTACGGATTGGGCGGCAGATGGTGCCAAGGCGGGTATTGCTCCACGGTAGATAGTATTGCGGGTGCACGTGGCAGGGGCCGACATCGAGAGGATTCCGCATGACCTTCGAAGGCAAGTCGGTCATGGTGACGGGAGGCGCCGGCTTCATCGGCAGTCACCTGGTCGACCGCCTGATCGAGGACAACCCGCGTGCCGTGATCGTGGTCGACAACTTCTTCTTGGGCGACGAGCGCAACCTGGCTGAGGCACGGTCTCGACGCCCCGACATGGTCGTTGAGCGCGTCGATGCGGGCAGTTTCCCCGCATTGCGAGACATCGCGCTGAGGCACTCCGTCGACCATGTCTTCGATCTTGCCGTCGTGCCGTTGGTCACGTCGATCACGTTCCCTCAGTGGACGTTCGATGCCAACGTCTCCATCACACAGTCTGTGTGCGAGCTGATACGCACCGACACCGTGGGTGAGATGCTGCACATGTCCTCCTCGGAGGTCTATGGCACGGCACGACGAGTGCCGATGAGCGAGGAGCATCCGCATGACGTCCTGACTCCGTATGCGGCGAGCAAGTCCGCCGGAGACAAACTCGTGGAGAGCTACATCCGGACATACGGAATCAAGGCGCGAATCGCGCGCCCCTTCAACAACGTCGGTCCAAGGCAGAACCACGGTGCATATGCAGGCGTCGTGCCGATCGTCGTCGGCCGCGTCCTCGCAGGGAGCCCTGTGACCATCACCGGTGACGGTGAGCAGACCCGTGACTTTATCTTCGCGCCGAGGACCGCGGACCTCCTGGTGCGAGCCGCCCTCACCGAGGCCACGCTGGGCCAGACCTTCAACGTCGGTTCCGGCTGCGAGCTCTCGATCAATGAGCTCGTCCGACGCCTCCTCACGATCATGGGGAAGCCGAATTACCCGATAGCCCACGTTCCCGAGCGTGCCGCCGATGTGCGACGTCACCTCGCGGATATCTCGTTGGCGCAGACCTTGTTTGGCCTGGAGCCGCAGGCGATCACTGACGAGGAGCTTCGGCAGACAGTCGAGTGGTACCAAGGCGTCCTCGCGTGAGGCTCACGGTTCCGTGGCTGGATGAGGCCGAGGCGGATGCTGTCCGAAAGGTCCTGGCGAGCGGCTACCTGACCCAGGGGCCGGTGGCCGCCGAGTTGAACGCGCCGTGGCCGACTATGTCGGCGTCGAGCATGCGATCGCAACAAGCTCGTGCACGACGGCACTTCATCTAACCCTGGAGGGGTTGGGCATCGGACCCGGCGACGAGGTCATCGTCCCGGACTTCACGTTCCCCGCCACGGCGAACGTCGTCGTCCAGAGTGGCGCGAGGCCGGTCCTCGTCGACGTCGATACATCCACCTTCAACCTGAAGCGGGGAAAGCTGTCGAGGCGGCCCTCACGCCGCGCACGAGGGCGATCATGGTTGTGCATGCATTCGGGCAGTGCGCGCCGATGGATGACATCGCGGCGATCGCCCGTGACGCCGATGTCCCCTGGTGATCGAGGACGCTGCGTGCGCGCTTGGGGCAGAGTACTTCGGCCGACAGGCTGGGTCTCTCGGCGACGTGGGTTGCTTCTCGTTCCATCCGCGGAAGGTGATCACGACAGGCGAGGGCGGGATGATCACCTGTCGTGACCACGATCTGGCGGATCGAATGCGCTTGCTCTCCACTCATGGTGGCCGCAGGGCGGAGCTCTTCGTGGAGTTCGACGAGGCGGGGTTCAACTACCGGCTGAGCGACATCAACGCGGCCGTGGGCCTGGCGCAGATGGAGAAGCTCGAGCGCATCCTCGTCGAGCGTCGAGCGCTGGCGGCCTGCTACACGGAGGCCCTTGGAGATTGGGATCTGGTGCGTCCGCCCCTGACGGCACAGGGTTGCGTCCACACGTTCCAGTCCTACGTGGTCATGCTGGACCATCGGGTCAACAGGGACGACGTCGTTCGGGAGATGCGCTCGCGCGAAGTCGAGGTGACGCTTGGGACGTACGCCCTTCACTCTCAGCCGTCTTCGCTCGGGAGTTCGCGATCGCCGATCGACAACTCCCCGGGTCCTCCGAGGCCTACGCTCAGTCATTGACACTGCCCTTGTACCCGGGTATGACAGGTGACGATGTGGCCCTCGTGTTGAGCGTGTTGAGGGACTCCATCCACTGACGTGGCTGGGACCAGAAGTGGATCCTTCTAGTTGCCGAGCGTTAGCTGCGCCCACCGCGCAGCGCAGATGATGCGCCACACAGGACCGCCCAGCGGACGCCCCTGCATCGAATGCCCCCAAGACGTAGTCGCGCGCCTTGCGGTGGCTGACGACGGGCAGGAGCGCGAGCCCGTCCAGCCAGTGGTCCACCTTGGGTCGCAGCGGGCTGAGCCATTGGGATTCCGGGGTTGCGAAACCAACTTGTCCTCCTGCTGAGGACCTTAGGCGGACTATGCCCTCCATCGCATGCCTGAGGATTGCCTTCGTTTCCCCGTGGGAGACATGAAGGCTCTCTGGGAGCTGAAGCGCGTACTCGGCAAGGTTCGTGGTGAGAAAGGGCGTGCGCGACTCTGACGGACCAACGCATCGAGCCGCGGTCTCCGTGCCGAAGCAACGTCGCCAACTCCCCTTCGAGTCATTGACTGAATCAATCGGCTGACGAGCGCTCGCCTGTTGTCCCAGGGGACGGACCTCCTGGGCAGCCCGCGCGCTCGGAGCGCGTGGGCATCCGCATAGTCCGAGTTGATCCACGCGGGTCTCTGACGGGTCTCGACGAGCCGGGCGATCTGCTGTCGTGGTTGCGGAGGCATGCTTGCAGCGATCAGGCCGCGCAAGGCGGCTCCCCGTGAACGACCCGGATCAGTTCCCCAGGCGTGGAGGAATCGCGCCATCGAACCGGCATGGCCCGGCGCATCAAAGACAGGAGTCGGAAGTCGGGGAACCCCAGGTAGCCGGCAACAGCTCGTCCGCACCCTGCCCATCGAGCATGACAGGACGCCGCCTCTCTCGGCCGCTGGAACACGCGGTACTGGGCGTAGATGCTCGTGCTCCCGAAGGGCTCGCCCTGGGCGGCGATGAGGTCGTCGAGGTCCGCCACGAGCTCCTCGGCGCCGGGCCTCACCTTGTGCACGATCGCGCCCGCCGCGGCGCCCGCGAGATCCACCCAGCGCTCCTCCGAGAGCGCGGGATCGTCGGCGATGTAGCTGAAGGATGGAGCTCGAGGCGCGGCCCTGCGAGGTGACGCATGGTTGCGACGATCGAGGACGAGTCGATGCCGCCGGAGAGCGCGGTGCCGATAGGCACGTCGCTGCGCAGATGCAGACGCACGCTCTCGAGGAAGCGTTCGCGCAGGCCCGCCGCCGCATCGTCGAAGCCGCAGTCGAGCACCTCGCCGGGCTCGAGGGAGACGTAACGCTGGAGGGACGGCGCAGCGCGCCCGTCGAGCCCGATGGTCAGCAGGTGGGCCGCCGGCAGCTGGCGCACGCCCGCAAGCATCGTCTCGTCGCCATGATCCGTCACGCCGAAGCGCACGTAGTCGTAGAGGCGCTGGGGATTCGCTCGCGGCACGACGGGTGCGAGCTCGAGCAGCGCCGGGACCTCGGAGGCGAAGGCGAGGGCGCCCGTGACTCCGTCCAGAAGAGCGGCTTGATGCCGAAGGCATCGCGCGCGAGCACGAGGCGATCCGCCCGGGTGTCGAGCCAGGCGAAGGCGAACATGCCGACGAGACGCGGCAACGCCTCCGTGCCCCAGCGCACGAGGGCCTCGAGCAGCACCTCGGTGTCGCTGCGCGAGCGAAAGCGTGCGCCTTCCTTCTCCAGCTCCTCGCGCAGCTCGAGGTAGTTGTAGATCTCCCCGTTGAAGACGATCCAGTAGCGGTCACTATCGAAACTCATGGGCTGTCGCCCATCAGGAGACAGGTCGATCACTGCCAGGCGCGTTGGCCCAGCCACAGTTGACCACCGTTGACGTCGAAGCTTCGACTGCCTCGCGCATCCGGTCCGCGGTGTTCGAGGGCATTGAGTGTGCCTTCGCGGACGGCATCCGAAATGGGTGCGGCGAACGATGCGCGACCGGCTATTCCGCACATGGTGGCTCCGCATCCTGCGAGGTGTTCGGCGGACCATCAGTCCCGCTGGCGAACTCGACGTAGGCAGCCTCAAGACGTCTGTTGTGGCCGAGCTGCAGTGACTCTGCCCCACACTGCTGAAGCATCAGCTCGACGAGTATCCGGGTCTGAGATTCGTCCTGGGCCGCACCCTGCAGGTACATGACCTCCAACGGGTCCACCAACCATTCCGGGGGAATGCGATCCTCGATCACCATCCTCCAGCGCGCACCAACCTCGTCAAGGCACCAGCGGGTCGCAACAAACTGTTGCGCGCGCGACCCAAGTCCACGCCGGTAGTCCGAATCCGCGATGAGTCTCTCGATGGCCGCTTCGATGCCGTCGGGATGGCAGATCTGCGACGGAGGCCACATGGCGTCAGGCACCCGCTTCTCTGGAAGCTCC
Organism: uncultured bacterium; assembly: GCA_963700255.1. Taxonomy (GTDB): domain Bacteria; phylum Actinomycetota; class Actinomycetes; order S36-B12; family S36-B12; genus UBA10649. Next base: position 5,672 of record CAVOWW010000005.1, on the reverse strand, counting down.
CCCATCCGTATCCCCCAACAACCGACGGCCTGCCCACGTCGGCTGCCTCTGCCGCGAATGTCGCCATGGGTGTGTCGCTGTACAGCTGGTCGATGACGAAATCGCACTCGTGGAGATGTGCGAGCACCTCCGCGTTCGCCGCGTTTGTGAGCTCCGTGTACTCGATCTCGTAGCCTTTGCTTCGAAGGCTCTCGACCGCCAGGCGGATTCGATCGGTGCCCTTCGCGCGTGGGTGCGACGGGGCGTGCAGGATCCGCGTGGGTCGCAGCGCGCTACGCGCCTCATAGTGATCCTCCGAGTCGGCTGTCATCTCGACCTGCTGTGATCGGGGTCGCGGCATCCCTATGCGGAAGTAGTTGACGAAGGGACGCGCGAGCATGGGGAGGAGCCGAGCGGTGCACCCACCACAACGTCGGCCCAGCGTTCGATGCGGCGAAGCAGAGCGCGCTTTCTACGGCTCTGATCCGCAAGTGAGTCTGGGTCGGGTTCCTCACCCGGCATGAGCGGCTGCTGAGCGCCGCAGCAGTAGGGAGCCCGCGATTCCGAGCCGTTGCTGGCAACGACAATCACGCGCTTGCCCAGCAGGCGCAGGAGGGGAAGGTCACGTGCCCCGGGGGCCAACGTCGTCGCGAAGGCGAACACGAAGACCCGGTACCGCGTGATGGCCACGACGCCGTGGGTGAAGGCAAGTGCCCGCCGCGCGAGTTCCAGCGCGATGCGATGGGGGAATCTGGGCAAGTCGTTTGATCCGCGGTACCTGATGATGGCTCGATGTGCCCGCAGAATCGCCCCGGGATGGATTCCGTCGGTCGGTAGAACGGGTGATCGAACTTCAGGTGGACGTGGCAGGGTACGCCCTGCGCGCGAAGCGCATCTGCCATGGCTGCGTACTGCCCAGCGATTTCCACGGGCCCGATGTAGACCATTGCCGGCATCCTTGCCACCGCTCGCCTTCCGTGACGTGATGACGTGCGGAGGGAATGGGCCCCGCAGCGACAGGGTACAGGCCGTCGAGCCTGGACTCCTGTGCCGTCTGGGTTCCAGAGCGACGACCACGCGACCTTTGGCCCTGCGATAGCATCCAGTGGAGCCAGATCGGTGGCCCGCCACCGTGTGCCGGGTCGCCTCAACCTGCCCGCGAGGAGTTGTATGGCCGTCCACCCGTCCGCCGACGTGCACGCAAGCGCCGTGATCAGCGGGAGCGCTCCAGGTGTGGCACCTGGCTCAAGTGCGTGAGTTCGCCGTGCTCGGTGAGGCTGTGATTATCGGGCGGGGTGCCTACGTGGGAACGGGCGTGGTCGTTGGCGACGCCTCCAAGATCCAGAACTACGCGCTGGTGTACGAGCCCGCCCGCCTTGGCCCGCGGGTCTTCGTTGGCCCCGGTGCCATCCTGACCAATGACCGCCACCCACGCGCGGCGGGTCACGATGGTCGCCCGAAGGGGCGCGATGACTGGACGCAGGTCGGGGTCATCGTGGAGGAAGGCGCGTCGATCGGTGCCGGCGCAATCTGCGTGGCGCCAGTGCGGATCGGTCGGTATGCCATGGTCGCCGCGGGTGCGGTGGTGGTCAGGGACGTTCAGGATTTCGCGCTCGTCGTCGGATCCCCGGCCCGCTTTCGGTGGTGGCTGGGCAAGGCCGGTGAGCGACTCGAGCCCACTGGCGATCCGATGTTGTTCCGCTGTCCAGCCACTGGTCAGGAGTACCAGGTAGACGCGGAAGGCCACCTGAGTGAACGGGAGTGACGGGTGGCGCACGGGGTGTTCGCCGATGGACCGGCCCCCCGCCTCGCTCCTCCCCGGCGAGACGTGAGTCAGGGACCGTAGGCGGTTGACTTGATTTCAGTTTCCAAGCCGTTCATCGGCCAGCAGGAGCGCGACGCCGTCGACCGGGTCCTCGCATCCGGTCAGTTGGCGCAGGGAGCCGAAGTCGCGGCATTCGAGGAGGAGTTCTCGCAGGCTCTGGCTGGGGGCCTGGCGTGTGTCGCGGTGAACTCCGGCACTTCAGCGCTTCACCTGGCGGTGCTCGCACTCGGCATTGGTCCGGGCGACGAAGTGATCGTCCCGTCGTTCACGTTCGCTGCCACGGCGAATGCGGTGGCGATCACCGGAGCGACGCCCGTCTTCGTCGACATCGATCCGGCCTTCTTCTGCATCGATCCGAATGCCGTGCGCGCAGCCGTGACGGAACGAACGCGTGCGGTCATCGCCGTTCATCTGTATGGGCATCCCGCGAACCTCGTGGAACTCAGTGCGATCTGCACAGAGGCGCAGATCGCGCTCATCGAGGACGCGGCGCAGGCGCACGGGGCCAGTCTCGCCGACAAGTTGGCTGGCACCTGGGGCGATGCAGGCTGCTTCTCGTTCTATCCGACGAAAAACATGACCGCCGGTGAGGGTGGGATGGCCGTGATGGCCGATGCGGATGCTGCCCGCATGGTTCGACTCCTGCGAAACCAGGGGCAGGAGGTCCGGTACCGCAACGAGGTTGTGGGCCTCAACAACCGGATGACGGAGATGTGCGCCGCAATCGGTCGACAGCAGCTCCAGAGGCTGCCCGAGTGGAATTCGCGTCGACGTGCGAACGCGGAGTTCCTCACGTCGAATCTGGTTGGCGTCGCGTCGCCGTCGGTGGCCGACGGCGCGCAGCATGTGTTCCACCAGTACACCGTGCGAGTGGTGGGGCATGATCGCGATCGGTTCATGGAGGAGCTGAAGGCGCGTGGGGTCGGCTGCGAGGGACCACCCGGTGCCCGTGCACCGGCTGCCTGCTTTCCGCGCCGACCTGGACCTTCCGGAGACCGAGCGCGCGACGCGCCAGGTCGGTCCGCTGCCGATCACGGTACCTTCCCCTAGAGGACCTAGAGACCGTCGTGGCCGCGGTGAACGATGTCGCCCGAGCCGGTAGCTAGTCCGTGTCAGACGCACGTCGAATCACCGTGACGAAGGAGTCCACTGTATGACTGCGGCCAGATCTATCCTGGGGATCCACGATGGCCACAACTGTGGCGCAAGCCTGGTAGTGGACGGACGTGTCGTTGCATCGGTGAGCGAGGAGCGGATCTCTCGCCGCAAGAACGAGGTGGGGTACCCACGCGAGTCGATCGAGGCGTGCCTCACGATCGGTGGCATCGACCGCAGCGAAGCTCGACGGTGTGGTCTTCGCATCGAACTTCATGCATCGCCCGGAGTATCTGCTCGACTTGGCCCCTTGGTACAAGGTTGGCGTCAGCGACCAGCGCAAGGACGCTGACAAGGCCAAGGACTACCAGAAGGTCCTGTTCGACGTCCGCCGCCAGGAGCGCATCACAGAGGCGAGCGAGCAACTGGAGTTCGATCCCGAGCGCGTCAGGTTCATGGAGCACCACTTGGCGCACCTGACCGCGGCCTACTTCACATCGCCCCACCCAAGCCCGGCCAGCCGATACTCGGGCTGACATGCGACGGCGCAGGGGATGGTCTTTCCTGCAACGGTCACGACCATCCAGGACGCGGCCTTCAACCGCATCGCCACGACGTCTCGCGACGACAGTCTCGGCAAGATCTACTCGCGCATGACGATGATGATGGGGATGACCCCGACGGAAGGACGAATACAAGCTCATGGGCCTGGCTCCGTACGCTGACCCCGCCCGCGCGGACAAGGCGGCGGGGCTGCTGCGAGAGATCCTGGGCCTCTCCGAGGATGGCCTCAGCTTCACCAGCCGCACCGAGCTGATGATGAACTACTGCTATGAGTACCTGCGCGATGCCTTCGAGGGAGTTCGGTTCGACACCGCGGCGGCGGCAGTCCAGCGCTTCACCGAGGACATGCTGGTTGAGTGGGTCTCCAACGCCATCAGGGAGACGGGCATTCACGACATCGTATGTGGCGGTGGGGTGTTCATGAACGTCAAGGCCAACATGCTCATTGCCCAGCTCCTGGAGGTCGCGTCGATGTGGGTCATGCCCAGCGCAGGCTACGGGTCACTGTCGATCGGCGCCGCGCTGCAGGTCTACCACGAGGTCAACGAGAACCCCGCCGACTACTCATCGTCGACTCCTACCAACCTCTACCTCGGGCCGGATCTCACCGCGGAGGACCTTGAACAGGCGGAACGCGATGCGATCGAGGCGGGGTTCGTCATCGACCGGCCCGCGGATCCCAACGCCGCGGCGGCCGCACTTCTGGCAGCGGGCGAAGTGATCGCCGTGTGCCGGGGTCGGATGGAGTGGGGCGCTCGGGCGCTGGGCAATCGCTCGATCGTCGCCGATCCGAGCAATTATGCCGTCGTCGACCGCATCAACTCCATGATCAAGGTGCGGGACTTCTGGATGCCCTTTGCCCCCTCGATCCTCGAGGAGGACGCACCCCGAGTACGTCGAGGACCTCGACGGGCACCTCGCCATGGTTCATGACGCACGCCTATGCGGTGACTCCGGACCGCCGCGACGAGATCGTGGCCGGGTCGCATCCTCGCGACCGAACGATTCGTCCACAGGTCGTCACGGAACGGGCGAATCCGCAGTACCACCGCCTGATCTCCGAGTTCAAGAACCTGACTGGCCGAGGCGCTGTGCTGAACACGTCCTTCAACATCCATGGCGAGCCGATCGTCATGACGGCGGTGGAAGCAGTGGACGTGATGAAGCGATCCGGTCTTGAATTCCTCCTGTTTCGCCAGCTGATCTCGCGCGTAAGCCCCGCTGAGCATCGAGACGAGGTCATGGTGCCGAAGGACGGGTTCGACCGGGTCGCGGGTGATCGGCCTGGGATACGAGGGCTTCCCCTTGCCCAGGCCTTCTCGCGGGCGGGCCTCGCCGTTGTTGGCCTGGACACGAGTGAGGCGCGGGTAGACCACCTGGCCGCTGGCGGCTCACCCATCGACGACCTCTCGGATGCCGACATCGCCCGCATGCTGGAGGTTGGCTTCGCTCCGACGACGGACGCCGCCGCGCTTGAGTCCGTCGACGCGATCGTGATCTGCGTGCCGACGCCGCTCGGACCGGCGGTTCGCCGGCCCTGACTCTGTCTCCCCCGCCCGTCGACCTCCTCTGCCTCGATGTTGGCACGGCTGGTCTCGCCATGGATCTTGTCGTGCTGGGGTCGACGACGTACCCCGGTACCACTGAGGAGGTGGTGGGCACCCCGCTCGAGGCGAGCGGGCTCCGCGTGGGCGACGAGCTGCTCCTGGCCTCTCGCCGGAGCGGATCGATCCCGGCAACGCCCACTTCGGTCTGCGCAACACGCCCAAGGTTGTGGGGGGCGTCGAGTGGGGGGGGGCCAGCACTCGGCAGGCCATCGAGTTCTACTCACATGTGTGTGATCTTGGTCATCTTTGAGGCCAAGGGCAGCCGCGAGGCGGAACTGGCCAAGCTCCTGGAGAACACCTACCGTCACGTGAACATCGCGCCTGATGAATGAGCTCGCTCAGGTGCGCCCGATGAGCTCAAGATCGACCTGTGGGACCTCCATCCGCCTGCGCCCGCGACCAAGCCCTTCGGGTTCCAGGGGGTTCTCACCCCGGACCGGGAGTTGGCCGGGCACTGCATCCCGATCGACCCCGAACTACCTCTCCCACCAACGTGCGCAGTCGAATTGGGTCACTCCTTCCGCTTCGTTGAGTTGGCCCAGGAGATCAATGCAATGATGCCGACCTACGTCGCCCGTCGGGCTCAGGACCTGCTCAACGAG
>CAVOWW010000004.1:0-92949 GCA_963700255.1 uncultured bacterium | reverse complement strand
TAGCCGACTGCTGTGCGAATGGCCGAGTGCGAGCACTACCCGCACCAAGTGCGATCCAGACGGGCCGCGCGGAGACGATGAGGTCGCGTAACCAGTTCGTCCAAATGCAGGCGGCACAAACTCGAATGGACCGGGCGAAAGGCGAGCGCGTGCCTCGGCAATGGGCCGGCGGGACTAGCGTTGGGGCAAGGGTTCGGGGGTGGTCATGAGTTCGCAGTTCCGCGCTTCGCTGGGCCGCGTGTCGGTGGCGACGATCACTTGGTTCGGTTGCGTAATTGTCGGGTGGAGCCTGCTGGCCGTGACGGTCTGGCAGTTGCCCTCCTGGTTCGGGCAGGTCGCCTTGGGGCCATTCGTCACGATGGCGATCCTTACCGTGGCGACGTCTCTCCTTCCGGTGAGCTTGACGACTCTGGGGGAAGTCCCGCGTACGGCTGGTGGGCATTCGCGTTCGCGGCCCTGTACGTGTGGGGCCTTGCGCCGGCACTGCTGCTCGCGGCCCTGGGAGTCTTCGTGAGCCAGGTGCAGCGCCGAAAGACGCTGGACGCCGCCCTGTTCAACATCGGGATGTACCTCATGAGCGTGGCCGCGGCGTGGCTCGTGCTCCGAGTTGCAGGCACGGTGACCGTGGGCATCGACGGCCTCTGGGCTGCTTCGGTGGCGTGGATGGTGGCGTCGTGGGCGGTGTTCATCGTGGTGAACGTGGCGCTGGTGGCGGGTCTGGCCTCCTGGGACGGGCAGACCTGGTGGGAGTACTTCACCGAGGACCTGTCCGCGCATGTCCTGGCGATCCTGTCGATGCTGGCTTTGTCCCCGCTAGTCGCCGTCGTGGCGGTCGGCACGGACAGGTCCTGGCTGGCGCTGCTGCTGCTTCTCGTCCCGCTGTTCGCGGTCCGGAAGGTTGCCGACAGTTCACGCACGCAGGAGCATTTGGCCCTTCACGATCCGCTCACAGGACTGGCGAACAGGGCCCTGATCAACGACCGTATCGAGCAGTCACTGGCCCGCGGCAGCCGTCACGAGTCCGAGGTGCTGCTGCTGTTCATCGACCTGGACCACTTCAAGGCCATCAACGACAGTTCGGCCATCAGGGCGGAGACGACCTGCTGAAGTCGGTCGCTGAGCGGGTGCAGCAGGTGGTGCGACCGTCCGACACGTTCGGCCGATATGCGGGAGACGAGTTCGTGCTGCTGTGCGAGGAGATACCTGGCAGCGAAATCGATGCCCTGGTGGTCCGCATCTCGCAGGCGCTGCGGGAACCCCATCGGCTGGCGGGCCGGGACGTCGTGTGCACGGCCAGCATCGGGTCCGCTGTCGCTGACGAGTCATCCACGGCGCAATCCCTGATCGCCGCGGCTGACGCGGCCATGTACCGGGCGAAGTCGTTGGGTCGCGACTCGACGGTCAAGCACGAGTAGGCCAGGCGGGGTCGCTCCGCCGTAAGCCGCGTGCTGGCGGCAGCGCCTCGAGGGTGAAGTGCCCCCCAACCGCCCCCCAAATCGCCGATTTGGGGGGCGGTTCCGACGGATTCCCTCAGGGAATCATCAGGGTGAGTGACGGGACTTGAATCGGGCAGCTGGCCTCATGGATGTGCAGGTGGGAGCAGGCGGCCGGGTCCACGCCCGAGGAGATGACGGCCGGACCGCCGGCTACTTCCTCCTCCAGGCCGAAGGCCTCGCCGACGTGCAGGCCGTTCGGTCGTCCCATCCGCACAACCTGATGGGCGCGATCGAGGTCCTGCAGAGGCTCGCAGGCCCGACAGCTGGGCGATGCTGACAACCGGCGTGGACGTGGATCCACAGGTGGCGGGCTGACCGGTTCCGTCTGGCCGACCTAGGGCGGTTGGACCGTCGTCCCTGAGTTGTCACCACGGTGAGAGCGGACAGCGCCGGGATGTCATGTCCGACCGCCACCGCGGCGCGGCATCGTTCGACGCTGATGCCGGGCGGCATAGTCTTTGGCTACGTCGTCGCCGAGCCGGGAACGTTCACCATCACTGTGCGGGAGGTTCCCATGCCGGCCGAGCCATTCGAACCGGCGAGCGAGGAACTCTCAGAACGCCTCACGTCGTTGTTGACTCGGTCCGTGGACCGACGCGCCACGTTCGGCACGGCGCGCTGGCTGTTGCGCGCGTCGATGGGGCTTGGCAATGGCACGGCGCGCACGGTACGGCGAACGTGGCTGGGGCGCCGATGACGATCACGACGCGCTACCCGATCGCCAGCGTCACCAAGCTGTTCACGTCGACCGTGACGATGCTGCTGTGCGAGCGCGGGCGGCTGGCGCTGACGGACAAGATCGTCGATCTCCTGCCCGGCAGGGTCACTGATCGGCTGCATGTTCTCGACGGGGTGGACCGCACGGCTTCCGTGACAGTCGAGCATCTGCTGTCCCACACCTCTGGCCTGCCGGACTACTACGACGAGGCTCCGGCGGCGGGCCGAAGCGCCCAGGCGCGCCTGCTGGCAGGTGAGGATGCCCCGGTGCCCTTCGATGAGGTCGTGCGGTTGGTACGGGACGAGCTGACCCCACACTTTCCGCCGCAGGACGTCGGTGCGCCCAAACAACGCGCCCGGTACGCCGATACCAACTACCAACTCCTCGGCGCGGTGCTGGAGGCCGTGGCGGGTCAGCCGCTCCCCACGTTGTTCGACACGATGCTGCTGCGACCGCTTTCTTTGGACGACACCGCGTCGTATCCGAATGCACCCCGGTCCGGTGTCTCACCCGAACCGGGAACGGACGTGTGGGCCAAGGACACGGTGCTGCGCCCCGCAGGCACGCTGCGTCATCAGGTGCCCGACGGCGGCATCATCTCGACGCTCGGAGACCAGGTCCGGTTCATGACCGCGATCGTCACTGGTGAGGTGTTCGCGGACCCGTCGACGTGGGACCGGATGCAGGCCCACCCGAGCAAGATCTTCTTCCCTGTCGAGTACGGACTCGGCGTGATGCGCTACGCGCCGGCTCGGTGGATTTCGCCCCTGTTTGCTATCCCGCCCATGGTCGGCCATACCGGATCGACCGCCACCTGGCTGTTCCACTGCCCCGACCTCGGCGTCGTACTGGCCGGCACGTTCGACGTGGCTCAGCCGCCTCTGCCGTTCCGCTTTCTTCCGCAGGTCCTCCGGGCCGTGGCCGCGACCGACCGGAAGCACCGATAGCGACCGCCTTCCCCGACCACTTGGACGGTGACCGGGTGACTCCTTCAGGGCAGGCGGATCCGGACTGGGTCACCGACGCTGATCGTTCCTGGCGCGAGGACCTCCGCGTTGAGGGCAAGGCGGCCGCGGAAGCGACGAGCGATGTCGCGCAGGACCTCGGGATCGCGTTCGAGCGTGTCGGGGTCGACAGTCGTCATGGGGCACCGTGCGCGAAGGGAGTCGAGCAGGATGACTGCGTCACCGATGTGGATCGTGGCGCCCTCCCAATTGGCCTCTGCGCGCCCGGGCACACCGGCGATGACGATGTTGGGGCGCAGTCGTCGGACGTCGCGACCGAACTCGGTCACAGCGCCGTCGGTCGCGACGAGCAGCGGGAGCACGTCGAACCGCTCGGGTCCGTCGTAGCGGACGATGGTCGCGTCATCTCCGGCCGCGTCTCGGACGCGGTCAAGGACCTCGGCCGACGACCAGGGAAGCCCGTCGACCAGGGGCTCGCCGTCGGGACCCAGGGTGGCGTGCAGGCCGAGCAGCAGGTACTGGCGCCGCGATGTTCGGACGCCCTCCGGGCCGCGGACATGGACCACCCTGTCACCTGTCACTCCGTCGCTCGTCAGTTCAGCGGTCGTGAGGCTCTCGCCGCCCATGCTCTTCACCGGATACCGCCACAGCGAGTCGACATGGAGGTTCACTCGTCCTCCAGCAGGTGGGTGGCCGCGATCCGCGCCGCAGCGATGGGTGAGTGATCGTTGAACACCGCCGTCTGCACGATGGCTCCGTCGATGAGGACGGCCATCGCGAGCACGAGCCACTCCGGTGCGTGCGGGTGGTCACGTGCGGCCAGGGAGGCCAGGTAGTCGATGAGCGAGCGCTTGTGGTCGGCGATGGTGGCGCGATGCGCGTCGTCGATCTGGCTGGCCTCGGCCAGGGAGTTGAGGAAGGCGCACCCGCGGTAGCCCGGTGTGTCCACCCACTCGTCGAGTGCGTCGAAGGTGGAGAGGAGGGCGTCCGTACCTGCGGCGGTCCGCGCGTCAACGGCATCGGCGAACCACTGCATCCAGCGGTTGTGGCGGTCCGTCAGCCAGGCCGCGACGAGATCTCCCTTCGACGGGTGCAGGGAGTACAGGCGCCGCAGCGACACGCCGGCAGAGTCACGCACGTCAGCCATAGTCACGCCTTCGATGCCACGCACGTAGAAGAGGCGGTCGGCGGCGTCGAGGATGCGCCGCTCCGCGTTCACGTCGGTGAGGGTGCCCGCGGGGCCCATCTAGCGGAATCCCGCTGGTGTCCCCTTCGGCCCGTGGCCCGTGGATGCGCCGATCGGCCGCGGAGATGGCGACATCATTGATGCTGGCCTCGCGTCGGCGCATGTAGCCCAGGTCGTCGAACTCCCAGAGCTCGTTCCCGTACGAGCGGTGCCACTGGTCGGAGGCATCGCGCCACTCGTACTGGAATCGGACGGCGATCCGGTGTCCGCCGAACGTCCACAGGTCCTTGCGCAACGCATAGTCGAGCTCCCGCTCCCACTTGCGCGTCAGGAACGCCACGATCTCGTCCGTGCCGGCGACGAACTGGTCTCGATTGCGCCACACGGAGTCCGACGTGTACGCCGAGGCCACCCTCTGTGGGTCGCGGGAGTTCCAGGCGGTCTCGGCGGCGAGCACCTTCGCCCGCGCTGACTCCTGGGTGAAAGGGGGGAGCGGCGGGCATGCGGCACTGCTCATGGGGACCTCCTGAGAATGATGATTCTCATCATACGAGAAGCATCGTTCTCAGGCAAGGTCGGGTGCCGCCACCCACTGTGTGCTTGTTCATCGGAGCGTGGCAGCCACGGGTTGGCCACCCTCGGGACGCACGCACGTCGCCCACCCGTGAGGCGGCGGCCGCGCCCGAGCCCTAGCGGCTGCGCGGACGCTGACGCCCGATGCGTCCCGGGTGACGTCCTCACCCGGGACCCACTGCGCCGGCCACCGACAGAAGACCGACCGTGCGTGCGCTGCGATCACGCTCCGCGGATGCGGCTGGTGAGGCGTCGCCGTGTCCAGGACATGTGGGGGACCGAAGACGGCAGCGGCGGGGCGGACTCCCGATGCGATGCAGAAGGCCCTTGCATCGCAAGGGCCTTCATCAGGGTGAGTGACGGGACTTGAACCCGCGACATCTGCGACCACAACGCAGCGCTCTGCCAGCTGAGCTACACCCACCATTCCGCGCAAGCGCGGAGTCGTCAGCCTACCGGAGCGGAGGGGCGGTGGTGCGCCGGGTCGGCACCCGCTACAGGAGGGGGACGTCCTGCGTGGCGCTTGCAGGACCGTGGTCGACGACGTGGGCCTGGCCCAGCGCCTGAGCGGTGGGGGAGTCGGGCCCGGGGAGCGGGACGAAGACGGCATCCCGGTAGTAGCGCATCTCCGCGATGGATTCCCTGATGTCGCCCAGGGCCCGGTGGTTGCCGTTCTTCTCCGGCGTCGCGAAGTACACGCGAGGGAACCAGCGCCGCACGAGCTCCTTGATGCTGGAGACGTCGATCAGGCGGTAGTGCATGTGGGCGTCGAGGTCGGGCATGTAGCGGGCTGAGGAAGCCGCGGTCGACGTAGATGCTCGAGCCGGCCAGGGGAGCCCTGCGGGCCTCGGGGATGTGGCCACGCACGTAGTCCAGCACCTGCGCCTCGGCGTCAGCGAGTGCGATACCGCGCGGGGATCTCGTCAATCAGTCCCGAGTCCGTGTGCATGCGCACGACCACCTCGTCCATCGCTGCGAGCGGCGCGTCGGATGGCTTCACGACCAGGGTGATACCCGCGTCCAGCTCGGTGAGATCCGCCTCGGTGACGATGCAGGCGATCTCGACGATCTCGTCAGTACTCGGGTCGAGCCCGGTCATCTCGAGGTCGATCCACACGAGCCGATCATTGCCATTGGCCATGCGGACAGCCTAGGAGGTCGGCCGGGGGCGTCAGCGGACCAGCCACCGGACGATGTCGGACTCGGTCACGATTCCCAGCAGGCGACCGTCGCCGTCGAGGACCGGCACTGCCTCGATGGTGTTCGCCACCATCAGGCGTGCGGCGGTCAGGGGCTCGTCGTCCGGGCGGACGGACACGAGCGGCACCATGGCCAGCACGTCTCCGACGCGGCGCCGGCTGAGGTGGTCGGCGGTCGCCGGCACCTCGGCGAGGATGCTCCGGTCGCTCAGCACTCCGAGGCTCGAGCCGTCGCCGTCGAGCACGACCAGATGGCGGAGTCCGGACACGAAGAGCAGCTGCCAAGCGTCCCAGAGGGACTCTGCGACCTCGACCGTGAGGACCGGGCGGGACATGAGGTCGGCGACGCGCGGGCCCCGCCGGTTGCTGAGGTCTTCGGCGGCGGTCATGCGGCGCTCGGAGCAGTCAGCTGGGGTGGAACGACGACGACCGGCACCTTGGCCTTGTGCAGCAGGCCGTTGCTCACGGAACCCAGGAGGGCGCCCATCGCGGGGCCGTGCCCGTGCGTGCCGATGACGATCATGGCCGCGCTCGACGAGGCCGCGACCAGAGACTGCACAGCGGGGCCGCGCACCAGGCGCTCCTCGACGTCGACGTCGGGGTAGTCGTCGCGGAAGCCCGCGAGCACCTCCGCGGTCAGGCGGACCTCGTCGTCGGCGACGTCGGTCAGCGGCACCGGAACGGGGCCGTTGGGGACGATCAGCAAGTCGTATGACGGGACATCCCAGGCGTGCAGGGCAACCAGGGTCCACCCGTGGTGGCTGGCCTCGTCGAACGCGAACGCGAGGGCGGCCTCAGCGGCAGGCGAGCCATCGATGCCGACGACGATGCCGCGGGCACCGGGCGCCGCGGCCTGGCGGATTATGGCGACGGGGCAGGCGGAGTGGGCCGCCACCTGGGCGCCGACGGATCCAAGCAGGAGACCGGCGAATCCTCCGCGACCCCGCGACCCCATCACGATCAGCTCCGCCGTCTCGGAGGCCTCGAGCATCGCCGCGCTGGGCGCACCGACAGCGATATGGGTCGTGACGTCGACGCCGTCGAAGCCCGACGCCACCATGTCGAGCTGGTTCTTCGCCTGGCGCTCGAGCTGCTCGATCAGGTCGAGGCTGGGTGGCAGGCCCACGCCGAGGCCGCCGGTCGTCACGGGCGGGAGGATCGCATGGACCAGCGCCAGGCCCCGGCCGCGAGTGCGTGCCTCGTCCGCTGCCCAGCGCGCCGCCTTCGTCGACGAGTCCGACCCGTCGAACCCGACCACAACCCGACCTCGGTAGGCCTGCGCGTCCGTCATACCCACAGCATGGCGCGCCCCAAAGCGAACGCCACGGGGATACCGACCCCGGTAGCAGGGACCAAGGTCCCCAGTTCGGCAGCCCGTCCGACTACGTCGAGGATCACGTGAATCGCCACGATTCGGGCGTAGACTTCCGCGCGTAGCATCGGCGGGTCGTGGGCACGCGGTGGCCGGCCGATGCATCCGACGACGATGGGGTCACAGTGGACAGCAGTCGCAAGTCAGAAGTCACCCGCGGGGTGGTCCTGCCCCTGGTTGTGCTCGTCGTCATCTTCGCCCTGGGTATCGTGACGGGCCAGCACGCGGTGTTCATCGCCATGATGGCGGCGGTGCCGATGATGTCCGCCGTCTTCGCGTCGGCAGGCTTCGTGGCGCTGGTCGCCTTCGTCTACCCTCGCCGCGGGGGCGGTCCTCACGTTCGTCCCCGCTGACGAGGCCACCGAGGACAGCCTGGTCCCGATGGTCGCGCTCGTGGTGCTTGCAGTGATCGCCGTGATCGTGAGCCGCTTCCGTCTGCGCGTGGCCGAGAGCGCGGCGCTGCCGCAGGAGCGGCGCAAGTCCGTCCAGTTCCAGCTCCAGACGCAGGCCGACCTTGATTCGATGACGGGCCTGCTGAACCGCCGTGGGGCCATCCGAGCGCTGGGGTCGCGCAACAACGAGGGAGAGCGCGTCGTGGCCTTCCTCGACTGCGACCTCTTCAAGAGCGTCAACGAGCAGTACGGCAGTGACGTCGGCGACGAGTTCCTCCAGGCGGTGGCAGGCCGCCTGCGTCACCGCCTGCCCGCCCACGACACCGTCGCGCGCTGGGACGGCGACGAGTTCCTGCTCGCGATCTCGGCTGACGGATCCTCGGCCCGCCCCGCCCTGGAGCGGCTGGTCGCGGGGATCAACGGCACCAACATCCGGACGACGGCCGGCCCCATCCCCGCCACCGTGTCGGTGGGGGCCGCGGTGTGGGCCCCCGGGCAGGAGCTCGAGAGCGCCATCTCCCGTTCGGGTCGCGCGCTGTACGCGGCGAAGACCGGCGGCCGTGGCCAGATCGTCGTCGATGGGGAGGACGGGCTCTCGAGCGAGCCTCCGGCTGACCTCGAGGTCCCGGAGATGGATCAGTTGCAGGAGGGCGAGGGCGACACCGCCTGACCGCTCGGCCGAGCGCGAATCGCAAGGCGATCGTGAGCCCATCGTGAGGTTCGAGGACGATCCTCCTTGCGTCGGCATACCTATTGTCCGGTATGTCTGATGGCCCGCCTTGGTGGGCGATCCCTCATCGGAAGGGTGGTCCGCTCATGAGAATCCCAACGGGCGCCCTTCGGTTGGTCTTCGCGGTCCGCGGTGACCGCGGAACCACCGCCGTCGAGTACGCGCTCCTCGCCTCGCTGATCGCCGTCGTCATCATCGTCGCCGTCTTCGCCCTCGGAGCGAACCTGGTCGGCCTCTTCGACGAGACCTCCTCGTCGTACGCAGATGCGACCTGACCTCCGAGTGTGATCACGTCGCCGCAAGTTCGTGTGACGACAGGGGTCCGTGGGGCGGATGAGCGGTCCGATATGAGTGGAGAATGGGAAGCGTCCGTGAGGAGTTCGTGAAGTTCGGGCGCGACTGTAGGGGCACTGCAAGGAACGACCGCTCGAAGGGAAGTCAAGGTGGGGACGCACCGGGGCCTGGTCCCGATACCCCCAGCAGCGACACCCCCGAGGGCGCAAATCACAACAATTCGCACCGCACCACACCATAATCACTCAGGTGGCCACGGGGGCCATCCAGACTCAGGGAGTAACACAATGAAGTCGCTGGCCATCAAGGCACACATGCTCATGATCCAGAAGCGCGCCGAGCTCCAGGGCGATCGCGGCGCCACCGCCGTTGAGTACGGCCTGCTCGTTGCCCTCATCGCGGTCGTCATCATCGTCGCCGTCTTCGCCCTCGGCAGCAACCTGCACGAGACGTTCAACGAGGTCGGGTCGTCGGTCTAGTCTCTGCTCAGAAACCTAGATTCACCGCACGACGTCGGACTCGCCTCCGCGGCTCACACGCACTAGCGTCGAGCCGCGGAGGCTGAGTTCGTCTTGCCGGGAGGTTCGATTCGCGACCGCGGACGGAACCTGCCGGTTGGCTCCGGTGTGCCCCGTCGACAGGTCGCATCGCTCGACGTCGGTGTCATCACGGCGAGGCGAATCGCCGGTTCGGTCAGTTTGCTGCGTGAATGCCGCGAAACAGACAAACGGATAGATAGGGTGGGGGCATGAAGAGGTGGCTGCCGATCATTCTGGCCGTCGTGCTGGCGATCATCGCCGCAGGACTCGTGTTCTTCTACACGAGGGGAGCCGAGCAGCGCGTCCTCGATGAGCAGCAGCCGGTGACGGTGCTCGTGTCGACCGCAACGATCCCCCGCGGGATCTCGCTCGGCGATGCCTCAGCCGGTGGACTCGTGGAGCAGACCCAGGTGCCGGCCGACATGGCGCCGACGGGGTACCTGACTGCCATCACTCCCGAGAACTCGGCCCAGCTCGCCATCACGCAGATCAGCCCGGGGCAGATCCTGCTCACCACCAACTTCGCCGCGGAGCTTCCCGATGTCACGCCGGTGTCCGTTCCTGACGGCCTGATGGCCATTGCGATCAACCTCGGTGACGTGCAGCGAGTGGGCAACTTCCTTCGACCGGGCGCAGAGGTCGTGATCTTCAACTCGTACACGAGTGGGGGCGCTGCACCGATCGAAGGGGAAGCCCCCACGGGTGAGCTCACCACGAGGGTGCTGGTCGACCGGGCCCTCATCCTCGGCGTGGGCGAGACGGCATCCCTCGCCGCGACGAATCCCGACGGCACCACGGCGACCCCTGTGGCGTCCTCCCTCATCACTCTCGGCGTCGATCAGGCGGAGGCAGAGAAGATCATCCTTGCCTCGCAGACCGGCTCCTTGTACTTCGGACTCCTGGGTGACGGCACCGAGGTCGTCCGGAGCAACGGCACCACTGCTGGCAATCTGTTCGACTAGAGGGGACCGGACGTGCCTGTTGTACTAGGGGATACCGAACGCGACGCGGATCGATTCCGGTTCACGCTGGCCGACGATGTCGCGGTAGTCGAGACTGCCCAGAAGCTGGACCAGTACCTCGAGAGCAATCCTGATGAGGATCTCGTCGTGGTCGGGCCGGACGTGACCAT
The DNA here is from genome assembly GCA_963700255.1 of uncultured bacterium. Taxonomy (GTDB): domain Bacteria; phylum Actinomycetota; class Actinomycetes; order S36-B12; family S36-B12; genus UBA10649. Next base: position 82,353 of record CAVOWW010000004.1, on the reverse strand, counting down.
GGCTGTCGCCACGGAGGTCGCCGAGACCTACCGGCTGCGGCGTCCGTTCCTCGGGGTCGTGCTCATGCGTCGCCGCATGGAGGTCTCGACGATGACGGAGGCGCTGCGCGCCGGCGTCCGTGAGGTCGTGCTGGCCGATGATGTCGAGGCACTCGTCGGAGCGTGCAAGCGGTCCATGGCCGTATCCGAGCAGCTCCGAAATGTGGAGTCCGGGGACGGGTCGACCCGCGGCGGGAAGATCATCCTGGTCTTCTCGTCGAAGGGCGGATGCGGCAAGACCACGATCTCGACGAACCTCGCGGCCGCCCTGTCCTCCGGGCCGGACGCGGGTTCAGTGTGCCTGCTCGACTTCGATCTCGAGACGGGCGATGTCGCCATCGCGCTGCAGATGGACCCGACGCGCACCATCAGTGATGCCCTGGGCATGCAGGGCGGCCTGGACGAGCGGACGCTGCCTCCTTGGTGGTGCCCTACAAGGCGAACATGGATGCCCTCCTTGCGCCCACGAAGCCGTCTGACGCGGAGTTCGTGTCCGCAGCCCTGGCCGGTGAGATCGTCCAGGTCGCGGCGAGCATGTACGAGTACGTCGTCATCGATGCGCCACCCGCCTTCACCGACGTGGTGCTCAAGTGCTTCGATCTGGCCGATGTGTACATCCTGCTCACCACGTTGGACATGCCCGCCCTGAAGAACCTGAAGGTCACCCTCGACACCCTTGACAACCTGGGGTTCCCCAGGACCAAGTGGCAGGTGATCCTCAACCGCGGGGGGTCTCGCGTGGGGCTCACCGCATCAGATATCGAACGCACCGTCGGCGTGCCCATCTCCGTGGAGATCCCGTCAAGCGTGGAGGTGCCGGCCCGGCTCAACGAGGGTGTCACTGTGGTCGAAGCGAGCCCGAAGCACGCTGTGGGTCGTGCCTTCTTCGAACTCGCGGACAAGCTTCGCAAGACATCCGCCACATCCAAGCCGGCGGCGCCCGTGAAGCGGTCGCTCTTCAAGCGGGGCTAGCCATGGGTCTCGCGGAGCGTCTCAACCAGGCGGGCCAGCCCCGCAGCGTGGCCGCGATGGCGCACGCATCCCCAGGCGTCGGCCTGCAGCACGACGAGTACTCGGCTCTGAAGCACGAGGTGCATGACAACCTCATGCAGTCGCTGGGCCAGCAGGCGTACGCGGGCCAGATGGAGGAACGGGTCCTCCAGGAGAGCGTCTTCAACGCCATCCAGACAGTTCTCGCGAAGTCGAAGAAGCCCCTGTCCACGAGCGACCGGGCGCGGATCAGCCAGGAGATCATCGACGACATCCTCGGAAACGGTCCCCTCGAACCGCTCCTGCGCGACCCGGAGATCACGGAGATCATGGTCAACCGGGCCGACGCGATCTTCGTCGAGCGCGGGGGACGCCTCTATCAGGCCGATCTGAAGTTCTCCGACGAGGACCACCTGCGCCGGACCATCGATCGCATCGTGTCCCGGGTCGGGCGTCGTGTGGATGAGGCGAGTCCGATGGTCGACGCCCGCCTGCCTGACGGCAGCCGTGTGAACGCCGTGCTGCCTCCCATCGCGCTCGACGGCTGCTCCCTGACGATCCGCAAGTTCTCCAAGGAGCCGTTCACGGTCAAGGACCTCGTCACCATCGGGACCCTGACCCGTCCGGCCGCCGAGGTGCTCGACGCCTGCGTGCGCGGCCGGCTCAACATCCTCATCAGCGGCGGTACGGGCTCGGGCAAGACCACCACGTTGAACGTGATGTCGTCGTTCATCCCCGATGATGAGCGCATCATCACGGTCGAGGACGCCGCCGAGCTCCAGCTCAGCCAGCCCCACGTCCTTCGACTGGAGTCCCGCCCGTCCAACGTGGAGGGGCAGGGTCAGGTCACGATCCGCGACCTCGTCCGCAACTCGCTCCGCATGCGACCTGACCGCATCATCGTGGGCGAGGTTCGCGACGCGGCAGCGCTCGACATGCTGCAGGCGATGAACACCGGCCACGACGGCTCGCTCTCGACCGTGCACGCGAACACTCCTCGTGACGCACTCAGCCGTATCGAGACGATGGTCCTCATGGCGGGCATGGACCTGCCCGTCCGCGTCATTCGCGAGCAGGTCGTGTCCGCGATCCATCTGGTTGTCCAGCAGGCGCGGTTGCGTGACGGCTCCCGGCACGTCGTGCAGATCTCCGAGATCACCGGTCTTGAGGGCGACACCGTGCTCATGCAGGACCTGTTCGCGTTCGACTACATGAATGCTGAGGAGTCCGGCAGCCCGGGCCGTCTGCTCCCGACCGGCATCACCCCCAACTTCACCGACCAGCTCGCTGACCACGGAGTCGAGCTCAGCTCCGAGCACTTCCGCGTGCCCTGGGGCAAGTGATGCCCCGCCTTCGACACCTCGGCGCAGCCATCGTGGTGCTCGCGAGCTGTGTTGTCGGCTTGGCCGGACCCGCGGCGGCTGACGAGGCCAAGTCCGTGCAGGTGGTTGGCCAGACGGGTCGTGACGTCGAATTCCTCGTCTACCTGGCACCTGAGGTGGCGGGCGCCGCACCAGGGGTTGACGTGACATCAACCGTGGTCATCTCCGGGGTCGAGGTGCCGTCGGAGGCAACGCCGATCGTCGAGGTCAACGCACCGCAGGAGTCGATCCTCGTCCTGGACGTGAGCGGATCGATGCGTGGCGAACGGCTGGTGGCCGCGAAGGAGGCGGCGATCAGCTACGTGAACGGGGTGCCGGACGACGTCGAGCTGGGGCTGGTGTCGTTCAACGACACGGTGACGGTGGATGTCCGGCCCACGCGCGACAAGGAAGCCGTCATCAGTGCCATCAACGGCCTGACGGCCGGTCGCCGGACGGCATTGTGGGACGGCATCATCACGGGACTCGACCTGGCGAACCCGCAGCTCGGCGCCCGACTGCTGGTCATGAGCGATGGCGGCGACACGGCCAGTGCGGCGACCGTGGACGACGTGACCTCGCGCGCGGCAGCCGAGGGGATCCCGATCGACGTGGTGGCGCTGACCCCCACGGTCTCGCATGCGCAGGTGCTCCGCTCGTTGTCCAGCTCCAGTGGCGGCCAGTTCCTCCTGGCAACCGACGTGGACGGCCTCGGCAAGGCGTTCGACGAGGCGACGGGTGCGTTCGGCGGCAAGGTGGCTGTCACCGCTTCGGTTCCTCCGGAGGTCGAGGCGAGCGGCAAGTTCGCGATCGTGAACGTGACCCTCGGCGACGTCGAGTACACCGGCACGAGCCAGCTGCCCCGAAGTGACGAACTCGTTGCCGAGGGCGGCGCAGCTGGCACGGTGCCGCCCGTGGTGCCGCCCGGTACGGACACGAACGGAGTCGTTCCCGATGAGGTCATCGTCGAACGCGCCACGGACTCCTGGACGCCCGTGCTGGTGGCCGTGCTCGCTGGTCTGATCGTGATCACCGGGGCCTTGGCCTTCGCGTCCTACCGCCATCAGCAGACCTCTCGGCTGCGGGTTGAGCAGGTCCTCTGGTACTCGGATGTGATGAAGACCGGTGGCACCGGTCGGCCTGCGTCCGGATCCCCGGCAGGGTGGCCTGCTGGACGGCCTCGACGAGTGGATGTCGACGAAGGGCTTCTACGCACGGATCGACACCAAGCTCGACAACGCGGGGCTGTCGATCGGGAGTGGCCGCATGGGTCCTCATCAGGATCACCGCAGCTCTGGGTGTCGGGCTGATCCTCGCCCTGCTGGTGGGCAACTTCCTGCTCGGCCTCATCGCGGGCGGGTTGATCGGCTGGTTCGTGACGGCCCTGTGGATCAACAGGAAGGAGGCTGCTCGACGCAAGGCCTTCGAGGAGGAGCTGCCGGACTTCCTGATGCTGATCGCGAGCGCGCTCCGCTCCGGCCTGTCCTTCCAGCAGGGGCTTGACTCGAGTGCCGCCGATGGCAAGGGCGAGGTCAGCCGCCAGATGCGGCGCGCTCTCCGGGAAGCCCAGATGGGGTCCCTCCTGGAGCCCGCCCTCACGCGGGTGGCCGAACGGATGCGCAGCGAGGACCTCAAGTGGACGGTGCTGGCGCTGGGGATCCAACGCGAGGTGGGCGGAAACCTGTCCAACATTCTGGAGACGGCCGCCGCGACGATCAAGAGCCGTGCGGAGCTGAGGCGCGAGGTCCGCACACTGTCGGCGGAGGGACGGCTGTCCGGCTACGTCCTGGCAGCCCTGCCGGTCGGACTCTTCCTGTACATGATGGTCGCCAACCGCACGTACGTCTCGTTCTTCTGGACCAACGTGATCGGCTACGTCGCGCTCGGAGTCCTGTTCATCCTGTTCATCCTCGGCTTCATCTGGATGCGCAAGCTCGTGAAGATCGAGGTCTGATGAACTCCCTCATCCCCATCCTTGCCGCGCTCATCGTCTTCGCGGTGATCGTGTACGTGGGCGTCATGCTCGTTCGCGGACGCGACGCGCGCATCAAGCGACGCTCCCTCGCGATGGTCGCCGGCTACGCGTCCAGCGATCCGCACTCCGTGCTTGCCCGGGTCGAGCAGCAGGATTCGCTCATCCGCAGCAGCGCCATCTGGCTGGGCGACCGACTGACGCCTGCGGGAGCCCGGCGGCGAATCGAGCGGCAGACCCTGTACGCCGGCCGCAACGACCCGGCTGCGGTCGAGGATGTGATCATCCGGAAAGTGGTCTACCTGTTCGCCGGCCTGCTCTTCGGCCTGCTCATCGGCATGCTGCTCGGTGGCACGTGGTGGCTCGCGATCCCGGTGTTCGCGGTGGTCGGCTTCTTCGTGCCGGACTCCTCGTTTACAACGAGGGGATCAAGCGCGAGCAGGAGATGACGAAGAGGCTTCCCGATGCCCTCGACCTGCTGAACCTGTGCGTCGAATCGGGGCTCAGCTTCCAGGCCGCGCTCACCCAGGTGGCGAACAACCAGAAGGGTCCGGTCGCCGAGGAGTTCTCGGTCGCGCTGAAGGAGATGCAGCTTGGGCGTTCCCGGAGCCAGGCACTCGAGGCCATGGCGGGACGTACCCGGCAGGAGGACGTGCAGCGCTTCGTATGGGCCATGATGCAGGTCGACAAGCTCGGCGTGCCGGTCGCGGCGGTGCTGCGGGAGCAGGCACGCGAGATGCGGGCCAAGAGGTACGCACGTGCACGCGAGCAGGCTCAGAAGGTCCCGTTGAAGATCCTCATGCCACTCATGCTGTGCTTCCTGCCCGCACTCTTCGTCATCATCCTCGGGCCGGCCGCCTACAGTCTGGTTCAGCTGTTCTCGCAGATCTAGGTGTTCTGTCCATCTAGGTCAGGACGTCAGTGCCGGGATGAGAATGGCAGTCCACGAACCGGCAAGCATGAACGGACCGAACGGCAGCGCTGACTTCCGATCCGCCCGCCTCGCAACGATCAAGGCGATCCCGACCGCAGCCGCAAGGACGAACCCGATCACGACCCCGGTCAGGACGGCCTGCCACGAGACCCACCCCAGCATCGCCCCCATCGGCCCCGCGAGTTTGACGTCGCCGAGGCCCATGCCGGCGGGGTTGACCAGGTGGAGCACGACGAACAGCGCGAGGACGCTCGCTCCTGCCAGCAGCGCGCGCGCGTACGAGCTCCAGCCATCAGCCAGCAGTGCCGGAAGCAGGAGCAGGACCGCCACGATGGGGTAGGCGGACAGCGTCAGCGCGTTGGGCAGACGCAGGGTGCGAAGGTCGATGAGGGCAAGCGGCACGCTGACCGCGGCGAAGTACAGGTAGGCGGGCAGCTCCCACGCGGCTCCGAAGCGCCAGGCGGCCAGCGCGGTCAGGGTGCCCGTCGCGACGGCGAGCACGACCGCTGAGGCCGCTGCATCGGTCTCAGCGGTCACGAATCGTCGGGAAGCGATCCCCGCGACCGCCCCGGCCATCCCGGCGAGGATGACCAGGATCACCGATGCCTCAGGCGCATGAGGGACTCCTGGACCACCGATGCCACGAGGGTCCCGTCACCATCGAAGAACAGGCCCCGGGCCAGCCCGTGGCCACCGCGCGCCGAGGGGGTGTCCTGGGCGAAGAGCAGCCACTGGTCGGCCCGCGTGGGAGCGTGGAACCACACCGCGTGGTCGATCGACGCGAGCTGGAGAAGCGGTCGCTGCAGGACCCCGCTGTGCGGGGCCAGGGCGGTGCTCACCATGGTGAGATCCGACAGGTAGGTTAGTGCGCACGACTGGATGAGGGAGTCGTCGGGGAGGTCCTCCTCGATCCGCACCCATGCCATGCGCTCGTAGCGGCCGTCCTCGAGGGTGATGGGCGAGTTCGGCTCCACGATGCGCAGGCTGATGATGGCCGAGTCGGGATAGTCCAGCTCACCGGGCGTCGAGGCCCCTTCCAGATAGGCGGGGAGCGGGACGGGGATGTCCGCCACCATGTCGGGTCGGGGAAGGTCCGGCCTGGTGAACTGGTGCGACGGGCCCTCGTCTGCCACGGCGAACGAGGCCGTCATCATGAAGATGGTCTCGCCGTGCTGCACGGCACGCACGACGCGAGTCGAGAATGATCGACCGTCGCGCGGTCGGTCCACCAGGTACGTGATCGAGTCCTTGGTCTGGCCGGGCCGAAGGAAGTAGCCGTGCAGGCTGTGCACGCGCCGCTCGTCGGCATCGACGGTCTGCCCCGCAGCCATCAGCGACTGTGCCGCGATCTGGCCGCCGTACGCCCGCAGGGGCGATCCCGAATGACACCAGCCGGTGAAGATGTCACGGTCGACCTGCTGCAGGGACATCCGGTCGGCGAAGTGCCGCTGGAAGGGGGCCTCCGTCACGGCTCGACTGTAGTCAGGACCTCGGGTGTCCTCGCGCTACAGTCCGGCGGCGGTGCGTGCCGTGATGTTGTCGGCGGGCAGCGGCAGGCCGGCTCGGTCGCACGCGTTCTGCACGCGCAGTGAGGACTTGGCGAAGCGGGTCTGCTTCGCCTTCGAGAGGTCGGACAGGGCCTCGTCCTTGGCAAGGCTCTTCACGATCTTCTTCATGCGCTTGGCGTTGACCAGGAGCTTGCGGTCGGCGCTGCCGTCCTCGACGGCGAGCTTGGCCTCGGCCACCAGTTCCTTCAGCTGGGCCTGGAACTGGTCGCGCACCTGCTCCTCGGTGATGTCGCCATCCTCCACCGCGCCGCCGGCGTAGTCGCTGTTGAGCAGGTCGAGCTCGAAGTAGGCGGCGCATGCGGCTGCCGCAGCGCCGGTCGGGGCGACGGCCTCGGCGCTCGCCGAGGGTGACGCAGCGGCGCTCGAGGCGGCGGCTGATGCGGACGCGCTCGACGCTGCGGGCTCGGGGTCGGAGGAGCACGAGGTCAGGACCATGACCGATGCCGAGACCAGCGCGGCGACCGCGATGCCATGCCGTGAGTGGAGCTTCCGCATGCTGACAACCTCCCGATCAGCCGCCACGGGGGACGGGGCGTGATGGTCCGAGGTCCACTATCTCGCGAGCCGCCCGATTTCAGGGGCCGAATACGGCATCCGTGGCGAGGAATATCCGCGCTGAGGGTGATCGCGCCCTACTCTCGGCCCTACTGGAGAGCGGGGCACGGGGGTGCCAGGAGGGAGTGGGTGCGGGAGATGCGCGGAGTCCGCGGGGCAGTGACGGCCATGTCCTTCGTCGCGCTCGTCTGGCTGACCGGATGCTCGGCGCCCCCGACTCTTCGCTCCGACGACGTGCAGGACCAGATCGAGGCCGGGCTGGCCGATCAGGTGGGCGGGGACTTCACGGTCGTGTGCCCCAGTGGCGTCCTGGCCGAAGCCGGCACCACGTTCACCTGCGCGGTCACAGACGAGTCCGACGGAAGCACCATTGACGTCATCGTCACTGAGTCGGACGACGCGGGTGGGTTCGAATGGCGCGTGCAGGTGCCGCGCGGATCGGCTAGTCCAGTCGCATCCCCGTCGACCGGTTGATGCGCATCCATCGGCACGGTCATCGATCGCGGAGGTGGCTACCCGGCAGGAGTGACCGGTCCGTTCGTCTTCGTCCGCGGGCTTCGTCGACCCGAGGCGTTCCACGGCACCGACGAGCGCAGTGGCTTCTTCGAGGGCTGGTACATCAAGCTGGTGAACGCCGACCTCACCCAGCGCTGGGCGGTCATCCCGGGGATCTTCCGCGGACTCGAGTCCGGTGACGGCTGCTCGCGGGCGAGTCGACTTCACGACGCCGCTGGAGCCATGGCCGGTGACCTGGCGGTCGCCGGGGATCATGGGCTGGTACGGCCTGGTGCCCTTCATGGAAGTGCTACCAAGGGATCGTGTCCTTCGGCCACGGGCTGGGCGGCGACGTGAACGTCGAGGGCGTCGTCTCGTCCTTCGACGCCGATCCGACGGCGTCCCTGATCACCTCGGTTGCGATCATCCCCTGGACGGGCGGGTCTCCCTCCGGCACCTGGATCCGGGCGGCCGGATCGTCCTCGAGGGGGAGGGCACGTGTGCCGGCATGGAGGTGTTCGGCGACATCGAGAGGCTCCTGGCGACGAGAGGCCGGTAGCCGAAGGCATGGCGACCCACCCGGGCCATGTACCCTCGGACAATACGCGCAGGACAACGTGAGGTGAACATGCTGGATCTGGTTGGTTACATCGACGCAGGCACGGGCTCGTACCTGCTGGCCGCCATCGCCAGCGGTGCCGCAGGCACGTGGTTCTTCATCCGCTCGAACTTCGCCAAGCTGCGCGGCCGCCGCCTCGAGGACAATGCTCCCGAGCCCGAGTCGGCCTCGAACGACGCCTGATCCGAGCGTGACCTCCGTCGGCTCGGCCAGCTTCCGCGACCCCGAGAACGCCGCCTTCCCCTTCGAGGGCGCCTGGCACCGCATCGCCCTGCCCGATTCCGCCAAGGCCCTTCGCCGGCTCCGTGACTCAGACCTGTACGGCGAGCTCGTCCGCGCGGGCACTCTGGTGTCCTTCGACGAGGTTCACGGGGAGCACGCGGCCCGGATCCTCGACGAGTACCGCCGGCAGTCTGGGCGCCCCATGGCCAACGACGCGGTCGTGTTCTCGGTGGAGCCGATCGACCTGATCACGTATCCGTGGGAGTGGCCGAACTCGCTGCTGGAGTCCGCGGCCCTGCTCACGCTCGAGCTGCGCCGTCGGCTCCTGGGCATCGGGCTCGACCTCAAGGACGCCTCGGCCTTCAACGTGCAGTTCCGCGGCATGCGGCCCGTGTTCATCGACCTCGGATCGATCGAGACCTGGCGGCCCAACCCGTCCTGGAACGCGTCGCGCCAGTTCATCGAGCACTTCATCAACCCGTTGGCTGTCGGGTCCGGAGACCGGGTGACGGCGGCTGATGCCTGGGCGCTTGCCCGTCATCGGGGCCTGAGGTCCGAGGCGGCCCGTCAGCTGCTGCCCAAGCGCCGTCGGCGCAGCCTGTCGCTGCTCCTCCTGCAGGCCACGACGCGGCCGGTGGAGAAGAACGCCCCAAGCGAGTCCAAGTACGCAGACCAGGCGACCCGCAACCCGGAGCTCGCGAAGAACGCGACGCTCTCGCTCACCAAGCGCCTGGCCAAGCAGGTGGCCAAGCTGCAGAGCCGGGAGCACAGCACGACATGGGTCGACTACGGCACGCGCGGGCACTACGAGAGTGACGACCTGACCCGAAAGTCCGAGCTGGCCGCAGCATTCGTGGCAGGTGCTGAGGCTCGCAACCGACTCGTGCTCGATGTGGGCGGCAACGACGGATTCACGGCGACGCACCTGGTGCGGCACGCCGACGCTCAGGTCGTCGTCATGGATGCCGATGCTGGGGCGCTTGACGTCCTCCACGCCGGGGTCTCGCAGCTGCCGGAGGTGGCCGACCGCGTGACGCCGGTCCTGGGAGACCTCACCAACCTGACGCCGGCATCCGGCCTGCTCGACAGGGAGTTCGCCGCCTTCACGGCCAGGGTCCGACCGTCGGCCGTCATCTGCCAGGCGGTGCTCCATCATGTGGTCATCACGCAGGGCACGCCGATGGCATTCGCCGTCGACGCGCTGGCCGCGTTCGGCGCCCCCGTCCAGATCGAGTTCGCGACTCCCGACGATGAGAAGGCCCGACTGCTCATCAGCCAGATCCCGAACTGGTCGGGTGACTACTCGACCGAGGCCCTCGTGGCCGCTCTCGAGCGCCGATACGCCAATGTCGAGGTCGTGGGAACCACGTCCCCCACCCGGATCGTCGTAAACGCGTGGGATCTTCTGGAAGCCTCGTGACGTCGCCCGGGCTGGGCAGTCGCCTCGGCCCGCGCACCAACACGAGTGCTGCCAACAACGCCTCCTGGCTGGTCGCGGTCGGCATTCTCGCGGTCGTCATTCCGGCGAGCGAGAAGGTCGCGGCAAACGAGGTCTTCTTCGCCGCGCACGGCGTGTCGCCGCTGGCGTGGGTCGTGCTCCTCGTCACCGGGGTGGTCGTCGGCTGGCTGATCGCCTTCGGGATCCTGGGGCTTCTCCGCTCACGCCTCTCGGCGCGCTCGTACGACATCGTGGCATCGCTGGCCATGCTCGCCGTGACCTGGTTCTTCGTCGGGAACGTGCTCGCTCGGACGCTGCTGTCCGGGGCGCCGATCCTCGCACCGGTGGCCGGACTCGTGGTGGCCTCGGCCATCACCCTGCTCGCCCGGCGCCTGGCGATGGGCACCCTGCTGGTGGTGTTCGCGGGCGTCGCCGCAGCGGTTCCACTCGTGGTGAGCAACATGGGCGGCAGTCAGGCCGACGCGGCAGTCGCGTTCACGTTCGACACCGGCGCGGAGCGGCCGTCAGTGCTGTGGGTGGTGTCCGACGAGCTCCAGTACCCACTCGCCTTCGACGTGGATGGCACCGTCCGCCCTGAGCTGCCGAACCTGCGTGCCCTGCAGCAGGAGTCCACCACGTACACCCGTGGCTACTCGGCGGCGAACTACACCGACTACGCAGTGCCGTCGATGCTGAGCGGCATCTCCGACGTCGCCTCGCAGGGAGCCGACCGGATGCAGGACGTGCGTGCCGGGCTCGGCATCGTGCCGGGGCTGTCGTCCGAGTACTCCGTGGTGATGGAGTCGCCCATCTACTCCTTCGACTGCGACTCTGCAGACTGCGCCACCGTCGGATCCGGGTCGCGGGTCGGCCTCGTCGAGCGGTACGCAGCATTCGCCAAGGACACCGCAGCCATCGCGGGTCGCACGGCGCTCGCGCCGCCGTTCTCGGAGCTGTTCCCCTCCCTCGACGGCAAGTGGCGCGATTTCTGGAGCGGTGGTGACGAGTTCGGCGACGACGCGGAGGGCGACTCCGTGGGCTCCGTCATCTCAGGTATCGCCGAGGTGCAGGACGCCACTCCGGACGCACCCTTCCTGGCGTTCTGGCACACGATCCGCACCCATGCGCCATGGAACGTGGATCGCGAGGGTCGGCAGATCTTCCCGTCCCGGGTGCCCATCGTCCCGGGCGCCCACATGGTCGGCAGCGAGGCCGACCAGACCTACTCCACCGATGAGCTCAAGTCGCTGCAGCGACGCCTGTACGCGAATGCGGCGGTCGACTTCGACCGGCAGCTGGGCGAGCTCATCGACTCGCTCAAGGCATCCGGCTCGTACGACGACACCATGATCATCGTCACCGCGGACCATGGGGCCACGATGACGGACCGTGCCGACCGTCGGGTGGGGGACACCCTGGTGCAGCGATGGTCCGAGGTGGCTCACGTCCCGCTGATGGTCAAGGGGGCCGGCCAGACCACGCCCGACGTCGTCACCGAGCCGAGGTCGACCGGCCAGATCGCCGCCACCGTCGCGGTCGCTGCCGGGGCCGCGCCGTCCGCCGGCCTCGACCTGAGCCCCGACCTGTCGGCGGACCTGCCGTCAGGTCCGGTGTTCACGACGGTCGCCGGCGGGGCGCTCACGCCATGGGTGTTCGAAGGAGTCGCCGAGATCGATCCGTGGCAGCGCGACGACCTCACGCCCCCGGACCCGCGCTATCCCTTCGCGATCGGGATCGATGCAGCGCTGCTGGGGTCCGCTGTGTCGCCGGACTGGGTCGAGATCGAGCCGACCGCGGTCGAGGTGCTGCCCGGGGAGTCCGACCAGCAGGTCGTGATCGTCGACCGGGCCAGTACCGCCTGCGACAGTGCCGTGACCGCCGGACCGGTGGTCCTGGACGGGATCGTGGTCGGGTCGGTGCTGTGGGAGGGACCCACCGGCTCGTCCGACGACCAGACCCGCGGGTGGGCGATCGTGCCCAAGGCGGACCCGGCTGCCTACTCCTTCTTCTGCCCGTCCGTGTCGTCCTCCTGAGCCTGCTCGGCCCGCAGGGCCCGTAGCTGCCCGGTGTTCTCGATCTCCTCGCCGGACTCCAGGTCGAGTGCGACCCCTCCCTCGGGGAGGTTGGACAGGTCCGGTGCGATGACGATGTCGGGGAGGCCCGAGTCGGGTAGGCGCACCGTCTCGTCCTCCATCGAGGGCACCAGCAGCACGAGCTCCGAGGAGGTCCGCTTCGACAGCGTCTCGCCTCGGAAGAATGCCGGCGCGATCATGTTCCACACCACCATCAGCACGACGCCGAGCAGCAGGGCGCCGATGCCGATGATGAACACGCCCCCGACGCCGTTGAGGGTGGTGCTGCCGTAGTCCGGCTGCGCGTACTGGTACGACGCGATCACGAAGGCGCCCAGCAGCATCGTCCCGCCGAGGAACGGGAACAGGCCCTTCATCACGAAGCTGTTCAATCCTGTGAAGATCTCGTGACGGTAGAACCAGACGGCGGCGAACCCGGTGATGCCGTAGTAGAACGCGATCATGAGGCCGACGGCGGCGATCGAGTCGCCCAGCACGTTCTCGCTCACGAGCGTCAGCCCCACGTAGAACACGATCGAGACGACGCCCATCCAGATCGTCGCCACCGTCGGCGTGAAGTAGCGGGGATGGATGTTGGCGAACGACTTCGGCAGCGCCTTGTACGCGCCCATCGCCAGGGTCGTCCGTGCGGTGGGCAGGATCGTGGTCTGGGTGGAGGCGGCGGCCGACGAGAGCACCGACAGGATCAGCAGGATCTCGAGCAGCTGGCCGATGCCCGAGTCGCCGAAGACCGACGGCCCCAACGCCTGGAACACGTCGTCGGAGTTCTCGGGGTTCGCCAGTCCCAGCCCCTCTTCACCGACACCCGCGAATGCGACGGTCGCGACGCTGACGATCGCGTAGGTGAGCAGCAGGAGGAGGGTCGAGATGACGGCTGCCCGGCCGGGCGTCTTCTCCGGGTCGGAGGTCTCCTCGTTGATGGAGACTGCGGTGTCCCAGCCCCAGTAGATGAACACGGCGATCAGCGTCGCGGTCACCATGGCGCTCAGGGTGATGCCCGACGGCCACAGCCACGAGAGCTCCGGGGTCAGCGAGTCCGGGGTGGCGTTGCCCGAGTAGACCTTGACGAGGGCGATCGCGGAGAAGATCACCAGCACGACGACCTCGATGCCGAGCAGGGCGTACTGGAGGCGCGCGGAGACCTCGATCCCGCGGTAGCAGATGTACGTCATGATGATGATCCAGGCGACACCGGCGACCATGCTCCAGATCGTCGACTCCGCGAGGTCGTCGAGGCCGAAGAGCAGGAACCCGTACGAACCGGCGATCTGGGCGAGGTTGGCCATGACGATGACGTCGGCGGCGATGATGCCCCAGCCGCCGATCCAACCGGCACGCGGGCCGAAGGCGCGGGTCGCCCACGTGAAGGTGGTGCCGCAGTCGGGCTCGGCCCGGTTGAGCTGCTGGTACGCGATGGCGATGAAGAACATCGGGATGAAGGCCAGCAGCATGATGGACGGTGCCTTGACCCCGATGATGCCGTCGCCGTTGGCCGTCGCCACGACGAAGCCGAGGCTCGCCGCCAGGCTGTAGGCAGGTGCCGTGGAGGCCATGCCGACGACGATGCTCGACATGAGGCCGAGCGCGCCGCTCTTCAGGCCCTTGTCGCCGGCCGCCTCGGGGAAGCCGAGTGGTGCCTCGTCCTGCGGATGCAGATGGGACACGGGGACTCCTCGTCACTCGAAGGCTGGCGAGACCGTACCGCCCCGACCCCCGCTGATGCGCGCGCTCCGAGAAGTTCGTCAGGAGGTGCTGGGGACCCACACCAGCCGCAGGTCCGCGACCACGACGTCCGATCGCTCGAGCGGCACGTCCATCGTCGTGATCGTGGCGGCCTTGGCACTCCACTCGGCGTCGATGCCGGTCACCTCGTCCCGCAGCTCCGCCTCGAGGTCGAGAATCGCCTGCTCCGCGGCCGTCACCTTGTCCTGCGCTGCGTCCACCCTCGACGCCGAGGCCGAGGCGCGACGGACATCCGTCACGATGGAGCGCCGGCTCCGGGCGCCCCCGAACAGGCCCCCCAGCAGGTTCGTCACCTGCGCCCCGGTGCCGTGCTGGGTGGTGTGCTGCGCCGCGGCGCGCTGGGCAGCGGTTGTGGCGGTGTCCGCCCGCGTGCGCAGCGTCCGCAGCTTGGTGTCGTACTTCTTCTGCAGCGCCGCGACGGCCGCGTCGGCCTTCGCGTCGGCGGCCAGGGCGCAGCGCTCGGTGAACTGCTCGGAGGTCTCACCGACGCGCGAGTACAGCTTGAGCTCGGGGTTGACGAGGATCTGGACCTTCAGGGTGCTGGCCAGGTGGTCGGTGAGCGACCTCTTGAGGTCCGTCCACCACGTCTTGCGGCCGATGTCGGCCACGGGAAGCGTGTACACCGCTCCCTGCGGCGCGACAGCGAGCAGGTCGCGATCGTCGTAGTCGACGGAGGTGAAGTCGGTCGGGCTCGGCACCGCCGGGAGCGGGCACAGCACCGCCTCGTACTCCTCGTCGTGGATCAGGTCGGCCTTCGTGTCGTCGTAGCGCAGCCGCACCCGGGCGATGGCCGCCGCCTGCAGCCGGGTGCCGGCGGACGCCCCGATCGTGGCGGCCCACGGGGCAGCGGGATCGAGGTAGGACACGGCGATTCCCGTGGCGACGGCCGGCGCGACGGGGGTCTCGTCGTCGGCGAGGGCGGCAGGCGGTGCGATTCCCGTGGCGACGGCCGGCGCCGCGGCGGTGGCGGGACCGGGAGCGGCGACGGAGCCGGTGGGAGCGGGGGCCTGGGTCGTCGCCGTCAGCGCGACCGCGCGGGACACCAGCCCGGACTCGGCGAGCTTCGTGATCTCGTTGCGCATCAGCGGGCCCCGCAGGTAGCTCATCGCCCACCGGGTCGTCGTCAGCGACGGCTGGTCGGACCCCACTCGCTTGAGCATGAACTGGCGCTTGCCCAGGCTCGAGATGGTCTCGCTGACGGCGCTGATGTCGACGCTTCCGGCGGCACTCTTCAGCCCGTCGATCAGCCGAGCCTTGTCCTGCTCGGTCTGGAGGCGGCCGATGAGCCAGGTGCCCGCATTCGAGAGCGCCTTGTAGTCGACGTCGACGGGGTTCTGGGTGGACAGCACGACGCCCAGTCCGAAGGCGCGAGCCTGCTTGAGCAGCAGCATGATCGGCTTCTTGGTGGGCGGATTCGCGGTGGGGGGAAGGTAGCCGGCGACCTCGTCCATGTAGAGCAGGGCCCTCAGGTCCGAGGTGCCACCCTGACGGCGCATCCACGTGACGAGCTTGGCGAGGATCAGCGCGGTGACGGACTGTCGCTGCTCGTCGGACAGGTGGGAGGTCGTGATGATGGCGCAGCGGGGCCGGCCCTCGGCGGTGTGCAGCATCGACTCGATGTCGATCGGGTCACCCGCCATCCAGGTGGCGAATCCCGGCGAGGCCAGGAGGCTGTTCAGGCGCACGGTGAACGTGGCGCGGTCGGCAGCCGGGAAGAACTGGTCCAGCTCGAGGACGCCGAGCTTGCGCATCGGTGGCTGCTGGACCCGTGCGAGAAGCGTGGCGAGGTCGAGGTCCTCGCCCTGGCTCCACGCGTGCTGGATGAGCGCCGACAGGAGCACGTGCTCACGCGAGGACAGCGGATCCGCATCGATGCCGAGCATCGAGAGGACGCTGGTCACGTAGCTCTCGATCTCGTCCGCTGTGTCCTCGCTCGGCGTCCCGCTGGGCGGCGCCTGCAGGGTCCCGACGATGTTCAGCTGCGTGCCGGAGCTCGAGCCCGGCGTGTAGACCTCGAAGTCGACCGCCTGGCGCAGCGCGGCGATGCGGTCGGGGGCGATGCCCCAGCCCGCGAGGCCCTCGCGCCACAGGGTCGCCTGCTGGCCCGCGTACTCGCCAGCCGTCACACCGGCCTTGGCGACGTCGCTCGCGTTGACCCACGGCTCGAAGTCGGCCGCCGCGAGCCCGGGGAAGGTCAGGCAGAGGTTGGTCAGGTCGCCCTTGGGGTCGATGAGCAGGGTGGGCACCCCCGCCGCCAGGCACTCCTCGATGAGGACGATGCCCAGGCCGGTCTTGCCCGAGCCCGTCATGCCTACGATGACGCCGTGGGTCGTGAGGTCCGCTGTCCCGATGACAGTGGAGTCGGCGGTACGTTCCTTGGTGGCGGGGTCGAGTGCGCCACCGATGCTCAGGTCAGCCATGCGTGCAACCTACCGAGGCCACGGCGACCTGCGCTGCCTACGCTGTGATCCGGGAGGAACGATGGACGGAACGCGCATGAGCGCCCAGGACGCCCTGTGGCTGACCATGGACCGGCCCAACAACCTCATGGTCATCGATGTGGCAGTGGTCCTCGACGGTGCGCCGGCCGTCGACGTGCTCCAAGATGCCTTCCGCGCCCTCGTCGCTCGCCATCCCGTTTTCGGTCGCACCGCAGTGCATCGGGGCACCTCGTGGTGGTGGGTCGACGACCCCGAGTTCGACGTCACACGCCACGTGACCGGGGTGGAGATGCCCCCGGAGTCCGCGATGCCCGACGTCCAGCGCCACGTGGCGGCCGCGCGCTCGGCGCCCTTCGACCGCGGGCATCCGCTGTGGTCGGCGGAGCTGCTCTCGCCGGTGCGGCTGGACGACGGGACCGCCGGCTCGGTGATCGTGACCCGCTTCCATCACGCGATCGCCGACGGAGTGCGCCTCACCCAGGTCATGCTCGGAATGCTGGACCCCGACTACGCCGCGACCGTCCCCAAGGTGGCGCGCTCGGGAACGAGCGGGGGAGCGCTGCTCTCGACGGACGCCATCGGCGCGTCGGCCGCGGAGGTGGTCCGCGTCACCGGGGCCACGACCAGGACGGCGGCGTCGATGGTCGCAGGAGTTGCGAAGGGCGCGGTCAGCACGGTGGGCCACGCGGTGACAGCGCCTCAGGCGGCAGCGTCCTCGGCGGCTTCGACCCTTGCCTCCACGATCGGGCTCATCCGGCACCCGGATCGGCTCGTCGATGCGGTCGAGGTGCTCGGGGTGGACGACCACCGCAGCGTCAATGACATGACATCGGCGGGAAAGCTCCTCCTCGGCGGGTCGTCCCGCACCGTCTGGACCGGCCGGCCGGGAGACGTGAAGTCGGTCGCCTGGTCGGCCCCGATCGACATGGGCCCCATCAAGGCCGCGGCACGCCGACGCCATGCGACCGTCAACGATGTCCTGGTGGGGGCGCTTGCTGGAGCGCTCAGGGCGTATCTCGCGGGACGCGGGGATCAGGTCGACGAGGTCCTGTGGATGGTGCCTGTCAACCTCAAGCCCTTCAGCGAGGACCTGCCGGAGGACCTCGGCAACCACTTCGCCCTGGTCATGCTCGACATGCCCCTGACCGGGGTCACGCCGGAGGAGCGGATCGACGACCTTCGGCATCGCATGCAGCGGATCAAGAACTCCGACGAGCCCGTGCTCACCTTCGGGCTCCAGCGCACGATCTCGATGTCACCAGCCCGCATGGCCACGGCCCTGACCAACTTCTTCGCCAACAAGGCGGTCGGGGTGCTCACCAACGTGCCGGGTCCGACGTCTGCCCTGGCGCTTGAGGGGATCCCGGTGCGGCAGGTGATCGGGTTCGCGCCCTGCTCAGGCGACCAGCCGCTGACCGCGACGATCTTCACCTATGCCGGGACCGTGACCGTGGGCTTCGCCAGCGATGCCGATCTCGTGCCCGATCCGCAGACCCTGGTCTCGCTCGTCATCGCCGAGCTCGAGGAGCTGACCGCAGCCGGCTCCTAGTGCGCGTGCGCGAAGGAGAGCTCGTGGCCCTCGCTGTCGAAGCCGGCGACGGCCCACACCCGCTCTGCCACCTCATCCGGTGACAGGGGGATGCCGTCCTGGTCCGGGGTGATGACGTGGACGTGGATGTCGTGGCGGGCGAGCTCGTCGGTCAGCGACGTCATGAGGGCGATGACGGCAGCCCGGCTCGCGTCGTGCACCGCATGCTCGGCTCCCTCCTTGCGCACCACGCCAGGAGCCACCGCGACGATGCTGCCGTGCATCTCCTCGAGGTAGCGCATGCCCGCCGTGGCGAGCAGGAAGACGCTCTTGACGTTCACGTCCATCATCACGTCCCAGGCCTGCGCCCCGAACTCCTCGACGGGGCCATCGACCTGGATGTCCGCGCAGTTGACGATGCAGTCGATGCCGTTGCCCAGCTTCGAGGCGCGCGCGGCCGCTCTCCTGCAGTCGTCCTCATTGGTGAGGTCCGCACTGATGTGCACACGGGCGTTGCGCCCGGTGGTGGTGCCCTGGTCGCACCCGATGACGAACCAGCCCTCGCGGCGGAACTGGTGGGAGATGGCGAACCCGAGCTCGCTGTGGATCCCCGTGATGAGGACGGACGGCGCACGGTCGGCGGGCATGTGATCCTCCCAGGGCGGGGAGTGGGGGCGTTCGGGCGCCGTCATCGTCCCACGGTCCGAATCCACGCGTCGAGGCGGTGGCGCAGTCGGCACGCTAGGCTCCCGATCCCGTGAGACGCCATCGCACAGTCACCGCAGCCGTTGGCGCTGCAGTGCTGCTGATCGTGAGCCTCGGGGGCACTGCCGTCGCGGCCGACGAGGACGCCTGGGTCTCCCAAGTCGGCACGTACGACTACCTGATCGCGCCGGACTACGACGGACTCGCGCCCGTCGGTGCCGTCGTGCGGGGCCAGACCCTCGGACTGGGCACCTTCGACCACCTCGACGGCGAGCTCGTCCTGGTCGGCGGTGTTCCTTACCGCATCGGCATCGACGGAGTGCCGCAACGCGCAGCCCTCTCCCGCACGACGCCCTTCCTCCAGGCGATCCGGTTCACGCCGCAGTCATCCGGCCCGATCGCCCCCGGGACCACGTGCGCCGAGCTCGCCGGGCTCGTGGACCAGCTGGCGCAGACGCAGTCCGGAGTCGTGGCCGTCCGCGTTCGCGGCACCTTCGCCTCGCTGGTGACACGCAGCGTCGCGGCACAGCCCGAGCCCTATCCGGCGCTGGCGTCCGCGGTCGCCGGGCAGACCGTCTTCGCTCTCGGCCAGAGGCGCGCGGTGCTTGTGGGCTTCCGCACGGGCGCCGACCTGGCCGGCACGGGCGCTCCTGGGCTCCATCTGCATGGATTGACGGCCGATCGCATGGCTGGCGGTCATGTGCTCTCGTGCGTTGCCGGACCGGATGTGCAGCTGTCCGTGCAGCGGGCATCCGGGGTGAAGGTGCTCGGCTAGCCTGTCTGGCAGACTCGACGGATGCGTCGATCAATCCTCGCCATCCTCGGCCCGGCCCTCCTGCTGGCTGCCTGCTCCACTGCAGCGCCCCAGGGTGACTCCGCGTCGTCGGCACCTGCCGACCCGTCACCGTCCCCGACCGCCTCGTCGGTCCCGTCGGCCTCGGGCTCCGCGACGGCGCCTGCCGCCTCCGGGTCGGCGGCGCCCGTGCCGTTCTTCAGCGGATGCAAGAGGGCCGAGTTCGACACCGACGAATGGGACCAGCTCGCAATCGTCAACGACGGGGAGAGCCCCGTCACCCTCACGCTCGACCCCGCAACGCTCATCGGCTTCGACGAGGACACGCCCCCGCGGTTCGACAGCATGGTCGAACCGGGCAGCGGTTCGGCGATCTTCCAGGTCCGGGTCCCGGTGAACACCGATCCCGACCAGCCGTATCCCTACAACCCGCAGGCAGTCGCCGAAGGCGACTACCTGGTCTCGTCCACGATCTCGTGGGTGATGAAGGTCGCGGCGGACGACGCCGAGGCCGGGTACGTCGCCGTCGCGCTGACGTGCACGAGCGAGTTCGACCGGACCGATCCCGCCAACTGGACGTTCCTCGGCTGGACGCCCAGCGTCTCTGTGGAGGCGCGGACGGAGGCGAAGCCCCTGAACTGGGGGACGGAGTGGACGGGCTCCTGCGACCAGCCGGTGACAGTTACCGCGGAGGACGGGACGAGTGTCACCGTCCAGGGCACCTGCGACGGAACCCAGCTGACGGTCAGCTGACCCCCGGATTCCCGTCACGCCCACGGTCACTCGGGGCTACCCTCGGCGGACATCGTCGAGGGAGTTCGCATGCAGAGGCTGGTGGGGCGAGTAGCACTGGTCACGGGAGCGGCCGGGGGGATCGGCCGTGCAACGGCGATGCGGCTCGCGGCTGAGGGTGCGAGCGTGCTGGTGACGGACATCGCAGACGGGCAGCCCGTGGTCGACGAGATCGAGGCGGACGGCGGACGCGCGTCCTTCACTCTCCTCGACGTCACGGATGAGCAGGCGTGGGAACGCGCGGTGGAGCAGGCCGTCGACCTGTTCGGCGGGCTCGACATCCTCGTCAACAATGCCGGGGTGGGTGACATGGCCACGCTCGAGGAGACGACGCGTGCGGACTACGAGCGCACGATCGCGATCACCCAGACCAGCGTCTTCCTCGGCATGAAGATCGCTGCCGCAGCCCTCAAGGCCTCCGGGCGAGGCTCCGTCGTCAACATCAGCTCCATCTTCGGGTCGAGCGGCGGGTTCGGTGCGTCGCCTGCGTACCACGCGGCGAAGGGCGCGGTGCGGACGATGACCAAGACGGCTGCCATCGGCTGGGCCCTGGAGGGGGTGCGGGTCAACTCCGTGCATCCGGGCTTTGTCGACACAGCCATCATGGATGCAGCGCGCGGGACCGAGATCGAGGACGTGATGATGGACCTGACGCCCATGCGGCGTCTGGGCCGGCCGGACGAGGTCGCGGCCGGCGTCGCCTACCTCGCGAGTGACGATGCCTCGTTCGTGACCGGCTCCGAGCTGTACATCGATGGCGGGTACATGGCCCGCTAGCGGCGCCCGTTGGTGGCGGGTGAAGGGCCTGGTGCCGCGTTCCCCGGCGTAGCCGCCACCGACATGAGGTACGGAACACGCTGGCCTGCGAACCCACCCGCTGCGTGCGGCTGCGAAGCGTAGGGTGGCGGCCAAAGGGAGGGGCGCTCCGAGTGACGCCCCGTTGCGGAGGGAGGTGACCATGAGCGGACGCTGGCGTGACCGAATCACCGGCGGGCGAGACGAGTTCTCCGAGAAGGGTCATGAACTCTCGACTGAGCAGCGCGAGCACCTGACGCGCGTCACCGACGAGCTTCTTCAGCGCTATTCGATCAGTCGGTCGGTGGGCCCAGGCGAGGCGTCCGACGCCGGTGGCGAGCCCGTCTCTGCCGACGAGATCGGTGCCGTGCTGGAGTCGGTCCTGGTCGAGGCCTTCGACTTCGGCTGGTTCACCCGGTCGGACCTTCCGGAGGCGCCCGAACTGGCGTTGGAGTCCGAGGATGCGGACTGGGAGCAGGCTTCGGCGGCGGAGCGATCATCGAACAAGGTCCTCGAGCCCGTGGAGTGGCCAGACCCGCGGGCCGAGGAGGAGGAGGTAGCCCCGGAGTGGGGGCTGGGCCTCGGTGCTGCCAGGGCCATTGATCCGCAGCCTGAGTCCGAGCTGATTCCGGAACCGGAGATCGAGCCTGCCGTTGACCTCGAGTCGGAGTCCGTGGACGTGGTCGTCCCGGAGGACGTTGTCGAAGACCTCGAGTCGGAGTCCGAGGACGTTGTCGAGGACGTGGCCGTGCCGGAGGACGTGGTTGAGGACCTCGTGCCGGAGGACGTGGTTGAGGACCTCCTGCCGGAGGACCTGGTGCCGGAGGACGTCGTCGAGGTCCTCGAGTCGGAGTCCGAGGACGTCGTTGAGGACCTCGTGCCGGAGGACGGGGCCGAGGACGTGGTCGTCCGCGAGGACGTCGACCCGATCGCGCTCGCCATCGAGATTGCCGAACTCGAGGAGATCCACCGAGGAGCGGTCCAGGCGGAACGCGACGCGATCATGTTCGCTGCGGCGACGCGGCAGCGCCTTGCCGAGGCGCGACAAGAGATGGCCGACCTCGAGGCTGGAGCCGGCTCACCGCGCTCGTGAGGACTGCTTCCCCTCAGCGTCAGTAGCTAGCTCGCCCGCGGCGCCGATGCCGAGGATGCCGAGGACCACGTTGAGGGCGGACGGAACTGCGCTCATCACCGGGGCGGACAGCGCCCGGCCGTGACCGAAGTCGACGGCCTCCACTCCGACCACCACGACGCGGGCTGGGAGCAGGCCCAGCGCGCGGGACAGCTCAATGGCGGTGGCCAGGCCCATGCCATGCGTCCCTGCGACGCCGGGCGCCCTGCCTGCGGGCAGCGCTGGCTCCCCGCAGCCCACCTCGCGCCACGTCACGCGTCCCGGCTCGTCACCCGACTGCACCGCGTCGATGACGACGGCAACATCGAGGCCCGCCATCGCGTCAGCCAGCGCGGTGGGGTCCTCGTGGACCACGACGTCCACCCAGGAGTCTCCGGATGCCAGCACTGCATCCCGGACACGGCCGGCGACGACGGGGCCGACAGCGTCGTCACCGCGATCGATCGAGCCGACCCCGATGACCATCGCGCGCCCGTGCGGCGGCGACGGCGATCTCGGGCGGCTCACCGGTGCTCCACCCGAAGGTCGAGGAAGTGGGTGGCGCACGAGATGCACGGGTCGTAGGTGCGGATCGCGATCTCGCACTGGCGCGTGAGCTCCTCGTGCGAGAGGTCCAGGTTCGCCTGCACGAACGCCCGGAGGTCCGCCTCGATCGCCCTCTGGTTCTGCGCCGTGGGCGGGGTGATCTGCACGTCGAGGATCGAGCCTGAATCGTCGATGCGGTAGCGGTGGTAGAGCAGGCCCCGGGGGGCCTCGGTGGCGCCGTGCCCCTCCCCGGCCCTCGCCGGGACGGGAACCGATGCGACGGGTGCACCCTCCCAGCCGTCGATGAGCCGGATCGCCTCGTCCAGGGCGTGCACGAGCTCGACCGTCCGGACGATGATCGAGCGGAAGGGATTGCGGCACGTGGTGCCGAGCCCACCGATCTCGGCGCATTCACGCGCCAGGGGCGCCAGGGCGGAATGGTTCAGGCTGTACCGGGCCAGCGGGCCGACGACGTACGGCTCCCCGTCGAACGTCGAGTGCAGCGCGTTCGAGTGCGCGACGTGCTGCTCCTCCACGTGCTCGTTGAAGGCCCGCACCGGTGCGGTCAGCCCGGTGCTGGCCACCAGGGATCCGGACTCCAGCGGATAGCCGTTCTCGGAGCTCAGCGAGAGGTACGGGTAGGGCTGCTCGAACTCGGGGAACTCGAAGCTGGAGACGAGCGGCACCGCCGCGATGGCGTCCTCGCGGGCGGCGACGAGCTGTGGCCGTACGGCAAGCAGCTCGTCGCGACGCGGCAGCCGGTGGAAACCACCGATGCGAACGTTGACGGGATGCACGGCCCGTCCCCCCACGGCTGTCATCAGGTCGTTGCCCGCACGCTTCATGCGCAGAGCGGACTCCACGAGCCCGCGATGGTCCCGGGCCATCTCGATGGCACCCGGATAGCCCAGCAGGTCCGGGGCGTGCAGCAGGAAGATGTGGAGCGCATGGCTCTCGATCCACTCGCCGCAGTAGAGCAGCCTGCGCAGCAGTCTGATCTCCTCGGGCACGGTCACGCCGCAGGCGTCCTCGATGGCCAGGCAGGCACTCATCTGGTAGGCCACGGGGCAGATCCCGCAGATGCGTGCGGTGATGTCGGGCGGCTCCGTGTAGGAACGCCCCCGCAGGAACGCCTCGAAGAACCGGGGCGGCTCGAAGATGCGCAGGTGGACGTCGACGACCTCGCCGTCCTGGACGTGGACGTGCATCCCGCCCTCGCCCTCCACCCGGGTGAGCAGCTCCACGGACAGCACCTGGCTGCCGGAGGTCATCTTGTGTGTCACGTCGCCACCTGCTCGTGCTCGTGCGCCACGCTCTCCACCCGGAACGGCTCCGCCCCGGCATTGAAGGTCCGGAAGATGCGCATCACCTCGGCCTCCGTCATGCCTGCCGCGCGCAGTCGCTCGGCGAGGGATGCCGTGTTGGGGGTGTCGTTCGGTCCGAAGCAGCCGTAGCAGCCTCTGCTGAAGGATGGGCACAGTGCGCCGCAGCCGGCCTGGGTGACCGGCCCGAGGCACGGTGACGCACCGGCAACTGCGACGCAGGTGACGCCTCGCCTCTTGCACTCGACGCAGACGCTGTAGGTCGGGATCCGCGGCGTGCGGCCCTGCAGCAGGGCCGACAGGACCTCGAGCAGCTGGTGCCGGTCGATCGGGCAGCCGCGCAGCTGGAAGTCCACCGTGACGTGTGCCGCGATCGGAGTCGAGCGGTCCAGCGTGGCCAGGTACGCCGGATGTGCGTATACGACGGACAGGAACTCCGACACGTCGGCGAAGTTGCGAAGAGCCTGGATCCCGCCGGCGGTGGCGCAGGCGCCGATCGTGATCAGCTTGCCGGAGGCCGCACGCACCTGCTGGATGCGCTCGGCATCTCCGGGAGTCGTGATCGAGCCCTCGACGAGACTGATGTCGTAGGGTCCCGCGACCACGGCGCTCGTGGCCTCCGGGAAGTAGGCGATGGTCACCCGGTCGGCGACGTCGAGCAGAGCCTCCTCGCAGTTCAGCAGGGTGAGCTGGCAGCCGTCGCAGGAGGCGAACTTCCAGACGGCCAGGGTCGGGGTGTCCGTCATCACAGCTCCCGGACGTTCATCAGCGGGGCGAGTCGGTCGTAGCCCAGGACCGGACCGTCGACACAGAGGAACAGCTCGCGAAGCTGGCAGTGGCCGCACAGGCCGATGCCGCACTTCATGTTGCGCTCCATGGACAGGCGGATGCGGGTGTCCGGCACGCCGCGCGTGATCAACGCCGACGCCGCGTACCGCATCATCACCTCGGGGCCGCAGACGAGGGCCAGGCTGTGCAGGGGATCGAAGCCGGCCCGAGCCACCAGCGTGGTCACCAGTCCGACCCGGCCGGTCCAGCTGGGCGGGCCGTAGTCGACCGTCACCTCGACCACGATGTCGTGCTTCGCGGCCCACGCCGTCATGTCGTCGGCGAAGAGGATGTCGTCCGGCGAGCGTGCGCCGTAGAGCAGTACCACCCGTCCGTAGTCGGCGCGCCGGGAGACCACCTCCAGGATCGCTGGGCGCAGAGGTGCCAGCCCGATCCCGCCGGTGACGATGACGATGTCGCCGCCCTTGCCGTCCGTGACGTCCCATCCGGTGCCGAACGGCCCGCGGACACCGATCATGGTGCCCGGGGTCGCCGTCGCCAGCGCGTGCGTGACGCTGCCGACATCGCGGATCGTGTGCATCAGGGGCCCGGGCCGGGTGGGGTCCCCGCAGATCGAGATGGGGACCTCCCCGACGCCGAAGGCGTGCAGCATGGTGAACTGCCCCGCCCGGTGCTCCAGAGGCGGGCCGTCGATCGGCTCGAGTGCCAGGGTGACCGTGTCCCGGGTGTCCAGGTGGGTGCCCACGACGCCGAACGCCCTGGGGATCATCGGATCCGGGGGCAGGTCCCTCGTCGACGCTGCGGTCGGCGCACCGACGGTCACGACGAACCGCCGTAGAGGTCGAGCAGGCGCATGCGGGTCTCCTGCAGGCGCTCGTACATGACATGCGAGACGCGCTGCATCAGTGCATAGCCGAGACGCGGGTCCTGATCGCACTTGCCGCGCAGGCACGCCCCGTCCAGCGCAACCGCGCTCACTGCGGAGACGGCGCGTCCGTCGAACATCCACTGGTACGGCGGCACCAGCCAGGACCAGCCAGCAACCTCACCATCGCCCAGGGTGGCGACGACCATCGTCTGACGCTGGGGGTCGTGGACTTCGAGGGCGACCCGGCCATGGCGAACGACATAGAACGTGTCCGCTGGTGTCCCGGCGCGGAACAGGACGTCACCCTGCTTGAAGTGCACGTTCTGCGCGCAGCCGACCACCAGCTCCATGGCCTCAGTGTCGAGACCGGTGAAGAACGGGTGCTCGGGAAGATACTCGGCGAGGGTGCGCATGGGCTCCTCCTAGCGATTCGTGGTCGATGTGGGGGTACCCGCGCGTGACGCCTCACGGTGCGCCGCGTCCTCGCGAAGGGCTGCTACCTCGTCGGTGAGGTCGATGGCAGCCGGGCACCAGGTGATGCAGCGCCCGCATCCGACGCAGCCCGACATCCCGAACTGGACAGGCCACGCCGCCAGCTTGTGCGTGAGCCACTGCCGGTACCGAGCGCTCGTCGAGGTGCGCACTGCGCCGCCGTGCAGCCGTGAGTACTCCATCGAGAAGCACGAGTCCCAGACCCTGTGACGCTCGTCGACGGCGCCGGTCAGGTCGCTGACGTCCTCGATCGACGTGCAGAAGCACGTCGGGCACACCATCGTGCAGTTGGTGCATGCGAGGCAGCGCTCGGCCACGTCCTCCCACCGGGGGCTCTCGGCGCTCGCGAAGAGCAGGTCGGTCAGGTCGTCGGTTCGCATCTCGCGGCCCATGTGCGCCGTCGCCGCAGCCACGACTGCGTCAGCGGCGGCCAGGTCGGCCGCACCGGCTGCGACCGTCGTGAGCCCGGCCAGGACCTCGGCGCCGGCCGCCGTCCCCGTCTCGACGAGGAATCGGTGGCTGAGATCGTCGATCAGCTCGGTGAGTACGAGGTCGGCACCGTCGCCCGGCTTGGGGCCGGTGCCCATCGAGGCGCAGAAGCAGGTTCCAGCAGGGGTGGTGCACGTCACCGCGACCAGGAAGCAGCGGTCGCGTCTCGCGGCGTAGCGCACGTCCACCCCTGTCCGGCCGAGCAGGACGCGGTCGTGGACGAGGATCGCGGCGAGGTCGCAGCCTCGGATGCCGAGCAGGGCGACGGGACCGGCCTGCGGGTCCGTCTCGGACACGTCGAACTCCGTCCCTGCCCGGACACCGCGCCACAGCTGCTCGTCAGCCGGGAACAGCAGGGGCTTCGCCGACTGCGCCGTGGTGGCGAACCCGAACAACGCCTCGTCACCGCGGGCGTGGGTGCGGTAGCGCCCGGCCGCCTGCTCGTCGCCGATCCCGCGCGGAAGCTCATCGAGGCTCGAGAGCTCGGCAAGCACGAGCACCCCGTCGCGAAGCCTCGGCCCGACGACTCGATAGCCGAGACCATGCAGGGCGTCTAGGAGCCCCTGGAGTCCATCGAGATCCAGGATCGCGCCACTCTCCATGGGGCACCTCCGCCGAAGGCCACCGTCAGGCTAGGACTGCGGATCGGGGCTCCACTAGGGCCCTTCGTCACCCTCGACCCGGCCGGCGCTGCGGAGACGACTCCAGTCCGATCGGATCTCCGGTGTCGTGACGATGCAGTGGTCGTCACGGGTCCCGAGGGGCACTCAGGACACGCTCACCTCCCACCCAAGGGCACCGTGTCGACCAGTCCTCGGCAGGTCGGCAATCGACGCCGGTCCCATGTGCCAAGCGTCGGCGTGGGCGCGAGTCAGCTTGTCAGCGCCGTCTGCCGATGGAGACCGCTCTACTCGGTGTTCCGGGTATCGCTCTAGGCGTCGCCGCTGCTCACCACTGACCGTCCTTCACGTTGACGTGCGCCGCGACCTCACGGTCGTGGAATTGGCGGCAGCATCGGGCCACGGCAGGACTCGCCCTAAGCCCGAGCATCGACCTCTAGAGGGGTTTGCGGAACGTCGTCATGGCCGTCTTGTAGAGGTCGCCGGCATCCGCCTGACCCCCCAGCGCAGCGTCGAACAGTTTGCCGGCCGTCCCGCAGTCGCCTGCACCCATCGCCTCGTAGGCGGACGCAACGCCGTAGAGCGCCTCCTTGCCGCGGCTTGCATACTGGATGAAGCTGTTCGCAGCGCGCTTCACGGTGCTGACGTCGGCCGGATTGGTGAACCAGTCCGCCGTGACCATGCCCTTGGCGTTCTTCGCCACGCCTGTGGCCGATATCCGCCACGCGTCGGCGGACCCGCGCACGGCATCGGCCAGCGCCGCCATTCCGACCGGATCGGGCGTCTGCGCCGCGCAGTCCGTGATGCGGTCAGTGAAGCCGCCGTTCACGTCGTGCTCGATTCCCAGGAGGGCGGTGTTCCGCTCAGTAAGCACCGTCAGTTGGCTCATGTAGATGGCCCGGAAGGGCTTGCGCACCTTTGCCGTGGCTGGTGGGGCGGAGGCGAGTGTGAGGATCAGGGCGACTGCAGCCGATCACTGCTGTCAGTGCCGTCGGACGAGGACGGATCATGGGTCAAGGGTAGGCCCGTTGCCCGGTTGATCTCGGGGCGGAACGCGCCATGTCACCTGCCAACGGGCACGTCGCCCTCGACCGTCCGATAGGCATCGCGAGGTGGTCACGCAGAAGGCTTCTGCTCCGGTCACCGCGGACGCAGCGATCGAGATCCCCTCTCACTACGTCCGCGCTACGGGGCGGTGAAGCTTGCGTCAGGCGGCGGTTCACGCGGTACATCGACAGTCCCATCAGCAGGATGCTGCCGAAGAAGATGAGCAGGTAGGGGATCAGGATGACTGGGCGTGCGGGCTGCCGGGACTCCACGGGCCACCAGTTGTCGACGACCACCATCAAGACCACGAGGGCATCGAACACGGCCAGGCCGATCCACCAGGGACTTCCTGCACGGGCGTCGCCGATCAGGACGACGGTTGCCGGGATCGCCAAGAGCGCGATGAGAATGCCTAGGGCCTGGTTCACGACCATGCCGTGGCTGGCGCGAGTGGCGAACCCCACGACTTGCGTGATGCTCACGAGGTTGACGACAACCCAGGTGGTGACCGCCGCCCGCCACGGCCCGTTCCTCGTGCCTCTCAGGCTCCATCCTCGGTCTCCGCCGGCACCAGGGCCTTGCGTCCGCGCAGGGGATCGCGCGAGGGCGAGCGTGCGAAGGCCGTTCGTGCCCTAGGGACTGGCGGATCGTGCGTGCGATGGAGCCCAGGTCGCTCCGGGGATCACGTCGGCGACATGGACGACCTATCGCCTCAGCTGTGATGTGAGCCAGCCCTTCGGGTGGCTCAGCGCCCTACCATGGAATCGGGTCGGAGGTGTGTCATGCCGAAGAACCGCACACCACAGGGTGCCCCGGGCGAGCTCAGCCCAGGTGCAAGACAGATCGAGGGCCAGGCACTGGACTTGGTTGACTCACTGACGCCTTTCGACGTCCCGGCCCCACGTGGCCGACGCACACGGACCTTCCGGCTCAAGGTCCTGCTCGGCATCCTCATGGTGCTGGTCGCTGGGGGCTTCGTCAGTTGGATGGCGCTGCGGCAGGCCGCGCTCGACGACCCGCAAGGCGCTGCCGATCTCACCCCCGACAGGCCCGTGGCGCAGGCACCGGCGAACCCTGCACCCGCCGCCCCACCGGCTCCTGCCACGGACGCCGCGCAGCCGGCACCCACCGCAGCCGCGGTGCCCTCCAGAGCGCCCGCAGGTGCAGACACGTGGAGGTTCACAGGGAGGTGGGGCCTGGACGTGACCATCACGCTCCTGCCTGAAGGGGACGGCTACGGCAGGATTCGCGTCCGGGGTGAGCCTGACGCCAAGGGCTCGTACACCTGGAACGATTCGACCCTGAAGATCGCCTACAAGCAGCCGGCGACCCTGTTGACGGGGAACGTGGTCGACACCAAGGGACGATTCACCTGCAAGGGCCAGCCGACGAGCGCGAAGGTGCGCTGCACGATCCGAGCCCTGGGCTGGACCAGCACCTCAACGAGTCAGAACAGCCAGTGGCTCCGGTTCACAGCGACCGGGCGACCGCTCGAGTGACCAACTGGGAGGGGCTCACCGCAAGGATCGCCCCAGCCGCCAGCGCGGCGTCCTGAGTTCGGAGACCGACGTTCGGGATGGGGCCGTGGCGCGAGACGACAAGCCAGAGACGTGAGATCGGTGCACGTCCTCGTCACTGGATCGGGCTTGCATTGCATGTCCTATCCGATGCGGGCTGGGGTCGTCGTAGCCCTCGTGGTTCGCTGGTGGCCGGCTCGTCGTGATTGGTTCATTGCCAAAGGATGTTGAGCATCGCTAGCCTTCCGGGAACTGCAGCGGAGGTGAGATCCCATGGCGATCAAGGCACTGGGCGTGGCACTGCTGGTGGCGGCTGGAGTTCTGGTGCCGGGCGTCCCGGCCGGGGCAGCGGATGGTCTGATCACGTTCCGGGTAGAAGGCACCGTGGTGTCGGTGGAGGATGCCAGCGTGGCTGCCGGAGCGCCATACGTGCTGGAGTACAGCTTCGACCCCTCCACGGCACCTTCCTACCTAGGGAGCAACGGGGCCGTGTATCCCGCGGTGGTTTCGATGTCATTCGCGATCGGCGGAACCCCGATTGCCTCATCGCAATCCGGGGACGTCACGGTCCAGAACGACTTCGACGGCGTTGACGGGTACCAACTCGACTTCCTCAACGTGACGGCGGCGACCGAGATTGGCGTTGGCCCGCTAAGTCACGTTGAAGTGGTGATGCGATCGACAGATGATCCGATCACTGGGTTGGGACTGCCGACCACGCCCCCCGACCCATCGCAGTACCTGCCCTACCGGACCTCGGTCTTGGTGCTGGTGTTCGAGCCCACGACTGGACCGCCAGCGTGCCCCTTCTGCCCGGAAGTGCCCCAGTTCTCCTGGGTCGACGCATCCGTCGACAGCATCACGGTGGTGCAGTCTGGGCCGGATACGGATGGGGACGGCGTCGCGGACGCGATCCAGTCGGGCTTGGGGGTGTTCCAGTCCGGCTCGACGGTCGGGCGAATCCTCACGAGCGACGGAATCCTGGTCGAGGATGCCGCAGATCCGCTGGGCGTACGGATCACCACGACGACGGGTCCGGCGACTCTGGAGATGTGTGCGGGCCTGTTCGCTGTCAGCCTCGCCGCCAACAGTGACGTGACCTACACCTGCGGCAGCGTGACCGCGCAGGTCACGAGTGGGGCGACCACCATCGGCATCGGACCGGGAGGCTTCGTCACCGTTCCGAGTGGCGGTGTCGTCACCGTGGACCGGTTGGCCAGTGGCAGCTACGTCGTTGTCAACAAGGGCGCGACGACGGTCACGGTAACCCGCGGTGGCGTGACCTCCGCCTTGGCAGCCGGGGCGACGACGGCCTCGGCACCGCAGAGCAAGGATGACTGCAAGAAGGGCGGGTGGGCTGCCTACGGGATCTTCAAGAACCAGGGCAGTTGCGTGTCTTCCGTCGCCACGCCCCGCTGAGCAGGCTGAGGCGTCCGGTACGGGCCTCCATTCGGCGCGACGTCGGGCTGCCGAACTACAGACGGGTCGATCGACGGTGTCCGCTGGACGGTCGATTCGCTGAAGAAGCGGGTCTATACGACATTCCCATCCGACGCAGGCGGACCTCTGTGAG
The DNA here is from genome assembly GCA_963700255.1 of uncultured bacterium. Classification (GTDB taxonomy): domain Bacteria; phylum Actinomycetota; class Actinomycetes; order S36-B12; family S36-B12; genus UBA10649. The sequence continues at coordinate 50,896 of CAVOWW010000004.1, read as the reverse complement.
GGATGAAGAGAGCCCATCTCCCGCCCGCGGTGTTCGTCTCACGCAGCCAGGGGTAACGCCTCGGGGACCGGAAGCGTCTCTCCGCCGTTGGGGCCGGTCGGGAACGTGCCGACACTGATCGCGTAGCGGTCCAGGTCGGTGCGGCCACACCCGATCCACAGGGCCTCCATCAGGAGTGCAGCAGCGTCGCCCAGTGGAACGTCTGGTAGCCACCAGTTGTCCGTGTCCGCATCGGGGCTTCGCCAGCCGTCGCGGGCCAAGGCCAGCTCGTCCAGGACCCACCGGTGCGCGGGCAAGTGGTACGTCGAGACGACCTCGCAGTACCAGCCGCCAGGGTCAAGGGCGGCCTGGGCGTAGGGATCGACCGGCAGGCCTGCGCCGCGGAGGTACTCAATCACGAGGAACTGGCCGGGCTGGACTTGGTCGAGGCCCTCTTGGACCCAGTTCACCAGCTCGGCGCGTGGTGAAGGGGGTGGAGATGTCATGGCCTCAGCGTGAACCGGGGGTGTGACCGTCAGTCCCAACTGTGGAACGTGAAGGGTGCTGGCGGTGGATCGAGGGCTTCCAGAGCCTCCCTGAGGACTCGGTCGAAGTCGCAGTCGGGATCTTGCGGTTGCAGCGTGTCGCTCACGGTCACGGGAGCCAGAGCGGCATGCAACTGGCGCGACTGGGCAGCCGTGAGTCTCCAGTTCGTCTCGATCTCGTCGCTGGGACCAAGGACCTGCCGAGTGATGCGGTACCCCCGTCGCACGGAGCCTGTCACGTAGAGGTGGGTCGAGGCGGCTGCCGTGCGACGGTGCCAGACGTCCATTCAGATTGCCTCCGAGGAGATCCGGGCACGGAAGTCCTCGATGGAGAACCAGTTGTTGTGCTGGTAGTGCGTACGCCGCACCTGGAACTCACGAGTCCGCCAGGTGTCGCCCTTGATGTACGACCGCATGCGGTCCCCGTCGAGCCCACCCTGGCAGCCCATGAACGTGTAGGGCTCGCCTGAGGGGAGGTGGGTGAGGTCGCCGGACAGAATCTGCTCACCCGTGCGGAAGCCGTCTTGGTGACCCTTGCCGCCGTCCGTCAGGTCGTTGTCGTTCGCATGCTGGAGTTGTCCGATCCAATAGCGGGGTGCGACGTCGGCGTATTCGTCGGCCAAGTCCTGCCACGTGATGGTGGCGTCCACGAACTTCAGCGGTGAGCCGCTGCTCAGGGTGGGCAGGTGCGAGCGGGGGACGAGGGCGATGTGGCGCACCTGGTTAATGGGCGTGCCCGTGGCTGACAGGCGTTGGGCAATGTAGTGGATGAGTTCGCTCTGTGCCTGGAGCTGAGTTTCCAGCTTCGCCTTGTTGGGCCGCTGGTACATCTTCGCCTCGATAGCCAGCAGCCAGCCCGATCCCGCGAGGACGACATCTGGGGTGTCCTTGGTCGCGGGGAGATCCGGGAAGCGCCTCTTATCGGCGTCGAAGAAGACGGATTCGCGGAAGGAGTACTCGGTGAAGAACTGCAAGGCTTGATCGCCCAGGTAGTCCGGGGCGAGGGGAGCGTCGATGCCGCACATGCGTAGGAAGCGGTCGAGGTGGGCGAACCCATCGGAGGCGACGATCATGGGCAGGACGGTGCCGGTGAAGTAGCGCTCCTTGCGATTGAAGGGGAGCCACTGCTCGCTGAGCTCTCTGGCTAGTTCCCGTGCGGCGTTGGGGACTGCCGGGTTCTCCGGTGTCTCGGCCCAGTCCGACATCGTCTGGCTGAGCCACCGCAAGTGCTCCAGGAGGCCGGTCGCCAGTTCCTCAGCATCTTGGTCATGGCTGTTCCCGTCCCGCAGTCCTCCGGACAGTACAGACTCAAGTCGTACCTTCGTTTCTTCGAACATCTGGTGGAGCCCGGCCATGGGGCTGCCGAAGTCGCTCACCTGTGTCTCCCCTCGTCAGGCAGCACGCTAATCCTCACCGCTGACATCTTTCGGACAACGCAGCGAATCAGTTGCGCAGCCCCGGTGGCGGCCCTGTGCTGCCCTATACGCGAACGGGGGAGCGAGGTCAGAGTGGAACGGCACAATCGTTGGCGGGAGGAGGCACCATGACAACGATGCTGCCTGCGGCGGCGCTGCTGGCCCAGGTACCGGAGATCCACCTGCGCAAGGGCGAGTGGATCTGCGCGGCCTCTGGACGGTTGACGCCCGGCTCGCGCGCCTGCGAGACCCTGTCCCGTTTCGACAGTGCGGTGGACGCGGGTGCTCCGGTGTTGCTCTATGCGAGCCAACCGACGGAGTACGCCACACGGGTAGTTGGACGTGCTCCGGTGAAGCTGAGCCTCAGCAGTGGACGATGAACGACACCCACCGACATCGCAACACTGCTGTCAAGATCGCTGTCAGTGCGGCCGGGCGAAGACGGATCATGCGCCAAGCGCAGGTCCGTTGCCCGGCTGATCTCGGGGTGGAATGCGCCACGGCACGTCCCCGCTTGCCGCTGCCGGCACCCTCCCGGCGGTGAGTGGTACGGGTCTCGCCAGAACCCACGCACCGACATGGTGTCCGCCGTCACTCGGCGTGGCGACGTACCATGAAGGTGGCGTGGAGGTGCGTGATGGCCACTGACCAGAACGATGACGGTCGCCCGCTCGACCCGTCCGAGGCCGCTCGGGAGCGAGACGCGCAAGCCATGGAGGTCCAGAACAAGCTCGACACGCTGATCTGGGTGGCCACGCCGGAGGAGCCTCGATACACCCCGCCGTCCGACGAGGAGCGCGAGGCAGCGCGCGTTCTGTCCGGGGTCGAGACGGACATCCTTTCCAGTGCCGGCTCCACGCAAGGCACCTGGGAACGCACCGGCGGCGACGTGTTGAAGTGGATGGTCATTCCTGGGCTGTTGTTGCTGGTGGTGCTGTTCATCGCGGTACTCGGCTTCGCGATGACTCGGCGTGACGGGCAGAGCGTGGCTCCGGCACTCCCTGCGGCCCCCGCCGCGCCGGACCCCGCTGCTGAGGCCGGGGCCGATCCGGCACCGGGCGAGCCGAAACCGACGAAGTCGATCGAGGAACCGAGGCCGGCTCCGGAATCGACGACCACCACCGACTGCGTGCTGCCGGCCTCGACGGTCCAGGTTGCCATCGACAATGATCGTGTGGAGCCCAGTGCGTTCATGCCCGGCCTGATGATGCAGGTGTGGGACGTCACCTTCACCAACGAGACCACTGAGGCTGTGGTCGTTGGCGTGCACTTCACGAGCACGCGGGACGACAAGATCATCACTGAGGAGTGGACCAAGCGGAGGGTGAGCCCGGGCCGGACTGAGTATGAGAGCGGCTCCCGCGACCTCACCGTGAACGACAAGAAGGCCGAGCAGGCCTCCCTCATCATCGACCGCCTGGTCGTGGTCGAGAACCGCGATGCTTGCGTGCCGCTGCTCGACGACCCGAAGGTGCAGGCGCAGGCTGTGGAGTTGCCGGTACCACCCTCCCCGTGACTCGCGCGCAGCTTGCGTCCGGGTACGCAGGTGACGCAGCTCCCCGGCAGTTGGGGCGTTTCGGCGTTTCGGCACCTACGTCGTGCCGCGCGAGGCAGGTCGGGGCACGCCTACCATGGAGGTGGCGTGGAGGTGGGCGATGGCCACGAATCCGAATGACAAGGGACAGCCGCTCAACCCGTCCGAGAGCTCCGGCCCGAGCGGCCCCGGTGGGCTGTCCGACGACGACCGTGCCGGTGCGGGCATGGAAATCGGCAGGATGCTCAGTCAGATCGACGCGCAGGAGAAGGCCGACCCGTTCCCCATCGACGTGGACGTGCCCAAGAGCGTTCCTCCAGACCTGAAGTCGGATTACACGTATGGCGTCTACGACGACCAGTACTACAGGTCCCAGCGTCGTCGAGCCAACCGCACCTATCTCATCGCGATCCTGATCTTCCTGGGAAGCGCAGCCATCGCCGGTGCGCTGCTGTTCTGGCGCGTTGGCGGCGAGGACACCACACCGACGTCCGGAGGAGTTGCCGCTCCCGCCGGGCAGCCAGCGCCTGCGGCAGACGCCGCGCAGGCTCCCGCGGCAGGCCCTGACGCTATTCCAGTCTCGGCGGAGTGTGCCGTATCCCCGGCGTCGCTCACGGTCGCCAACACTGATGTCCGAAGTGACCAGGGGGTGAACGACCCGGCCATGTTCGTGGTGGAGTGGACCGCGGGCGTGACCAACAACTCCGACGAGACGATCCTCTTCACCGCCAAGATCGCATCGTCCGACAACGGTGGGAGCGGTGCATGGGATGCCTCCACGTATGGTCGGGTGGCTCCGGGGGAGACGTACCTGTGGCCGACGAGGAGCCAGGTCACCAACAACGCCGGTGGCGAGGCGGGTCCGACGACGTGGCGGTACGTGGACCAGATCCTGGCCGTTCGGGACAGTCCTGAGTGTGAGGACCTGCTGGTGAGCCCGACCGACGAGACCGCCAAGGCGGCGATACCAGCCGAGATCCCCCCGATGCCGGCCAACGCCCAGCTCCCCGACCGCTGACCGACGGACGATGCGGCGGCACCAACCCCGAAGGTGGCGGCTGAGCCGTTCGTCGGAAGGCCGGCAGTGATGGTGGGGGTGTCTCCTGTGTCGAACCACTGTCAGGGATAGTCGCCGGGCCGTAGAACGCGTTCAGGAACACCCTGCCCACGACGTACTTGCATCCGGGACTCACATCGGCAGCCGATGCACTCGGCGTTGTCGCAAGCGATACCCGCCCGCCATTCCCGGGCTATTGCGGGGCATCTAGGGCACAGAATCATCATGGCGCGGGACTCGTTCTCGAGCCGGACGAGATACGGGTTCACGAGGAGAGTGCGCCCGGAGGGACTCGAACCCCCAACCGACCGGATTCTCGATCTGAAGAGTTCCCGACGTCCCCGGATGGCCGCCCTCTCAGCGTCAGGGAACCGATTGGGTAGCGTCAGGAGACGTTCGCAGGTACTGCTACACGGATTGCTACCTACCAAGAGCACACGCTCCACAGCGGTGGCAGCCCCAGCCTTGTCGGCCAGCACAGGCATCGGCACACCCTCGTCCAGCATCAGCGCGGCGTAGGCGTGGTCGAGCGAGTGAGGAGTCCCACCAGGGTTGCCGCGTCAGCAAATTGCGTGAACCTCTTGCGCCCGTTCTGATCGGCCCGTGCGTTCGACCCCTGTCGTGACCGATGCAGTCGCTTTCAGCAGGCGACCATCGCCACTTCTTCGGGTGGAGTCACGCAACTGCTGCTCGGTCATCGGCATTGCCGACCCGTACACCTCCCGCAGCCTCCCCGGCGGGATCCTGCTCGCGGTGCACATCGTAGCGCCACGGGTGCTCGTGATCGCCCTTGGCCGCGCCAAGGTAGGGCGGTCAGGTTGCGCCCGATTGACTTCAGCGGGCCAGTGGACCCGTCGTGGTGCCCCCTGTTGGACGACGTGGCTCCCTGAGGGGCCTTTGCCCTCTTCAGCACCACTCGATGCAACGGTGCAATCGCGCCTCGGCACGTCCGATGCTGGTGGTGGCGCCAGCCGTGACCTTGGCGGTCACGCTGGCGGTTCGCTCAGGTGAAGGCTCACGTCACTGTGTCGCGGCGCGGCTGCCCGAGACTCTCCGCTCACGGCTCCCGGAGACGCGAGGACGCCATGACTGGTACTCCGCATCGCGACCTGGCTCTCGCCGATCGGTGGCGATCTGCTGTGATCCGGGCTCGCGGAGCCCGCCACCGCGACTGCGCATGCCGGGGCTGGCGCACCGCCCCAGCCGCTTCCGGCGCCGGAGGACGACCATCAACGCTGGCCACCGATGCCAAGCTCGACACCGCGCATGTCCGACGTATCCCCCGTCCGTGACCGATCCACCGGGGTGAGCACGACAGACTACGGTCCGGGATGGAACTGAGGGCGATGGCACGGACCTCGACTGGTTCGCCAAGGGCCCATGCTCGCTGAAACGGTGGCGCGACTCGCAACCGACTGGCTGCACGGTCATGTTCGACTACACCTACGAGCGCGCCGGGTGACGTCTGTCCGTCACTGCTTCGCCCGGCTCGCCGTCCGGGTTACCCTGACGAAGCCACTGCTCGAGCCAGACGCCGGCTGAGGCGATCGGGACACCGCCAATTGCAAGCGTCATCGATGCGGCACCGCGGGGTGGAAGCACCGAATGAATGCCACGGACACGCCGTGCCAGACGGTGAAGTGCGTACTGTCAACCGGCAGGGTGAGACACCCAACAGGTCCACGATGCACATAGTGACATCGCTACGGCGACTGGGACCGGTCGCCACGCAGTCCGAGCTGACGTTCACCGAGGCGACGGTACCCGTTGCTCGCGGAACGTGACCGAACTCGTGGCCGGCGATGCACGCGGCCGGGACCGCACGGGCACCAGGACACCCGCCGCCACGAGCAGTGGCCACGTCACAGTCGCCTTGATCGACCATGGGATCTCGCCAACGGCTTCAACATCGACGAGTTCCAGGCAGGCTAGCGATGATCCATAAGGAGTGGACCTTACTTGGCAACGGTCGCTGTGTGCGAAAAGTCCGGCCTGACACCTCTGCTCCACGACACTCAGGCTCCACAAGCATGCTCAGGAGTGTCACGGATCAGGCGAAGCCACCGTCACGCATCAGGCGAAGCCACGTCACCCGACAGCACGATGCCACAACCTCACGCATCAGGCGGAACCAAACACGCAATTAGTGCGCCCGGAGGGACTCGAACCCCCAACCGACCGGGTAGAAACCGGTTGCTCTATCCGTTGAGCTACGGGCGCTGACGGACCCATTCTTGCGCCACGACCTCGCCGCGACGACACGGACCGTCCCGTCGGGCGCCGGGTGCTCGAGCCCTCCCGAGACGGTGCCTACGTTATGGGCGATGCAAGGCAGGGCCAGGCCCGGGATCTCCGCTGAGGTGCTCGCGGAAGGGATGACGCGCACCGCGAACCGAAGGGCACCTCCCACGAAGCGGGCGCTGATGCGATGTGCTAGCGGGGCTAAACTGAAGGCGTCCCCTTCGCATGGACTTCTGGCTGGAGGTGCCACCATGCCACCCACCGTTCCGGATCATCGGCGTCGCTCCGTTCGATGCCTGCTCGGGTTTCACAGCTGGGTCATCAGGAACAACGACGCTGGGGAGCGGTACGACGAGTGCCGTCGCTGCGGTCGAGTCGGTACGTACATGCCCACCGGTTTCGGGATGCAGTCGATCGGCTGACCCGAGTCGCCGGCACCGGACCGCCCCGCGCTAGGCGCCGCGCGCCTCCCACTCGTCGATATGGGCCGCTGCGTCACCGATCGTCGTGGACTCGCCGTGGCCCGTGTGCACGACGGTCTCGTCCGGCAGCGTCAGCAGGCCCGCTCGGATCGACGCGACCAGGGTGGCGAAGTCGCTGAACGAGCGACCCGTCGCGCCCGGCCCGCCGGCGAACAGGGTGTCGCCGCTGAACACGACGCCGAGGTCGGGGACGTAGAGACAGCACCCGCCCGGAGCATGCCCCGGCGTGTGGATCACGCGGATCTCGGTGCCTCCCACCTCGAGCACCTGCCCGTCCTCGAGGGTCCCGTCAGGCTGCCGCTCCGGGTGCGTGAGCATCCACACGGGAGCATCGTCCGGGTGCAGCAGCATGGGTGCCCCCGTCGCGTCGGCTACCTGCGGTGCCATGCGCACGTGGTCGTCATGAGCGTGCGTGCACACGATGGCGACCACTCGGCGGCCCGCCACGAGGTCGAGAATCGCGTCGGCATCGTGCGGTGCATCGATGACGATGCACTCGTCGTCGTTGCCGACCACCCACACGTTGTTGTCGACGTCGTAGGTCTCGCCGTCGAGCGAGAACGTGCCGGACGTCACCGCATGGTCGATGCGCGCCGACATCACAGGACCACGACGGATCGCAGGACGTCCCCGTGATGCATCTTCGTGAAGGCTGCCTCGACAGAGTCGAGCTCGATCTCCTCCGACACGAAGCGTTCGAGGGGCAGGCGCCCCTGGAGGTAGAGGTCGATCAGCAGGGGGAAGTCCCGGCTGGGCAGGCAGTCCCCGTACCAGCTGGACTTCAGCGATCCGCCACGGCCGAAGACATCCAGGAGCGGCAGGTCGATGCGCATGTCCGGCGTGGGCACCCCCACCAGCACCGCGGTGCCTGCGAGGTCGCGTGCGTAGAACGCCTGCGTCCAGGTCTGGGGAGTGCCGACGGCATCGATCACCACGTCCGCACCGAAGCCCCCCGTCAGCTCGCGGATCGCCTCGACGACGTCGACGTCACGGGCGTTCACGGTGTGCGTGGCACCGAAGCTGGTGGCCGTCTCGAGCTTCCGTGGGTCGACGTCGATCGCGATGATCCGCGTCGCCCCGGCGAGGTTGGCCCCGGCCACGGCCGCCGCTCCCACGCCGCCGCACCCGATGACCGCGACGCTGTCGCCGCGAGTGACCCCACCCGTGTTGAGGGCAGCACCGAGGCCGGCCATGACCCCGCAGCCCAGCAGGCCGGCCACGGCAGGTGCGGCTGCCGGATCGACCTTGGTGCACTGGCCCGCGTGGACCAGTGTCTTCTCGACGAACGCCCCGATCCCGAGGGCGGGAGACAGCTCGGTGCCGTCCTCGAGGCGCATGCGCTGCGAGGCGTTGTGCGTGGCGAAGCAGTACTGCGGCCGCCCGCGCAGGCAGGCCCGGCAGTTGCCGCACACCGCACGCCAGTTGAGGATCACGAAGTCTCCCGGTGCCACGTCGGTGACACCTTCGCCGACCTCCTCGACGATGCCGGAGGCCTCATGGCCGAGCAGGAAGGGGAAGTCCTGGCTGATGCCACCCTCGCGGTAGTGCAGATCGGTGTGGCACACGCCGCAGGCGAGGACCCGGACCACTGCCTCGCCGGGACCCGGGTCGGGAACCAGGATCGTCACGACCTCGACGGGTGCGCCCTGCGTGCGCGCGATGACTCCCTTGACCTGGTGCGGCATGTCGGACCTCTTGCTCTCTGAAGGGCGGGCTGTGCGTGCGACGACGCGTCAACGAATGATGTCGTGTCCCATGCCGCCGTGTCGGGGATTCAGGTCGCCACGAGGACGGGTGTCAGGCGATCTCGGCGCACCGCGGCCCGAGCGCCGTCACGATCAGGATGGTGCCGGTCGGGCAGGCAGTGGGTGTGGGTGTGGGGCTGGGAGTCGGTGTGGGGCTGGGTGTGGGTGTGGGGCTGGGAGTCGGTGTCGGGCTGGGTGTGGGTGTGGGGCTCGGTGTGGGCGTGGGGCTGGGAGTCGGCGTGGGTGTGGGCCTTGCCGTCGGGGTCGAGCTGGGGCTCGGGGTCGGCTGGGCGGCCGAGGTGATCGTGACCTGAACAGCGGCGTGCGCGGAGGTGGGCAGTCCGGTGGTCGGGTCCGTGCCCGTCGCGGTGATGGCGTAGGTCGACGTGCCCTGCTGCTGTGCAGGGGTGCCCGAGATCACTCCGGTCGTCGGGTCCAGCGCGAGGCCGTCGGGCAGGTCGGGCGTCACCGCGAACTCCAGTGACGTGACTGAACCGCTCGGGGGGAGGATCGAGAAGGCGGTGCTCGGGGTGATGGGCTCGCCGCTTGTCCCTGCGATCAGCTGCGCCGCCGGGAGGATCGCCCAGTCATCGGTCACCTCGATCACGATCGAGGCGCTCGCTGTCTGGTCGGTGGTGCTCGCGGTGACGGTGTACGGCGTGGGCAGCGACGTCCTCCCGGCGATCCCGCTGACGATGCCCGTGCTCGGGTCCAGGCTCAGGCCTGCGGGCAACGGAGGCTCGACGGAGTAGGCAGGCGTCTCATCGAACCCGGTCGCGTCGAACGCCACCGTGGGTGCGATCGCCTGACCGCGGACCGCATCGACGTTCTGGACCGTGGGAGTGATGCCCCAGTCGCCGGCGGTGATGGCGAGGGATGCTGACGCGTTGGACTGGCCGTCCGTGCCGGTGATCGTGTAGATGGTCTTCGCCGTCGCGACTGTCGGGCTGCCCGTGACCAGTCCGGTGGTGGTGTCGAACTCGAGGCCGTCAGGCAGCGCCCGGTCGATCGTGAAGGACGAAGGTGTGAAGCCCACGCCGGACAGCGTGACGAAGTCCTGGAACACACCTGTCGGCGGCTGCTGCGCGGGCGGCAGCACGACGACCTCACTCGGGCCGTCGCTACCGGCCACGTCCAGGACGAGGGACTGGGGGCTGGGCTCGAGTGAGACCGGCTGCCCGCATCCGTCCTGGGGAAGCAGGGTGACCTCGATGATGCCGGTGTCCTGCGCGGTGGACATGTCCGGGCTCGTCGACTTCGCTCCCTGGAAGGCGAACCTGTCGCCGAGGGACACGCCGTACGAGTCCGAGGTCGTCGCGACCGCCTGCTGCCAGAGGTCCCATGCGGCGTAGGCGGGCACTGCCTTCGGGTAAAGGGCGGCGAACGCGTGCTGGGGGGCCGCGTACGGCGCTCCGGTCGCATCTCCGTTGGTGTTCCACGCCGAGGTGGCGTAGCCGAGCGGCCCGACGAAGCCGTTCGCGAGGCTCGCGACGAGGTCTCCGTAGATCCACCCGTAGATGTCGTTGCCGACGCTGGAGAAGTACACCGAGCCGTTGCCGATGTACGACGAATCCAGCGCCCATGAGACCACCGAGGTCGGTGAGCCGCCGGGGGAGCTGCGCCGGGTCTCGAAGGTCGTCGGAGCGGTTCCGCCCAGCTGGTACGGGCCGTTCTGCGCGTACACGCCGAAACCGGTGCCGTAGCCGGCCTTGGGACTGCCCCAGGTGTCGGCGCTCCACCAGCTGTTCGGCGCCATGGTGTCGAACAGGCTGCGCGCGGGCAGGTAGATCGTCTGCGGGGTCGCGTAGCTGGGGTTCGGCGTCGCGCCCGCCTTGTCGCTCGTGAGCGTCCCCGACAGCGCAAGGTTGCCCGACGAGTCGAACGTGCCGGAGTAGGCGTAGTACGTGGCGGCGAGGGGCGGTTTGGTGTTTCCCCCGAAGTACCCGGAGATCGTCACCGTCTTCGTAGCCAGGCTAGCCACGTACTCCTGCATCGATGGATAGGCGGCGATGCCCGCGGGCATGTTGGACGGACCGGCGAGCCTCATCCGCTGCGTCGTGCCGGGCACGGGCACGGCGATCGTGGAGGCGTCCCACGCGGGACTCAGGCTGGCCCCGTTCGTGGTGATGGTGCTGAGGATGTCGTCCAGCAGCCCATCGAGCGAACCGCTGGGCTGCTCGTCCCGGCGTTGTCGAGCACGTTGCCTGCGCTGTCCTGGAAGGACATCTGAGCCGGGATGCCGACCTGGTCGATGCCGGTCACGTCGCCGTTCACGGTCGCCACATCAGTCGTGGAGGTGTAGGTGATCGTGAACTCGACGTAGTCGTAGCGGAAGGGCGCATTGGCGGGCGGCTGGTTGCCGCCGAGGTCTGCCTCGGAGAAGTACAGGCGTCCGCTTGCGATCGGCGCGGACTGGGGCGTCTGGATGGTGAACTGCCCGACCGAGCTGCCCGCCGCCAGGGCGAGCTGTGAGATCGGCACGCTCGTGCCGAGGCTGAAGGTGCCGCCGCCCGGCTGGACCAGCGTCGCCTGACCGGCGCCGAAGAGGGTGAGGTAGAGGGTGTTGCCTGCGGCGGGGACGGAACCGTTCTGGTCGTCGACGATCACGGTCATGCAGACCTGGCCTGACGGGCAGGCCGCCGCGCTGGCGGGAGGACCTGTGAGCAGGGCGACGGCGAGAGCCGAGGACAGGGCCAGTACCGACGCGCGCACCACTCGACTCAGCATTGCCCCTCCCGGGGAGGTATCGGCCCGACGATCAGGAGGCTATCGGTCAGGAGGACGTGATCGAGGCCTGCGAGGTGCGGGGGATCGCCAGGCACGCGAGTGCCGCGAGGAGCGCCAGGCCTCCGGCGAGGAACCAGGCGGTGGCGTAGTCCCCAGCCGCTTCGCGGATCATCCCTGTGGCGGCGGCGGCCACAGCGGCGCCGATCATGTGCGAGGCGAACACCCAGCCGAAGACGATGGGACCACGCTCTGGTCCGAAGATGCGCCCGCACAGCAACGCGGTCGGCGGGACCGTCGCCACCCAGTCGAGCCCGAAGAAGACCATGACCACCAGCAGCGGTGGGTCGATGTCAGGACCGAGGAAGAGGGGCAGGGCGATCAGGGCCGCGCCTCGGAGCGCGTAGTACACGACGAGGAGGATCCGCGGATCGACCCGGTCGCTGAGCCAGCCGGAGCCGATCGTGCCGATGATGTCGAACAGCCCGACCACGGCGAGCAGGCTGGCGGCGGCCGTGGCCGCCATGCCGTGGTCGTGCATCGCCGGGACGAAGTGGGTGCTGATGATCCCGTTGGTGGTCCAGCCGCAGACGAAGAACGTCCCGGCCAGCAGCCAGAAGGCGCGGGTGCGGCCCGCATCGACGAGTGTGGTGACGGCCGTCCGGGCGGCCGCCCATCCGCTGTGGGTGGCGTTGCGCTCCTGCTCCGCCTCGGTGAGCTCGCCGCTGGCGCCGTACGGGCGCAGCCCCACGTCGGCCGGCCGGTCGGCGACCACCCACCACACCAGCGGGATGAGGACGGCACAGGCCACCGCGATGGCGGCCGAGGCTGTCCGCCAGCCGCCGTGCTCGATGGTGCTGGCGATGACCGGCAGGAACACGAGCTGGCCGGTGGCCCAGGCGGCGCCGAGGACCCCCAGGACCAGGCCGCGCCGCTTCACGAACCAGCGGCTCGTGACCAGCGCACCGAAGACCAGCGCCGTGGAGCCGGTGCCAAGGCCGACCAGGACGCCCCAGAGCACGACGAGCTGCCAGGAGTCCGTCATCACCAGGGTCAGGCCCGTGCCGGCGCAGATGAGCAGCAGCGCGAGCGCGGCGATGCGCCGGATCCCGAATCGCTCCATCAGGGCGGCGGCGAAAGGTGCTGTCAGCCCGTACAGCACCAGGTTCACCGACACGGCCAGCGACGTCGCCGACCGGCTCCAGCCGAACTCCTCCTCGAACGGGACGATCATCACGCCCACGGACGAGCGGAAGGCCGCAGATGCGAGCAGCACCAGGAAGGTGACTCCGGCCACCCACCACGCTCGATGGATGCGGCGAGTCACGACCGCAGCCTAGGGCGGATCGGAGGCCTTGATGTCCGGTACGTGATGTGGTGGGCTTCGTGCGGGGGCCGGACCAGGAGGAGTGGCGGATGGCGGGCACCGGAACGAAGGACGACCCCTGGGAGCTGACGACAGCGCCGGGCACGTCCCGGTACACGATGTACCGGGATGACGCCGCCGAACCAGCGGTCCTGGTGTGCCAGGTCGGCGCGACGAGGCTGACGTACCACGCGAGCGCCGTCGACGACCTGCACGCGATGCTGGTCGCTGCCGGCGACTGGGTGGCCCTCGGAGCGAGCGACGAGGCGAAGGACCCTGCCGACGGGACCATCGAGGCGTGGGGCCGCTCGGCCGACAATCCGGTGGGGGGCTGGTACGGCCTGCGCAAGGGATATCGCGGCCGGTTCGGGATGTACCTGCCGCCGTTGCTGGAGCAGCTCGGCCTCATCGAGCTCGAGCACAACCCGCGCAACAACAGGGCGCGTGCGCTGCCTGCCTGATGTGCCTTCCGTGCGTCCACAGGACGCACCTGATCGGGTTCGGCTCCACAGCGCTGAGGCCGAGGGCGCCCGCGCGCCCTCGGCGGAGGAATCCTCGTCGTCAGCCGGGAGTCACCCGGGGAGCGACCAGGAGAACCGAATGAACGACATCACCTTCCCGATCGTCGGCAACGTCGTGAACGACGTCGAGCTGCGCTTCACCAAGTCGGGCGAGCCCGTCGCGTCCTTCCGGGTTGCGGCCGGCACGCGTCGGTTCGATCGGGCGAACGACCGATGGATCGACGGCGACACCCACTACTTCACGGTCTCGTGCTGGCGGGGGCTTGCGCACAACGTGGTCCAGACCGTGACGAAGGGGATGCCCGTGCTCGTGGTCGGGCGCCTGCGCAGCCGCGAGGTCCAGCGCCCCTGCGGCGATCACACGCACACGGTGCGCTACTCCGACATCGAGGCGTTCTCCGTCGGGCCCGACCTCGCCAGGGGGATCGCCACGTTCACCCGAGTGAAGCGGGAGTCCGTCGTCGAGAGCGAGCGGCGCGCGCTTGCGGACGCCATGGTCGAGGGCGGCATGGAGGAGCTCGTCGACCCGGAGACGGGTGAGATCCTCGAGACCACCGGCACGGAGGCGTCGGCGGCCTGACCTGCCCGGTGCCTGCCCCGGCCCAGCGTCGGATCGGGGGTCGGGGCCCGCCCACTAGGCTCAGCGGTTATGGCTGAGTTCATCTACACCCTCCGCAAGGCCCGCAAGGCGCACGGTGACAAGGTCGTCCTCGACGACGTGACGCTGTCGTTCCTGCCGGGAGCGAAGATCGGCGTGGTCGGTCCCAACGGGGCCGGCAAGTCGAGCCTGATCAAGATCATGGCGGGCGTGGACGAGCTCTCCAACGGCGAGGCCATGCTCATGGAGGGGTACACGGTCGGGATCCTCATGCAGGAGCCCAACCTCGATGAGACCAAGACCGTCCTGGAGAACGTCGAGGACGGCGTCGCGGAGACCAAGGCGATGATCGACCGCTTCAACGCGATCTCTGCCGAGCTGGCCGAGCCCGATGCGGACTACGACGTGCTGCTCACCGAGATGGGGAAGCTGCAGGAGGACATCGACCACCGCAACGCGTGGGATCTCGACGCCCAGCTCGAGCAGGCGATGGATGCCCTGCGCTGCCCCGCCGGCGACGCCGATGTGTCCCTCCTGTCCGGTGGCGAGAAGCGCCGTGTCGCCTTGTGCAAGCTGCTCCTGCAGCAGCCGGACCTGCTCCTGCTCGACGAGCCCACCAACCATCTCGACGCCGAGAGCGTGCAGTGGCTGGAGCAGCACCTCGAGAAGTACCCCGGAACCGTCGTGGCCATCACGCATGACCGGTACTTCCTCGACAACGTCGCCCAGTGGATCCTCGAGATCGACCGCGGCAAGTGCTACCCGTACGAGGGCAACTACTCCACCTACCTCGAGACGAAGTCATCGCGCCTGAAGATCGAGGGGCAGAAGGACGCCAAGCTGAAGAAGCGCCTCAGCGACGAGCTCGAGTGGGTCCGTTCGAACGCCAAGGCCCGCCAGACCAAGAGCCGCTCGCGCCTCGAGCGCTACGAGGAGATGGCGGCAGAGGCCGACAAGGCGCGCAAGTTCGACATGGAGGAGATCCAGATCCCGCCGGGCCCGCGACTCGGCAGCGTCGTGGTCGAGGCCAGCCACCTCACGAAGGGCTTCGGGGACCGGCTGCTGATCGACGACCTGTCCTTCTCCCTCCCGCGCAACGGCATCGTCGGCGTCATCGGGCCGAACGGCGTCGGCAAGACCACGCTCTTCAAGATGATCGTCGCTGCCGCCGAGGGTGGCAGCGACGACAAGGACGACCTGCCCACGTCCGGCGACCTGAAGATCGGCGAGACCGTCAGCCTCTCCTACGTCGACCAGAGCCGCTCGGGCCTCGATGCGACGAAGAACGTCTGGGAGGTGGTGTCCGACGGCCTGGACTGGATCAAGGTCGGCAACGTCGAGATGCCCTCGCGTGCCTACGTGTCGGTGTTCGGCTTCAAGGGCCCCGACCAGCAGAAGCAGGCGAAGGTGCTCTCGGGCGGTGAGCGCAACCGGCTGAACCTGGCGCTCACCCTGAAGATGGGCGGGAACCTGCTGCTGCTCGATGAGCCGACCAACGACCTCGACGTCGAGACCCTCGGCTCACTCGAGAACGCGCTGCTCGAGTTCCCGGGCTGCGCCGTGATCACCTCGCACGATCGCTGGTTCCTGGACCGCATCGCGACGCACATCCTCGCGTACGAGGGTGACTCGCAGTGGTTCTGGTTCGAGGGCAACTTCGAGTCGTACGAGAAGAACAAGATCGAGCGGCTCGGGGTCGACGCAGCCCGCCCGCACCGCGCGACGTACCGCAAGCTCACGCGCGACTAGTGGCCGACATGGCCGACGACCGCGTCCTGCGGATCCCCGTGTATCGACGGTTCAGCGACCTCGATCCACTCGGGCACGTGAACAACGTGGTCTTCCACGACTACCTGCAAGAGGCCCGGATGGGCATGATCCACGACCTTGACCTGGTGCGGTCGGCGACGTTCGCCCAGGTCGTCGTCAAGCAGGAGATCACCCATCGCAAGCCCCTGCTGCTGGCGCCCGAGCCGATCGTCATCGAGACCTGGATCTCCAAGCTGGGCAACTCCTCGTACACGATCAACTACCGGATCCTCGACGAGCACGGCGACCTGGCGGCCGAGGCGAGCAGCCTGCTGGCCGTCGTCGACCCGGCGACCGATCGCCCCATTCGAATCCCGGCTGAGTTGCGGGCGCTGCTGGAGCCATCGACAATCACGACGTGACAATTCGACTCGCAGAGCCCGAGGCCCGTGCACTCGAGGGCTTCTGCCGCCGGCAGCTGCGCTGGGACGAGAGCCTGCCCGCCCGCGTCGTGACCGCGGCGAACGCGCTGGGCGTGTTCACGTCGCCGCCCCTGGGCGTCCTGGTGTTCATCGCGGTTCCGACCGCGGGGCCGGTGGACGAGGTGGACGCGACGGACGCCATCGTGCCCCTGGGCGCGTTCGCGGACCTCCTTCGCGCGGACGCCGTGTCGGGCATGAGCCCCGGCGGGCTGCCGCGGGCCACGGTCCCGGTGGGCGCGGCCCCCACCCTGCAGCACCTGCCGCCCACCGACGGCTGGCAGCTGCCGTTCTTCGGCGTCTCGGGCGATCTCGTCCCCGTCGTCGATGACGCCACTGCGGAGTTCGACGGCCGCAGCGCCGGACTGCCGCCGCGCGCGCAGGAGGCCGTCGCCGAGGAGATCTGGGAACGCCCGACGTTCGGCGGCCTGCCGCTGCGGGCCCTGCACGCGGCCCGCCAGCTGGGCATGATCACGACCGACCGCGCCAAGGTGTCCGCCGCCACGTCCGGCCCCTGGAAGCGGTTCAGCACCCCCCGCGGGCAGGTGTTCGTGTACTCCAGCGGGCCGGCTGCGCGGCTCGCCCTGCACGTCGTTCGCTAGCCGCTCAGGAGTCGAGGGCGGCGAGGGCGCAGGCGGCCAGAAGCCGGGCGCCGATGGCGATGGCGCGCTCGTCCACGTCGAAGGTCGCCGAGTGGAGGTCCTGGCGCTCCGAGCCGGACGCTGGATCGTGCGTGCCGAGTCGCACGTAGGTGCCCGGCACCTGCTCGGTGTACCAGGCGAAGGAGTCGCCGCCCATCGACTGAGGGGTCTCGGCAACCGCCTTGGCACCGAACTCCCGCGACACGACGCGACGGACCAGGGCCGTGGTGGCGGCGTCGTTGACCACCGGAGGCAGGCCCTTCGTGTAGTCCAGGCGCCAGTGCGGAGCCGGGCCGATGTCCGTCCCGGCGGTGAGGGCGGCGAGCACCTCCCGGATGACCCGCTCGCCCGCAGCCCACGTGGGTCGGTCCGGGGTGCGGAAGGACCCGCGCAGGGTGGCGGTGGCGGGAATCACGTTGGCCGCGGCCCCCGCGTGCACGGCGCCGAAGACGAGCGTGACCGGGGCCTCGAGATGCTCCTGCACCTCGTCCCAGAGGCGTTCGACGATGCGCGCCGTCCAGCGCACGAGATCGACGGTCTCTCGCGGGCGGGCGGTGTGGCCGCCGGGGCCGGAGAGCGTGAGCTCGAACTGGTCGGCGGCCGAGGTGAGCGCCCCGGCGCGGATCCCCAGGGATCCGACGTCGAGCTTGGGGTCGCAGTGCACTCCGAAGATGGAGCGCACGTGGGCGAGCCCGCCCTCGTCGATGACACCGACGGCACCGCCGGGCACGGCCTCCTCGGCGGGCTCGAAGATCAGCCGCACGACGGCGTTGCGCGGATGCGCCCGCCGTGACTCGAGCAGGGCCAGACCCGCGCCGAGGACCGCCGCGGTGTGCACGTCATGGCCGCACGCATGCGCGAGGCCGGGCGTCCGCGACCGGTAGGGGGCCCCGGTGAGGTCCTCCATCGCCAGGCCGTCGATGTCGGCGCGCAGGGCCACCGTCGGCATCGAGGACGGGTCAGGCTCACGGTCGGGGTCGAGGGAGATGTCGCAGATCACGCCGGTGCCCATGGCGAAGACGGTCGGCCGCAGTCCCTCGACGCTGAGCCGCTCCACGATCACCTCAGTGGTGGCGTGCTCGGCACCGGATGCCTCGGGCTGGGCATGCAGGAGGCGTCGGAGGGCGACCAGCTCGTGCTCGTGGGACGTGACGATGTGGCGGATGGTCGTCACGCTGGCAACGCCCCTGACGTGTCGGCACCGACCAGCTGCAGCTCGATCTCGACCTCCACGTCGTCAGACTAGGACGTGGAGGTGAGCCACAGAGCGGTTTCGCCGCCCACCGCCAGGGACTCGACGCCGGCATCGGTCGCGAGCACTGCCACGTCCTCGCTCGAGGCGAGCCGCACATCGACACCCCACGATGCCGGCAGGCGCACTGCTGCGTCGCTGAGGTTGATCGCCACGATGGTCCCGCTGCCGTCCGGGGCCGCGCGCCGCATGGCCAGGAGGCCCTCCGGCGCATCGAGCCACTCGAGCGGGCCCTCGCCCAGCGACGGCGACGTCCGGCGGAGCCGAAGCGCCTGCCGGTACATCTCCAGCGTCGATCCCTCGACGCCCAGCTCGCTGGCCACGGACAGGCCCGCCCACTCGTCCGGCAGGGGCAGCCAGGACTCTGCGCCGGGGCCGAAGCCGTACGACGGGGCGTCCCCGGACCACGGGATCGGGACGCGGCAGCCGTCACGGAGGCCGTCCGTGCCGCCGCTGCGATGCCACGCCGGATCCTGCCGCGCAGCGTCCGGGAGGTCCGTGACCTCCGGGAGGCCGAGCTCCTCGCCCTGGTAGAGGTACATGGATCCCGGGAGCGCCAGGGTGAAGAGAGTCGCTGCGCGGGCCCGGCGCAGGCCTCGGTCGAGGTCGCGCTCACCCCCGGGCGTGACCGGAGCCATGCGGGTGCGATGCCGGATGACGTCGTGGTTCGAGAGCACCCAGGTGGGCGGCGCTCCGACCTTCGCGTGGTTGGCGATGGTGTCGTCGATGGAGGCGCGCATCTTCTGCGCGTCCCAGCCGGCCTCGAGGTAGGCGAAGTTGAATGACGTGTGCAGCTCGTCAGGACGCTGGTAGCGCGCGAGTCGCTCGGGGTTCGGCACCCAGGTCTCGCCGCAGAAGATGCGAGGCGGGTCGTACTCGTCGGCGACCGCCCGCCATTCGCGGTAGATCTCGTGCACGCCGTCCTGGTCCCAGAAGGGCGCGTGTGCGACGTCCTCGTCGAACATCGCCGGCGCTTCGAACGAGGGGTGGCCGGGGTCGACATCGGACTCGGGGTCGAGGTACTCGAAGTCCGGCAGGCCCTCCTCCTTGACGAGCCCGTGGGCGACGTCGATGCGGAAGCCGTCGATGCCGCGGTCGAACCAGAACCGCAGGATGTCGCGGAACTCCGCGTGCACCTCGGCGTTCTGCCAGTTCAGGTCGGGCTGGGTGGTGTCGAAGAGGTGCAGGTACCAGTAGCCGGTCGGGTTGCCCCCGGCATCGCGCACGTGGGACCAGCCGCGGCCGTGGAACACGCTCTTCCAGTTGTTGGGCGGGGTCTCACGATCCGGACCGGTGCCCTCCCGGACGATGTACCGGTCCCAGGCGGCCGATCCGGGATCGGAGGCCAGCAGCTCCTGGAACCAGACGTGCTCGCTGCTCGTGTGGTTGGGGACGATGTCCATGATCACGCGGATCCCGCGGTCGTGGGCCTGCGAGATGAGGGCGTCGACGTCGTCCATCGTGCCGAGGCGTGCATCGATCGAGCGGTAGTCGGCGACGTCGTAGCCGCCGTCGTGCAGAGGTGACGTGTAGTACGGCGAGATCCAGATCGCGTCGACGCCGAGGTCGGAGAGGTAGTCCAGCCGGGAGATGAGCCCGGGGATGTCGCCCATGCCGTCGCCGTCGCTGTCGGCGAACGAGCGGGGGTAGACCTGATAGACGACGGCGTGCCGCCACCAGTCGCTCGACGGGTCGGGGCGGGTGGCATCGACGGTCATGGACGGGTCTCCGTGGGTAGGGGTTGGCCGTACGGCTCGTCAGGGACGTTCTGCATCGCGAAGGCGGCGCTCACCAGGTACATCCACAGCTGCGTCTCCTGGTCGGGGGTGAGGTCCTGCTCGACCATCGCATCGTGCATGAGGGACAGCCACCGGTCGCGCGCGGCGGAGTCGATGGTGAAGTCCATGTGCCGCATCCGCAGCCTCGGATGGCCGCGTTCGTCGTTGTAGGTCGTCGGTCCGCCCCAGTACTGCATGAGGAACAGGCGCAGCCGGCGTTCGGCCGCGGCCAGGTCGGCGTCGGGGTACATCGGCCGCAGGATCGGGTCATGCGCCACCCGTGCATAGAACGCCGCCACGAGGGAGGTGAAGAACTCCTCGCCGCCGAAGTCGTCGTAGGGCGGGGTGCCAGCCGTCTGCTCGTCGGTCACGAGGCCATTCTGGTGGAGAGGGGCTCGGGACTCTCGGCCCGCTCCACGATGCGGCGGGCCATGGGCGGGAACACGAACGCGTGGAAGGGGGCGACGGCCCACCAGTAGGCGTGGCCGGCCAGCCCGCGTGGGAAGAAGACGGCGCGCTGGCGGAGCACCGAGCCGGCCCCCTCGGCCTCGACCGAGAACTCGAGCCACGCGAGCCCGGGGTTCTTCATCTCGGCCCGCAGCCTCAGCAGGTGCGGCGGCAGCCGCTCCTCCACCCGCCAGAAGTCGACGACGTCGCCCACGGCCAGCACGTCGGGGTCGCGGCGGCCGCGGCGCAGCCCCACCCCGCCCACGAGGCGGTCGAGGAGGCCTCGGACCTCCCACAGGAAGTCCGACGAGTACCACCCGTGATCGCCGCCGATGCGCTCGACGGCTCGCCACAGCTCCCACGTCGACGCGGTCGAGTGCCGCACCCGGATGTCCTCGTACAGGGTGCCGCCGGACCACGCGGGATCACTGGGCAGCGGGTCGCTCGGCGCGCCGGGGACCGAGGCGCCCGTCCAGCGGGTGACGACCTGGGCATCGCGAATCCGCGTCAGGGCCTGGCGGACGGCATCGTCGAACGACACCAGTCCGCCCGGGGGGTCCGGGATCCAGGTCGCGACGTCGTGCTCGTGGCACACGGACGGATGACGCAGCGACTGCACCAGGGGCCGTGCGATCGCCCGGGGCACGGGCGTGACGACGTTGACCCAGTGGCTCGAGAGCCCGGGAGTGAGCAGGTTGATCGGCATGATCACCCGCGGTCGCAGGCCGGCGACCGCGGCGTACCGCTGCATCATCTGCTGGTACGTCAGCACCTCCGGGCCGCCGATCTCCAGCGGCCGGCTGACGGTCGACGGCAGGTCGACGGCGCCCACGAGGTAGCGGAGCACATCGCGGATGGCGATGGGCTGGGTCTTCTGCCGCACCCAGGTGGGCGTGATCATGGCGGGCAGCCGCTCCGTCAGGTAGCGCAGCATCTCGAAGCTCGCCGAGCCTGAGCCGATGATCACGGCGGCGCGGAACTCCGCCACGGGCACGCCCGAGCTCCGCAGCGCCTGCCCGACCTCGACGCGGGACCTCATGTGCGGTGACATCCGCGCGATGGGGATCTCGGGCGCCAGCCCACCGAGGTACACGATGCGGCGCAGGTCGCTGCCCCGGGCGGCGTCGGCGAACGTCTGGGCCATCCGCCGCTCGGTGTCCTCCAGGCCAGGGCCCTCCTGGATGGAGTGCAGCAGGTAGTAGGCGACGTCCATGCCCGCCATGGCGCGGCTGACGGCGTCCGGGTCACCCGCGTCGCCCGCGACGACGTCGACGTCGCCCAGCCAGGGAACGTCGCGCAGCTTCTCCGGGTGCCTGGCCATGACGCGGACCCGGTGTCCCTGCGCGAGGAGCTGGGGGACGAGGCGGCCGCCGACGTAGCCGGTCGCACCGGTCACGAGGCAGGCCGCGGGCGTCATGCGCCCATCTTCGGGGGATTCGTCGATCCCGGCATGCCGGTCAGCGGTCTCACGAGGACGGGCACCGTGATCCCGGCGCGGTCGAAGGCCAGCTTCATGCGCTCGCGGATGGTGCGGGCCAGCGGGATCTGCTGGTCCGGGACGGACTTCGCGGTGATGCGGATCACCACCGCCTCGCCGGAGACCGACTCCACGCCCGCGAACATCGGGCGGCCGAGCAGCATGTCGTCGTAGGTCGGGTCCTCGTCCATGTCGTTGGCGACACTGTCGACGATGTCGCGGACCCTGTCGATGTTCTCGTTGTACGCGATCGGGATGTCGACGATGGCCAGCGTCCATCCTTGCGAGCGATTGGCCACGCGGAGGATCTCACCGTTGCGCACGTACCAGACCACGCCGGTCTGATCCCGCAGTCGGGTGAACCGCAGTGCCACCTCCTCGACGGTGCCGATGACCGGCCCGACATCGACGAGGTCGCCGACGCCGTACTGGTCCTCGATGATCAGGAAGATGCCCGACAGGTAGTCCTTGACGAGCGTCTGCGCGCCGAAGCCGAGGGCGACGCCGATGACACCGGCGCTGGCGAGGAGCGGCCCGACGTTGACGCCGAGGAGCGGAAGGATCATGAGCAGGGCGATGGACCACACGGTGATCGCCACGACGCTGCGCAGCAGCGTGCCTATCGCGGCGGCGCGCTGCTCCGTGCGCTGCGTGAGCAGCACCTGCGAGAGCTCGGCGGTGCGCGAGTTCTTGCGCGTCTGGGCGAGCCGCTCGATCTTGGCCCGCTCAGTGGCACGACGGACGACGCGGCGGATCAGCCAGGTGAGCACGAGCTGCGCGATCAGCGCCGTGAGCAGGATGGCGATGATCTGCAGGGGCACGCCGAGCAGGAAGTCGCGGGCCGTCTCCCAGAAGGGCACGGGCTCCTTGTCTGCGGCGAGGATGCTGGTGATCACTGCATGCCCGTCCAGTGCGCGAAGAAGGCGAGCGTGTCGGCTGTCTCCTCGACCGACTTCGACAGCGACCGCGCGCCGTGGCCGACGTCACCCTCGGTGCGCAGCAGGACCGGTCGGGTCCCCGATGTGGCGTGCTGGATCGCGGCGCACATCTTCCGCCCGTGCATCGGATCCGTGCGCGTGTCGTTGTCGAACACGGCGAACATGGTGGCCGGGTAGTCGGTGCCCTCCACGACGCGGTGGTACGGCGAGTAGTCGAACAGCCACCCGAACTGCTCGGCGACCTCCGGGTCGCCGTACTCGACTGTCCAGGTCGGGCCGAGCTCGCTCGTCGTGTAGCGGATCATGTCGAGCAGGGGCGCGACGCACACCACGGCGTTGACGAGGTCGGGCCGCTGGGTCATGGCGGCGCCGACGAGCAGCCCGCCGTTGGACCCTCCGTAGATGCCGAGGGTGCCGGCCGACGACCAGCCCGACGAGATGAGCCACTCCGCCGCGGCATGGAAGTCGTCGAACACGTTCTGCTTCCTGCCCAGCATTCCGTCGCGGTGCCACTCCTCGCCCTCCTCGCTGCCGCCGCGCAGGTTCGCGACCGCCCACACGCCGCCGGCCTCGACCCAGGCGAGGATGGCGGCGGAGTAGCCGGGGGTGAGCGGCACGCCGAAGCCGCCGTAGCCGTACAGGATCGTCGGGCGCGGGGTGGTGGGCTCGGCCGTGGGTGACAGCACGAACATCCGCACCTCAGTGCCGTCCTTCGAGGCGTACGTGACCTGCTGCGAGTGCACCGTCGGCACCTCGACCGAGCCCGGCGGACGGGCATGCAGCGTCACCGCGTCGGTGCGGGCGTCGTACGCGTAGATCGTCGGAACCGTCGTGTGGTCGGTGAAGACGAACCACGTGACCGGTCCGCCGTCGATGTGCTCGACGGGACCGCCGATCGTGCCGGCGCCGGGCAGCTCGATGTCGCGCACGTGGCTGCCGTCGGCCGCACGATTCAGGGACATCCGAGCGACCCCATGGGAGGTGCGCACGACGACGAGGAGGTCCTCGTCGAGCTCGGTGCCGTCGAGCACCGTCACCGACTCGAGCACCGCCTCGGGATCCTCCGCGATCAGGTCGGTCCAGGTGTCGGAGTCCCACGCCCCCGGACGTGTCACCGCGACGCGGCCTCGTGGCGCGTCGCGGTCGGTGCTGACGAGCACCCGGCCGTCGCGCAGGAAGGTGAGGCCGGTCTGCGCATCGACGTCGCCCTGCACGAGGGTGAACGCGGGAGACGCGAGCGGGCTCGTCGTCAGGTCGGCCACCCACAGGTCGTTGCGCGGCTCCGTGCCCTCGCTCGCCGACACCTGCAGCCAGTGGCCGTCGCGGCTGACCTCCACGCCGTAGTAGTTGGTCATCGTCATGCCCGCCCCGAAGACGAGCTCGTCGGTGTCGGGGGAGGCGCCCACGCGGTGCAGGTACACGCGACGGTGGAAGTTCTGCTCGGAGTCGGGCAGCAGCTCGGGTGCGATCCGCCGCACGTAGTAGAACGAGGCTCCGCCGATGACCCACGCCACGGGGGAGTAGCGGCAGCGGTCGATCGGTCCCTCGATCGTCTCGCCGGTGTCGACGTCCATCACGTAGAGGAGCGACTCCTCGTTGCCTCCGACCGACAGCTGGTACGCGATGCGGTCGCCCTCCTTGGAGGGCTGCCAGCTGTCGAGGGTGGTGACCCCGGACGGGTCGAGCGCCATCGGGTCGATCAGCACGCGCTCGGTGCCGTCGGCATCGACGACGTAGAGCACCGAGAACTGCTGCCCCGGCTCGCGGCGGGTGAGGAAGTAGCGCTCGCCTCGCCAGTAGGGAGGGGAGACCGTGCCCGATCCGAGCAGCTCCTCCACCCGCCCGGCGAAGTGGTCGCGGCGGGTCCACGCGTCCCGCTCAGCGGACATCAGGGCTGCCTGGGCGGCGAGCCACTCGGCCGTGCGGGGGTCGTCGGCGGACTCGAGCCAGCGGTACGGGTCCGGCACGGGCGTGCCGTGGAAGTCATCGACGAGGTCGAGCCGAGGGGCGGCCGGGTACGCGGGGGCGGTGGAGGGCTGGGTCACACCGGCAACCATAGGCTTCGGCCGTGGAGCTGCATGACCTGACGGCGCTCGAGCAGGCCCGGGCGATCCGTCGGCAGGAGGTCTCCTCCGTCGAGCTGGCCCGCCACTACCTCGCGCGCTCGCACGCGCTCAACGAGTCCGTCGGGGCCTTCGTCACCCTCACCGACGACCTGGCGCTCTCGCAGGCGGCAGAGGCGGACCGGCTGGTGCGCGAATCGGCCGACGCGGAGCGGCTGCCCGTCCTGCATGGCGTGGTGGTCCCGGTGAAGGACCTCAACCAGGTGAGGGGCGTGCGGACGCGCTTCGGCTCGCTGACGGTCGACGTCGTGTCGTCCGTCGACGACGACGTGGTCGTCGAGCTCCGCCGCGGGAACACGGTCATGACCGGCAAGACCACGACCCCGGAGTTCGGCTTCCCGGCGTACACGGAGAGCGACATCGGCCCTTACGCGCGGACTCCGTGGGACCTCACCCGGGGTGCCGGCGGGTCGAGTGGCGGGGCGGCAGCCGCCGTCGCGGCCGGGCTCGCGCCCGTGGCCCACGGCTCCGACGGTGGCGGGTCCATCCGCATACCCGCCAGCATCTGCGGGCTCGTCGGCGTCAAGCCCTCGAGGGGGCTCATCTCCAACGGGCCGATGCCCGACGGCCTCGGACGACTCGGGGTCCAGGGCGCCCTCGCGCGGACGGTCGCGGACGCGGCCGCGCTGCTCGGCGTGATGGCCGGCCGGGACGACGCGTACGTCGCGGCGCTGCGCGATCCCGGACCCCTGCTGATCGGGCGCTACCACCAGCCGGTCATCGCCGACACCGACGTCCACCCCGAGGCCATCACCGCCTTCGAGGACGCGTCCGCCCTCCTGGAGTCGCTCGGCCACCGGCTGGTCGACATCGAGGTGCCGCTGCCACTCCACGCCGTGCCCCACTTCGAGCTCGTCTGGGCGGCCGGTGCGGCCGGCATCCCCGTGCCGGCCGGTCTCGAGGGCGACCTGCGGCCCCTGACCCGATGGCTGCGGGAACGTGGCCGCGCCCTGCTGCCGGGCGAGCTGGAGGAGGCCCTGGGCCTCATGGCGGCCCATGCCGACCGCGCCCTGGCCGAGACGGCCCATCTCGACGTCATCCTGACCCCGACCCTCGCCGACGTGCCGGCCGTGCTGGGGGCCATCCGCGACGACGAGGACCCGGCGGCGGACTTCGAGGCGCAGAAGCGCTTCACGCCGTACACGTCTCCGTACAACATGACCGGCCAGCCGGCCGTTAGTCTGCCTGTGCACTGGACGGGGGAGGACGCGACGTCAGGAGCGGGCCCCGGAGGGGGCCTGCCCGTGGGGATCCAGCTCGTCGCCCGTCCGATGCAAGAGTCCGTCCTGCTGGGTCTGGCCGCGCAGCTCGAAGCTGCCCGTCCGTGGGCCCATCGACATCCGGAGGTCTGGTGAGCGTCCCCGAAGCCCCGACGTGGGCTCCCGTGCCCGATGAGCTGGCCCGACTGGCGGGCGCCTACGGAGTGGCCACCGAGTACTGGGACCAGGGGGGTGCCCTGGTGCAGGTGGGCGAGGCCACCGTCGTCGCCGTGCTCAAGGCCCTCGGCCTCGATGTCTCGACTCCCGAGGCGATCGCGGCGGCCATCGAGGAGAAGCGGCTGCGGGACTGGCGCCGGATGCTGCCGCCGGTGTTCGTCATGCGCCAGGGCGAGGACCTGAGGCTGTGGGTGCACGTGCCGGACGGCCGCTCCGTCCGCGTCTGGATCGACACCGAGGACGGCCAGCGGCATGACCTCGACCAGATGGACTACTGGGTCGAGTCGATCGACGTGGACGGCGTCCTCACCGGCGAGGCCAGCTTCCGCGTACCCGGCGACCTGCCCCTGGGGTGGCACACGGCGTCCGCCGAGTCCGATGGCACGTCGGCGACCGCCCCCGTCGTGGTCGCGCCGCGGCGCCTGGACCCCGACGCGCTGGCAGGCGATCGCCAATGGGGCCTCATGACGCAGGTCTATGCCATGCGCTCGACCATGTCCTGGGGCATCGGCGACCTGCACGACCTCGCCGACCTCGCCGCGTGGAGCGGCCGCGAGCTCGGCGCGGGCTTCGTCCTCATCAACCCGCTGCACGCGGCGTCGCCCGTGCCGCCGATGGCTCCGTCGCCCTACCTGCCGGTCACCCGCCGCTTCGCGAACCCCATGTACCTCCGCATCGAGGACGTCCCGGAGTACGCCCGGCTCGCGCCAGCCGTCGCCGGGCGCATCGAGGAGCTCGCGACGCAGCTGCGGCGGCTCGACATGACGGCCGACCTGCTCGACCGCGATGCGGTGTGGGGTGCCAAGCGCACGGCCCTGGAGGCCATCCACCGGGCGGGCAGGGATGCCGAGCGCGAGGCGGCGTACGCAGCCTTCCGCGACGCGGAGGGAGCAGGCCTGGTCGACTTCGCCACGTGGTGCGCGATCAGCGACGTCCACGGGGCGATGGACGAGTGGCCGGCCGATCTCGGGCACCCCGGCAACCCGGCCGTCTCGGCCTTCCGCGAGGAGCACGGCGCCGTCGTCGACTTCCACATGTGGATGCAGTGGCTCGTGGACGAGCAGATGGCCGTCACCCAGGGTGCTGCCCGGGATGCCGGCATGGCGATCGGCGTGATGCACGACCTCGCCGTCGGGGTCCACCCGGAGGGCTCGGACGCCTGGGCGCTGCAGGACGTGCTCGCCCCCGGCGTGGGCGTCGGTGCCCCGCCGGACATGTACAACCAGATGGGCCAGAACTGGAGCCAGCCGCCGTGGCGCCCGGACGCACTCGCGGAGGCGGCGTTCGTGCCGTACCGCGACATGCTGCGCACCGTGCTCGCCCACGCCGGCGGCCTGCGCATCGACCACGTGCTGGGCCTGTTCCGCCTGTGGTGGGTGCCGCAGGACTTCCCGGCGTACGCGGGGACGTTCGTCCGCTTCGACTACGACGCGATGCTCAGCATCCTCATGCTCGAGGCCCACCGCGCGGGCGCGCTGGTCGTCGGCGAGGACCTCGGGACCGTCGAGCCGTGGGTCCAGGAGGTGCTCGCGGACCGCGGCATCCTGGGCACCAGCATCCTGTGGTTCGAGACCGTCGACGGCGGCGTCATCAGGGATCCCTTCGACTGGCGCCGAGACGTCCTGGCCAGCGTCACCGTTCATGACCTCCCGCCGACCGCTGGCTACCTCCGGGACGAGCACGTGCGCATTCGCGCCGAGCTCGGCCTGCTGACGACGCCGGAGGAGACCGAGCGCGCCCACGCCGACCGGGAGCGGCAGGCATGGGCGGACGTGCTGCGCCGCCACGGCTGGCTGGGCTGGGACGTCGACCTCGGCACCGATGCCGGGCTCGAGGAGCTCGTCGTCGGCCTCCATCGGGCCGTCGCCAGCTCGCCGGCACGCCTCGTCGGCATCTCGCTCCCGGACATCGCCGGGGACCGTCGCGCGCAGAACCAGCCCGGCACGGACCAGGAGTACCCCAACTGGCGCGTGCCGGTCACGGACGGCGCCGGGCAGCCGGTCACGCTCGAGCAGGTCATGCAGGGCTCCGAACTGCTCGATCGGCTCATCGGAACCGTCCGCTAGGGTCGAGGCGTGAGCGCCGTGCAGTCCCTCCTCGTCTTCGGTGGCATCCCGGTGGCCTTCGCGGTCGTCGTGGCGCTGCTCGTGTACGCCTCGTCGTGGACGCAGTCGGGGCGGGTGAGCGCCGACTACGACGCCGGCCCGTTCCTCGTCGTCAGCGATCCGGCGGTCCCGGACCCCTCGCGGCTCCCGAGCGAGCTGGCCGAGGCGTCCGGAAGGGTGGCTGGAGGTGGCGTCAGTGCCCGCTGGTGATGCGTACGCCCTCGACTCCGGTGCCGTGAGCCCGCTGTCCGAGTCGCAGCGGTCCGAGCTCGGCCGCCTCGTCGAGGCAGCCCGGTCGGTGTGCGGGTTCTGCTTCGGGGTCTTCGTCGGCCCGCTCCCCGAGGGACGGGACTCCGCGATCCGCCACCATGCGTCGCTCCCTGACGCCTCCTCGGCCGTGCTGGTCGCCGTCGACCCCTCGGCGCGTGTCATCGAGATCGTGACGGGTGTCAACACGCTGTCGTCCCTGGACAACCGGGCCTGCGAGTTCGCGGTGCTGGCGATGAAGTCCTGCTTCGTGGCTGACGACCTCGTCGGCGGCGTCCGAGAGGGCGTGACCCTGCTGGCCGCGCACGCCCGTCATCCGCAGGTCCTGCACCTCGACGACCCCGCCTGACCCCTCCTCGCCCTGTCCCCGCCCCCGCCGACCTTGAGGTTGGCGCCGCTCCAGGGCAGCTGAACCGCGCGGAACCTCAAGGTCGGCTGACGTCCAGGGGCTAGCGCCCGGCGTCCTTGGCCCGGGCGCGCATCGCCCGCAGCACGCCGTCACGGCCCTCGCCCACCAGCCGACGGGCGGCCGAGTTGAGGTCGCCCGCGAGGCACGCGTCCGTCGCCGCAATGGTCTCGTCGTCGACGAGGAGCATCGGGTACAGGCCCGTCGTGATCGACTGGGCCATCTCCGTGGTCCGCTCCGCCCACACGCGCGGCAGGACCTCGAAGTAGCGGTCCCGGTAGTCGCGCAGGAGCTCCACCTGGTCGGGCTGGACGAAACCGCCGATGGTGGCGTCCATGATCGCGTTCGGCAGGTCCGTGCGGTCCACGATCTCCGCCCACGCAAGGTCCTTCGCCACCGCGGTGGGCCTGGCCGCCCGGGCCACGGCGGCCTGCCGCCGCCCGGTCGCCGTGTCGTCGGAGTCGAGCTCCCGCTGGATCCGGTCGTCGTCGAACCGGCCGTTGGCGACGAGCCGCTGGAGCATGAACCAGCGGAGGTCGGTGTCGACGGCCAGTCCCGGCGACACGACCGATCCGTCGAGAAGCCCGGCGACATGGTCGAGCTGCGCGTCGGTGCCCGCGGCCGAGACGAACGCGCGCGTGAAGGCCAGCTGGTGGTCGCTGCCTGCCTCGGCGGCCTCCGCATGGCCGCGCACGGCCTCGGCCAGCCGGTCGAGGTATCCGGGGCGGTTCTCCGGGGCCGCGAACTGGTCGATCGCGGACTTGAGCTGACGCAGGACGCCCTGCACCACCCCGATGTCCGACTCGCGGCCGATCCCCGACAGCACCAGGCGCAGGAAGTCGCCTGTGGACACCTCGGCGTCGCGCGTCATGTCCCACGCCGCCCCCCAGACCAGGGCCCGGGGCAAGGGGTCGACCAGGTCGCCGAGATGCTCCGTAGCGGTCGTCCACGACCGCTCGTCGAGGCGGATCTTCGCGAAGGTCAGGTCGTCATCGTTGACGAGGAGGAGGTCCGGCTGCCGGACGCCGGCCAGCTGGGGCACGTCAGTGCGGGCGCCGATGACGTCGATCTCGAGGCGATCCCGACGCACAAGCGAGCCGCCGACCACGTCGTAGAGCCCGAGCGCGATGCGGTGGGAGCGCAGGGTCTGCGCGATGCCCTCGGGGGAGGACGGCGGCTCCTGCTCGATCACGACCGACGTGTACGTGCCGTCGGCATCAACGGTCACGGTCGGGCGCAGCAGGTTCACCCCGCTGGTCTGAAGCCACTCGGCCGTCCAGTCGGACAGGTCGCGGCCGCTGGTGGCCTCCAGCTCGGAGAGGAGGTCGCGGAGCTCGGTGTTCTTCCAGGCGTGCTTGGTGAAGTAGTTGCGCACGCCGGCGAGGAACTCCTCCTCGCCGACCCACGCCACGAGCTGGCGCAGGGCCGAGGCCCCCTTCGCGTACGTGATCCCGTCGAAGTTCACGCGTACGGCATCGAGGTCGACCATGTCCGCCGCGATGGGGTGCGTCGAGGGAAGCTGGTCCTGGCGGTAGGCCCAGGCCTTGCGCAGGTTGGAGAAGGTGGTCCACGCGTCTGTGTAGCGGGTGGCGTTGACGTTGGACCAGTGTGCCGCCCACTCGGCGAAGGACTCGTTGAGCCACAGGTCGTCCCACCACGTCATCGTGACGAGGTCGCCGAACCACATGTGCGCGAGCTCGTGCAGGATCGTGTTGGCGCGCTGCTCGTAGGCGGCGTCCGTCACGCGCGAGCGGAAGACGTAGTCCTCGAGGATGGTCACGCAGCCCGCGTTCTCCATCGCGCCGGCGTTGAACTCCGGCACGAACAGCTGGTCGTACTTCGCGAAGGGGTAGGCCACGCCGAACTGCTCCTCGAAGTACGCGAAGCCCTGCTTCGTCACGGTGAGGATCTCGTCGGAGTCGAGGAACTGCGCGAGCGACTCGCGGCAGTACACGTCCAGCGGGTAGGTGCCGTACGTGCCGGTGTAGGAGTCGCGTGACGCGGTGGTACGGGCCGGCGACGAGGGCCGTGATGTACGTCGAGATGCGCGGGGTGGGGGCGAAGGACCAGGTCGCCGTGCCGTCGCCGTGGTCGTCTGCGTCAGGGGTGGGGGAGTTGCTGACCACCTTCCAGTGCGACGGTGCCGTCACGGTGAGCCCGAACTCGGCCTTCAGGTCCGGCTGCTCGAAGCTGGCGTACACGCGGCGGGAGTCGGCGGACTCGAACTGCGTGTAGAGGTACGTCTCCTTGTCGACCGGGTCGATGAACCGGTGGAGGCCCTCGCCGGTGTTCATGAACGCGCCATCGGCGGAGACGACGAGGACGTTGCCGGCCTCGAGGCCGGCCAGGCTGATCCGCGGTCCGTCGACCACTGCGGACACGTCGAGGGATGCGCCGTTGAGCACCACCGAGTGAACGGTCGGGGCGATGAGGTCGATCCAGGTCGACGCCCCCGGCTGACGGCAGGTGAATGTGACAGTGGTCACAGTGGAGAACGTCGGCCCGTCGCTCGTGACGTCGAGAACCACGTCGTACGCCTGCACTTCCACGAGTGCGGAGCGTTCCTTGGCCTCGGCGCGGGTGATGTTCTCGGATGCGGTCATGTCGGAATCCAACCATCATGGAGATCATGGAAACGACATCGGCTGACTTCTGGATCGACCCCTCGTGCCCGTGGTCCGTCATGACGGCCTCGTGGCTGGCCGAGGTGCAGCGGGAGCGCGGGATGGACGTGCGCTGGCATGCGATGTCCCTGGCCGTCCTCAACGAGGGAAACGAGATCCCGGAGGAGTGGGCGCAGTTCACCGCCGACTCGTGGGGACCGGTGCGGGTCCTCGCCGCCGCGGACGAGCGATTCGAGCCGGACCGGGTTCGGGCTCTCGTCCTGGCGCTCGGTCGACGTCTGCATGCCGAGGGCGACGCGACGTCGACGCCGTCATCCGCGAGTCGGTCGACGAGGCAGGACTCCCGGCCGAGCTCGCCGAGCTGGCGTGGGTCACCGACATGGACGAGGTCGTGCGCCTGAGCCACAAGAGGGCGATGGCCCTCGGCGGGGCCGACGTCGGCTCGCCGATCCTCGCCGTGCCGGGCGCGGAGGGGATCTCGTCGGCTTCTACGGGCCCATCGTGTCCCGCCCGCTGGAGGGACCTGACCGCTGCGCCTGTGGGACGCCTACCTGACGATGGCGACGACTCCCGGCTTCTTCGAGTTCAAGCGCACGCGCGACGAGGATCCGCAGTTCGCATGAGTCGGGAGGTCCTCGTCTTCGACGGCGACTGCGGCTTCTGCACCTGGAGTGCGGCACGGATCGAGCTATGGGCAGCCGGGGCGCTCGAGGTGGTGCCGTGGCAGCAGGCTGACCTGATGGCCCTGGGGCTGACCGAGGCGCAGTGCTCCACCGCGGTCCAGTTCGTGGACGGGACGGCGTGGCATCCGGTGGAGCCGCTGTCGCCCGCGCCCTCCTGCGGTGCCGTGAGCCGTGGCGGACGGCCGGCCGCGTGCTCGCCCTGCCGTGGCTGGCCCCGTCGTCGAGCGGGGCTATGTCGTCGTGGCGGCCAACCGGCATCGACTGCCCGGCGCCACCCCGGCCTGCGCGCTACACGACGATGAACGGCGCTCCGGAGGCGTCAGCGGGGAGCGTTCGGGCCGAGCCCGTCACGCCACCGCACGGCTGACCAGAGGGCGGCCAGGGCGTCGAGCGCGTCGTCGATCGGGCACGTCGCGACGGGGCTGCCGCCAGCACGGAAGCGATGTC
This sequence comes from uncultured bacterium, assembly GCA_963700255.1. GTDB lineage: Bacteria > Actinomycetota > Actinomycetes > S36-B12 > S36-B12 > UBA10649. The sequence continues at coordinate 17,837 of CAVOWW010000004.1, read as the reverse complement.
GGGGCGCCACGTCAGCAGCGCGGCCACCCGCTGGCCGACGCCCGCGGCGGACTTCTTGCGGTCCAGCACCCGGCCGGCCAGGGCGGCGAACGAGAGCTCGGGATGCACCTCGATCACGGTGCGGGTCGGATCCGCGACCAGGGCGGCATCGAGCGCGAGGATGCGGGTGGCGAGGCCGAGGGCCTGCCGGCTGACGCCGCTGGCCGGTCAGGCGCCGACTCAGGTCCTGGACCTCCTCGTTGCGGGCCCCGAGGCCCAGCATCAGGACGGGCTCGCGGTGGCGTCGTGAAGACGCGTGACGCGGCCCCGGGCAATTCGCGCCGTGCAAGGGAGTCGCACTCTCGGAGCCCGTCGTCGCTCAGGCCGATCGGCATGTCGACACCGGTGATGGTGCCCGGCCGGAGCAGGGCGTCGATCCCGTCCACCTCGGCGGTCGCCCAGGTGATGGCGTCGCCGGCGAGGGTCGCGCACACCCAGCCGCCGGGGTAGCCGTCGATCCCGGCTGACTCCCCGCCGGTGAGGCGGGCGGTGGTCACGTCGCCTCCAAGGGTGGCCGGCGGTACGCGGCCACGACGGCATCGTCCAGTGTGAATCCCGCCCGCCGGTACACCCTGCCGGCGTCGTTCTGGGACTCGGTGACGATCACCCAGCTCGTGCAGCCCGCCTCGACTGACCAGGCAGCTGCCACCCCCAGCAGGTGTGAGGCCAGACCGCGCCGACGGTGCGCGGACTCCGTCCCGACGGCTTGGTACCTGGCCACGGTCCCGCATCGCACGATGCCGAGGTCGGCGCACAGTTCCTCGCCGGCGAACGCGCCGAACCAGGCCGCAGCGCCCCGCTCGCTCAGGTCCCGTCGTGCGTCGATCGCTGCACGGATGAACTGCTCATGGGACCGGGCCTCGTACTCACCAGTGCGCGCGTTCTCGGCGAGGTCGCGTGCGATTGCCAACTCCCAGTCGTCACCGTGGAGCTGCCGGACTGAGTAGCCGGCAGGCAGCGTGGATGGCCGCGGCATCGTCGACGTGGTGAGGACGTCGTTCTGCTCGAGGTCGATGGACAGCGAGGTCCAGGCGTCAGCGTCATGGGGCAGGCAGGGCAGTCCGATCGCCACCCATCGGGCGGTGGGGAAGGCGAGGCGGAAGGTGTCGTTCCAGCGCTCCGCCTCGTCGACGGCGTTCGGATCGATCACGAGCAGGCAGTTGCCCCAGTGGTAGTCGGGGTTGCCCGGCGAGCGCACGACGAGGTGATCCCCGTGATCGTCGATGCTGGAGCCGGTGAGTTCCAGGATGGCGAGATCGGTGACCCAGCCCGGCGACATGCGACGCATCGGGCGAGCGTAGCCACCCGGGCGTACCCTGAAAGTGGAGCCATCGTCAGGTGGCTCAGGAGGCGATCATGAACGCCTACGTCACACAGAACCAAGTCCCTGATGCACGCCATCGGCACGCCGCCCGGGCGCCGTGGGTGGTGGCCCTCCTTGCTCCGGTCGCGTTCGTCGTGCTCATGGAGACCTTCGAGGCCATCTCCATGACCGGGGCCCTCCCGGACATCCCGGATGCCGCCGGGCTGCCCATCTACTTCGCCCTCGTAGCGGCGCTGCCCACGGCGGCCATAGTGCTCGGCGTGCGAGCGATCCGGCGGGGAGACCGCGGGCTGCCGTGGATTCCCACCGTGCTCGGCGCGGTCATGGCCGTGGGCCTCGTGGCCATGATGGTGGGGGCCATCGTCGTCGGCTGATCGGAGACGGCGACGGCACGAGTGGCTGACCCGGCCACCGCCTGTCAGGATGCGTGACCGTGCCCGAGGGAAACGTCATCCACCACCAGGCGCGCCGCTTGGGCCGCGCGTTCACGAGGCACGCCGTGGCCGTGGACAGCCCCCAGGGCCGCTTCGCTGACGGGGCCGCGCGGGTCGACGGTCACGTCGTGCGCAAGGTCGAGGCGCATGGCAAGCACCTGTTCATCGGCTTCGACAACCGGCTGTGGGTGCACATCCACCTCGGACTGTTCGGGAAGTGGCGGATCGGACGCGGCGAGGCGCCCGAGCCCGTGGTCGGGTTGGTACGGATGCGGCTGCGCACCGATGAGGCCTACGCGGAGCTCCGCGGGCCGACCGTGTGCGAGGTGCTCGACGAGGACGAGAAGCGGGCGGCTGTGCGCCGGATCGGGCCCGACCCGATCCGCAAGGACGCCGACCCTTCCGCTGCGCGGGACGCGCGTGCTGCGCAGCACCGCCCCGATCGGCGGCCTGCTCATGGACCAGACGGTGTTCGCGGGTGTGGGCAACATCTACCGCGCGGAGGTCCTGTTCCGGCACGGCATCTCTCCGTACCGGCCCGGGCGTGAGGTCAGCGAGGCGGAGTTCGACGCCATGTGGGCCGACCTCGTCACGCTGATGACAGCCGGCACGAAGCGCGGGCGCATCGACACCGTCCGCGACGAGCACCTGCCCGAGGCGATGGGCCGGGCGCCGCGGGAGGATCGGCACGGCGGCGAGGTCTACGTGTACCGGCGCGACGGCCGGGCGTGCTTCCTGTGCGGAGCGGAGGTGCTCGTGGCGAACCTGCAGGGCCGCAAGCTGTACTGGTGTCCGTCGTGCCAGGCGACCTGACCCGCCGCTACGACGCGGGCTGCTCCGCAACTGCGTGATCAGCCGGCACGCGCGGGTGGCGGATGCCGAGGTGGTCCTCGGGCAGAGCTCGCTTGATCAGCCGCCACGAGATGATGATCGTGACGATCGTCAGTCCGTAGAAGAACGCTCCGGACGCGGCCAGCGCCCACAGGTTGTTGCCGTCGATGAACAGGGCCAGCAGGATCGCGCGGACGACGTTCAGCACCGCCCACGGCCACGAGGCCCGCTTGTAGGCGCGCATGAGGTCGGGGTCCCTGCGCCACGTCATCCGCGTGCCCACGAGCGGGCCGAGGACCACGCCGATGAGCGGCCACCCGATCAGGTTCGCGACCACGAAGGCGAGCGCCGATGCCGCGTTGAGGAGGACGCGGGGCCAGAAGAAGTCGGCGGCGCTGCCGGTGCGGCTGGCGATGTAGGCGCTGATGAGCACGATGAACATGGAGCCGAGGGCGCGGGCGGGGTGCTTGCCCTCCACGATCCGCCAGACGGTGAAGACCAGTGCCAGCCCGACGGCGGAGACGATGGCCCACGTGAGGTCCTCGGTGGAGTCGCCCCCCAGGCCGACGTACACGACGATGAAGACCAGCGGCGGCAGGATGCTCTCGAGGGCTCCGCGGACGCCACCCAGAAGTCGTACGAACGGATGCTGCGGGTTTGCCGACGCATCGTCGACAATCCCTTCGCTACCAGCCTCATCCGTCTGCGCCACGGGCACACGTTACCCGCTACCGTCAGGGCCGTGACCGACGCCCGATCCACCGTGCCCCGCCCCGACGCCGACGAGCTGCTGGCCCGGTGGCGGGCCGATCTGGCGTCGTGGGCGATCCCCGACGAGATCCTCGCCCAGGCCCCCGAGGAGCCGTGGATCCATCCCGTGTCGATGTTCACGGTGGATGACGAGATCCCTGACTCCCACTCGCACGGCATCGCCCGGGAGGCAGTTCCGGAGGGTGGCAGCGTGCTCGACGTCGGCAGCGGCGGGGGCCGTGCGTCAATGGCGCTGGTGCCGCCTGCATCGATGCTCGTGGCGGTCGACCATCAGCAGGGCATGCTCGATGCGTTCACCGACGCGGCCACCCGGCGCAGCGTCCGCTCGCAGGTCCACCTGGGCGACTGGCCCGCAGTCGCGGACGACGTGGCCGAGTGCGACGTCGTCGTGTGCCATCACGTCGCCTACAACGTCGCCGAGCTCGGACCGTTCCTCGCCGCGCTGGACTCCCACGCCCGCCACCGAGTGGTGCTCGAGGTCCCTGAGCACCATCCGCTGTCGAACATGAACCCGCTGTGGAAGCAGTTCTGGGATCTCGACCGGCCGACGCGTCCGACCGCGGAGGACGTGGCAGCCATCGCACGGGCGCTGGGCTTCGACGCCCACCTCGACCTGTGGCAGGACGAGACGTGGGGCCAGCGCGTCACGCTGCCGGACGACGAGCGCGTCGCGCTTCGCGCGCATCCGCCTGTGCCTGACCGAGGACAGGGACGCCGAGGTCGCCGCCGCGCTGATCGCGCAGTCCGATGCCCGGCCACGCGAGGTCGCGACCATCTGGTGGGATGTGGCCTCGTGACCTACGACGTCGATCGCATCCGCGCCCGCATCCCGGCCCTCGCCGACGGCACCGCCTACTTCGACGGCCCCGGCGGTACCCAGACCCCCGACATCGTGGCGGCGGCCATCGCCGGCGCCCTGATGGCGGGCCTGTCCAATCGGGGGAGCACCACCCAGGCCGAACGCAATGCGGACGGCATCACCGTGGGGGCGCGGCTGGCGTGCGCCGACCTCGTCAACGCCGACCCGGGCGGCATCGTCTTCGGTCGCAGCATGACCGAGCTGACCTTCCAGGTCGCCCGGACCCTCGCCCAGCAATGGGGCCCTGGCGACGAGGTCGTCGTGACGCGGCTCGACCACGACGGCAACGTGCGGCCGTGGGTCACCTACGCGGAGCGCTCCGGAGCGACCGTGCGCTGGGCGGAGTTCGAGCCCGGGACGGGAGTCCTCACCGTCGAGGACGTCCTGTCGCTCGTCAACGACAACACCCGCGTGGTCGCGGTCACCGGAGCCTCGAACATCCTCGGCACGCGACCGGACATCGCTGCCATCGGCTCGGCCCTCGGCTCGAGCGACGCGCTCTTCTACGTGGATGGCGTGCACCTCACCGCGCACGCGCCGGTCGACATGGAGGCGATCGGCGCCGACTTCTACGTGTGCAGCCCCTACAAGTTCCTCGGCCCGCACATCGGCGTGCTGGCCGCGTCGCCGGCGCTCCTCGAGACGATGCACCCCGACAAGCTGCGCCCCAGCACCGAGCAGGTGCCCGAGCGGTTCGAGCTGGGCACGCTTCCGTACGAGCTGCTGGCTGGCGTCACCGCCGCCATCGACGTGCTGGCCGACCTCGTGCCCGGCGATGAGGGCACGATGTCGCGGCGCGAGCGGATCGTCCGGTCCATGACGGTGCTGGAGGAGTACGAGGACGTCCTCCACGAGCGCATGCGCACCGGGCTCGAGGCGATCGAGGGCGTCCACTGCCACGGGCATGCGCCGGTGCGCACGCCGACGGAGCTGTTCAGCGTCGACGGCGTCCCGGCCGGCGACGTCTACCGGGGACTCGCGGAGAGGGGCGTCAACGCCCCTGCGGGGTCGTTCTACGCGATCGAGGCGGCCGAGTGGGCCGGGCTGGGTGCGGCGGGCGCCGTGCGGGCAGGGCTCGCGCCGTACACGAGCGTCGATGACGTGGACCGGCTGCTCGCCGGGGTGGCCGAGCTTGCGTCGAGGGGCACTCCTTGAGTTGAACCGCTTCCCGGTTCAGTTCGACGGATTCTCGCCGGTTCCGGTGCCATTCCGCAGAATTGCGCCGGGAAGCGGTTCAACTCGGTGTGCGAGCTCAGCAGCCCATTCGGAGTGCTCGCGCTGCGCCCACGCCTCGGGCACGACGCCGGTGCGCATGCCGCGACGTGCGACCGGGTCGCTGTAGGCCATGTAGATGTGGCCGAGGACGACGACCGCCAGCGCCAGCGCCAGCCAGTCGTGAACGAAGGTCGCACCCGTGCGGATGGTGTCCGAGAACAGGCTGCTGAAGAACATGACCATTCCGGTGCCGAACATCACGATGATGGCGCCCAGCGTGAAGGACGAGTTGAGCTTCTGGCCGGCGTTGAACTTGCCGACCGGGATCCGGCCCGATCGCCGGTCTCGGCTGCGCAGCCACTCCCAGTCGGTGGGCCGGAAGCGGTTGAGGCGGCCGGCGTCGACCCGGAACGCCCGCGACAGCAGCGCGAGGAGCAGCGGGATCGGCACCAGCCAGCCGGCGATCTCATGGGTGAGGCTGACGATCTGCCGGTTCCCGATGAGGCCACCGAGGTCGGGGAAGAACAGGAAGGCGCCCGTGATCAGCAGCACTCCCATGACGATGCCCAGTGACCGGTGCACCCATCGCTGCCCGCGCGAGAACCGGGGCAGGGAGCCTTCCGGCACCTCGTCGCTAGGCGGTCGGCTCATCGCTGCGCCCGTTGGACTGGCCCACCCAGGCATCGACGTCGTAGCCGAGGTTCTCCCAGTAGCCGGGCTGGACCACGCGACCCACCTCGATGCCGGAGAGCCACTTGAGGGACTTGTAGCCGTACATCGGCACGACGTAGAGCCGGACGGGCGCACCGTGCTTGACCTCGAGTGGCTGCCCGTACATCGAGGTGGCCACGAGGATGTCGTCGCGCAGTCCCTGCTCCATCGTGAGCGACTCGGTGTAGACGCCATCGAAGGACGTGAAGCGCAGGGCGGCCGCATCGGGCTCGACGCCGGCCGCGGCGAGCACGTCGCGCAGGAGCACGCCTGACCAGGGCACATCGTTGACGCGCCAGCCGGTGACGCACTGGAAGTCCTTGGTGATGCCGGTCTGCGGCAGTGCGGCGAGGTCGTCGAGGCTGAGCGACAGCTCCTTCGACACCAGTCCCGTGACGCTCATGCGGTACGTCGCGGGATCGTGGTCGGGGTAGCCGCTCGTGACCGTGTAGATGCGGAATCCGCCGGCCGCAGGGATCACGCCGGCGAGACCCGGGGCCGTGGAGGCGACGACGTCGCTGACGCCCTCCGAGAGCCACCGGCCCGCGGCGACGCCCACGGCGCCGAGGCCGACCATCCCGAGGACCACGCGTCGGCCTACGGGGGTGCCCTTCGCCTGCTTCTCCTGGGTGTCCTGCTCTGACATGTGCCTATGGGAACACGGATCGCCCCCGCGGGCCACCGAGAAGTCCTTACGGTCCCGTGACGTCGGCCTCGGCCAGGGCAAGGAGGGCGGAGACGGTCGCCCAGTTCCGGGCCGTGCCGTCGGCCAGGGGATTCGCGCGGCCCGAGGTGAGGGTCCTGGCCAGCTCGCTGGTGCCGAAGCCGTCCGGAGTGTGCAGGTAGGCGACCCGGCCGATGACGGTGACAGTGTCGCGGTCGCCCTTGGCGGCCACCGCCTGCTGACGGGCCGCGACGAGGGCGAGCGCATCGGCGGTCAGGGGATGCGGCAGCACGATGGCGTGCAGTCGGCGCGGGTCGGGCTCGCCCGGATACGGGTTGGCGTCCGCGAGGTCGCGCAGCCCGACGGCGGTGAGGGCGACGACGGGGATGTCGAGCCCGAACCCGCGCGCGATGACCGACCGCACGCGCGCCGCCACGACCTCCACCTCGTCGGTGGGGGCGTCGAGGACGATGTTGCCGCTCTGGATGTAGGTGCGCACCGAATCGAGCCCGTCGCTGCTGAGCGCCTCGCGCAGCTCGGCCATCGGCAGCCGGTTGTTGCCGCCGACGTTGACCCCGCGCAGCAGGGCGACGAAGCGAGTCACGGCATCGCGCCGACCGGCTGCGCGCGCCGGGCGATCCAGGTGGCCCGCATCGTCGATGCGCTGGCGGGCGTCGACGTGTACTCGTCCACGACGGTGATGTCGACGAAGCCGGCAGCGGAGAGAGCGGACCGGACCTGCTCGTCGCTGTGGAGGTACTGGCGGTGCCGCTCGGCGAAGGACTCCTCCGCGATGGGCGCGAGGAGGTCGAGGTCGGTGACGCAGGTGCGGGTGACGGGGTCGACGTCATTCGTGATGACGAAGCGGTAGCCGTCCTGCTCGCCCTCGACCACCGGGTTCTCGAGGAAGAAGGCCAGGGTGAGGTCGGTGTGGATGTCGAACACCAGCCAGCCGCCTGGGCGCAGGTGAGTGGCCACGGCCGCCAGGCTCGAGCGCAAATCGTCGAGCATCAGGTAGTTGAGGCCGTCGAAGGTCGACACGGCGGCGTCGAACATCCCCTCGACGGGCAGGTCGGGGAGCGTCGCCTCGATCAGGAGCACGTCCGGCCCGAGCAGCGTGCGCGCCCGCGCGAGCATCTCGGGGGAGGCGTCGACCCCGACGAGGGCGTACCCGCGCTCCGCCAGCTCGGCGGTCAGGAGGCCGGTGCCGCAGCAGACGTCGAGCACGGAGGAGACCACAGCGGGGTCGTCGGCCCAGAGCCCGTCGAGGAAGTCCGCCCAGTCGGAATAGCAGGGGTCTACGACGAGTTCGTCGTAGACCCCTGCGAGCCGTGCGTAGGGCGTGATCTCGCCCATGCGGTGATCCCTAGATGCCGAGGGCCTTGGCCTTGGCCGCCGCGAACTCCTCGTCGGACAGGATGCCCTGCGTGTGCAGGTTGGCGAGCTCGGTGAGCTTCGCCGTGGTGTCGTCAGCGGGCGCCGCTGCGGGTGCCTCGACGTACACGGTCTGCGGTGCGGCCGCCGCCTGCTGCTCGGCAGCCTGGTTCGCGTACTTCTCGTTCTGGCGGTGGGCGACGCGGCCGGAGACCGCGGTGGCGGTGCCGGCGACGACGGCGGTGCGGGCAGCCATGCGCATGAGTCCCATGGTGGTTCCTTTCGGTCGGAGCGGAGGTTGAGGGGGTGGAGCGGTCAGGCCTCGATGACCTCGTTGACGACGTCGGCCGGGATGCGGATCTGGTCGATGACGACGGCATCTGCGCGGGCGAAGGCGAGCACGAGGTCCTGCATCCAGGTGTTCTCGTACGCGATGAGCAGGGCCGAGCTGCCGGCCGGGATGTCCTCGGCGACCTCGTCGGCGTCCTCCTCGTTGAGCGCGCCCGACTGGACGACGTCGACCTCGGCGAACGCTGCGCCCTCGGGACCGAGGTCCTCGATCTGGAGGACGGCGATGTTGCCCTCGAGGTCCTTGGCGATGAACAGGATGTCGATGACGCGGATGACGCCCTTCTCGACCTGCTCGAGGATGGCCGGGACGATCTCGCCGCGGAAGTTGTTGCCGGGGAAGCCGACGATGTAGACGTCGACGGGGCCGAGTGGCATGTGATTCCTCCTGGTCTGATTGGTGCGATCCGTCCCCCACGGGGACTTGCCTGATCGCCTAGCGTCGAGGCTAGCAGGGGTGCGCCGTGTCCGCCTCGCCCGCTTCGGATGAGTACGGCCGTCGAGCGTCCCCGGTTCGGGGTCGTTACATCACGTCGAAGGTCTCGTACACCTCGATGGTGCCGCCGGCGGCCAGCTGCGGGCAGCCCTGGGCCAGCGCCGTCGCGGCCGCGAGGTCGTCGGCACGCAGGATCGAGTACCCGCCGGCCATCGACGTGCCGCCTTCGGACACGGTGCCGTCCGACGCGATCGACATCGCGGGGCCGAACGGATTCCCACCGTCGACGACCGCGTCGCCGAGGGTGCCGAACCAGGCCAGCCACGCGTCCATGACCGCCTTGCCCTCCTCCTCCGAGGCCGGCTCCGAACCCCCGAAGTACACGAGTACGTAGTTGCCCATCGCGGGCCCCTTCCCTCTGGGCCGGACCCTGATGCCCGGCCGTGCGGGCAGTCTCGCAGCGCCGACGGGCTGACCGCAATACCCGAAGTGTCCGTTTTGGGCGGGGCTAGTCTCGGGGTGACAGCTGGGGGAGGGACCACCATGTGCACGGACCTGCGACTCGTCCGCCTGCCCGGGATGCACGTCTCGGCACGCACGCTCGACTTCGCGCTCGAGCTCGGCTCGCAGGTGCGGGTCGTGCCGCGGGGGAACTCATGGACGGCCCTGGCGACCCACACCCCGGTCGATCCGCTCGCATGGACGAACAGCCTCGGCTTCGTCGCTATCAACGGCTTCGGGTTCCCGGACCTGTTCGCCGACGGGCTGAACGAGGCGGGCCTGTCGGTGGGGACGCTGTGGCTGCCCGAGACGACGCTGCCCGCTGAGCCGCCCGCGACCGGTGCGGCGCCGGCCGCCGGCTTCGTCGACCTCGCCGGCTGGCTGCTCGGCACGTGCAGCACCGTGGCCGAGGTGAAGGCCGCGTTGGGCACCGTCCAGGTGTGGGGACCGAAGGTGCGCGACATGTGGCCAGCCGGGACGCCCATGCCGCCCGGCGTCGAGGCGATGGCCGACTTCGCGTTCACGGAGCACCTGGCCGTGCACGATGCGCACGGCGGCGACCTGGTCGTCGAGTTCACCGTGGGTGGCATGCAGCTGCACGACAACCCGATCGGGGTCCTGACCAACTCGCCGACGTTCGACTGGCACCTGACCAACCTGCGCAACTACATCGGGCTGACCAACGTCAACGACAAGCCCGTCAACCTCATGGGCATGCCGGTGACACCGACCGGCAACGGCACCGGCCTGCTGGGCATGCCCGGTGACGTGACGCCGCCGTCGCGGTTCGTGCGCGCGACCGTGCTCTCCGAGGTCGTCGTCTCGGCGACCGACGCCCGCGATGCCGTCAACCAGGCGTTCCACGCGCTCGACCTGGTCAGCGTGCCGCGGTTCGTCGCGTCGTCCGGCGACTACACGCAGTGGCGGGTCGTGCGCGACCACGACAGCAGGGTGTTCTACGTGCGCTCGTACGACGGCTGGGCCACGGACGCGCACGACCTCAGCGCACTGGGCGTCACGGGGAGCGGACCCGTCACGACGCTGCCGCTGCCCTCCGTGCCCTAGTCGGACAGCAGTGCGACGAGCTCGGTGAATCCGCGCTCGCGCGCGTGCTGAAGGGCGCTGACCCCGTCACGGTCGGCGATCGCGGGGTCGGCCCCGTTCGCCAGCAGGATCCGCACGACGTCCTGATGCCGCGGCCCGCCATCGCCGAGGATCACCGCCTCCAGCAGGGCTGTCCAGCCGAGGTCGTTGACGTGGTTGACGTCGATGTCCGTGCGTGCGAGGACGGCCTCCACGTACTCGGCGTGCCCGCGCTCCGAGGCAGGGATGACGCTGACGCCCCCGTACCGGTTGGTGAGCCTGGTGTCGGGCCCGCCGGGAAGCAGGGCGTCGAGCATCTCGACGCTGCCGGTGACGCCGGTCACGAGGAAGGGGGTGTCGCGCTGGTCGTCCACCGCGTTGACATCGGCGCCGCGCTCCACGAGAAGCCGGGCGACGTCGACGTGGTCACGCGTCACGGCGAGCAGCAGTGCCGTGCGCTCGCGGGCGTCCCTGGCCTCGAGGTCGGCTCCATCGGCGAGGGCAGCCTCCACGGCCACCGGACTGCCATCGTCGGCTGCACTGAGGAGCCTGGAGTCAGGGGTCATGTCCTGGGCCGCCTTTCGTAGGAGGGTCTCGATGCTCGTGAAGCCACGACGCTGCGCGTGCTCGATCGGGCGGATGCCGTCGAGCTGGGAGGGGAGCTCGACGTCGGCGCCGGCCCGGATCAGCTGCTGCACCACGCGCTGGTGCGGCTCGGCCCCCCTGCCCAGGATGATCGCCTCGTGCAGGGCGGTCCAGCCCAGCTCGTTGACGTGGTCGACCTGGATGCCTGCGTCGATGAGCCGGCCGACGATCGAGGGGAAGCCTCGCTCGGCGGCCCGGATGAGCCCGGTGCCGTTGAAGCTGTCCTTCGCCTGCACGCGGGCTCCGCTGGCGAGCATGAGGTCGAGCAGCCGCGGGTCGTCGCCGACCTCGCTCGTCGCGATGAGGTAGGCACTCTGCTCGCTGCGGTCCTTGGTGTTGACGTCGGCACCGGCGTCGACGAGGGCGCGCGCCACGTCGACGTGGTTGCCGTAGGCCGCCAGGACGAGGGCGGTCGCCCCGGTGTCGTCGGTGGCGTCGACGTCGGCCCCGTCGGCGAGGGCTGCTCGCACACGGGGGAGGTCGCCGTCGGCGGCGGCCCGCAGCAGGCGCTCGTCCGCACCGGGGTCGGCGACGGGGGGACTGGGCGATGGTCCGGGGTCGGTCGGCGGAGACGGCGATGCCGATCCGGGGGACGAGGCGGGCGGCTGAGCGGGCGATCCGGGCACGCTGCACGACGCGAGCAGCACGCAGGCCGTGGCCGCGCTGAAGATCGCCCTCCTCACCCGGCGGGACCCGGAACGTCCGTCGATCGGCGCCGGAACGCCTTGTCCCGGTACATCGCGCGGTCCGCCTCCGCGAAGGCATCGCGCACATCGTCCCCCGCATCGAGGACGGAGGCGCCGAGCGACACCGACAGGTCGACAACAGTGGACCCGAGGTCGATCCGCCCGCTGAGCTCGGAGCGCAGCCGGGCCAGGACCGCGTCGACGGCGTCGGGATCGCTGGACGGCACGGTGGAGACGATGACGAACTCATCCCCGCCCACGCGGGCAAGGATGTCCTCGTCGCGGGTGCAGCGACGGAGCCGGCGGCTGACCTCCCTCAGCAGCTCGTCGCCCGCCGCGTGCCCAGCCGAGTCGTTCAGCGGCTTGAGCCGGTCGACGTCCGCGTAGACGATGACGACGACCTCGCCCGGGCGCTTCTCGGCGCGTCGGTCGTCGATCCGACGGTCGAGGCCCTTCCGGTTCAGCAGCCCGGTGAGCGGGTCGCGGGTGGCCTGCTCGGCCAGGACACGTTCGAGCTGCTTGCGGTCGGTGAGGTCGGCGCACTGCAGGATGAGGTAGCTGACGCCGCCCCCGCTGGTGCGCACGGGAGCGACACCGAGGTCGATCCAGATGCCGTCGCGGCCGGGGCTCGTCAGACGGGCATCGCGCCGGAAGCCGTCGTTCCCGGCCCCCACGTGGGCGAGGGCCTCCGTGACCCACGCGGCGTCCTGCGGGATGACCAGGTCGGCGACGTGCATCCCGTTCAGCTGGTCGGTGGGCCGCCCCGTCAGTCGTGCGAGTGCGGAGTTGGCCGTTGCGATGTGCCCGTCGATCGTGACGATGGCGGTGGCAGCGGGCGTGTGCTCGAACGCGTCCCAGACACGCGAGCGCTGGGTGGTGAGCTCACGCTGCGCCCGGCTGGCGGTCCCGCCGATGAGGGCGATGACGGTCACGAGGATCACGACGGTCACGAGTCCCGAGACGGCTGCGGCCGAGGCGGGATCGGACTCGAAGCGCAGGACCAGCCATTCCACGGCCGCGGGGAGGAACGGGGCCAGCACGAGCGTGGGCAGGATCCGTCGCATCAGGCTGCGGTCGTAGCGCTGGTCGAGGGAGGCGAGCGGTGGTCGATCGGGAGTCGCGGTCATCGCGGCGGCGACGACGACGACACCGATGACGGTCGTCGGCAGCGACAGGCCGGTCACGCCGAGTCCGGTGAACAGCTGCGCCGAGCCGTAGAGGTAGGACAGCAGCCCGAGGAGCGACACCAGTCCGCCGGCGGCCGCGAGCCAGAAGCGCAGCCGAGCGACCCCGTTGCCCCCGAGCCCGATCATCAGGACCGACGCCGCCACCGCCAGCGTGGCGATGGAGGGCAGCGTGGTGACCCATGTGATGCCCTGGGCGCTCGCTGGGTCGCTGCTGGGGAGCACTCCGGTGCTGACGCCGATCTCGACGCCGGCGCCGAGGAGCAGGGTCACGCCGGCGAGGGCGCGGGCGCACCACACCGCGATCCGGCCACCGCGGCGGAACAGCGCCATCGCCGCGACGAGTGCGGCGAGGCCGCCCACCGTGTAGGGGTAGATCTGCGGCCAGTCCGGGGCGCCGCGCGTGACGAGGCTCCAGCCGGCTGCCAGCCCGGCCGCCTCGATGCCGACGAGCACGCCGGCGAGGACCAGCGCGTGCAGGTGCATCCGGCGCAGGTCGTCGGCGACCGCGGTGGGGTGGCTGGTGAGCGACTCGAGCGGCACGCACACCGCCTTTCGGGAAACGTGGGGCAGTCGAGGGGGAAATGTCGTGTTTGGAATGTAGCGCGCCGACCGCCCGGATCACGAGGACGAGCCGGGTATAGCCGCCGTTCATGACCGAACTCACGTCGACGTGCCGGTTCAGCGGCGGTCCCGCGGCGCCGATACCCCAGGTGCCGGGGTCAGGACGTCCGGCAGGAGGTCGATGGCGGGAGGTGGACCGTGAACCGACACGCGGCTCGTCGCCGTCGGCGGCGCAGCGACGGACGAGGCGGCTACCTGCTCGGTGCCGTCATCTACCTCGTTCTCCTCTTCGGCGTGAACTCGTGGCCCGGCTGGGAGTCGATCCCCTACCTCGCCGATTCCGCGGCCGCCCTGGTCTGGCTGGTCAACCTCTCCCTCTGCCTCGGCCTGCTGGCCCAGGTGGCCTGCGCGGTGGACGACTCGGCACGGGTCCGCGCGCTCGGCGTCTACTGCGTGGCCCTCGTCAACATCGCCCTGATGGCCAGCCTGCTTCAGGTGTTCCCGTTCGACTACGGGGACGTGGACCCCGCGTGGTCGACGGCGACCCGGTTGGTCCTCGCGCTCCTGCTGCTGTGGGCGTGCGTCCGCGCGATGCGGGCGGCGGTCCGGCTGGCGCACGGCCGTCATCAGGTCCGCCTTGCGGCGGGCCACGCCTGATCCGACCCACCCGCACCCCAGACCACCTGAATGCCCCTCAAGGCTGAGGCCCCCCGCATCCATCGGGGGGCCTCAGCCGGCACTGCTCCTGCGTTCCGGGCTAGCGCACGACCCAGGTCCGGACCTTGAGGTAGGGACGGTAGTCCGCGGTGCCTGGCGCCCTCAGCGTGAGCGTCACGCGGACTGGCGGGTTGAGCACGGTGACGGTGATGCGTCCGGACTTGGTTCGGACGATCCGGCACAGGCGGACGTCACCGGCCGGCCTGAGGGTGTCCACGGACATCACCTTGGCTCGACGCAGCGGCGTGCACACCACCTGTGCCTTCGCCTTGCGGCCGGCGTTCGTGACCACCGAGCCCGGGAGCACGACCGTCGGCTCCTGCGGATCGATCGTGCCGGGCAGGTTCGGCGGGCGCACCGGACGCTGGGGCTCCCGAGGGTTGTCCGGTGTCGGGGTTGGTGTCGGGGTCGGTGTCGGGGTCGGGGTGGGTGTTGGGGTCGGTGTTGGGGTCGGTGTCGGGGTCGGGGTCGGGGTCGGGGTCGGCCCGGGGCCGCTGCGGTAGGTGTTGGTGAACGTGACGGCGTACGCCTCACCCGGATGAGCGACGTGGTCGATGACGACAGCGGCCGTCGTGCCGCTTCCCGAGGACGTGCCGTCTGGGCCGGTCGTCTGCCAGGTCGTGCTCACGTTGCTGCCGCCGGTGCTCGTCTCGACCAGGTCGCACGTGGTGTTGCCCACGAAGCTCAGTGTCGGCGAGAGGGAGGCCGGGACGGACTGCCCCGGGGTGACGGTCAGCGTCGCCGTCGTTCCGTCGTCGCACGCGACGTCGATCACGACGTCGCTCGAGCGCGAGCCGCCGGAGAGGACCACTGCCTTGGTGAGGTCGAGCGTGGCCGGCGGCTGCAGCGTCCAGGTGAAGAAGCAGTCGGCGTCGCCGTCGGGCGGGACGATGACGCTGATCTGGGCGCGATCGACGTCGAGGCCCTGTCCCACTCCGTTCGCTGAGTTCTCGCAGGTCAGCGAGGTGAGCCGCCATGAGCCGAGTTCCGTCGCCGCCGGCCCGTAGCCGGTGACGAGGTACGCCTGTGGGACGAGGAGCGACGTGTCGTCTCCGCTGGCCAGGACCTCGACGCCTGCTGCTGTGTTGTCGGCGGTCTGGAACAGCAGGTCGGGGGCCGGGAAGATGAGGGGCGCAGCCAGCGGGCCGATCTCGTAGGTGCTCTCGCCACCAGCCGCCCCCACGGTGGTGGAGTGGATACGGAGCTCCCCGGTGAACGGCGTGAACGAGTTCACGAGGATGCAGTAGATGCCCGGCTGGCCGCCCAGGCTGGTGGGCGTGGTGATCATGGCCGTGTCGCTGTCGACGACCGATCCGGCCGTACCGGTCGGGCCGTCGCAGAGCACCTCGGTGAGTGCCCAGGTGCCGTTCGGGTCGGGCGAGACGTCTCGTTCAGGAGGTAGTCGCCGGTCAGTCGTGATGTCCTGGTTGACCATCACCCCGAACTCGTTGTTCTCGACCGCCACCGAGCCGGTGCCGATCGGGGTGCTGGTCGGGTCGAGCAGTGTCCAGCCGAAGGTGCCGTCGCCGCCGAAGGCGTACTTGTCGATCTCCAGGTTGCTCGTCGGGGGTGGCGGCGGGTCGTAGGTGTTGGTGAACGTGCAGGTCACCGTGTCGCCGGCCACGAGGGTGATGGCGACGCCGTTCGATCCCTCCGGCGTCGTGGTCGAGGTCCCCCCGGCCTGGGTCGCGCACGAGATGGAGTCGAGGTCCCAGTCCTCGGGAATCGTCTCCGTGACCCGCCAGGCGTAGCCGACGTCGGCCGTCTCGCCGCGGATGAACGTGATCTCCTGGCTGTGCTTGAGCGAGAACGCCCCGACGGGGTTGTACGAAACGTTGCCACCGAAGGCGAAGGTCTGGTCAGGAGCCTCTGCGGGGTTGCTCACGACCTTCTTGACGATGATCGTGCCCGAGTCCGGCGGCGGCTGGACCGCGTAGTAGTAGCAGAAGACGTGGCGCTGGCCCGTCGTGAAGTTCACGTACTCGACGTTGTCGCCGTTGACGTTGTCGTTGGCGCACCGCAGGGCTGCGAACCCGTACGCGGCCGGGCCGAAGTCGGGCAGCTGCCCGAGCGGATTGGCCTTCGTGCCGCCCTGGATCCACAGCTTGCGGTTCTGGGCGTCAGCGACCTGCTGGGCCGTGAGCGTGAGGGTCACAGCGCCGGCGATCGTGCGGCCCGTGTCGTTGCCGGCGGCGTCGAGCTCGGGCACTGACGCGGTGGTCGTGACGATGGCACCGGGGGTGGTCACCGTGGAGAGGTTGAGAGTGGCGGGCGTCTTGCCGGTGTATCCCGTGCCCGCCTGGAACTGCCAGCCCACCAGTGGATTGCACCTGCTCTGCGGAGACGCGTTCTCCTTCACCGGATTGACGGCCTGGCCACTCGTGTAGTTCGTGTCCGGGCCGAGGTTCTGGAGGCTCTCCATGATGTTGTTGCGCTGCTTGTTCGCGAAGACGTCGGTGTACTGCGCGCAGTAGCGCGCGGCGAAGGTCACCTTGTAGGCGTCGCCCCCGGTGGTGTCGTCAGCGGCAGTGTCAACGGCAGCGGCCGGGGCAACAACAGGGGCAGCCGCCGGTGCCGCGGCAGCCGGCTGCGTGACCCCGGCGACCACGAGTGCGCTGAGGGGGAGGACCGCGGCGGCAAGGGCGGCGACGGCCGGCTTGAGCCACGTGCGAGTGGGCGACATCGAGTCCTCCAGGAGGCGGGTGCTTCGTCCCTGTCACTGTAGGGGACGCCCGTGAGGGGTCCGGGGAGGTCGATGCCGGGCACGTTGCAGACGCGTAGTCCAGCGGCGGTGACACGGAGGTCCTATCTGTCGCCGTGGTCGACGACAGACGTGCCGGATGCCGCGACCAGGGTGAGGGTAGTACCTGCTAGCGACTTGTCTATGCGCGGACCGATCGTTGGTGGACACTGTCGAAGGGGTTACGGTAGGAAGGACTCGCGAGGGTGGGGGCCGAGAGATGATGTATGCCCGTGAACGTTGGCTCCAACCATGGACAGGGTGAGGAAGGACGCAGGGCCGGGACCATCTGCCGGTGGCCCAGCTGAGGCGGAGAAGTCATAGTTGCCGCCCGGCGACGGGCTCGGTTCGTGGGGTGCGGATGCGCTGAATCGTCGCCGAGGTGATGGAGCCCGAGCACGTGATCGCCATCGCAAGGGTGCTGAGGCGGGCGCCGTGACCGAGTGGATGGTCGCGACCTGGAGGACGTCTTGGCGGGCTGTCGTTGACAGACAGGCGATCTGCGACTGCTGCCGTTACGGAGGACGAGCAGCGGGGCGATGAGGACTATCGATGCCCCTGCGCCAGGAGGAAGGGGATGAGACGTGCCGGGGATGACCGGCTGATGACGATGGCGGCGAGATGGGCGACCGCGATCAGCCAGGCGTGGAGGAGGAGTAGGCAGCGGTCGTCAGCAGCACGGTGCACGCGACCACGGCCCATGCCTCGGTG
>CAVOWW010000003.1:0-29777 GCA_963700255.1 uncultured bacterium | reverse complement strand
ACCACGAACCTCGGCCATCACGGCGCTTCGTCACTTCAGGCGAGGTCGCCCTCGGCCCCCGCGGCCAACCGCTTCCAGTACAGCGCGACCGGGTGGATCTTGCCCGCGGCCGTCAATGCGAAGTCCGGGATCTCCCCGGTCTTGGTCCAGCCGTGTCGCGCGTAGAAGCCCTCGGCCGGCGAACCCGCCTCCGTGTCGAGCACCAGGAGGGTCTTGCCCGCACCCCGGGCGACCTGCTCGCCCGCCTCCAGCAGAACCGAGCCCAGGCCCGTGCCCTGGCGGTCCGGGGAGACCATGAGCTTGGCGATCTCCCCTCGATGGAGCTGGTTCGCCGGGAATGCCAGCAGCACCGAGATCGTCCCGACGATCACCTCGTCGTCGACCGCCACGAGCACGACCCGGGCCCCGGCGGCCTGCTGCTCGAGCGAGGCGACCCAGAACGCATGCGACTCCTCATCGGTCACGGTGTCGAGGAATCCGAGGGCAGCGCCGGCCCGCACGCAGGCGACCAGCAGCGTCGTCAGGTCCTCGACATCGTCGGGGTCCGCACGTCTGATGACCGTCACGGAGGAAGGCTAGCCGCGGCGCCATCCACAGGTCGGCGCACCGGACAGCGAGTGCGACCCCTGGCGTCACACCACCGACTCCTTGTGACGTCCCCGGTCGGAGTCGGCGCAGGTCGACAGACCCGCAATCAGCCGGTCAGCTCTGCCGGATCCCACAGGCAGAACGGGTGCCCCGCTGGATCGATCAGGACGCGCACGTCCGACTGCGGCTGATCGTCCGCGACGCGGGCTCCGAGTCCGATCGCGCGCGCCACCTCCGAGTCGAGTCCGTCCACCTGGATGTCGAGGTGGGCCATCATCCGCTGCTCGCCCGGGGCGCCCCGGCCAGGCAGGTCGCACGTACTCGGGGTCGGACTGGAAGGACAGCCCGGCCCCGCCGTGCGGCGACCTCAGCTTCACCCACCCGACGTCCTCGTGCTCCACCTCCCACCCGAGGAGCTCCCGGTAGAACGCGGCGAGGGAACCAGCGTCCGGGGCGTCGAGCACGACCCCCGACATGCGCAGCGGCGATCGCGACGCCATGAGGCCTCCCTTCCGGTATCCGAACACCATGTCTACCGCCGTCACGAGCCGCCTTTGGCGACGGTTCGGGGCTACCGTCGAGGTGTGACGAACGTGATCAGCATGACCGGGGTGGTCAAGCGGTTCGGGTCGACCACCGCGCTCGACGGACTCGACCTGACGGTTGCCGAGGGCGAGGTCCTCGGATTCCTCGGACCCAACGGCGCGGGCAAGACGACCACCCTGCGCGTGCTCCTCGGCCTCCTGCGCATCGAGTCCGGCGAGGTGTCCGTGCTGGGCATGGATCCCTGGCGCGACGCCGTCGCCCTGCACCGGCGCCTCGCGTACGTGCCCGGCGACGTGTCGCTCTGGCCGAACCTCACCGGCGGCGAGGTCATCGACCTGCTCGGCCGGCTGCGAGGCGGCCTCAACCCGCAGCGCCGGGCGGAGCTCATCGAGATGTTCGACCTGGACCCGACGAAGAAGACCCGCGCCTACTCGAAGGGCAACCGGCAGAAGGTCGCGCTCATCTCCGCGCTGTCGTCCGACGTCGAGCTCCTCCTGCTGGACGAGCCCACGGCAGGACTGGACCCGCTCATGGAGTCGATGTTCCGCGGCGTGATCCAGGAGTGGCGCGGAGAAGGGCGCAGCGTCCTGCTGAGCAGCCACATCCTGTCCGAGGCGGAGGCACTCTCCGATCGGCTCAGCATCATCCGAGACGGACGCGTGGTCGAGACAGGGACCCTGGCTGAGCTGCGACACCTGCTGCGCACGTCGGTCACGGCAGAGCTGCGCGCCGCGCCTGAAGGGCTGGCGTCCCTGCCCGGCCTGCACGACGTCACGGTCGAGGGGACCACCGTGACGTGCCAGGCCGATCCTGAGGCCCTGGACGGACTCCTGCGCGCACTCACCGTCGCCGGTGTCGAGTCACTGACGACGGCACCGCCATCGCTCGAGCAGGTCTTCCTCCAGCACTATGGGAAGACGTGACATGGGCAGGTTCGTCGGCACCTGGACGCTGACGCGCTTCGCGCTTCGGCGCGATCGCATCCTGCTGCCGGTGTGGATCGTGATCTTCCCCCTCATGACGGTGTTCTCCGCGTCGGCGACCATGGCCCTGTACCCGGACGAGGCATCGCGGGTGACGGCTGCCTCCGCGGTCAACGAGGTTCCCGTCGCGGTGGCGATGTACGGGCGGATCTGGGATCCGACATCGCTCGGCGCCCTGTCTCTCCTGAAGATGGCCGCGATGGGCGGGGTGCTCATCGGGGTACTCGCGATCATGCTCGTCACGCGGCACGCGCGCGCGGAGGAGGAGAAGGGCCGCACGGAGCTGCTGGGCGCCACCGTCGTCGGCGCGTGGGCCGGGCTGTCCGCCGCGGTCATCGTCACCACGATCGCCCTGGTGGGCATCGGCGTGCTGTCGGCGGTCGGTCTCACTGCTGTCGGTCTGCCCGCCGGTGGTTCCTGGGCGTTCGGCCTGTCGTGGACGGTCACGGGACTCGCCTTCGCCGCGATCGCCGCCATCACGAACCAGCTGAGCTCGTCGGCGCGGGCCGCGAACGCCATCGCCATGATCGTGCTCGCGGTGGCCTACCTGCTCCGCGCCCTGGGCGACGTCATGGGCGATGCCGACGGCCCCACCGCACTGTCCTGGCTGTCCCCGATCGGATGGGGGCAGCAGGTGCGGCCGTTCGCCGGCGACAACTTCGTCGTCCTGCTGATCCCTGTGCTCTTCACCGTCCCCGCACTGTGGCTCGCGTTCGCGCTGCAGGCCCGGCGCGACCTGGGCGCGGGACTGCTGCCCGACCGGCCCGGTCGCTCGTCGGCTGCTCCCGGGCTGCGGAGCCCGCTCGCGCTCGCGTGGCGCCTGCAGTACCCGCTGCTCGTGGGCTGGCTCGTCGCCTACGCGATCCTGAGCGGGATCGTCGGCAGCATCATCAACGACCTCGGCGACATGATGGACACGCCCCAGGCGCAGGAGATGATCTCGGCCCTCGGCGGCACCGACGTGCTGATGGACGCCTTCATCGCGCTCGAGTTCGGCATCCTCGCGTTCATCACCGCGGCCTACGGCATCGTCGCCTCGCGCCGGCTCGCGACGGAGGAGGCGGACGGCCAGCCGAGCCCGTGCTGGCGACGAACGTGTCGCGGAATCGGTTCCTGCTGAGCCATCTGGCCGTGGCCATCGTCGGCACGACGATGCTCACCCTGACCCAGGGCGCGGCCTTCGCCCTCGCGAGCGCCGCCCAGTCCGGCGAGACCGATCGCATCGGGCCCACTATCGGGGCCGGCATGGCCTACCTGCCCGCCATCTGGCTGATGACCGGTGTGGTCATCCTGCTGTTCGGCGTCAGGCCGAGGCTGACCTACGTCGCCTGGGTCCTGCTGGTGGGATTCCTGCTGATCTCCGAGCTGGGAGCGCTGCTCTCGTGGCCGGACGCGGTCACGGGCCTGTCGCCCTTCGGCCACGTGCCGCAGCTTCCGGCGGCAGGCATGGACTGGACGCCGCTCGTCGTCCTGCTGGTGATCGCCGCGGCGCTCATGGCCGCGGGAGCTGCGGCGTTCCGGCGACGTGACCTGTCGACGCCCTGAGGCGTCTGCCTAGCGGCAGGAGCAGCGCTCGTCGGGCGCGTAGATGGCCAGGACCTGGTCGACGTGCTGGCCGCACCCGGTGTAGGTGACCTTGCTGCACTGCCGGCAGAGGGCGGGGCTGCACATACTGCTCTCCCAGAGACGTCGGAACGGTGCGAGAAGGATACCCCACGGGGTATCCCACCAGCAACTCCGTCAGCCGGTGTTGCTTCGTCGGAACAGGGTGGCCGTGATGGCCACCAGCACGATGGCGATGAACACCTGGGTCAGGAACGACGAGGAACCAGTTGTCGTAGCCGATGGCCTGGGCCACGAAGATCCCCGCGAACGCCCCGATGATGCCGATGATGATCGTCACGATGCACCCGATGGGCTGCATGCTCGGCACGAGGATCCGCGCGATGAGGCCGATGACGATGCCCGCGAAGAGGGCGCTGATGATGCCAGAGGGTTCCATGGGCGTCACCCAACCATCGACTGGCCGTCACGGGCAAGCGCGACAAGCCGGGAGACGGCGCGAAAGTACTTCTTCCGGTACCCACCCCGGAGCATCTCCTCGGAGAAGAGCCGGTCGAGGGGCACCCCGCTGGCGATCACGGGCACGTCCCGGTCGTACAGCCGGTCGACGAGGACCACGAGGCGCAGCGCCTGGGCCTGGTCCGTGACAGTCCGGACGCCCGACAGCGCCAGCACCCCCACCCCCGACACGAGCGCGCCGTAACGGGATGGGTGGATCGTGGCGAGGTGCCTCGTCAGGGCGACGAAGTCGTCGAGCACGGCGCCGGGCCGGTCCGCCGCGTAGGCCCGGAGCACCGCGTCGTCGAGCGGAGCGGGCGCGGTCGGCAGCCCCCGGTGGCGGTAGTCCTCGCCGTCGATCCGCAGGACGTCGAAGTGGGCCGAGAGCCCCTGGATCTCGCGCAGGAAGTCCTCGGCCGCGAAACGGCCCTCCCCCAGCTTGTCCGGCAGCGTGTTGGACGTCGCCGCCAGGCTGACGCCGGCCTCGACGAGCTCCCCCAGCAGCGTCGACATGAGCACCGTGTCACCGGGATCGTCGAGCTCGAACTCGTCGATGCAGACGAGGCGGTTCCCCTTCAGCGCCTCGACAGCAGTCCGGAAGCCCAGCGCACCGACGAGGTTGGTGTACTCGACGAACGTGCCGAAGCGCTTCGGCCCGGGGACGGCGTGCCACAGCGAGGCGAGGAGGTGGGTCTTGCCGACCCCGAACCCGCCGTCGAGGTAGACGCCGGCACGCCCCTCCGGCGGCGCCGCCCGGCGGAAGATCGAGCGGCGGGCCGGCGGCTCGGCGATGCGCGTCGCGAAGGCCCGCAGGGCGGCGAGCGCTGCCGCCTGGGTGGGCTCCCCCGGATCCGGGAGATAGGAGTCGAAGCTGACGTCGGCGAAGTGCGGCGGCGGGACGAACTCGTCCACGAGATCGGTCACCGACAGCGTGGGATGACGCGTGGTCAGCGACTCGGGCACGGGCGTGAGCCTATTCATGCGACGATCAGCCGGTGCGTCGCATCCACCCCGCCCCGGAGGCCGACCTCAGCGACGACGACCTCCGGAGGGCGTACGCCTTCCCCGATCGCCGGCCCTGGGTGCGCGCCAACATGGTCTCGACCCTCGACGGGACGATGCGCGGGCCCGACGGCAGCTCGCGGTCGATCAGCACCCCGGTCGACCAGCGCGTCTTCCGGCTGGCCCGACTCGATGCGGATGCCGTCCTCGTCGGTGCCGGCACGATCCGCGCCGAGGACTACCGTCCGTCCGTGCGCACCGTCGCCATCGTGACGCGCAGCCTGGACCTCCCCCTGAGCCTGCGGATGTTCGCCGAGCGCACCGCCGAGCATGCCCGCCCGATCGCCTTCACGACCGACGCATCGGCAGCCGAGAGCGCCGGCGGGGCTCCGCGACGTGATCGACATCGTGGGGTGCGGCGACGACACCGTCGAGCTCCCCCGGGTGATCGCCGACCTGCACGACCGCGGTCACGGCCGGATCCTCTGCGAGGGCGGTCCCGCACTGCTGGGCGACCTGATCTCCGCCGGGCTGCTCGACGAGCTGCTGCTCACCCTGGTCCCGACCCTCGTGGGCGGCGGGCCGAGGGAGCACATCCTCGACATCGCCGGCGGACTTGACCCGCCTGTGCGCCTCAGACCACGGCTGGTCCTCGAGGAGGACGGCACCGTCCTGCTCCAGCTGGGCAGGCCCTGATGCTGACTCCGCCGATCGAGCCGATGCTGGCGGCGCCCCTGGGGCATGCCAGCTTCCGCCGCCCTCCGACGCGGTCCGTTCGAGCCGAAGTGGGACGGGTTCCGGTGCCTGGTGTTCGCGGATCAGGCCGAGGGGCGTCGTGCTCCAGGGGCGGGGCGCTCGAGGACGAGCGCCGACGAGATCGTCGACCTCGCCTACGCGTTCCCTGAGATCTGTCGCCGCCGCCGCGCGCAGCTGCCGGACGGGCATCGTCCTCGACGGGGAGATCGTGATCGAGCACGACGGGCGACTCGACTTCGGCGTTCTGTCGCAGACTGCGGCCCCGCTCGCGGGCGGAGCAGGCGAACATCGCCCGGCTCGCCGAGGCGCACCCAGCGAGTCTTCCTCGTCTTCGACGTTCTCTGGCCGGTCGCGACTGATGCACGGCCCTTCGCCGAGCGGCGAGCGGCACTCGAGGCTGGCCGCCGCGGCGGCCTCCCCCTGCTGCTCACCCCCGACACAGGATCGGGGCTTGCCGGTCCTGGTTCACCGGCTTCGAGTCCGCCGGGGTCGACGGGCTGATCGTCAAGACCGCTCGCCGACCCGTACCAGCCGGGCAAGCGCGCCCAGGGCAAGGTCAAGCACCTGCGCAGCGCCGATGTTGTCGTCGCCGGCTGGCGCGCGTACACCAGGACCGGTCCGGACGGCGAGGCCGATCGTGGGCAGCCTGCTGCTCGGACTGCACGATGCCGAGGGGCGCCTGCACTACGTGGGCGGGGCATCGGCGTTCACCACCACGATGCGTCGCGACCTCGTGGACCGCCTCGCGCCCCTCACGTGCTCGGAGGACGAATCGCACCCGTGGCGCGGAGCCTCGGACGTCCGGATCCCCGGCACGGCCAACCGGTGGAAGAAGGAGCAGCCGTGGGTGGCGCTGCGGCCCGAGCGTGTGGCCGAGGTCGAGTACGACCAGATGGAGGGCGACCGCTTCCGGCACGGGGTGGGGTTCGTGCGCTGGCGACCGGACCGAGGCGCCGACACCTGCGGCTACGACCAGCTCGAGGCGCCCCCGGCCGCACGCATCGAGGACCTGCTCGCCCCCTAGTCGGACTTCGCCCGGCTCGGCTGCACCCGCGGCGGCTCCCCCGGCATCTTGGGGAAGTCCGGCGGATACGGCAGCTCCGGCAGCCCGTCGGCGACGTCACGCTCCCACCAGGCCAGGGCCGGCGCGAGGTCCACGGCGGCCGCTCGCATGTCCGCCCACGGGTCGGCCGACCGCGAGGCGATGACCCCCGGGACCGTTCGCAGGGTGAACGCCGCCGGATCGACTGAGGCCAGGTCCTCCCACGCGAAGGGCATCGACACGGGTGCCTGCGGGCGCGGTCGCAGCGAGTAGGCCGACGCCATGAGCCGGTCCTGGGCGTTCTGGTTGAAGTCCAGGAACACGCGGTCACCCCGCTCCTCCTTCCACCAGGACACCGTCACGCCCTCGGGATCGCGACGTTCGAGCTCGCGCCCGATCGCGATCGCCGCATGCCGGACGTCGACGAAGGTGTGCGCGGGCACGATCGGCACGAAGACATGCAGCCCGCGGCTGCCGCTGGTCTTGATGAAGGACGGGAGGCCGAGCTCGTCGAGCACCTCCCTGCAGGAGGCCGCGACGCGACGCACATCGGTGAAGTCGTTGGCCGGCGACGGGTCGAGGTCGAGCCGGAGCTGGTCGGGATGCGTGACATCGGGCGCGGTGACCGGCCAGGCGTGGAAGGTCACGGCCCCCATCTGGACCGCCCACGCGATCGCCGCACGGGTCCCGGGGTCCAGCAGGGTTCCCGGTCGGCCGCTCGGGAACCGCACGTCGATGCCGTGCACGTACGGGGGCACGGTCTTCGGCAGGTGCTTCTGGAAGAAGTGCTCGGCGCCATCGAGCACCCCGTCGGGCCACCGCTCGAGCGCCGTCGGGCGACCGCCGACCTGCTCCACCATGACGTCGCCGACCGCCACGTAGTACTCGAGGACGTCACGCTTGCAGATGCCCTCGAACACCGGCTTGTCCGGGCTCGTCAGGCGGACGGCAACCCCGTCCACGTCGACCGCCGTCGCAGCACCGTTGCTCGCGGATGGCACGTCTGCACGGTACTGGGTGATACTGGCAATCGGAAGCACGCACCGATGGAGGACGCATGCGCACGAAGACCACGATCGCTGCAGCACTCATCGCCGTGACGGCAGTCGGCGGGTGGCTGGCATCACCCGCGGCGGGCTCCGCGCCGAGCCGGGTCGAGGCCGCGCCCCCGCGCGTCACCGTCGACGGGACCGTGACGACCGGGCTCACGTCCCCCTGGGGCCTGGCCTTCCTGCCCGACGGGTCCGCCCTCGTCAGCGAGCGCGACACCGGGCGGGTCAAGCGCATCCCGGCCGACGGCGGTGCAGCCGTGAACGTGGGGCGCGTCCGGGGCTCCGTGCCTCAGGGCGAGGGGGGCCTGCTCGGCCTCGCCGTGCCCCCGGGACCGGATCCGGCCTACGTCTTCGCGTACTACACAGGCGCCACTGACAACAGGGTGGTCCGCATCGCGTGGGACGGCAAGCGGCTCGGCCGGCAGACCCCGATCCTCACCGGCATCCCGAAGAACACCTACCACGACGGGGGACGACTCCTCGTGGGTCCCGACAGCACCCTGTTCATCGGCACCGGTGACGCTGGGGTCCCTGACCTCGCGCAGGACCGCCGCAGTCTGGCCGGCAAGGTCCTGCGCATCACCTTCGACGGCCGCCCCGCGCCGGGCAACCCGTTCCCCGGCTCCCCCGTCTACACGCTGGGGCATCGCAACGTGCAGGGCCTCGCGTTCGACAGTGCGGGACGGCTCTGGGCGAGCGAGTTCGGCCAGAGCGACGTCGACGAGCTCAACCTGCTGCGACCCGGACGCAACTACGGCTGGCCCGTCCACGAGGGTGCCGCGAAGGACGACAGGTTCGTGAACCCGGCAGCACAGTGGTCACCGACCTCGACAGCATCCCCGAGCGGGATCGCGATCCTGGACGACGTCGCCTACGTCGCCAGCCTCCGTGGCGAGGTCCTCTGGCAGGTGCCGCTGTCCGGCACCAAGGCCGGGAAGCCCGTCAAGCTCTCCCTCGGTGATCGGGGCCGGCTGCGGACCGTGGCCGTCGCGCCCGACGGATCCCTGTGGCTGGCCACGAGCAACACCGATGGACGGGGCAGCCCGCGCGCCAAGGACGACCGCATCCTGCGGCTCCTGGCCCGGTGACCACCACCACGCGCCGAGTCCGAGTCGGGGCCCTCGTACTCGCCCTGGCCCTGTCCCTCGGGGTGCTGGCCGTCGTGATCCGTGGCGGGTCCGCGCCGAGCAGCTTCGACGCGGCGGCAGCTCCCCCGCCGGCGACAGCGACCGAGGCGCCGCCGCAGGTGGCCGTCTCAGCGACCCTGGCCACCGGCCTCACCTCCCCCTGGGGGCTCGCGTTCCTGCCGGACGGCTCCGCCCTGGTGAGCGAGCGGGACACCGGGCTCATCAAGCGGATCGGGGCCAGCGGCGGCGACCCCGTTGTCCTCGGCACTGTCGAGGGTTCGGTGCCCAGCGGCGAGGGCGGACTGCTCGGTCTCGCGGTCCCGGCCGGCCCCGATCCGGCGTTCGTCCTCGCCTACACGACGACCGAGACGGACAACCGCATCGTTCGGATCGACTGGGACGGGGAGGCGCTGGGGCAGCAGACGGCGATCCTGACCGGCATCCCGAAGAACACCTATCACGACGGCGGACGCCTCCTCGCGGCACCCGACGGCACCTTCCTCGTCGGCACGGGCGATGCCGGGTCCCCCGAGCTCGCGCAGGACGCGACCAGCCTGGCGGGCAAGGTCCTGCGCATCACCGCCGACGGCGCGCCCGCTCCCGGGAACCCCGATCCCGGCTCGCCGGTCTACACGCTCGGCCATCGCAACGTGCAGGGCCTGGCCTTCGACAGCGCTGGACGGCTCTGGGCGAGCGAGTTCGGCCAGAACGACGCCGACGAGCTGAACCTGCTGATGCCCGGACGCAACTACGGCTGGCCCGTGCACGAGGGCGCCGCCGACGACGACCGCTATTCGAACCCGGCGGTGCAGTGGTCTCCGACCTCCACGGCCTCACCCAGCGGGATCGCGATCCTCGACGACGTCGCCTACGTCGCCAGTCTCCGCGGCGAGGTGCTCTGGCAGGTACCGCTGGTGGACGAGCGAGCCGCTGAGCCGGTGGCGCTCGATCTCGGCGACCTCGGCCGCCTGCGCACCGTCCATGCCGCACCGGACGGGTCGCTGTGGCTCGTCACCGGCAACACGGACGGACGCGGATCGCCACGCGACGGGGACGACCGCCTGCTGCGGCTGACCGTCGCCTGACGACGGTAGGGTCCTCAGGTGCCCACCGCTGCGCTCGTGTTCTGGATCATCGCCATCGTGCTGGCCGTCTTCGGCGTCGTCTTCGCCATCCTCGGGATGAACAGCGAGCGCGCCTACTGGGCCCAGCGGGACCCGTCAGGCGACGCACGCACCGACGCGACGAAGCTGTCCGCCATCGTCAAGCGGGCCGGTCACTTCGCGGCCGGTGAGTACCGCGCGCCGCTGCGCATCGCCGCCATCGGCGTCCTCCTGTGCGAGATCGCGCTCGGCTTCGCCGTCGTGGCACTGATCGTCACGCTCGCCGGCTGACGTTCACGCCGGCTGACGTTCACACCGGCTGCAGCGGCAGCGGCAGCGCCCGCGGCAGCACCTCGCCCGCCGGAAACTCCTCGAACGGCAGCGGCCGGGCCAGCAGGAAGCCCTGCGCGTACTCGCACCCCATGGACCCGAGGGCGGCGAGCTGCTCCTTCGTCTCGACGCCCTCCGCGACGGCGAGCTTGCCGAAACGGTAGATGAGCTCGAGCATCGACCGCACCAGCTCGAAGTCCTCGTCGTTGCGGAGCATCTCGTCGACGAACGACCGGTCCACCTTGACCAGGTCCGCCGGCACGCTGCGGAACGAGTCGAGGCCCGCATAACCCGTGCCGAAGTCGTCGATGGCCACATGCAGCCCGAGTGAGCGCAGCTCCGTCAGCGTCTCCACGGCTGTCCGCCCCGCGCTGAGGGTCTCCTCCTCGGTGACCTCCACGGTCATGATCGCCGGGGGGATGCCGAAGTCCGCGAGCGCCCTCTCGACGGCACCGACGGCGGCGGGGTTCAGCCACTGCGGTGGCGCGTTGAAGGCCACCCGGATCTCGTGCCCGGCCTCCAGCCACCGTGCTGCCGCCGCGCACGCCTGTCGCAGGACCTGGTCGGTGAGCGTCCCGAGCAGGCCCAGCTCCGCGGCGAGGGGCAGGAACGCCGACGGCGGGACGATCTCACCGGCCCCGTCCCTGAGCCGGACGAGGGTCTCGGCGGCCACGACGCGCCCTGTGGAGATCAGCGTGATCGGCTGGTACATGCAGACCAGCTCCTCGTTGTCGAGGGATCGCCGCAGGAGCTCCTCGATGCCCATTCGCTCGAGGGCGGGCTTGTCCTCGCCCGGCTCGAAGCGGGCGGACTGGCGTCGCCCCCCGTGCTTGGCCCGCTGCAGCGCGATGTCCGCACCGCGCAGCAGGTCGCCAGGGAGCTCCGTCGATGCGTCGGACTCGGCGGCCCCGATGCTGACGGAGACCGACACCGGCCGCTGGTCGAGCAGGAACGGCTCGGCCGCCGAGAGCAGGAGCCGCTGGGCCAGGTCGTCGAGCGGGTCGCCGGCAACCGGCTGCGGGCGGAGCACCGCGAACTCGTCACCTCCCGTGCGCACCAGCAGGTCGCGCGGGGCCAGCACGTCGGCGAACCGCTGGCCCATCTGGATGATCAGCTGGTCGCCGACCAGATGGCCCAGGCCGTTGTTCACGACCTTGAGGTCGTCGATGTCGAGGATCAGCAGACCGGCGGGCGCGTACTCCGAGGCGTCGGCCAGCGCGTCCTCGAGCCGCTCGATGAGCGCAGCCCGGTTGGGCAGTCCGGTGAGGCTGTCACGACGCGCCTGCTGGCGCAGCAGCTCCTCGGAGACCCGGTCGGCGGTCACGTCCTCGAGCACGAGGACGGCGTACTCCTCCGGGTCCACGCCATCAGGCTCGTGCCCTTCCACGGTGGGATCGGTGAAGCGACGCGAGAGGGTCGGGCGCAGCCAGCGGGCCGTGCCGTCGGGCCCCATGGTGTGCAGGTCGCGGCCGGACTCGAGGTCCATCACGTCCGCCGGCTCCGTGGGGCGTCAGCAGCGACGACAGCCGGACGCCCCGAACCGCGTCGCCGGACAGTCCGACCAGTGCCAGGAAGGCCGGGTTGGCCTCGCGGATCACGGGATAACGGTCCGCGGCGAGCGTGACCCACGCGCCGGGCACCGGCGTCTCCCGGAAGACCGTGGCCAGCATGGCCGACGACCGGCGCGCATCCTCCTCCGCGAGCCGTCGCTCGCTGACGACCGATGCGAGGACGAAGACGGACACCGTGACCACGAGCAGGAACACCTGGATCGCGAACACCTGCTCGGAGGTTGCCGGCTGGCCGAGGTCGTATGGGCCGGTGCCCGACGCCGCAGCCATCGAGATCGCGAGCACGGACAACCCGGTGAGGAACGCGGTCAGCGGCACCGGGTACCGCACCGCCGAGGCGAGCAGCAGCGGCACGATGAGGAACTCCGCACCGGGGACACCGCTGCCGAACGGCGTGACGAAGACGAGGACGAGGACCGCGGTCAGCACCGCGCCGCCGAGGAGCATCTCCCGGTTCTGGCGCAGGCGGAACGCTCCCCACGTCCACCGGCCGAGCCCGAGTACGGTCGCACTGCCGGCGATGAGGCCGACCACCGTGCTCAGCCCCAGTTCTGCCGCGACCCCGGAGCTGTACCCGGCGGTGCCGTCGCTCGCCCACCCGATGACCAGAGCCGGGAGCAGCCGGATGGCGGCCGCGCCGATGGCGGCGAAAGCGACCCACGGCACGTCCGCGCCGAGGCCGGACAGGTCGCGTCGATGGGCGCGCACCACGCGGGCGAAGGCGACGATGGCGACCAGGTCGACAGCGACCTGCAGGACCAGGACCCAGCCCTCGATCTCGCCCCGGTAGCCGATGGCGAGGGCTGCCGCCGTGACGAGCAGCAGCGGCCACCAGCGACGCGCATCGAGCACGATGAGCAGTCCCGCCGCGATCCCGCCGCCGATCCATGCAACGGCGACCCCCTGCCCGGAGGTGATCAGCGGCTGGACGAGGAGCAGGTAGACGGCCCAGAGGGCGACCCAGAGCAGCAGATCCCGCAGCTTGGTCACGTCTCCCTCCCAGCCGACGCCCCCAGGTGCCCGTCGCAACACGGTATCCAAACCGGGCACCCGTCGTGAGGGAACGCGCGGGCGGCCGTCGGAGCCGCTCCCTCGTGGCTATGCTCGCCGCACCCGACCCGGAGGCCCATCACGTGATGCCCCCGCCCACCCATGCCCGGGACCGCGCCTGGCCGGCGTATGCGGCACTGGCGCTCGCATGGCTCACGACGCGGGTCATAGCGGTGGTATCGGTCGACCTCACCCCGTGGATGCTCAATGACCTCACGATCTATGAGGGCTGGCTCGCCCCCCTGAGGGAGGGCACGTTCCCGGCAGACGACCCGACGTGGCAGTACCCGCCTGGAGTAGCCGCCTTCTTCCTCGGCACGGGCGCTGTGGCCATCGACTACCGGTGGGCCTTCACGCTCGCCATCCTCGCCGTCGACGGCCTCGTCATGGCGGCGCTCCTCCTCGCCCACCGGCGCCGCCCGGGCTCCTCGTGGCTCGGTCCCTCGCTCTGGGCACTGGCCGGGGTGATCGTCGGATCGATCATGGTGGTGCGGTTCGACGTCGTCCCCACGCTGTTCGCGGTGATCGCGATCCTGGTCGTCGCGCGACCGCTCCGAGCCGGTGCGGCAGCCGCGCTCGGCTTCACCGTGAAGGTGTGGCCCGCGCTCATGCTGTTCGTCGTCCCCCGACGGCAGCTGCCGAAGGCCGTGGGGGCCTTCGCGATGACCCTTGTGCTCGTCCTCGGCGCGTTCGCGCTGCTCACGGACGGGAGCCTCTCGTTCCTCGCCAACCAGCAGGCGCGGGGCCTGCAGGTGGAGTCGGTCGGCGCCCTGCCCTACGAGGTCTTCACCCTGCTGGGTGGCGAGGTCGAGTTCGGCCTGAAGTACGGCTCCATCCAGGTCCTGATGGACGGCGCCGAGACGGTGGGGCTCGTCCTGACGCTGATCGGGTTGGCCCTCTTCGCGCTGATCGCGTGGTGGCGCCTCTCGGGGCGTCTGGAGGCCGTGCCGCCCGGCGACGTCGCCCTCGCGGTCATGCTGGTCTCCGTGGCCACCAGCCGCGTGTACTCCCCCCAGTTCAATGTGTGGCTCATCGGCATCACCGCCGTCATGCTCCTCGACCCGCGCTCCCGGCAGCGACGGGCTGCGGCCCTGGTGATCGTCGCCTCGCTGCTGACGCAGGTCGTCTATCCGTGGTCTGCCACCCAGCTGGTCACCGGCGATCCCGTCACCATCGTCGTGCAGGGGCTTCGCGTCTCGGCCGTGGTCGTGGCGATGGTGTTCGCACTGCTCGCCCTCCGACGGCGTCCCGCCATCGGCACCCCCGATGCCGTCCGCGTGGTTGGCTAGCCCCACCGCCGCAGCCGAGGAGTCCGACAGATGCGCAACTGGTCCGGTCACGTTGAGTTCGGCTCGACCGAGATCGCCCACCCGGCGACGATCGACGAGCTCCGGCAGCTCGTGTCCCGCAGCCCGCGCATCCATGCCCTGGGCACCGCCCACTCCTTCAACGACGTCGCCGACACCGACGGGATCCACGTGAGCGTCGCGGACCTCCCGGGTGGCGTCGAGGTGGACACAGCGCGAAGGGTCGCCAGAGTGCCCGGCGGCATGCGCTACGGCGAGGCGGCCGCGGCCCTGGACGCGCAGGGGTGGGCGGTCCACAACATGGCGTCGCTCGGCCACATCTCCGTCGCCGGGACGGTGGCGACGGGCACCCACGGATCCGGTGACCGCAACCCGACCCTGAGTGCGACCGTCGAGGGTCTCGAGCTGGTCACGGCCGCCGGGGACCTGGCGACCCTGTCGCGGGCGACGACCCCCGCGACGTTCGACGGGGCGGTCGTGGCCCTCGGGGCACTGGGCATCGTGACGTCGGTCGACCTGCGCGGTCGAGCCGGCCTTCGAGGTGCGCCAGTACGTGTTCGACGACGTGAGCCACGGTGCGCTGCTCGACGCCTTCGACCAGACGTTCGCCCGCGCCTACAGCGTGAGCTTCTTCACCTGCTGGGCGCCGGGGCTGGTCGGACAGGTGTGGATGAAGCGCCGCAGCGACTCGGACGGCGAATGGGCCGGCGGCGGCCTGCTGGACGGCCGGCTGGCGGACGGCAAGCGCCACCCGCTGCCGGGGCACGACGCCGTGCACTGCACCGAGCAGGGAGGTGCCCCGGGGCCGTGGCACGAGCGGCTCCCCCACTTCAAGCTCGACTTCACCCCGAGCTCGGGAGACGAGCTGCAGACGGAGTACCTCGTGCCCCGCGACCGCGCGGTGGAGCTGCTGGCCGACCTCGAGCTGCTGGCACCTCGCATCCATCCGCTGCTGCACGTGTCCGAGATCCGCACCATGCGGGGTGACGGGCTGTGGCTGAGCGGCGCGTTCGGCCGCGACACGGTGGGCATCCACTTCACCTGGCAGCGCCGCCCTGAGGTGGTCGGGATCCTCGCGGACCTCGACGACCTCTTCGCAGGTCGCGGCGGCCGCCCGCACTGGGGGAAGCTCTACGACGCGGACCCGCAGGCCATCGCGTCCCGGTACCCGCGGTTCGCCGACTTCGCGACCCTCGCTGCCGAGATGGACCCGTCAGGAACCTTCCGCAACCGCACCCTCGACGGCCTGCTGGGCCCGCTCTGACCCCGCGGCGCGCAGCGCCCACAGGGCCACCGCCGATGCAGCGGCGACGTTGAGCGAATCGACCCCGCCCGACATCGGTATGCGCACATGGTGCTCGATGGCGGAAAGCGCCCGCGGTGAGATCCCGTCGCCCTCGGTGCCGAGGACGAGGGCGAGCCGCGCAGGTGCGGCGGCCGCGAGCTCGTCCAGCGTCATCGCTCCCGGGGTGAGGGCGAGGGCGGCCACGGTGAAGCCGTGCTCGCGCAGCAGCGACAGGTCGCCCGGCCACGATGCCAGCCGGGTCCACGGGACCTGGAAGACCGTGCCCATCGACACCCGGACGCTGCGCCGGTACAGCGGATCCGCGCATCTCGGAGTCACGAGCACGGCGTCGGCGCCCAGTGCGGCCACCGAGCGGAAGATGGCCCCGACGTTCGTGTGGTCGACGATGTCCTCGAGGATCACCGCCCGAGTGATCGGACGCGCCTCGACCGCGGCGGACAGGAGGTCGTCCACGGAGGGGAGCTCGGGACGATGCATCGCCGCGAGGGCACCTCGATGCATCGTGAACCCGGTGATCTCGCGCAGCACGTCTGGGGTGCCGAGGAAGACCGGGATGTCGCCATGCACGCCGGCGCCGACCAGCGCCAGCACGTCGTCCATCTCGTCGAGCCACTTCTCCTCCATGAGGAGGGAGCGCGGCTGGTGCCCGGCCTCGACGGCACGTCGGATGACGGAGGAGCTCTCCGCCATGTAGAGCGCCCGTGCCGGCTCCTGACGGGTACGCAGCGCCACGTCGGTGAGTCCGACGTAGTCCGCAAGGCGCTCATCTGCCGGATCGGCGATCCTCACTACTGGCATGGGCCGATGATCCCCCATCCTCGGGCGCCGCCGTGAGGAGCCTCGCGCCTCGAGTCGCGGAGGCCGGTCAACCCGCTTATCGTCCCTTCGTGCGGGTGGCAGTGGTCGGCAGCGGTTTCGGTGGCCTGGGCGCAGCCGTGCGACTGGCTGCGGCGGGCCATACCGTCGACGTGTTCGAGAAGCTCGACCGGATCGGCGGGCGCGCCTATCAGTACGAGATCGACGGCTTCAGGTTCGATGGCGGCCCCACCGTCCTCACCGCGCCGTTCATGTTCGAGGAGCTGTTCGAGCTCGCCGGAGAGCGGCTTGCGGACCACGTGGACCTCATCCCCCTCGACCCCTTCTACCGCGTCTTCGACGCCGATCACCGGTCCTTCGACTACCGAGCCGGCA
The DNA here is from genome assembly GCA_963700255.1 of uncultured bacterium. Lineage (GTDB taxonomy): Bacteria > Actinomycetota > Actinomycetes > S36-B12 > S36-B12 > UBA10649. Next base: position 12,762 of record CAVOWW010000003.1, on the reverse strand, counting down.
TGGATGAGTTCCTCGCCGAGGTGGCGCGCCGGAGCCCGGCCGACGTTGCCGGCGTCCGCTCGCTGAGTGAGCGCATCAGCAGGATCTTCGATGCCTTCTACCCGTACACCGAGCGGCCCATGATGAACCCCCAGGTCATGCTCGCGATGATGCCCTTCATGGTCCAGCAGCGCGCCATGCTGGGGGTGTCGAGCACGGTGAACCGCTTCGTCCGCGACCCGTTCCTACGACAGGCCCTGTCGTTCCATCCACTCCTGGTGGGTGGCCAGCCCTCGACGACGCCCGCGCTCTACAGCCTGATCGTGGAGTTCGAGCGGCGATGGGGGGTCCACTACGCGCGCGGCGGCACCGGTGCTCTCGTCGCTGCGATCGGCTCGCTCCTCGAACGCCTCGGCGGTCGCATCCACGTGCAGGCCGAGGTCGATCAGATCATCGTCGAGGGCGGACGCGCGACCGGCGTGCGCCTCGCGGACGGTGCCGAGCATCGCGCCGATGTGGTCGTGTCCAACGGCGATCCCGGGCACACCTACCGCGACCTGCTCAGTTCCACCCGGCGCGCATGGAACTCCGATACGCGAACGCGGCTGCAGCGCCCGAGCATGTCACTGCACGTGCTCTACCTCGGCGCCGACCGTCAGTGGCCCGACTCCCCCCTGACCCACCACAACATCCTGCTGCCCCGCGACAACAGAGCGACGATGAAGCGCGTCTTCGGCCGGCGTCGGCCCGCGCCCGCCGACGCTGGCCACGACCCGTTCCTCTACGTCCACGTGCCCTCGAAGACAGACGCGAGCATCGCCCCTCCCGGCCACGAGAACATGTACGTGCTGGTGGCGGTGCCGCCCCTCGACCCGGATGGCTACGACCGTCCCGAGGCGGCGGCCGAGGAGGCGCTCGCCGTGCGCGAGACCGTCCTCGACACCCTCGAGGGCGGCTACCTCCCGGGACTGCGCGATCACCTCGTCGTCGAGCATGCGATCGGCCCCGAGCACTTCCGCGACGTGCTCAACACCCCGCGCGGTGCGGCATTCTCGCTGCGGCCCACACTCATGCAGTCGGGCTGGTTCCGTCCGCACAACCGCTCCCAGGACGTGCGTGGGCTGTTCATCGTCGGGGCCGGCACCCATCCCGGAGCGGGCGTGCCGGCCGTGCTGGCGTCAGGCAAGATCGCCGCCGCGCTCATCGACCCCAGCCTCACCACCCGGGCGCGCGTGCCCTCCGCACCGTGACGGTCGCGGGCTACGCCGCCGTCGGCCTCGGCGAGTCGCCCGAGTCGGTCATCGCCGACGTACCCGTCACCGGGCACCTGCCCGACTGGCTCGCGGGAACCCTCCTGCGCAACGGCCCGGGCACCTTCCGCGTCGGCACGGACCGCTACCGGCACTGGTTCGACGGCCTCGCGATGCTCCACCGGTTCACCATCGATGGCGGACGGGTCTCCTACGCCAGCCGGTTCCTCGAGGGTCGCGCCCGGAGTGAGGCGCAGCGGACCGGCCGCATCGCCTACTCCGAGTTCGCGACGGATCCCTGCCGGTCCCTCTTCGCCCGGACGGCAGCGGTCTTCCACCCCGAGGTGACCGACAGCGCCAAGGTGAACATCGCCCGCGTCGCGGATCGCTACCTGGCACTCGCCGAGACGCCCATCCAGGTCGAGTTCGACCCGGTCACCCTTGCGACCGTCGGGGTGTCCGGGTGGGACGACTCGACGTTCGGCCGAATGACCACGGTGCACCCGCACCTGGACGCGGCTCGGGGCGAGGGCTACAACCTCGTGACGCGGTACGGAGCCGTGAGCCGCTACGTCCTGCGACGGTTCTCCACCGTCGACCCGTCCCTGGCATCCAGCACCCTGGCGTCCCACCGGGCCACCCAGCCGGCCTACCTCCACTCCTTCGGCATGTCGGCGCGCTACCTCGTGATCGCGGAGTTCCCGTTCGTCGTCAACCCCGTGTCCCTGCTGCTGTGGCTACGCCCCTACATCGAGAACTTCCGCTGGAAGCCCCAACGCGGCACGCGCTTCCACGTCGTCGAGCGCGAGACAGGCCGATCCGTGGGCACCTACGAGACCGACGCCTTCTTCGCATTCCACCACGTCAATGCCTTCGAGGACGGCGACGACCTCGTCGTCGACCTCGTGGGCTACGACGACGCCTCGATCATCGACGCCTTCTACGTGAGTCGGCTCGAGGACGAGAGCAATGAGCTCCCCCTCGGTACCCTCCGCCGCTTCCGGCTGCCCGTGTCGGGGGGCACAAGGCCGGTGGTCGCCGAGACCCTCTCGACCACGTGCATCGAGCTGCCGTCCTTCGACTCGTCACGGATGAGCATGCGGGCGGATCTGCGCTTCGTGTACGGCGTCGGCCTGCATGACCGCAAGGGGTTCTACGACCAGCTCGTGAAGATCGACCTCACCGATGGATCCACCCGCACCTGGCACGAGCCCGGTCACTTCCCCGGCGAAGGGGTGTTCGCCGGGCGCCCAGGGCGGACGGCGGAGGATGACGGCGTGATCCTGTCCGTGGTGCTCGACGCCGGACAGGGCACGTCCTACCTGCTCGTGCTCGACGCGGCCACCTTCACCGAGGTGGCCCGCGCCGGGTTGCCGCACCCGGTCCTCTTCGGCTACCACGGTCAGTTCTACGGGATCTAGGCCTGCCCTCGACCTGCCCCGAACGACCTCCGCACTGCGTCCACGAAGAGACCGGGCTGCTCCCACGAGCCGAAGTGACCGCCGGCCTCGAGCACCTCCCAGTCGACGACGGTCAGGGACCGCTCGGCCCACGAGCGTGGCCATCGACGGATGTCGTGGGGGAAGATGGACACCGACACGGGCACGGTCACGAACGGCGGGTTCGGGTCGGCCGCCTTCTGCGCCGCCCACTCGTGGTACAGCCGCATGGCGGACGCGATGGTCCCTGTCGCCCAGTAGATCGTGGCGTTCGCCAGCAGCTGGTCGCGCGTGAGGGCCGTCTCGACGTCCCCCTCATAGACGGTGAACGACCGGCACATGTCGACGAGCCAGGACAGCAGCCCCGCCGGGGAGTCACTGACGCCCACCGCCATCGTGTGGGGCCGGAACGTGTTCGTGTTCACGTGGTTGACCCGCCCCGTGGCCACCGCGTGGTCCCAGTGCGCCAGTGACGCACGCTCGAACTCGTCCAGCTCCTCGATCTCGCCCGGAGCCGGAGGCCGTCCGGTGGGCATGGTGAGGTGCAGCGCGGTCAAGGAGGCGGCGCGGTCCGAGCGCGCGAGATCGGTGAGGATGTTCGAGCCCCAGTCGCCGCCGGCGCCCGCGTACTGCCGGTAGCCGAGTCGCTGCATCACGGTGTCCATCGCTGACGAGATCCGCCGGATGTCCCAGCCCCGCGAGTGCGTCGGACCCGAGAACCCGTAGCCCGGGATCGACGGGCACACCACGTGGAAGGCCGGCTCCCCCGGTGCGCCGTGCGCGTCGGGATCGCTGAGCGGGCCGATGACGTCGATGAACTCGATGACCGAGCCGGGCCACCCGTGGATCAGCAGCAGAGGTGTGGCATCAGCGCGCGGCGAGCGCTGGTGGAAGGCATGGATCCGCTGGCCGTCGACGTGGGTGACGACCTGGTCGAAGCCGTTGAAGCGGTCCTGCACTGCGTACCAGTCGAAGTCCGTCGCCCAGTAGTCGCAGAGCTCACGGAGGTACGCGACATCGGTCCCGTACTCCCAGCCCGACCCGTCGATGCCGTCGAACCAGCGCGTGCGGCGCAGTCGATCACGCAGGTCCTCGATGACCCCCGGGTCCACGTCCACTCGGGATGGCTCGATGCCGGCGGCGCCGTCCGCGTCAGTCATGGGGGAACCGTATCTGCGCCGCATCGATGCGCGCGATCCGTTCACGGACCGAGGGCCAGTGCACCCTTGCACTCCAGGACGAATGCGTCGCTCGCGTACTTGTACTGGTCCCACATCTGCGGTGTCGCCGCATCGTCAACCGATCGTCCCGTCATCCGCGCGTCGCGGAGCACGCCGGCGAACGAGGAGATGGCCGCGGCCGCGTCTGCCAGGGCCTGCCACCGGTCGTCGGCGGTGGCCGCCTCCTCCGCGAGGGACCTTCCTCGTCGACGCCGACGATGCCAGCGCGCTCAGCTGGTCCGCCGAGGCTGACCGGACGTCGAATCCCGCCGGGAGACTCGGGGCTGGAGAACTGCAGGCGGAGAGCGCACTCTCGAGGGCCTGCGCCGGAGCCTCCGTCGAGCACGACGCCAGCCCCAGGAGCGCCGCCCCGGCGACCACCGGTCCCACGAGGCGCAGCGCACGTCCGGGAGCCGACACCTCCACATCCTGACAGGACGCCGGCGCGATCACAACTCGACCAGCCATCCCCTCGTGCCGACCTACGCCGACAGGCTGACAGCGCCCGCCGATCAGCAGCCGCTGCCCCGGCCGAAGTCCTGGACCCAGTAGTCGCCGTAGCGACTGCCGTCCGACGTCCAATGACCGAGGCCGACGTGGCGGTAGGCGGGATTGATGAGGTTGGCATAGTGGCCCGCAGAGCCCTCCCACGCGGCCATCACCTCGCCCACACCCCGCTGCCCTGCTGCGATGTTCTCCCCGACCGCGCTCCAGACGTACCCCTGACGCCGCATGCGCTCCTGCGGTTGGCTGCCGTCCGGGCCGACATGCCCGTAGTGGTCGCCACTCGACATGAGCATGGCGTACTCCTGAGCGGACCGGCGCAGGGCCGGGCACGGCTGGAGCGGCGCCACTCCCGCCGCCGCTCGAACGGCGTTCATGCGGGCCAGCATCACCTTCCGCCATCCCGGCGCGACGGCGGTGGCCGGTTGAGCGGCGCTGCTGCTCACCCCCTGCGGCCGACGTCCGCGACCGCCCCCACCGGGACCACAGCCCGCGATCGCCGCCATCCCCAGGGCGACCGCAGCCACCTCTATCCCGACACGGGCGAGGGGCGAGGGGAAACGGCGCATGGTCCGATCATGGCCCGAGATGCCGGACGCCGCGCGGTTCGTCACCCCCTGGGCCGCGTGACCTTACCGAGGCTTAACCCTGGCCGGGGCGCCGTCCGGGCACAGCGCAAGCCCCTGACGACGGGGGAGACGTCAGGGGCCCGCGGGGGGACGATACCCCGATTCAGGGGACCCTAACCAGACGTCGTGTCGATTCCCAGCGACGCCCTACCAGCAGGAGGAGTGCGCGATGGCGAAGGCCGACTCCAGTACCGCGGCCGCATCCCTGTGCCGACCCTGCTGACGCAGTGCCATGGCGATGTCGATGTGCGCCACGAGATCGTCCAGGACGTGATCACGGCTGTGTGCGCTCATGCCGGTCAGGCTACGTGCGACGCTTGTCGGCGCGATTACCGTCCGGTGGTGTTTGCGTTACCGTCCGGAGGACTCAGGCGACCGGCTGCTTCGGGGGCCCCTTGCGCGTCCACTGAGCGTCGTACGACTCCTTGCGGCGACGGCCTACCCGCGTCAACGCCCATCCGATGATGATCGACGAGAATGGCGCCACCGACGATGTACACCGGCCGTCAACCAGCCCCCGGAGATGCGGTTCGTCGAGACGAGCACGACGCCTGCGATGCCACCGACGATGGCCACCGCGATCAGGATCCAGCCGACCAGCCGAACCAGCACCTTCATGCGCCTCAACCTCACCGTCGCGACGGACCTCGGACTCCGGAAGGCGCCAACGTACTGGACGCGACGAACCGCCGGACTGCTCCCACGCCGGACGCCACACGGCCGGGCTCGACCTGCACCGTGTCGACTCCGTCGGAGGCCGCTTCGTGTCGTATGGTTCGAACCGCCACCCGTACGCGTGCGCGCCTTCGTCGCATAGGCGGGTCCTTCCAGCCGGCGGAGAGTGCGATGCCAAGGAGTGCGGATCGACCCTCGCTCTGGCGACCCAGTCTCTTCGCGCTGACATGGCAGGTCTCCGCGTGGGCAGGCTGGGCGATGGTCGCGTGGGCGGCCGTGGTCGCTCTGACGCCCGCCTTGTGGCAGGCCATGGGTCCTCCGATGGCCATGCTCGTGGTCGTCGTCGTGCTCAGCGAGCTGCGCCCCGTGGTGATGACCCGTCTGGTCGGCAATCCCGTGTCGATCTCGCTGGCCTTCGTCTTCGCGGCGATGTACCTCTGGGGGCTCGCGCCGGCGCTGGTGCTGCTGGCGCTGGCCGTCATCATGTCGGAGCTCTTCCAGCGCAAGCCGCCCTGGAAGCTCGTCTTCAACGTCGGCCAGTACTCGCTGAGCCTCGGTGCCGCTTGGCTGGTCCTCGTGGCCGCGGGAGTGTCCCCCTCCCCCACCGAGCCCGGCGCGACGCTGTCCGGCTGGGATCTGTGGTGGATCCTCGGTTCCTGGCTGGCCTACCACCTCGTCAATCTCGCGCTCGTCGCAGGCACGGCCTCGTCTGACGGCCAGACATGGTGGGAGTCGTTCAGCGACGAGTTCTGGTTCTACACGGTCTCGGTTGCGGCCGTACTGGCCCTGTCTCCCCTCATCGCGATCGTCGCCGTGGCCGACCCCGGCTCGTGGGCCCTGCTGCCCCTGCTGCTCGTCCCGCTGCTGGCGGTGCAGAAGGCGGCCGAGATGTCGAGGGAGAAGGAGCACCAGGCGCTGCACGACCCGCTCACCGGACTGCCCAACCGCCTGCTCCTCGCCGACCGCATCGGCCAGGCCCTGGCCCGCGGCATACGGCAACCGGGGCGGGTGGTCGTGCTCTTCCTCGATGTCGACCTCTTCAAGGTGGTCAACGACAGCCTCGGGCACGCGGCAGGCGATCAACTGCTGATCGAGGTGGCCCGGCGGCTGGGCAGCGTCGTACGCCCCGGAGACACGCTCGCCCGGTTCGGTGGGGACGAGTTCGTCATCGTCTGCGAGAACATGCCCGACGACGAGGTCGAGGGCCTTGCGCGACGCGCCTCGAACGCAGTGCGGCGTCCGTTCCACTACGCGAAGCGAGCAGGTCAGCGTCTCCATCAGCATCGGCATCGCCATGGCGGCCGAGGGCACCACCTCGGACGACCTCCTCCGTGACGCGGATGTCGCCCTCTACCGAGCCAAGTCCGGCGGGCGCAACCAGGCCGTCGTGTTCGACGAGGCGATGCACGAGCAGGCGACCCTTCGCCTGGCCGCAGAGTTCGGACTCCGTGCGGCGTTGGACGACCACCAGCTCCGCCTCACCTACCAGCCGATCGTCGACGTCAGGACTGGAGGCGTCGTCGGCCTGGAGGCACTGGTCAGGTGGCATCACCCGGTCAGGGGGGTGCTGAGCCCCGTCCGACTTCATCTCGATCGCGGAGGAGACCGGCCTGATCGTGGCACTCGGCGACTGGGTCCTGGCAGAGGCGCTCGAGCAGGCGCAGTACTGGCGCGAGCAGGTGCCGGGATGCGAGGACCTGTGGATCTCGGTCAACGTCTCGCCGAGGCAGCTGCGCAGCGGAGTGCTGCCCGCGACGCTCTCGGCCATCCTCGCCAGAACCGGCTTCCCACCGGAGGCCGCCTGCCTGGAGATCACCGAGTCCGCGCTCATGGGCGAGGCCGGCCCCTACCTTGACGCCATGCGCGCTCTGCGGGCACATGGCGTGCACCTGGCCATCGACGACTTCGGCACGGGCTACTCGTCGCTCGCCTACCTGAAGACGCTCCCCGTCACCATCGTCAAGATCGATCGATCGTTCGTCGAGGACCTTGGCGCGGCCGACCGTCGGCATCCGCCATCGTCGCGGCCATTGTGGGAGTAGCGGACGCGCTGGGCCTGCGGGTCATCGCCGAGGGCGTGGAGACCGCACAGCAGGCCCAAGAGCTCAGCCGTCTGGGCGTGCTCCTCGGCCAGGGCTACTTCTGGTCCTGGCCGCTCTCTGCCGAGGACACGGAAGCGTGGCTTCGCGCCTGAGCAGCCCGTCCTAGCCGGACTGCGACGCCCCTCCTGGAGCTATCGAGGCCGCGGGTGTCGGCTGCGCGATCCGATGACCGCACACTGCCGCCCTCGCGCCCCGGTGTCCGTCAGCCGACCGCCGCGGCCTCACCCCAGGACGAGCTTCGCGATCACCTCGGTCATGATCTCGTTGGTGCCGCCGCCGATTCCCAGGATGCGGCTGTCGCGGTAGTGGCGCTCGACCTCGCTCTCGCGCATGTAGCCCATCCCGCCGTGGAGCTGCACGGCCGCGTCGACGACCCGATCGCACGCGGCGACGGCCGTGTTCTTCGCCATGGCGACGCGGGCCAGCACATCCTCGCCAGCCAGCCAGTCGTCGGTCACGGCGCGCGTGTACGTGCGAGCCACGTCCACGTCGCGAGCCATCTCCGCAATGCGATGCCGCACGACCTGCCGGCTCGACAGCGGGCGACCGAAGGTCTCCCGGTCCCGCACCCAGGCCATCGTGAGGTCGAGGCAGCGCTGCGCGGTGGCGTACGCCTGCACGGCGATGCTCAGTCGTTCGACCGCGAACTGCATCATGATGGCCAGGAACCCTGAATCCTGAGGGCCGACAAGCCGGCCGGCCGGCACCCGTACGCCATCGAAGCGGATCTCCGCGGTGTCGGAGCACAGCCAGCCCATCTTGCGCAGCGGCGCCCCCACCTCGACGCCCGGCAGGTGCCGATCGATCACCAGCAGCGAGATCCCTCCAGCGCCTGGACCGCCCGTTCGCACGGCCGTCGTGATGAAGTCCGCCCGGGTGGCTGACGTGATGAACATCTTCGACCCGGTCACGATGTACGCATCGCCGTCGCGCTCCGCGCGGGTCCGGAGCCCGGCGACGTCGGAGCCGCCATCGGGCTCGGTCACGGCCAGGCTGATGATCGCCTCGCCCGCGAGCACCGGCCGCGCGACCTCGTGGATGAGCTCCGGCGTCCCCGCCTCGACGAGATGGGGAAGCCCGATGCCGTGCGTGAACAGCGCAGCCACCAGTCCGGAGGAGCCGCCGGCAAGGATGATCTCCTCCGCCACGATGAAGGCGTCGATGGCGTTCCCGCCGCACCCCCCGACCTCCTCGGGGAAGCCGATGCCCAGCAGACCGGCCTCTGCGGCCCGCCGGTGCACCTCTCTGGGCACCGCCCCCGCGTCCTCCCACTCCGGCAGGTAGGGGATCAGCTCACGTTCAGCGAACCGGCGGACGGTCGCACGCAGGAGGAGCCGTTCCTCCGTGTCCCAGGACGACATGCGACCCACCTCCAACTTGACACCCGCGTCAACTTCTGTCGGGCGCCATCGTACCGAGGCGTACGCAGGCGCTACGCCGCTCGGCGATCCGCCTGCCCGCGACGCCGCTCACTGCGAACCTCCCTGAGGTCCGGCCGCCCGACCCGGCGCTCACGCAGCTCCCCGCGACGCTCGAAGTTCTCTTCCGGCGCCTTGCCGATGTAGGTGAGACCCCAGTTGACTCGATCGAAGCGGTACACGTGGCGCGTCCAGTCGAACGCCTTCACGGTGACGAGCTCGTTCATGGAGAGATCCATCATCCGCTGCTCGCCGTCGCAGGGACCACCGCAGAACTTGAACAACGCCCTGGTCATCAGGCACCTCCATCGGCTGCTTCGTATGGTGCAACTATCCCCCACCACAGGGCCACCGGGTGGTCAATGGACGGGCAAAGTCCGGGGGGACCAGTGTCCGGAGGGGCCAGGCCGATCACGCCGTCCGGCAATCCGGGTCCGGCGGGGACGATCGCCGTCCGCTCTGCCGTTCGCGATGGAGGGATGCCCATTGCTGGCGAGATGTTGTGAAGGACTTGTCGTCGGGCAGGCAGGATCTGGACCTGCGACCCTCGACCCCCCGGAAGCCTGCATGGGGCGTGGCCCACTTGCCTCGGTTCGCGCTCAGGACCTCGGACTCACGAATCGCTCACCCGGAGTCAGCGCGATTGCGCCACGACGCCCGCGCAATTCCGGTCCGCCTCGTCGCAACCTCTCGAGAATCTCTCGATAGGTCGCGGTCGGCGCACAAGAGGGTCACAAGTGACCTTCTGGGGTTGATGTGACGCGAGAGGAGCGTCACCATCGGAGACATGGAGCCCATCGCCGTTCGTGCGAGGTCGATCATCCGTGGTGCTCTGGTCATTGCGGCCACGGCCGCGCTGACGTTGAGCCTCGGAATCCCCACGGCAACCGCGGTGAGCGGCGACGAAGGAGCCGGCACGGACCACCCGACCACGACCTCCAGCACGGGAGCGGGAACGCTGCCGGCCGCATGGCGCAAGGCCATGCTCGCCCACGTCAACTCGCTCAGGGAGGGTGCGGGCCTGGCACCACTTCGCCCCTGCGCTTCGTTGCGGCGTGCGGCCCAGGACTATTCGCTGCTGATGGCGCAGACGCACTCGCTGGGGCACTACGGCCCCGATGGCTCCGCACCGTGGGACCGCATGCGAACCAGGGCTTCTCGTGGCAGGCGGCCGCCGAGAACATTGCAAGTGGCCAGACCTCGGTTGAGAGCGTCATGCGCGACTGGATCGAGTCACCCGAACACCTCAGCAACATACTCAACCCGGACATGCAGCTGGTGGGGTTCGGCTTCGCCGTCGATCGGGACACCGACGAGCGCACCTACTGGGTGCAGGACTTCGGCCGCGGCACCGGGTGCTGACCCGCGATCAGTGATCCCGGCCATCGCACCCATCGGCCACGATCCCGTCGCCGATCTCGTTTGCGAAGGTGGCCAGTGCGGCCGCGAGGGCGCGACGGGGCGGGTCGCGGTCGACCCCACGGCAAACCGAGATGTCCAACGTGAGGATGTCCGGAGCCAGACGCAGGGATGTGGCACAGGCTTGCGAAACCCGCGCCCGCCAAGTCGATCGCCAGGCGAGCGCCGGCCGCTCGCAGGGGTGCAAGACGGTCCGCGATCGCCGGGTAGTCCTCGATCGGCACGTGCTCAGTCAGGTCGATGGTGACCCGCTTCCGCGGCACAGGTAGCGCCGGCTGACGTAGCGCCGCACGCGCAGATCTGCCGCTGGACAGGGGCGCGCGCGGAATCCCGGACTTCGCCCCGAGGCACCGTTCGGCGCGTACCGTCGGCACGTGGTCAAGATGCATCCCGGCAGCGGCCCGGCCCAGCCGCAGGTCGTGATCCTGTTCGGGGCGACCGGCGACCTCGCGCGACGCAAGCTCCTCCCGGCCTGTTCCACCTGACCACGTCCGGCCTGATTCCCGGCTGTCGGGTCATCGGGGTGTCCCTGGACGACTTCGGCCGAGGAGTTCCGAGCGTTCGCCCGCGCCGCGATCGAGGAGTTCTTCAGCCGGGAGTTCACCGAGGAGGAGTGGGACACTTTCGCCGTCACCTCGACTACGTGCCCACCGCCGCGGGACGCCCGCGGTCGCTGGCGGCCGTCGCCAAGGCCGAAGCGAACTGGGCGACGACGTCCGGCGGCTGCACTACTTGTCGGTGCCCCCGAAGTCGGCCCTGGCCGCCGTGACGCCTGATCAGCGAGGCTGGGCTGGTCAAGCACTCCAGGGTCATCATGGAGAAGCCGTTCGGTGTCGACCTGGAGAGCTCGAAGGAGCTCAACCACCAGTTGCACGAGCATCTTCGACGAGAACCAGATCTTCCGCATCGACCACTTCCTCGGGCAAGGAACCGGCGCTCAACATCTTGGCGTTCCGGTTCGCCAACGGGCTGTTCGAGCCGATCTGGAACCGCAACTTCATCGACCACATCCAGATCGACGTCCCCGAGACCCTGGGCCTCGAGACGCGTGCGGAGTTCTACGAGGGCACGGGCGCCTATCGCGACATGGTGGTCACCCACCTCTTCCAGATCATGGCGTTCATCGCGATGGAGCCACCGACTGCGCTGGAGCCCGATCGCCATCAGCATCGAGAAGAACAAGGTCTTCCGGAGCATGCAGCCGATCGGCCCGCCGACGTCGTGCGCGGCCAGTACACGGGCTACCGCACGATCCCCGGAGTCGAGTCCGGAGTCCGAGACCGAGACCTTCATCGCCTCGGTGCCGCATCGACAACTGGCGCTGGGCCAACGTGCCCTTCTACCTGCGCACCGGGAAGCGCTCGCGGAAGGTCGCCGCATCGTGTCGATCGCCTTCAAGGAGCCACCGAAGTCCATGTTCCCGGCGGGCTCGGGCGTGGCGGTCCAACGGCCCCGACCACCTGACGTTCGACCTGGCCGACTCCGCCAAGATGTCGCTGTCCTTCTACGGCAAACGGCCCGGGCCCGGGATGCGCCTGGACAAGCTGAGTCTGCAGTTCGCCATGCACGACACCGGTCTGAGGGCGACGTGTTCGAGGCGTACGAGCGCCTGATCCTGGACGCCATGAAGGGCGACCACACGCTGTTCACGACCGCCGACGGCATCGAGCGGCTGTGGGAGGTCTCCGAGCCGCTACTCGACGACCCGCCGCCCGGTCCGGCCCTACGCGCCGGGTTCATGGGGCCCCAACGCGATCCACCAGCTGGTCGCGCCGGCTGCGTGGCGGCTGCCCTTCGAACGGGCCTGGCGGACGCCCAATCCACTGGGCGGCTAGCGGCGATCAGGCCGCTCTGAGAGACGGCGGCGCCGGCACTAGCCCGCGGTCGGAATTCGGTTGCGGCCTCTACTGGCCGGCAGACGACTGAGGCGTCGTCTCGGCCTGTGTTCCAGAGTAGGTGCCCTTGCCCGCGAACCCCTAGCTGACGGACGTCCTTGCCCGCAGTTGGCTGGCGTGCTCCTGCAACCAGCTCGTGTACAGGCGCATGCCTTCCCATCCATGTGATCCCGCGAGCCACGATGGGTAGTGTCGGATCAGCGGACAGCAACCCCGCTTTCACCCGGTAACG
>CAVOWW010000002.1:0-42712 GCA_963700255.1 uncultured bacterium | reverse complement strand
GCGACATCTGCAGCGTCTCGGCCACCACGCCCTGCCCCGCGAACGCGGCATCGCCATGGATGAGGACCGGAAGGACGCTCCACGCGTCCTCCCGCGGGAGCCGTCCTGCTTCGCGCGCACGACGCCCTCGAGGACCGGGTTGACCGCCTCGAGGTGAGAGGGGTTGACGGCGAGGTAGACGCGGGTCTGCGACCCGTCGGGTGCGGTGAAGCGGCCGCTCGTGCCGAGGTGGTACTTGACGTCGCCCGACCCCTGCACCAGGTCGTCGCCGAAGTCGCCCTCGAACTCGCGGAACACCTGGCTGTACGACTTGCCGGCGATGTTGGTGAGCACGTTCAGCCGGCCGCGGTGCGGCATGCCGATCGCGACCTCGACGATGTTGTCGTTCGAGGAGCTGATGAGGATGGCGTCGAGCAGGGGGATGAGCGACTCGCTGCCCTCGAGGGAGAAGCGCTTCTGGCCGACGTACTTGGTCTGGAGGAAGGACTCGAGGGCCTCGGCCTCGTTGAGCTTGTGGAGGATCCGCAGCTGCTCGTCACGAGCCGTGCGCTGGTGCGGCACCTCGACGTGGGCCTGGATCCAGGCGCGCTCCTCGGGATCCTGGATGTGCATGTACTCGATGCCGACCGTGCGGGTGTAGGAGTCGCGCAGGACCCCGAGGATCTCGCGCAGCTTCATCAGTGGCCGTCCGCCGAAGCCCCCGGTCGCGAACTCGCGGTCGAGGTCCCACAGCGTGAGCCCGTGCTGGAGGACGTCGAGGTCCGGGTGCATGCGCTGCTCGTAGTGAAGCGGGTCCGTGTCGGCCATGAGGTGCCCGCGGACGCGGTAGGCGTGGATGATCTCCTGGACCCTGACGGTCTTGCTGAGGTCGGTCTCGTGGCTGGCGGAGATGTCCTGCGCCCACACGATGGGCTCGTAGGGGATCCGCAGGGAGCGGAACAGGTCGCCGTAGAAGTCATCGGCGCCGAGCAGCAGGGAGTGGATGCGGCGCAGGAACTCACCCGACTGCGCGCCCTGGATGACGCGGTGGTCGTACGTGCTGGTCAGGGTGAGGATCTTCGAGACCGCGTTGCGCGCCAGCGACTCCGCCGAGGCTCCCTGCCACTCCGCGGGGTAGTCCATGGCGCCGACCCCGACGATGCACCCCTGACCGGCCATGAGGCGAGCGACGGACAGCTGCGTTCCGATGGTGCCGGGGTTGGTCAGGGAGATGGTCGTCCCGGTGAAGTCGCTGACCTGGAGTTTGCCGCCGCGCGCCTTGCGGACGAGCTCCTCGTAGGTAGCCCAGAAGGTCGCGAAGTCCATGTCCTGGGCGCCCTTGATGCTCGGCACCAGCAGCTGGCGGGTGCCGTCCGGCTTGGCCAGGTCGATCGCGAGGCCGAGGTTGATCTCGGGGTTGTGGATGACCGCCGGCTTGCCGTCGGCGACCGTGAAGGCGTTGTTCATCGCGGGGTTCTCCACGAGAGCCCGGACCACGGCGTAGCCGATGAGGTGGGTGAACGACACCTTGCCGCCTCGACCGCGCTTGAGGTGGTTGTTGATCACGGTGCGGTTGTCCATGAGGAGCTTCGCCGGCACAGCGCGGACGCTGGTCGCGGTGGGGACGGCGAGGCTGGACTCCATGTTGTCGACGACGCGGGCGGCGGGACCGCGCAGGATCACGGTCTCCGCGTCGCTCACGGTGGGAGTCGTGGGCAGGGAGGTCGAACCCGGTGCCACGTGGGTGGACGGACGTGGGGCGCGGCCGCGACGGCTGTCGGATCCGAGGGCGTCGACGACGGTGCGGGGGCGGCGGGAGCCGTGGGGGCCGGGGGACCGGACTCGGCCGGCGGGGCGGCAACCGGGTCGGCGCTGGCGGGTCGAGAGCGGGGAGTAGTCCGGGGGCGTGTAGCCCTCGAAGAACTCCCACCAGGCCGGGTCGACGCTCGAGCGATCGGCGAGGAACTGCTCGTAGATCTCGTCGACGAGCCACTCGTTGGGGCCGAATGCCACCAGCCGGCTGTCGGGCGAATCCGTGGCCACGTCGGGTCCTCTCACGGGGACGCGCACCGGTGCGGCACGCTCGGGACGTCCAGCGTAGCCGGGACCCGCCGGTGGGCTAGGTGATGTCGCGTCGCAGCGTCGTCCGCATCGCGAGCAGCGCGAGCGCCACGGAGTAGGCCAGGAGGACGAGCGCCCCGCCCCACGGTGGGCAGCCGGTCGGCACTGGTGAACTGGCCGGCCATGTCCGCCTGGAGGCTGACGTCCAGCACCGAGTTCAGGGCCCCGCCCGGCAGCCACTTGGCGACCGACGGGAAGGCCAGCCCGACGAGGGCCTCCAGGAGGAGCACCCAGACGAGCGCCAGGATGATCGCCCCGATCTGGCTGCGGATCAGCGCGCCGAGGCTCACCCCCAGGATGGCGTAGAGGGTGAACCCGATGAGCGCGCCGCCGGCCACCGTCGCGACTGCCGAGGCCGTGATGGGGGCGTGCTCGGCGGTCAGGAGGGCAAGGGCCAGCACGACGACGACGGCCGCCAGGGTGACGAGAGCGATGACCGCCCCGACGATGCCGTACAGGGCCATCTTGGCCGTCAGCACGCGCCCGCGCCGAGGCGTCGACAGGAACGTCGAGGTGATCGTCATGTGCCGGTACTCGCCCGTGACGGCGATGATGCCCAGGATCAGCACGAAGGTGGCCGCGCTGCTCACCTGGGCGAGCAGTGTGGTGATGTAGGCGGGCTCCAGCAGCATGCTCCCGCCCTCGCTCGCCGGCACGCCTGGGAACAGGTCGGACGCGAGGAGCGTGAGGGTCACCGTGTTGAGGCAGCTGTACGCGATGCCGATGAACGCGAGGACCCACAGCATCTTCGTGGTCGTCACCTTGCGCCACTCGGACGCCAGCAGGGGACCCCACCCGCCCGTCACTGGGCACCTCCGGTGAGCTCGAGGAAGGCCTGTTCGAGGCCGTCAGCGGCCGTGGAGAGCTCGTGGAGCTCGCAGCCCTCCGCGAAGGCCAGCCGGCCCACCTCGGCGGTGCTCAGCCCGGTGACCTGCAGCGAGCCGTCGTCGGCGGTCTCGACCCCGGCGGCTGCCGGGTGGGCGGACGCGATCGCGGCGGCCAGTCGCGCGGCGTGCGGGCTCCGGACGATCACCCGAGGGGCGCCACCCGCTCCGATCTCGTCGAGCGGCCCGGCATGCACGAGCCGTCCGTGGGTGACGATCACGACGTCGTCGACGGTCTGCTGGACCTCGGACAGCACATGGCTGGAGATGAGGACGGTGCGGCCCTCGGACGCCTGGGCGCGCAGGAAGCCGCGCAGCCAGGCGATGCCCTCCGGATCGAGGCCGTTCGCCGGCTCGTCGAGGATCAGTGCGGCGGGGTCCGGCATGAGTGCCGCCGCGAGCGCCAGGCGCTGCCGCATGCCGAGGGAGTACTCGACGACGCGCCGGCGTGCGGCGTCGGTCAGGCCCACGAGCTCCAGCACCGTGTCGATCCGTGCTTCGGGCACCCCATTCGCCGCCGCGAGCACGCGCAGGTGGTTGCGGCCGGTGCGGCCCGGATGGAAGCCACTGGCCTCCAGCGCCGCGCCGACCACGCGGGTGGGGTCCGCCAGCGACGCGTAGGGCTGGCCGCCGATCAGCGCGCGCCCGGATGTCGGTGCCACCAGCCCCAGCAGGCATCGCAGTGTCGTGGTCTTGCCGGAGCCGTTCGGTCCCAGGAAGCCGGTGACCCGTCCCGGCCGTACCTCGAAGGAGAGGTCCGACACGGCGACGACGGGGGACCGGCGGCCGAAGCGCTTGGTGAGTCCCTCGACCTGCAGGACAGGACCGGCGGCAGGGGACATATCGCCCACGCTAGTCGGTATCAGGCGACGACACCGGGGCGGTTGCCCTTCCCGACGACGCGTCCGCCCGCCGACTCCCACGCGCGCATCCCGCCCTTGAGGTTCACGGCGTCGATGCCGAGGGCGGTCAGGCTCGTGGTCGCGCCGCTGGCGCGGGCACCGCTGCGACATACGACGATGACGGGCTTGCCCTTGGGCAGTCGGCGGGTCGCAGTGGCCGCAACCTGGTCGACGGGGATGTGGATGGCTCCGGGCGCGTGGCCCGCATTCCACTCGCGGTTGTCCCGGACGTCGAGCAGGGTGGCACCCTCGGCAACCTGCTGGATGGCGTCAGCCGCCGAGACGGACGGCTTGCGGAACCTGCTGAAGAAGCCCATGGCCACGGATTTTACCGTCCGGGTGCGCGCGCGTGCTCGGCGTCAGGCGCTGACGTCGTCGCTGATCTCCTCGAGGGACCGGCCCGTCGTCTCCGGCACCTTGGTGCGCACGAAGAAGATCGACGCCAGCGCGAAGGCCGTGAAGATGCCGTAGGCGATGGTGAGGCTGCGCGCCGCCACGGGCGGGAAGGCCGTCGAGACGATGAAGTTGGCGATCCACTGGGCAGAGGCGGCAAGGGCCAGGGCGGCCGCTCGGATGCGGTTCGGGAACATCTCGCCCAGAAGCACCCAGACCACCGGGCCCCATGACATGCCGAAGAACACGACGTAGGCATTGAACGCCAGCACGGCGAGCGTGGCGCTCATGCCCGCCAGTGACGGCTCCAGCCCACCCGCTCCGTCGGCCACCTGGGGCGCGGTGCCGAAGAGCCATGTCAGCGCCGCCAGCATCACCACCATGCCCGACGAGCCGATGAGCAGCAGTCTCTTGCGGCCGATGCGGTCGATCAGCGCGATGGCCACCAGGGTGGTGGCCACGTTGATCGCGTTGGTGATCATCGACGTCAGGAAGGCCTGGTCCTGGCTGAATCCGACGGACTCCCAGATCAGGTTCGAGTAGTAGAAGACGGCGTTGATGCCGACGAACTGCTGGAACGCCGACAGCAGGATTCCCACCCAGACGATGGGGAGGAGGCCGAACCGCGGTCCGCGCAGGTCTCCCATGCTGAACTTGTGGTCGGCGTCCATGGTGCGCTGGATGTCGAGCACCTTCGCGCTCTGGTCGGTGGTGAACACGGTCTCGAGCACGGCCCGCGCCTCGTCCAGCTTGCCGACCTCCACCAGGTAGCGGGGCGACTCGGGGATGCGCAGCGCCAGGAGGAAGTACAGGAGCGCGGGGAACAGCTCGATGAGGAACATCCACTGCCACGCCTGGATGCCGAACAGCCACTCTGACGTGGACGTGCCGGCAGCCAGGACGATCAGGTAGTTGGTGACCCCCGTCGCGAAGATGCCGAGCACGATCGCGAGCTGCTGGAGGGAGCCCATCCGCCCGCGAAGGCCCGACGGGGCGATCTCGGCGATGTACATGGGGGCGACCACGCTCGCCACGCCGATTCCTGCGCCGCCCACCAGGCGCCAGAGCATGAGCCACTCGACGCTGGGCGGGAAGGCGGTGCCGACGGCGCTCAGCGCGAACAGCACGGCCGCGATGAGCATGACCCGGCGTCGCCCGAAGGTGTCCGCCAGCTGGCCGGCGAACCAGGCGCCCACGGCCGAGCCGATCAGGGCGATCGACACGACGAACGCCATCATCCCGGAGCCCAGGTCGAAGGTCTGGGCGATGGCCGTGTTGGCACCGTTGATCACGGCCGAGTCGAAGCCGAAGAGGAAGCCGCCCAGGGCCGCGGTTGCGGCCAGCCGGACCACCCGCCCGGTGCGGTAGGCCTCGGGAGGTCCCGACGTCGCCGTGGCCGACGCGCCCTTGGCCATGCCCACCTCCGTGATCCCGGTCACAGGGGTCCAGTCACGTGCCGCTGGCCCAGGGGCGACGGTAGCGTTCACAGCACCCCTCCGGGGGACGTACCCTTATCTCGTGCGTCGCGTCCTTCGAGCAAGTGCGACGGGTCTCGCGATGGCGAGCCTCGTCGTCTCTTCCATGCTCATCGCCGCCCCGGCCCAGGCCGACACCTCGCCGTCGCCGGTGGCCCCGTCGCCCCTCGCCTCGGCTGCCACCGCCCCCGCGGCCCCGACCATCACCACGGTCACCGATGGCATCGTGAGCGGTCAGCTCCGGATCTCCTACACCGCGCCCGCAAGTGATGGCGGCAGCCCCGTGACGTCCTACGAGGTGACCTTCGACGGCGGCGCCACATGGTGGCCGTGCGTCGGCGTCGCGGGGACCTGCACGCTGACCAGCCTCACCAACGGCGCTCCCTACACGGTCGCGCTTCGCGCCGTGAACGCCATCGGACCGGGCCCCTCGAGCATCCCGGCGACGGGCACCCCGTCGATCCCGGCAGTGTCCGATCCGGCCAAGCCGGACCCGCTGCCCAAGCCGCGGGCGTGGGTCAACGCAACGTTCAACGCCGCCAGCAACGGGCTCGGTGTCGACGGCTCCCGGACCAAGCTGGGCGTCGGCACGCTGCCGAAGCTGAGCTTCACTCGGGCGATCCCCGACAAGCGCGTCGTGGAGACGCACCTCAAGGTGCAGGCCATCCTTCCGGACGGGCGCGTCAAGAAGGTCAAGGGCGCCTGGGGCTGGATGAGCGACCGCAGCGCGGTCTTCCGTCCCATGAAGTACTGGCCCGGCAACGCCACCATCACCGTCACGTCGACCCTCGACCGGGCGGTCATGGGCCAGTCCGGCAAGAAGTACATCGTGGGCTCCCGGGACCTGGGCACCACCTGGACCTTCCGCACCGCGCGCAAGCTGATCGCGAAGGTCGACGGGGCCAAGGTCAACATGCGCGTCTGGATCGACGGCGTGAAGGTCAAGACCTTCCCTGTCTCCCTCGGGAAGGCCGAGTGGGAGTCCCGCAACGGCGTCAAGGTGATCAGCACCCAGAAGGAGGCGCAGAAGGTCTACCTGAGCACGTCGCTCGGGCTCGGCCCCGAGGAGGAGTACGCGCTCGACGCGCCGTGGAACACGCGCCTCACCCCGACGGGTGAGTTCATCCACACGGCGACGTGGGCGTACGGGCGCCTGGGCCGGTACAACGGCTCGCATGGCTGCACGAACATGTTCGAGGCCGACGCCAAGTGGATCTACGACAAGACGATCCCCGGCGACGTGGTGCTCTACGAGAACACGGGCGGAACGACGGTGCAGTCCTGGAACGGCGCTGGCGGCCTCTGGAACATCCCGTGGGACCAGTGGCTGAAGAAGTCCGCGCTCGCGGGCGGGGGCATCGTGGACACGTCCGACGCCACGTCGACCTCGGGCGGGATCTCGCAGGAGGCGAGCGCCTGACCGCGTTCGACGCCGCCACGTCGATCTCGCCGATCGACGCCGGCCGGTTCGGGTGGATCCTCCCCGACGGATGGCAGCAGGGCCGTGGGGCCTGGGGCGGGCTCGTGGTCGCCGCCCTCGTGCGCGCGGTCATCGCCTCAGAGGCGGACCCCCAATGGACGGTGCGCACGGTCAGCGTCCAGATGATGGCGCCCGCGATGGTCGGCCCCCATGTCATCGAGACCCGGATCGTGCGTCGTGGCTCGGCGATGTCGACGTGGTCGGCGGTCGTTCACGACGAGAGCGGCGCCGTGGTGGCCTCGCTGGTCGCCATCCTCGGAGCGTCGCGCGGAGCAGTCCGCATCCACGACGGACTCGACTGGGGCACGGTGACCGCGCCGGTCGTGCCGGCTGCCGGCAGCCTCGAGCGCGCCCCCATCGGTCCGCCGATGCCGGTGTTCATGCAGCATCTCGACTTCCGCCCGGTGAGCGGGATCCCGTTCACCGGCCAGCCTGCCGCAGCGGTCGGCTGGCTGGGGCTCGTCGAACCCCCCAGCCCGTCGGCCGTGCTGCTCCTGGCACTCGTGGACGCGTGGTGGCCGGCCAGCCTCCCGATGCTCGCGGAGATGCCGCGCATCGCCACTGTGAACTTCACCGCCAACCTCCTGGTCGACCCGGCCACCGTCCGGACCGGGGAGCCGCTCCTCCTGGACTCGTTCGTCACGTCGGCGCAGGCCGGCTTCGCCAGCGAGCACCGCCGGCTCTGGACGGGCGACGGACGGCTGGCCGTCGACAACCTGCAGACCGTGGTCATCGGGCCCTGACACGTCCCTGCATCCGTGCGGCCCGCCATGGGAGGATGCCGCCATGTCCTCTGACTTCGCGCTGACCGGGGCCCCCTCGTCGGGGGTCGCGCACATCGCTGACCGGGTCATCGGTGCCTTCGGCCCTGACCGCAGCCTGACCGAGCGCGTGGCCCTGTTCGCGGCCGCCGCCTCCGTCGGACCGTCGTTCGAGCCCGGCCTGCAGCCGCGGCGGACGATCGACCAGGCCATCGCGACGGGCGTCATCGCGGCAGCCACGCTGTCGGCCGTCACCGTCGCGCAGAGCGGCATCGAGACGGCGGCCCGACTGATCACCGGGGGCGCACCGACGCGGCGTCCGCGTCGGCTCGGCTCGCGTTCACCGTGGGGAGCAACGTCGTCATCGGCGCCGTGGCCGAGGGCCTGTCCCGCGCACTACCGCCCCGCGAGGACGAGCGAATGCGCCGCGGCCTGCTGCGCGTCGCGGCCAACCGCACGGCCCGGGTGGCCGCGATGGGCGCGGCCCTGTCAGCGGTCATCGGAACGGGCGACCTGGGCGTCGAGCGCAACGCGAGCCGTCGCTGGATGACCCGGATCCCGCTGGCGCTGCCGGCCGGTACGGCGGTGTCGGCCTGGCACATCCATCGGACCCACAAGCGTGCGGCCGAGGCCGGCGACAGGACCATCGAGAACGTCTCCCTGGCCAAGTCCGCGGGCATCGCCGTCGGCGTCGGCGCGGGCGTCATCGGCCTGCAGGTCGGCGAGCGACTCATCGCCCACGGCGTGTCCGTCGCGGTCTCGCGGGTGGCCCCCAACTACGACGTGGTCGCGAACCCGATCGGCCACGCGGTCGCGCTGACCATGCTCGGCGGCGGACTGTACGCCGGCTACGAGTACGCGGTCCGCCGGGTCGAGCAGGGCGGCGCTGCCGTGGAACCCGCCTACGACACCGCTGCGCAGTCGCCCATGGTGTCGGGCGGCCCGCAGAGCGCGGTTCCGTTCGACACGCTCTCCCGGGAGGGGCGCCGGTTCGTCAACATGGTCCTGTCCCGCGAGGAGATCGAGGACGTGATGGGCGAGCCGGCCGTGGCCGACCCCATCCGTGTCTTCGTCGGCCTCGACTCCGCCGCGGAGGTGGAGGACCGCGTCGACCTCGTCATGGACGAGCTCGTGCGCACGGGCGCCTTCGATCGCAAGGTGCTGTG
This sequence comes from uncultured bacterium, assembly GCA_963700255.1. GTDB lineage: Bacteria > Actinomycetota > Actinomycetes > S36-B12 > S36-B12 > UBA10649. The sequence goes on along the minus strand of CAVOWW010000002.1, from coordinate 33,551 downwards.
CTTCGCGTCGCCGACCGGGTCCGGCTACATCAACTACGTGATGACCGAGGCCCTGGAGTACATGACCCTCGGCGACTGCGCGATCGCCACCATGCAGTACTCGATGCTGCCCTCGTCGATGTCGCTGACGCGCACCGGCCTGGCCGTCGAGCAGAACCGCGACCTCATGCACGCGATCACCGGCTACCTGCGGGGGATGGATCCCGAGAAGCGGCCGCGGTTCGTGCTGTTCGGCGAGAGCCTGGGCGCGCAGACGATGCAGGACGTGTGGCGCCGCCGCACGGTCGAGGCCATGGACCGCGACTTCGTCCACTCGTCGGTCTTCCTCGGGACGCCGTCCGCCACCGAGTTCGCCAAGGGCTGGCGCATCAACCCGGACAAGGTCGACCCGGAGGGCAAGCTCCTCGAGGTCGACAACTTCGGCCAGTTCACCGACCTGCCGCTGGAGCACCAGGAGCGCGTGCGCCACGTGCTCATCAGCCACTACGACGACCCGATCCCGAAGTTCGGCACCAACATCCTGCTGCGGCGCCCCTGGTGGCTCGGCCCGCCGGAGCAGCGCCCGCCGGGGGTCCCCAAGTCGAGCACGTGGCGGCCCGGGCGTCAGCTTCGTCCTGACCGGGATCGACCTGGTCAACGCGATGGAGGTCGTTCCGGGCACCTTCGGCCGGCGCGGCCACGACTACCGCGAGGACATCGCCCGCTTCGTGTCGTCGGCCTACGACCTCCCGGTCACGCGCCGAGCAGCTGCTGAGCATCGAGCGCGCCCTGCGCGAGCGCGAGCTCGAGTGGGCGCAGAAGCGCGTCGTCACCGAGCAGGTGGCCCGTGCGCGCGAGGCCCTCCTGCGCGAGTTCAAGAACTGGGGCGTCAGCAGCGGCAGCGACAGCCAGGCCGATGCCGTCCTGCGCCAGGTCCTGGCCTCGCAGCCGGCCGGAGCTTCGGTGATCACGGCCGAGGTGCGCGAGCAGGTCGATCCGCTGGAGCCGACGCCGGCATCCCTGACCGGCATCGGTCAGGCGGCGCGCTCCGACAGGACGATGGTCTCGGCGTAGTCCAGGATCCGCTGGACGTACGTCTCGGTCTCGGGGAACGGCGGGATCCCGTCGTACTTCAGGACCGAGCCGAAGCCCGCGTTGTAGGCGGCCAGGGTGTTGTGCAGCCGGTTGCCTGATGCGTCGCGCACGAGTCGGCGATTGACGCAGTTCAGCTCGGCGGCGGAGTGGATCGCGTCGACGGGGTCCCAGATGTCCGCCACGCCGTCGTCGTTGGCATCGATGCCGTACTGGTCCCACACCGCCGGCATGAACTGGGCGATCCCTCGGGCACCGGCCGGCGAGACGGCCTTCGGGTCCCAGCCGCTCTCCGCCGCGATCTGGGCGGCGAAGACCTCCAGCGGGACGGCGTCGCATCGCTTGGCTGCCTTGCGGATCACCGGACGGAGGTCCTCCGGGACGACGATGGCCCCGCCCAGCATCCCCTTCTCCTGGGCTGCCCCGAGCGCGAGCCAGCCGCCCACGAGGGCCGAGCCGACGAGAGCGACCACGAGCGTCAGCGCCACGATCGAGGCGAACCGGGGGCGCCGTCGGGCACGCGATCGCGCCTCCGTACCCGTGGCGCTCATGCGTCCACGGTAACCCGGACCCCGGGGTGTTTGTCCAACCCCCGCGCCGCGCGTACGGTGGCAAGGTGACCATCGAGCCCGCTGGAGCTCCCTTCGTGGGCAGTTCCGGGAGCGGTGCCGGCTCCGATCTGTCCAAGGTCGAGGTCGAGGGGATGTTCGAGAAGCGCCTCGCCGAGGCGTTCGCCGCCCTCGGGTGCTTCAACCTCGCCGTGTTCGGCAAGACGGGCGTGGGCAAGTCCACCCTCGTGAACGCCATCTTCGGCCGGGACGTCGCCGCGACCGGCGTCGGCAGCCCCGTCACCCGGGGGCTCGTCTACTACCGCCATCCGGACGGCTTCCTCGGCCTGTACGACTCCGAGGGCTTCGAGACCGGCACCGCGGGCGACGCGATCGTCGATGGCCTGCGACGACTCGTCGCGGACCACCGGACCCGGGCCGTCGACGAGCAGATCCACGCGGTCTGGTACCTCGTGCGGTGGTCCGACCGGCGGTTCGAGCGGGCGCAGGAGCAGTTCGTCCGGGAGCTTGCGTCCCTCGGCCTGCCGGTGATCCTGGTGATGACGCAGGTCCCGAGCCGCGACGGGGAGATGCACCCGGAGGCGGTCGAGTTCGCGCAGTACATCCAGTCCCTGGGCCTGCCCATCCGCCCGCATGGGCGCGTGGTCCTCACCAACGCCCTGAGCGACACCTTCACCCAGAGTCCGGTCTTCGGCCTGCAGACCCTCCTGGACGACACCTACGCCGTCATCCCCGAGGTCGCCGAGGCCGCACTGACGGCCGCCCAAGTGCTGGACGTCGGTCGAAAGAAAAAAGCCGTGGCGGCGATCATCAACCAGGCCGTCGTGGTCGCCGCTGGGGTAGGCGCAACGCCGATCCCCTTCGCTGACGCGGCCCTGCTGGTCCCCAACCAGGTGACCATGATCGCCCGGATCACGGCCGCCTACGGGCTGCCGCCGAACCGGTCGCGGGCGCTGGCCACCGCCGGCTCGATCGTCCTCACCGGTGGCGCCACGATGGCAGGCCGGTACGCGGTCACCAGCCTGCTCAAGTTCATCCCGGGCGGAGCCATCGCCGGCTCGGCCATCTCGGCCACGGTGGCGGGAGCCCTGACCAAGGCCGTGGGGCACTCCTGGTCCCGGGTCTGCGAGTACGCCCTGACGATGGACGATGCCACCCGCGACCAGTTCCTCAGCGGCCCGCAGGTGACCGAGTACTTCCTCGGCTATCTCAAGGACGCCCAGCGGCGCGGCAGCCGGCCCTGACGGGTGCCAGCGCGTCGGGGATCTCCGGGCGAGGGTCCCGCTCGGGTGTTAGCGTCCGGGGGGACAGAGGGAGGCTTCACATGAAGAAGGCACTGCTCGTCGTCGCTGCGGCCGCTGGGGCTGCTGCGGGCGTGATCGCATGGCGTCGGCGCGGGGCCACCCATGACGTCTCGTCGACGGCCGACCTCTGGGCCAGTTCCGTGTCGTCTGCTGCGAACTCAGCGGCGGGCAGGGTCTCGAGTGCGGCCACCGCCTTCTCGGGCGCTGCGGACTCGGCCGCGCAGAAGGTCGCCGATGCCGCCGCCTCGGCGGCGTCCTCCGCCGATGATGTCGCGCAGGCCGCCAGCGCGACGGCCGGCGCCCTGGCCGAGAAGACCGGACAGACGGCGACGGACGTGGCCGGGGTCGTGTCCGATGCGGCCGAGGCAGCGGCCGAGGAGGCTGCGGCCAGCGCCGAGCCGGTCCCTGCGGTCGAGGACGCACCCGCTCCCAAGAAGGCCGCGCCGCGCAAGCGCACCCCAAGGCCGTCGAGGACGCGCCGGACGCCTGAGGCCCGCCCCTGCTCTTCGGCCGACGGCGAACGCCGGAACATCGACCGCGTGCACCCCGTTGCGGTGTGTGGGATCGTTCAGGTGGAGGTGGGGCATGCGCGCGCCAGAGGAGCTGTTCACGGTTCACCGTGACGTGACCTTCGACGACCGCCCGATCCTGCTCTACGCCTTCTCCGGCTTCGTCGATGCCGGGGGCGGCGTGCGGCTGGCGGCCGAGCACATCCTCGCCAGCTGCCAGCACCAGCTCGTGGCGACCTTCGACGTGGATGAGCTCCTCGACTATCGGGCCCGTCGGCCCAAGATGACCTACGTCGTCGACCACTTCGCCTCCGTCGAGGTCCAGCAGATCGTCCTGCATGAGGTGACGGATGCCACCGGGCAGCCGTTCCTCCTGCTGACCGGTCCGGAGCCGGACTACCAGTGGCTTCGCTTCATGGCCGCGATCGACGTCCTCGTCGCGATGTTCGACGTGCGCCTGGCGATCGGCCTGTCGGCGATCCCCTGGCCCATCCCGCACACGAGGCCGCTGGGAATCACCGTGCACGGCAGCGAACCGGAGCTCGTCGCGGGACACGTCTCCGTCATCGGCGAGATCGAGGTGCCCGGTCACGTCGGCGCCATGCTCGAGCTCCATCTGGGGCAGCAGGGCATCCCGTCGATGGGGGTCACCGCCCAGGTGCCCCACTACCTCGTCCAGTTCGAGTTCCCGCGGGCCGCGAGCACCCTGCTGGCCGGGGTCTCTGCCGCAACGGGTCTCGCCCTCCCGGTCGCCGACCTTGAGCCGTCCGCTCGTCGGGCCGACGCCGAGGTCGCGCAGCAGCTGGAGGGCAACGAGGAGTTCGCCACCGTCGTGGCGGCGCTCGAGCAGCAGTACGACCAGATGGCGGCCATCACCTCCGGTGCCACTGGTGGCCTGGGCGACCTTGCGGCCGATGGAGTGCCCACGGGCGACGAGATCGCAGCCCAGGTGGAGCTGTTCCTGTCGAGCCTCGAGGATCCCGACGACCCCGAGAAGCAGACGGGCGCCTGAGCGTCCAGGCCCGATTGTCCGGATCGCGCGAGTCACCGTCCCGAATCTGAGTGTGGGCAGAGCAAGGCGACGTGACGTGCTGCGCACCGACTTCGCCAGCGGGCACATCGCCGACCGCGACGCCCGCAGGCGAGCCATCCTTCCCGCGCAGGTGAGAAGGACCGGGGAGGCGTCCGAGAGGGTGCCGTGATCTGCGGGCTGTTCTCTTGGCTTGTGCCCCTTGGCACCACGCCCCAGGAGAAGCATGTCCCGCACGATCACCCGCGCAGCCGCACTCGCGGCCGCCGTCAGCCTCTCCTTCGCCGGAACGATGGCCGTGGCCGCGACAGCCTCGGCCGACGAGGCCGTGAATCCCGGGTCACCGGCCGCGGCGATCGTCCACGTTGCGCCCACCCCCGTGCACCCGCAGCCGGTCATCACTGGTCACGAGGGTGACGTCCTGATGCAGGTCAACGTCGCGATGCCGGCCAAGGTCGTGAAGCAGGCCAAGGGCAAGAAGCGCGGCCGCTGACCCCTCGGCGGCCCTGATGCACAGCGCCGCTGGAGCCTCAGCGGCAGATCGTGCCGGCCGCCGGCAGGATTCCCGAGAGCAGGTAGCCCTCCACCGCCTCATCGATGCAGCGGGAGCGGCCGCCGAAGGCGGTATGCCCGTCGCCCCGGAAGGTGAGCAGCGTCGATGTGGCCAGCTGCCTGCTGAGCGCCTGCGACCATGCGTAAGGAGTCGCCGGATCGTACGTGGTGCCCACGACGAGGATGGGTGCCGTCGTCGTCGTGCTCGCCGGGGCGGGCACGCGGTCGGTATGGCCGAACCACTGCGCGCAGGGCGCGCTGCCCCATGACATGGCCCTGGCCATGTCGGGGACCCGCGCACCGCGGGACCAGGCTGCCGCGGCGGCCCGGAGGCCGTTGATGCCGGGCGCGGGAGGCACGTCCCAGCAGGCGATCGCCGGGAAGGCGGAGGCCATGTTCGTGGCGTACGTGTTCGGGCCGGTGCGTTCCGCGGCGTAGTCGGCGATGGACTGCAGACCGAAGCCGTCGCCGACCTTCGCCTGGCCCAGGGCCTGGCGCAGGATCGGCCACAGGGCGGGGGAGTACATCGTGTAGAAGAGCGCGCTCAGAGCCTCGGCCTGGACCAGGTCGCGACCGCTCTCGGTCGGCAGCGGCTGCCGATCGACCTTGGCCAGGATGGAGTTGATGCCGCGCAGCACGTTCGCGGCCGATCCGGTCCACGGGCAGGTACGTCGCGGGGCGCAGTCACGGGCGAAGCGCGTCATCGCGAGCTGGAATCCGTCGGACTGTCCCTTCGACACCTCCATGACGCCGAGGCTCGGGTCGAGGGCGCCGTCGAGGACGAACCGGCCGACGGTGGTCGGGAACGCTTCGGCGTAGAGGGTGCCGAGGTAGGTGCCGTACGAGTAGCCCAGGAAGTTGAGCCGCTCGTCGCCGATCGCCTGCCGAAGGATGTCCATGTCGCGGACGGTGTCCTCCGAGCCCAGGTGCCGGGCGATGGTGGGGGACCTGTCGAGACAGCCCTGGGCCATCCGCGCCGCGAGCGACATCAGGCGGCGCTCCTCGGCCAACGTGTCGGGCGATCCGTCGGCGCGCAGCCAGGTCGTCGTCTGACGACCTGTCATGCACGTGACAGGCACAGACTCACCGACACCACGGGTGTCGAATCCGACGATGTCGAACTGGGTGGCGACCTTGGGCGAGATCGCTGCTGCCACGTAGGCCGGGTAGTCCAGTCCGGACGCCCCCGGCCCGCCGGGGTTCACGACGAGGGAGCCCTGTCGCTGGGCGGCCGGCCCGCTGGCGGTGACGCGTGAGATGCGCAGGCGGATGGTGGAGCCCGCTGGGCTCGAGTAGTCCAGGGGCACGGTCAGCCACGAGCAGGCGAGATCCTGGGCGCAGCGTGACCACTCGAGGCGCTGCGTGTAGAAGGCCGCGAGCTCGTCTGGGTAGGTCGAGGCCGCAGCCGTGGCCTGCGGGGCCAACGGGGCGGCTGAGGCGGCTGGGGCGACGGTAGTCACGGCGGTCACGGCCAGGAGGCCGCAGATGGCGGAGGCGGTCGCCTGGACACGGTTCACCCGGTCACCGTACGTCACGCCGCCCCGCACCCGGGAACACGAGTGCCGCGGTTCGCCGTCGTGAGGCGGCATGGCAGGCTTATCGCACTGTCCCGCGCTCTCCCCGCGCCCGGGGCTCGAAGGGACCCCTATGAGTGGCAACGCGACCTACCGGTATCGCGACACGGCGATCCTCTCGGTGACGGCTGCGGATGCCCCGATCGTGGTCACCTCCGCCGAGATCGACGAGCAGCTGACCGAGACGTACGAGCGCACGGGCCTGCAGCCCGGGATGCTCGAGGCTCTTGCCGGGATCTCCGAGCGCCGCTGGTGGCCCGAGGACGTGACGTTCGCGGACGCGGCCTCGATGGCTGGGGCCAAGGCCATCGCCGAGGCCGGCATCGACCCGTCCAGCGTCGGCCTGCTGATCGACACCTCGGTGTGCCGTGACCACCTCGAGCCGTCGGCGGCGGTCGACGTCCACGAGCAGCTGTCGCTGCCGACATCGTGCCTGAACTTCGACCTCGGCAACGCCTGCCTCGGCTTCATGAACGGCATGCAGCTGGCGGCCATGATGATCGACGCCGGCCAGATCGAGTACGCGCTCATCGTCGATGGGGAGGGCAGCCGGCGGCCTCAGGAGGCGACGATCGAGCGGCTGCGCGGCAAGGACACCACGAAGACCGACATCCTCGACAACTTCGCGACGCTCACTCTCGGGTCGGGCGGATCGGCCATGGTGCTCGGGCGGGCGTCCGAGCATCCCGAGGGCCACCGCTTCGTCGGCGGGGTCGGGCGGGCGGCGACGCAGCACAACCGCCTCTGCGTCGGCGACCTCGAGCGGATGACGACCGACTCCCGGGGGCTCCTCGAGGCCGGCGTCGAGCTGGCCGTGGACACCTGGCGCGACGCCAGTGCGGAGTTCGACTGGAGCGATCTCGACTCCTACGTGATCCACCAGGTGTCGAAGGTCCACACCGCCGCGATCACGACCTCGCTGCGGATCGACCCGACGCGCACGCCGGTGATCTTCCCGACGCGCGGCAACATCGGCCCGGCGTCGGTGCCCTTCACCCTCGCCCTCAATGCAGCGGGGTTCGAGGCAGGTCAGCGCATCGCCTGCATGGGCATCGGATCCGGCCTCAACTCGGCCGTCATCGAAATCGCGTGGTGACGGCGGGCGGAGCCGAGCCGGCCACCCTCCCGCCCCCGGGTCTCCCGGGGCTCGACCCCCGATGGTCGCGGCTCATCGCGGCCCGCGACAGCGACGGCGTCCAGCGCACCTGGCACGTCCTCGACACGCACGCGGAGCAGCGGCTCGACGACGTCCGGCTGACCCTCCTGTGCGTGCACGGCAACCCGACCTGGTCCTACCTGTGGCGTCGCCTGCTGTCCGAGGCGCCTGACGGGATCCGGGTGGTCGCCGTGGACCAGCTCGACATGGGCTACTCGGAGCGCACGCACACCGTGCACCGGCTGGGCGACCGGGTGGCCGACCTGGGCGGGGTGTCGACGGCCCTGGGCATCGACGGCCCGGTGGTCACGGTGGCCCACGACTGGGGCGGTCCCATCTCCCTCGGCTGGGCCCTGGCCCATCGCGACCAGCTCCGCGGCGTCGTCCTGCTCAACACGGCCGTCCACCAGCCCGAGGGCTCGCCGTCGCCGTCGATCATCCGGCTCGCCCGGTCGACGCCGCTGCTGCGGCTCAACACCGTCCAGACGCCGATCTTCGTCCGCGGGACCTCGGCGCTGAGTGGGCGGTCGATGCCCCGGGACGTGGCGGCCGCGTTCGCCGCGCCGTACTCGACCCCGGACCGCCGAGCAGCCGTAGGCGCCTTCGTGGCCGATATCCCGTTCGAGCCGGGGCATCCCAGCGCAGGGGTCCTCGACGGCATCGCCGAGGGCGTCAGATCCCTCGATGTCCCCGTCCTGCTGCTGTGGGGCCCCGGAGATCCGGTGTTCTCGGACCGCTACCTGAACGATCTCATCGCGCGCATGCCGCAGGCGGATGTCCATCGGTATGAGGGGGCCCGCCATCTGGTCAGTGAGGACGCCCCGAGCCTCATCGGGGATGTCCTCACCTGGGTCGCCGATCTCGATGGGTCGCCAGCCGTGGCTGCCGTGCCCGGCGGCGGACCTCGCCACGAGTGACGAGGCACGGCCGTGAGAGCGGTGCCGGAGGCGAAGCAGGCGGATGAGCCGCGCGAGCCGCTGTGGGCTGCGCTGGCGGCGCGCGCAGCAGCCGACCCCACCGGGATCGCGCTCGCCGAGCCGGCCGTCGACGGAGGGTGGCGCACGGTCTCCTGGTCTCTGCTTCATCGCAACGTCGAGCTCCTGGCCCGCGGACTGGCCGCGAGAGGCGTCCGGCGCGGGGACCGCGTCTCGGTGCTGATCACCCCTGGCGCCGACCTTCTCGCCGTCGTGTACGCGTGCTGGCGACTCGGTGCGACCGTGGTGGTGACCGATTCGGGGCTCGGGGTGCGGGGCATCCATCGCGCCCTTCGCGGCGCCGCCCCTCGACATGTCATCGCGATCCCGAAGGCGATGGCCCTTGTCCGCGCCCTGCGGCTGCCCGGCCAGCGCATCGCAGTCGGCGAGCTGCCGGCGATCGCCCGTCTCGGATCGACGCACGCACTTCCTGCCACCGTCGTGTCGCCGGATGACGAGGCCGTCGTGGCCTTCACGTCGGGCTCGACCGGACCGGCCAAGGGCGTCGTCTACCGGCACCGGCAGGTGGAGCGCACGCGCGACGTGCTGCGCGAGCACTACTCGATCACCTCGTCGGACGCCCTCGTCGCGGCGTTCGCCCCCTGGGCGGTGCTCGGACCTGCACTCGGCATCGCCTCGTCGATTCCGGACATGGACCTCACCGCTCCTGGCACCCTGACCGCGCGTGCCTTCGCGGACGCCGTCCGCGTCGTGGGCGGCACCCTCGTCTGGGCGTCCCCGGCCGCCTTCGGGGGGATCCTGGAGACGGCTCCCGCGCTGACCGACGACGACATGGCGGCGCTGGGCTCGCTGCGGCTCGTGCTCGGTGCCGGCGCCCCGGTCTCGCGCTCGCTGCTGCACGGCATGTCGCGGCTGTGCGCCAATGCCGATGTGCGCACGCCCTACGGCATGACCGAGGTTCTCCCCGTGACCGATGTCACGGTGCGCGAGATCGATGCAGCCGGCGACGGGGACGGAGTCCTCGTAGGTCGCCCGGTCCCGGGCGTGGACGTGCGGATCAGCGCCGTCGACGACGACGGGCGGGCGACCGGTCCGCTCACCGACCAGGCCGACGTGCTGGGGGAGGTCGTCGTGCGGGCGGCCCACAAGAAGGACCGGTACGACCGGCTGTGGGCCACCGAGCGGGCCAGCTCCCGCGATCCGGGATGGCATCGCACCGGCGATGTCGGGCGCCTGGATGCGCAGGGGCGCCTGTGGATCGGCGGCCGGCTGGGTCACGTGATCACCACACCGGACGGACCCATCGCCCCTGTGCGCATCGAGCAGGCAGTGCAGCAGTTGGCCAGGGTGCGCCAGGCCGCGTGCGTGGGCGTGGGTCCCCGGGGCACCCAGGCCGTGGTCGTCATCGTGGTCACCGACCACGCTTCCGCCGGTCTCGCCGACCTGGACCTGACCGCTGACGTGCGTAGTGCGGCCGGCGTCGACGTCGCTGCCGTCCTGGTTCGTCGCGCCCTGCCCGTCGACATCCGGCACCGGTCCAAGATCGACCGCGCGGCGCTGGCCGCCTGGGCGGGATCGAGACTCGCCGGCCGTGCCGGGCGGAGCTCGTCCGCATGAGGGTCCTCGTCACGGGGGGTCGAGGGCTGCTGGGCTCGGCGGTCGTGCGCGAGCTCGCCGCGCGAGGGCATGACGTCACCAGCATGCAGCGGTCGACCGCAGGCCACGGGCCGGACGTCCGTGAAGTCCTGGGCGACGTCACCGACCGGCTGGCGGTGGAAGCGGCCGTCTCCGGGCAGGACGCCGTGGTCCATCTCGCCGCGCGCGTCTCGATGGTGGGCCCGTGGGCCGAGTTCGAGCGGGTCAACGTCGGCGGCACCCGGATGGTTCTCGACGCGGCCGTCGCCGCGGGAGTGGCCCGGATGGTCCAGGTGTCCTCGCCGTCGGTCGCGCATGCGGGAGAGCCGCTCGTCGGAGCGCCCGCAGGGGTGGCCGACCCCGTGGGAGCCCGCGGCAGCTACGCGCGCAGCAAGGCGATGGCCGAGCTGCTCGCCCTGGCCGCCGACGCGCCGCAGTTCGCGGTCACCGCCGTCCGCCCGCACCTCGTGTGGGGGCCGGGGGACACCCAGCTCATCGGTCGGATCGCGGAGCGGGCGCGGGCCGGCCGCCTTGTGCTGGTCGACGACGGCGCCGCCCTGATCGACACCACCTACATCGACAACGCGGCGGAGGCGATCGCCCAGGCCGCGGAGCGCTGCACCCGTCCCGAGGTCCACGGCCGGGCCTTCGTCATCTCCAACGGCCAGCCGCGGACGGTGTTCGAGCTCGTCAGCCGGATCGCCCTTGCTGCGGGGGGCGCCCCGCCCACCCGTCGCCTGCCTTTCGCGGCGGCCCGATCGGCGGGTGCCGTCGTCGAGCGGGCGTGGGTGCGGTCCGGGCGGGAGGGTGAGCCGCCGATGACGGCCTTCGTGGCGGAGCAGCTCGCCACGGCCCACTGGTTCGACCAGCGAGAGACGCGGGCCGCCCTCGACTGGCGTCCGCGGGTCGGCATCGACGAGGGTCTGGAGCGGCTGGCGGCATCCTTCGCCTGATGTTGGCGTGGCGTTGCCGCGATTTCGCCCGTCCGTGCCCTAGACATGTGGAAGGCCCCTCGAAGTATGAGTTCGAGGGGCCTTCACATGGAAGCGCCCGCCCACCGCCCGATCTCTCGGGGCGCCCGCGCTAGGTGCAGATCGCGGCGCTCATGCTCCGTTTCCGGTGCATCGGCGATGTCGTTATCGCTTCCTCGACCCGTTCCGATCGACCAGCCCCGCCAGCACTCGGGACCCTTCGGCGCCGTCCTTGCGGTTGGCTTCCGTCGTACGGTCTGCACTTCCTGGATCGACCCGCTCCTTGCGGTGCGGTAGGTCAGTTCTACTCGCGTTCCTGTCGGCGTATCAAGGTTTTGCCGAAGATTTCCAGGAAATCGTGACCCGTTGATCACATGCTCACCACAGCAGCGCAGGCGTCACTCGTGCACGCCCTCAGCGGTGCCGTCGAGCAGGAAATCGGTGACCAGGGCGGTGAACTCGGCGGCATGCTCGAGCTGCGTCCAGTGCCCGCACCGGCCGAACACGTGCAGCTGCGCGTCGTCGATCAGCCCCAGCAGGTCGAACGCGTTCTGCAACGGGATGACCTGGTCGTCCCGGCCGTGGACGACGAGCGTCGGCGCGGCTATCCCGGCGATCGCCGCCGCGGGGTGCGTCATCGCGTCGAGGCGCCCCTGCCTGGGAGCGGGGAACATCGCCCGATACGCCTCCTGGACCCCGGGCCGCACGCTGGCCTCGTACCTCAGGCGCGCCAGGTCGGGGCCGATCAGGGAGCGGTCGAAGGCGAACAGGTGCAGCAGGCCCTCCATCGCCTCGACGGACGGTTCGTAGCCCCACACGGCATCGAGCCCCGGGGTGATGGCGAACGGCACCCCCACCGAGCCCATCAGGACCAGCCTGCCGACCCGGTCGGGATGACGGATCGCCAGGGACAGCGCCAGTGAACCGCCGAAGGAGTTGCCCACGACGTGCGCCCGCTCGATGCCGAGGGTGTCCAGCACGCCCAGGGCGTGAGACGTCCAGGTGTCGAGGTCGTACGTAACCTGCTCCGGGCGGTCGGTGAAGCCGAAGCCGACGATGTCCGGGGCGATGACGCGAAAGCGGCGGGCGAGGACGGGGATGGTCAGGCGCCAGTTCGCCCACGCACTGACGCCCGGGCCGGAACCGTGCAGGAGCAGGACCGGATCCCCGTCGCCGGCCACGTGGACATTCGTCGCGACACCCGCGACATCGATGAGGGAACCGAGCTCAGGCGACGTCATCGGCACATTCTGGCGCCTGCGAGTATGGGGTGGTGGCGCGGTATCGGTGGAGGTCGGTCATCCTCCTCGAGGGTGCCAACGGGGCGTCGAGCATCGCCAACGCCATCGTGATGATCCTCATCCCGTGGCTCGTCCTCCAGCGCACCGGCTCGGCCGCGTCGGCCGGACTCGTGGTCGCGGCCGCGTCCCTGCCGGGCATCGTCATGTCACCGCTGGTGGAGCGGCCATCGACCGGTTCGGCCGCCGCCTCGTGAGCATCGTGTCGGACATCCTGTCCGCGCTCTCGGTCGCCGCGTTCCCGCTGGTGGCGCTGGTGCAGGACCTGACCCTGCCGTGGCTCCTCGCCCTTGCCGTGCTCGGGGCAACGTTCGACCCGGCGGGGTACACGGCGCGAAAGTCCCTGCTCCCCGACGTGTCCGCCGCATCCGGCTATCCCCTCGACAAGCTCAATGGCATGCACGAGGGCATCTTCGGGGTGGGCTGGGCCATCGGGCCCGCCCTCGGCGCCGTGCTCATCGGGGTCATCGGGCCGGTCCAGACCTTCTGGCTGCCGTTCGGGCTATTCGTCGTGGCCATCCTCGCCATCGTGGCGCTGCGCGTCGGTGACGCCGGACTGGAGGCGCGCAGGGCATCGGGAGAGGAGGCCATCGGTGCCTGGCAGGGCCTGCTGCTCGGCGCCCGGGTCCTCTGGCAGGACAAGGCACTGCGGGCCATCACCGTCGCTCTGATGGTGCTCGCCGCCGTGTACCTGCCGACCGAGTCCGTGGTGCTCCCCGCCTACTTCGAGGGCCGCGACGAGCCGACCAGCCTCGGGATCATCGTCTCCGTGATGTCCCTGGGCACGATCGTCGGCGCCTTCGGCTACGGGTGGCTGTCGAACAGGTTCACGCGGTACCAGCTCGCGCGCGTCGTCCTCATCGGGACAGCGATCGCCATCGTTCCGCTGGCGCTGCTCCCGCCGCTCCCGATCATGATCGCCGCGGGCCTGCTCCTCGGCCTCGCGTGGGGACCCTTCTCGCCGCTGATGAACACCCTCGTGCAGCGACGGGTCCCCGCCGACGTCCAGGGCCGCGTCTACGGGGTGCAGATGTCGCTCTTCTACGCCGCCCCGCCGGTGGCCTTCCTGATCACGGGGTGGGGCGTCGAGACGTTCGGCGTCCAGGCGACCTACCTGGCACTCGCGGGGGTGCTCGTCGCCACCTCGATCGGCGTCCTGTTCGTCCGCAGCATCCGCGACATCGACAACTAGGGTCGGGACATGCGTCGAACGGTGCTCCGAGCCCTGGTGCTGTCCGCCGCACTCGTGCTGGTCGCGGCGTGCGGCGGATCCGCCGATCCGGCGACCGCAGGACTGCCCGACGACGCCACGGTCACCTACGCGTTCACGGACTCCTCGGTGCCGCCGCAGTACCACCGGAGCGTCACCCTGACCGTCACGCGCGACGAGGCGCACATCGTCATCGACAGCTACGGCGACGTGCTCGCCGATGAGCGTGTCCAGACGCCGGCATCCGTGTGGGAGACCCTCGGCTCGACACTCCCGGCCGTCGAGGCCCTGACGGTGGAGGAGTCGGGGGAGGGCTGCACGGGCGGCACGGCCCTTCGCCTCACCGTCGAGACGCCCTCCGGGCCGATCCTCGAGCTCGACCCCCAGTTCTGCGCGGGATCCAACGAGGGGCTCGAGGAGTCGATCGACGGATGGATCGCGCCGGCGCGCGACCTGTTCCCTGCGACCGACGTGCTGGCCCCGGAGGGGGAGTGACCGACCGCGGCTTCTCGTTCGACGTCGAGCATTCCCTCGAGTCCGGGCCGGGTCGCGCCGGGACCATCCGCACGCCGCATGGCGACATCCGCACGCCGGCCTTCACGCCGGTCGGGACCAAGGCGACCGTCAAGGCGGTGCTGCCGGAGACCATGCGCGAGCTCGGCGGCCAGGTGATCCTGGCCAACGCCTACCACCTGTACCTGCAGCCGGGCGCCGACGTGGTCGACGAGGCGGGCGGGCTTGCGGCGTTCATGGGCTGGCACGGCCCGACCATCACCGACAGCGGTGGCTTCCAGGTCCTCTCCCTCGGCGTCGGCTTCAAGAAGATCCTCGCGATGGATGCGAAGACGGTCCGCTCGGACGAGGTGATCGCCGAGGGCAAGGACCGCCTCGCCCATGTCGACGATGACGGGGTCACGTTCAAGTCCCATCTCGACGGCAGCATGCACCGGTTCACGCCCGAGGTGTCGATGCAGGTGCAGCACCAGCTCGGTGCCGACATCATGTTCGCCTTCGACGAGTGCACCACCCTGCTGAACACCCGTGAGTACCAGGAGCGGTCCGTCGCCCGGACCCACGCCTGGGCGGAGCGCTGCGTGGCCGAGCACGAGCGCCTGACGGAGCTTCGAGCGCAGCGCCCCTACCAGGCGCTCTTCGGCGTGGTCCAGGGCGCGCAGTACGAGGACCTGCGCCGGCAGTCTGCCCGAGGGCTCGCCGGACTGGCCTTCGACGGATTCGGCATCGGGGGCGCGCTGGAGAAGGATCAGCTCGGCACGATCGTCCGATGGGTCTGCGAGGAGCTCCCGGAGGGCAAGCCCCGTCACCTCCTCGGCATCGGCACGCCCGACGACGTGTTCGCCGCCGTCGCCTCGGGCGCTGACACGTTCGACTGCGTGGCACCGTCACGCAACGCGCGCAACGGCACCGTCTACCACCCCCGGAAGAGCTTCCACCTCACCAACGGGCTCTACAAGCGCGACTTCACGCCGATCGACGACACCTGCGACTGCTACACCTGCGCGCACTACACGCGCGCCTACGTGCACCACCTGTTCAAGGCGAAGGAGATGGTGGCCTCGACCCTGGCCACGATCCACAACGAGCGCTACATCGTCAGGCTCATCGACCGCATCCGCGCGAGCATCGTCGACGGCACCTTCGACGACCTGCGTGACGACGTGCTGGGCCGTGAGGCCCGCGGCTAGCGACCGTCAGGCGAGGCCGTAGGTCGGCTCGCGGCGCTTCACGGCGGCGATCACCCGGTAGGTCACGGGAAGCAGCACGACCTCCAGGAGGGTCTTGTAGAGGTACCCCACCAGCACGTAGTTCCAGAACTCGGCGCCGGTGATGACGCCGTAGAACGCGATGGTGCAGAACACCAGCGTGTCCGCGAACTCGCCCACCGCAGTCGATCCGATCAGCCGCAGCCAGAGCGCCTTCTCCTTCGTGCGCTCCTTGATCCGTACCAGCACGTAGGCGTTCAGGAGCTGTCCGACGAGGAAGCCGCACACGCTGGCCAGCACGATGCGCGGCACGAAGCCGAGGACGGACTCGAACGCCTCCTGGTTCGGCCAGTCGGCGGCCGGCGGGGAGATCTGCACGATCCAGAACGTCACCGCGGCGAGGATGGACATCGCGAAGCCGATGAAGATCGCCTTGCGGGCGGCCTTGAGCCCGTAGACCTCGCTGAGGACGTCGCCGACGATGTAGGTGAGGGGGAAGAGGAACACCCCGCCATCGGTGATCATCGGACCGAAGGCGATGAGCTTCGTCGCGCCGATGTTGGAGATGAGAAGCAGCCCGACGAACACGCCGACCACGACCGGGTAGACGCCCGCGCCCGTCTTCGCGAAGTGGACACGCTCCCCGTCGGGGAGCCTGGTGGCGGGAGTGTTCATGTGGCGCCCCCGGCAGGATTCGAACCTGCGACCTTCGGTACCGGAAACCGGCGCTCTATCCCCTGAGCTACGGGGGCTCGGGACGGCACAGGCTACCAGCGAGGCGCGACGGCCCTGCGACCGCGCCGTCGGCAAGGATGGGCGCGTGAAGCAGCGTGTGCAGGCGGTGATCGCGTGGGGCTCCCGGCTGGGCCTGGATACGCGGGACGCGGTCCTCTCTCGCCGCGGGCGGCCTGGCCTACTTCGTGGCGCTGTCGCTCGCACCGGCCGCTCTGGCCTTCGGGACCCTCGCCGGGCTGTTCCTCGATCCCGCCGACGTCCGGGCCGTCCTCGAGCGACTGGCCGACCGGGCACCTGAGAGCCTGGGCAACCTGCAGCCCGTGGTCGAGGCGCTGGTCTCGACCGTGGAGACCGCTTCGGCGAGCGCCTTCACCCTGACGACCGTCGTCAGCGCCCTGATCGCGATCTATGCCTCCTCCAAGGTCGTGTTCGGGGTGCGCATGGCCATGAACACCGTCTTCGGGGTGGAGGAGACGCGAAGCGGCCTCATCGAGCGAGGGGTCGCCACGATCGCCACGCTCGTGGGCCTGGTCTCCGCCGTGGCCGTGGTCGTCGTGCTGACCATCGTCCCGCGGCGCTCGACTGGCTCGGGGTCACGGGCGTGCGGCTGACGACCGGCAGCTGGCTCGTCGACTGGCTCGTCGTGCTCGCGCTGACGTTCCTGGCCGTCCGCTGGATCCTCCGGCGAGCCCCCAACCGCCATCAGGCGGTGCCGTGGAACTCCCGGGGTGCCGTGGCCGCCACGCTGGGCATGGGGGCCGCCACGATCGGCGTGGGCATCTACACCCGGTACTCCGCCAGCCTGAGCGCGGCGGTCCTCGTGTTCGGCACGGCGGTGGTGATCCTGCTGTGGCTCTACCTGTGCTTCGTCGCCCTGCTCTGGGGCGCGATCATCGAGGCGGACGACGCTAGGACGAGAACCAGCGCGGAGGACCAGCCACCAGCCCCGTGACGAATGCCGCCACGGCGGCGGCGAAGCCCATGTCGAGCGCTCGTCCAGGGGTGAAGACGCCGAAGACCCAGGCACCCACGCCCGTCACTGCTGCTGCCCCGACGGCGAAGGCGACCCGTCCGCCGGGACCTGCCGTTGTCGGTGCGAGCCACCTCCGCGGTCGGCTTCACAGCCGGCGACGGCGCCGACGACGGCTTCGCCCCGCTGGTGCTGTCGATCTCCCTCAGGAGCCGCTCGATCTCGTCCTCGGCCATGAGCCCATTGTGCCTCAGCCGCGCTTGCGTCCCGCCGAGGTTTGGGAAGCCGCAGGTCCGGGCATACCCTGCTGTCCGGAACGGGTCGGGGCACCGGTAGCCGGACACCGCGAAGGGCCCCGCCTGACGGCGGGGCCCCGTTACTGGCGGGATCAGGCGACGCGAACGTTGTCGGCCTGCGGGCCCTTCGGGCCCTGGGTGACTCGAACTCCACGCGCTGGTTCTCATCGAGCGAGCGGTAGCCGTCGGACTGGATGGCCGAGTAGTGGACGAAGACGTCCGGTCCGCCGTCGGCCTGGGCGATGAAGCCGAAGCCCTTCTCGGCGTTGAACCACTTGACGGTGCCTTGAGTCATGACGCACATTCTCCTTGCAGGAACTTCGTGTCGGACGGTCGCCCGGCACGTGGCTGAGCCGATCCAACCCGGGCGTCCCGTGTCTGTGAACGAGCTCAGAAACACTGGTGCCCGCCTTGCGGCGGGCATCTCAGAACGGTGTGCTGACGTGGCCTTGCCTGAGATGAGCATAGCCACTCCTGGAGCAAACGACACCGGTCCCGGCGGAATTCCGTGCCGAGGCACGTGGTCCGCCGGGACCGGTGACGAAGTCTGTGTGGACTAGGCGATGCGGACCTTGTCAGCCTGCGGACCCTTCGGGCCCTGGACAATGTCGAACTCGACGAGCTGGTTCTCATCGAGCGAGCGGTAGCCATCGGACTGGATGGCCGAGTAGTGGACGAACACGTCCGGACCGCCGTCGGCCTGGGCGATGAAGCCGAAGCCCTTCTCGGCGTTGAACCACTTGACGGTGCCTTGAGCCATGATGCTGAATCTCCTTGCGAAAAACGAACACGCCGGGCGTATGCCCGGCGCGGTACCTGACCGCTTCCAGCATAGCCCACTCCACGCTCATCGGGCGCATGCCGTCGCATCGGCGCCGGTGAGGCGCGTCGGTAGGCTCACGCCGTGACTCCCGACCAGCTTGCCGTCGCCGTTTCCGACATCGTGTCGAGCCTGGCGGCCGAGGGCCGCCTGGCCGTCGATGCCATGCCGGAGGTGCGGATCGAGCGACCCAAGTCCCGGGAGCACGGCGACTACGCCACCAACGTGGCCCTCGCTCTCGCCAAGAAGGCGGGAATGCCCCCACGGGACCTTGCCGCGCTGCTGGCCGAGCGGCTGGAGTCGGTGCCGGGCGTGGCGAGCGCCGAGGTGGCCGGGCCCGGGTTCGTCAACATCCGGCTGGACAGCGCGAGCCACGGTGAGCTGGCGCGTGCCGCCGTCTCTGCCGGTGATCGGTGGGGACACGGGACCGCCCTCGCCGGGAGGGTCGTCAACGTCGAGTTCATCTCCGCCAACCCCACCGGGCCGCTCCACCTGGGGCATACCCGGTGGGCCGCGGTCGGGGACGCGGTCGCGCGCGTGCTGACGGCTGCCGGCGCGACGGTGACCACCGAGTTCTACGTCAACGACCGAGGCGTCCAGATGGACAAGTTCGGGGCCTCGGTCATGGCCTCGGCGAACGGGCGGCCCGTCCCGGAGGACGGCTACCACGGCGCCTACATCGTCGATCTCGCCGCGGCGATCGTCATTGCCAGGCCCGGCATCACGAGCCTTCCGGAGGACGAGCAGCTCGTCGCCTTCCGCGAGGCCGCCTACGCCCTCCAGCTCAAGCAGCAGCAGCAGGTGCTCGAGCTCTTCCGCACGCACTTCGACGTCTGGTACTCCGAGCGGTCGCTGTACGAGTCGGGTGCGGTCGAGCGCGGCCTGAAGAGGCTGATCGAGCAGGGCCACGTGTATGAGCTCGACGGTGCCATGTGGCTGCGGACGACCGACTTCGAGGATGACAAGGACCGCGTCCTGATCAAGGCGGACGGCGAGTACACGTACTTCGCCGCCGACACCGCCTACTACGTGGACAAGCGGTCGCGCGGCTTCGACCTGAGCATCTACCTCCTCGGAGCCGACCACCACGGCTACGTGAACCGGCTCCGTGCCGTGGCCGCGTGCGCGGGCGACGACATGAACGACAACATCGAGGTCCTCATCGGCCAGCTGGTCAAGATCACCCGGGGGGGCGAGGAGGTGCGGCTGTCCAAGCGCGCCGGCACCATCGTCACCCTCGAGGAGCTGGTCGAGGAGATCGGCGTCGATGCCGCCCGCTACACGCTGGCCCGCTACCCCGTCGACACCCCCATGACCCTCGACCTCGAGGAGGTCACGCGGGCCACGAGCGACAACCCCGTCTTCTACGTGCAGTACGCCCACGCCCGCATCGCGTCGGTACTGCGCAACGCCGAGGAGCTGGGCATCGACTGGCGTGCCCTCGACCTCGACCCCTCGCTCCTGGACCACGAGAGGGAGAACAACCTGCTGGGGATGATCGGGGAGTTCCCACGCGTAGTCGCGAGTGCCGCCGAGCTGCGCGAGCCGCATCGGGTGGCTCGCTACCTCGAGGACCTCGCCACCGCGTACCACCGCTTCTACGACGTGTGCTGGGTGCTGCCGCGCGGCGACGAGGAGCTGGCACCGATCCATGTCGCGCGGCTGTGGCTGTGCGCTGCCTCCCGGCAGACCCTCGCGAACGGCCTGGACCTGCTGGGCGTCAGCGCCCCGGAGCGGATGTAGCCGTCCGGCGATGCCCTAGCCTTTCGGCATGCGCGCCCACCCCGCCGGACCACTGCATGCCGACGGCCTCGCCCTGCATGACTCCGCCGCCCGGCCGTCGTCCGCCAAGGAGATGAACCGGCTGTCGTCCGCGGTGTGGCCGTCGTCATGCCGGCGCAACGCGGACGGCGCGCTGGAGGTCGCGGGCGTCGACGTGCGTGACGCAGTGACCGAGCACGGATCGCCCCTGTTCCTGTTCGATGAGGCCGACCTGCGCGACCGCGCCCGCCGCTACCGGACCTCGTACGTCGATGCGGGTGCGCGGCTCGTCTACTACGCCGCCAAGGCGTTCCTGACGACCACGATCGCGCGCTGGGTGACCGAGGAGGGGCTCGGGATCGACGTGGCCTCGGGGGGAGAGCTTGCCGTCGCCCTGCGTGCGGGAGTTCCGGGGGAGCGGATCCTGATGCACGGCAACAACAAGTCCATGGCGGAGATCGAGGCCGCCGTTGAGGCCGGCGTGGGGCGCATCGTCATCGACTCGTTCGAGGATGTCGTGCGCATCGCCGATGCCGCAGCCAGGGCCGGCGTCGTCCAGCCCGTCCTCGTCCGCGTCACCGTCGGCGTCGAGGCGCACACCCACGAGTTCATCGCGACGGCGCACGAGGACCAGAAGTTCGGGCTCTCGGTGTCCTCGGGCGCAGCGGAGGAGGCGGTCCGCCGGATCGCGAAGCTGCCCAGCCTCGGCTTCCTGGGCCTGCATTCCCACATCGGTTCGCAGATCTTCGACGCCGCGGGATTCCAGGTCGCGGCGGCGCGCGTGGTCACCCTTGCCCAGCGCATCTGGGACGAGCAGGGGATCGAGATCGAGGAGCTCAACCTCGGCGGCGGCATGGGCATCGCGTACCTCGAGACGGATGACCCGCTCGACGTGACCGACATGGCCTTCCAGATCGGCGACATCGTCGGCAAGGAGTGCGCGGCGGCCGGGATCCCGATGCCGGCCCTGGCGTTCGAGCCCGGTCGGGCGATCGTCGGTCCTGCCGCGGTCACCGTCTACGAGGTCGGGACCGTCAAGCCCGTGGAGCTCGACCGCGGGGCGACCCGCACCTACGTGTCCGTCGACGGCGGGATGAGCGACAACATCCGCACGGCCCTCTACGACGCCGAGTACACGGTGGTGCTGGCGTCCCGGGAGTCGACGGCCGATCCGGTGCTCAGCCGCGTCGTCGGCAAGCACTGCGAGAGCGGCGACATCGTCGTGCGCGACGCGTGGCTGCCCGCTGACCTCGCGCCGGGCGACCTGCTCGCCGTGGCCGCGACGGGGGCGTACTGCCGCTCCATGGCGTCCAACTACAACTACCTGCCCAGGCCCGCGGTGGTCTCCGCTCGAGACGGTGCGACGACCGTGCTCCTCCGCCGGGAGACGCTCGACGACCTGCTCAGCCTCGATCCCGGCGCCTGACCGCCCCCCGAGAAGCGCCGAGTCCACACCCTGCCGTCGCAAACCCGGGCGGGTGTGACGGTGGAGTGTGGACTCGGCGGGCAGGTCGGGGGGGGGCTACTCGCGCTCGGCGCCGGCGACCATGTCCTCGGGGTGATTCGACGCTGGTGCGGGTGAGCTTCCAGACGACGACCGCGATGGCCGCGCCCACGAGCGGGGCGAGGATGAACAGCCAGACCTGGCCGAGGGCGTCGCCGCCGGCGAACAGCGCCGGGCCGAAGGAGCGGGCCGGGTTGACCGACGTGCCGGTCAGCGGGATGCCGACGAGGTGGACGAGAGTCAGGGTCAGGCCGATGGCGATACCGGCGAAGCCCGGTGCCGCGACGCGCTCGGTGACCAGGAGGATCACCAGGACGAATGCGGCGGTCAGCAGGGCCTCGAGCACGAAGGCCCCGGGCATGTTGATGGCGCCGTTGTCGTAGGCGTTCGTGCCCAGCCCGCCGGTGTAGTCGGTGACGCCGAACGAGGAGACGAACAGCTTGAGGACGGCGCCGGCGACGATGGCGCCGAGGAACTGCGCGATCCAGTAGCCGACGGCCTCGTTGGTGGGCATGCGCCGGCCCAGGAGCATGCCCAGGGTGACGGCCGGGTTGACGTGGGCGCCCGAGACGGGGCCGAAGGCGTAGGCGATGCCCAGCAGGACCAGGCCGAACGCGAGGGCCACGCCGACGACGCCGTTGCCGGGGCCGTTGCCGTCCGAGCCGACCTTGGCGGCGATGCCGAAGATGGCCGCGCCCACGGCGAGGAAGACGAGCAGGAAAGTGCCGACGAACTCGGCGAGCAGCTTGCGGGCCGCGGTGTTCATGAACTACCTCCGGATCGGGTCGGCGTCTGAGGCCGGTGCGGGATTGCGAACATGCTCCCGCGCGGGGGGGAGTATTCCCTGAAGGCGCGCCACGCGCCAGCCGGGTTGGCGACGCCGGTCGCCGACCTGAGAGGCTGTGCTCCTGCCCGTCCATCCCGTTCCCGAGGAGTGCGCATGTCGTCCGCTGCAGACGCGCGGCCGCTGACGGTCGCCCTGCTGGGCGGCGGCACGGTGGGGGCCTCGGTGGCCCGCCTCCTGCTGGAGAGCGCCCGGGACCTCGAGGAGCGGGTCGGCGCCCCTGTCGTCCTGACCGCTGTCGCCGTCCGCGACGCGGGCAAGCCCCGTCCGGGCGTCCCGGCCGACCTCGTGACCACGGACGCCGCGGCGGTGGCCGCGAGCGGAGCGGACATCGTCGTCGAGCTGATCGGCGGCATCGAGCCCGCCCGCACTCTCATCCTGTCGGCCATGGCCGCGGGCTCGAGCGTCGTCACCGCGAACAAGGCGCTGCTCGCGGCCGATGGCGCCACCCTGTACGAGGCAGCCGGGCGGAACGGGGTCGACCTGTACTTCGAGGCCGCCGTCGCCGGCGCCATCCCGCTGCTGCGGCCGCTGCGCGAGTCCCTCGCCGGCGACCAGGTCACCAAGGTGCTCGGCATCGTCAACGGCACCACGAACTTCATCCTCACCAAGATGGACGAGGAGGGCGCCGACTACGCGACCGTGCTCGCCGAGGCCCAGGCGCTGGGGTACGCCGAGGCCGATCCGACCGCCGACGTCGAGGGCCACGATGCAGCGGCCAAGGCCGCCATCCTCGCCGAGCTGGCCTTCCACACGCGGGTCACGCTCGACGACGTCTACTGCGAGGGCATCTCCCAGGTCACCGCGGAGGACATCCGGGCTGCACAGCAGATGGGCTTCGTCATCAAGCTCCTCGCGGTCGCGGAGCTCACTGATGACGGCGTCATCGTGCGCGTCCACCCGACGATGCTCCCGCGCTCCCACCCGCTGGCCAGCGTGCGCGGGGCGTTCAACGCCGTGTTCATCGAGGCGGAGTCGGCGGGGGAGGTCATGTTCTACGGCCGCGGGGCCGGCGGCGCCCCGACTGCCAGCGCAGTCCTGGGCGACGTGGTCTCAGCGGCCCGCAACAGGGTGAGCGGCGGCCTCGGCCCGGGGGAGAGCACCTACACGAACCTGCCGGTGCTGCCCATCGGCGCGGCGATGACCCGGTACTACGTCAACCTCGCCGTCACGGACAGGCCCGGAGTGCTGGCCAGCATCGCCTCGGCCTTCTCCGACAACGGCGTGAGCATCCAGGTGGTGCGCCAGGACGGCCACGGCGACGAGGCCGGACTGATCGTGCGCACGCACCAGGCAAGCGAAGCCGCCCTGCACACGACGGTGGCGCAGCTGAGCAGTCTCGACACCGTGCGCAGGGTGCTGGGGGTCATGCGGGTCGAGGGCGAGGCGGGAGCGTAGCGATGGCACACGTGTGGCGCGGTCTCATCGAGGAGTACCGCGACCGGCTTCCGGTCACTGACGCGACCCCCGTCGTCTCCCTCCGCGAGGGAGGCACGCCCCTCGTCTACGCATGCGTCCTCAGCGAGATGGTCGGCAGCGAGGTGTGGCTCAAGTACGACGGGGCCAACCCCACCGGATCGTTCAAGGACCGCGGCATGACGATGGCCATCTCCAAGGCCGCCGAGGCCGGCGCGAAGGCGGTCATCTGCGCGTCGACGGGCAACACGTCGGCGAGCGCTGCGGCCTATGCCGCCAAGGCGGGCATGACGTGCGCCGTCCTCGTCCCGCAGGGCAAGATCGCGATGGGCAAGCTGGCCCAGGCGATCGTGCACGGCGCGAAGCTCCTGCAGGTCGACGGCAACTTCGACGACTGCCTCGAGCTCGCCCGCAAGCTGGCGGTCGACTACCCGGTCGAGCTGGTCAACAGTGTCAACCCCGCTCGCATCGAGGGGCAGAAGACGGCGGCATTCGAGATCGTCGACCAGCTGGGCCGCGCACCGGACATCCACTGCCTGCCGGTCGGCAACGCCGGCAACATCACGGCCTACTGGAAGGGCTACGTCGAGTACGCGGCCGACGGCGTCGCGTCGTCGCGCCCGCGCATGTGGGGGTTCCAGGCGGCGGGCGCGGCTCCGCTCGTCAGTGGTGAGCCGGTGCTCCACCCCGAGACGATCGCGACAGCGATCCGAATCGGCAACCCCGCCTCCTGGCATCAGGCGATCGAGGCGCGGGACGCCTCGGGCGGGCTCATCGACGCAGTGACGGACGACGAGATCCTCGCCGCCTACCATCGGGTCGCGCGCGACGAGGCGCTGTTCTGCGAGCCGGCCAGTGCTGCCAGCGTCGCCGGACTGCTCAAGATGCACGCCGCCGGTGCGCTCGATCCGGGTCAGGTCGTCGTGTGCACCCTCACCGGCAACGGCCTGAAGGACACGCAGTGGGCCCTCGAGTCCGCGGCGGATCCCGTCATCCTGCCCGTCGATGCCGGGGCGGTCGCGCACGCCCTGGACCTCGCGTAGCCATGGCCATGGTCCGCCGTGACGCGGTTCGGGTGATCGTCCCCGCGACCAGCGCCAACCTCGGCCCCGCCTTCGACTCCGCGGGCCTCGCGCTGGCGGTCTACGACGAGCTGATCGCGATGGTGACCGACGACGAGGGCATCCTGGTCGAGATCGCGGGCGAGGGGGAGGGGCACCTTCCGCTCGACGAGTCCCACCTCGTCGTGCGCTCGATGCTTGCCGCGTTCGCCGAGATGGACGTGACTGTCCCGGGCTTCATCCTGCGGTGCACCAACACGATCCCGCACGGCCGTGGGCTCGGGTCGTCGGCGGCCGCGATCATCGGGGGCATCGTCCTGGCGCGGGCACTGGTCGCCGACGGGCGCGAGATCATGACCGACAGCGACGTGCTGCAGCTCGCGCTGCGCCAGGAGTCGCACCCAGACAACCTCGCCGCGGCCCTGCACGGCGGATTCACGATCGCGTGGCTCGAGGACGACGGATTCGCCGATGCCGTGCGGCTGGAGCCCCATCCTGACGTCCACCCGGTCGCGCTCATCCCGCAGACGGAACTGCAGACAGCGAAGGCCCGCGCCCTGCTGCCCGCCGAGGTGCCGTTCGCCGATGCCTCGCACAACGTGTCGCGGTCGGCTCTGCTCGTGCACGCGATGACCACCGACCCCCGCCGGCTCATGGCCGCAACCTCCGACCGCCTTCACCAGCAGTCCCGATCGAGCGCCTACCCGGACTCGGTCGCGCTCGTGGCCCGGCTGCGTGAGGCAGGAGTCCCCGCGGTCATCTCCGGCGCCGGACCGACGGTGCTCGCCTTCGCCGACGCGCAGACGCTGGGCCTCGTGGAGTCCGCCGTCGACTCCGGCTGGCGGGTGCTGCCGCTCGTCACCGCGGTCATGGGCGCCCGAGAGGTCCCCGTCCCACCCCTGCCCTGAGCGCGCGCCACCCCGGTCACGGGGCGGCGATCCCCGTGGGTGTTATGCTCGTCACGCACCAGCAACGGCGGAATGCCGGTTCATGCGGACAACTGCCCTTCCTGCGACACGGTCGCACTGGATGCACCCACACGCGTCATGCACTTCGTGCCCCGTGGGTCTACGAGTCCCTCGCACCTACGAGGGACTCGAGTCGAACCCCTCGCACGTCGAGGGCAACTCAACTAAGGAAATTCGTGACAGATACCGAAGTCCAGGCCAGCACCGCACCCGCGAAGGCCACCGGCCTCTCCGCCATGCTGCTGCCCGAACTCAAGCAACTCGCCCAGCAGATGGGCATCTCCGGCGCCAGCGGCATGCGCAAGGGTGACCTTGTCGCCGCCATCGGGGAGCGTCAGCGCTCCGCCTCGGCATCCTCCGACGCCGAGCGGCCCCGCCGGGGCTCCCGTCGCGAGCAGGCCCCGGCCGCTGCGGCGGAGAAGGCTCCCGCGGCCTCGACAGAGCCGGCACCCGCGACCGAGCGGGAGACCGCTCCAGCCGACAGCGCCCCTCGCACGGAGCAGGGCGACCGCCAGGACCAGGGCGGCAACCGCGGCAGCCAGGACCGCGACCGCCAGGACCGCAACCGCCAGGACCAGGGCGGGAACCGCGGCAGCCAGGACCGCAACCGCCAGGACCGCAACCGCCAGGACCAGGGCGGCAACCGCGACCGCCAGGACCAGGGCGGCAACCGCGACCGCCAGGACCAGCGACCGCCAGGACCAGGGCGGCAGCCGCGACCAGATCCCCACCAGCAACCGTGACGACCAGGGCGACGATCGCGGCAGCCGTCGCCGCCGCGGCCGCGACCGCTTCCGCGACCGCAAGGACCGGCAGCGTGGCGGTGCGTCCTACAACGACGCCGAGCTCGAGATCGGCGAGAACGACGTTCTCGTGCCGGTCGCCGGCATCCTCGACGTGATGGAGAACTACGCCTTCGTCCGCACCAGCGGCTACCTTCCGGGCCACAACGACGTCTACGTCTCGCTGTCGATGGTCCGCAAGAACGGCCTGCGCAAGGGCGACGCCATCACCGGCGCGACCAAGGCCCCGCCGGAGGGGGAGCGCAAGGAGAAGTTCACCCCGCTCGTGCGCATCGACACCGTCAACGGCGGCCCGCTCGAGGCGGCCCGGAACCGGCCGGAGTTCTCCAAGCTGACCCCGCTCTACCCGCAGGACCGTCTGCGGCTGGAGACCACCCCGGGCAACCTCACCACCCGCGTCATCGACCTCGTCGCCCCGATCGGCAAGGGCCAGCGCGGCCTCATCGTGTCGCCTCCCAAGGCAGGCAAGACGATGGTGCTGCAGTCCATCGCCAACGCGATCGTGACGAACAACCCCGAGGTGCATCTCATGGTGGTGCTCGTGGACGAGCGTCCCGAGGAGGTCACCGACATGCAGCGCTCGGTGAAGGGCGAGGTCATCGCCTCCACCTTCGACCGCCCGGCCGAGGACCACACGATCATCGCCGAGCTGTCCATCGAGCGCGCCAAGCGACTGGTCGAGCTCGGTCACGACGTCGTCGTCCTGCTCGACTCGATGACCCGGCTGGGTCGCGCCTACAACCTGGCCGCCCCCGCCTCCGGGCGCATCCTCTCCGGTGGCGTCGACTCGACGGCCCTCTACCCGCCCAAGCGCTTCTTCGGCGCGGCTCGCAACATCGAGCATGGCGGATCGCTGACGATCCTGGCCACCGCCCTGGTCGAGACCGGCTCCCGCATGGACGAGGTGATCTTCGAGGAGTTCAAGGGCACCGGCAACATGGAGCTCAAGCTCGACCGGCGCCTCGCGGACAAGCGGATCTTCCCCGCGGTCGACGTCGACGCGTCGGGCACCCGCAAGGAGGACCTCCTCATGTCCCCCGAGGAGCTCAAGATCGTCTGGAAGCTGCGCCGGGTGCTCCACGCCCTCGATCAGCAGCAGTCGATCGAGCTCCTGCTCAACAAGCTCCGCGAGACGCAGAGCAACAGCGAGTTCCTGCTCCAGGTCCAGAAGACGTCGCCTGCCGTCAGCGGCTCACGGGACGACGACTGACCGATCCATCCCCCGTGAGGGGGGATTTCCTCCTCACGAGGGGGAAATGTCATACTGAGCCGGTTCCGGTTCACGGGCGCCCAGCCGGGCGGTCGACCCGGATCCACGAGAGGGAGCTATGAAGGCCGACATCCATCCCGCATACGCGGAGACCACCGTCACGTGCAGCTGCGGCAGCACCTTCACGACGAGGAGCACCGCCAAGAACGGTGTCATCCACGCGGACGTGTGCTCGCAGTGCCACCCGTTCTACACCGGCAAGCAGAAGATCCTCGACACCGGTGGCCGCGTCGCCAAGTGGGAGAGCCGCTACGGCACCAAGACCGCGGAGACCTCCACCGACAAGTAGCTTCACCCCCGGGCGCCGGCCCGGGGTCGACCGCGTGTCTCCCCCGTCGCGCGGTCGGCCCCCGACCGGCGCCCGGATCTTTTCTCCAGCCACTGGAGTCCGCTGATGTTCGAGTCCTGCGTCGAGCTCGTCGACGAGTACACCGATGTCGAGCAGCAGCTCGCGAATCCCGACATCCATGGCGACCAGGCGGCGGCACGGCAGCTCGGCCGGCGATACGCACAGCTGCGGCCCGTCGTGGCGGCCTACCGGGAGTGGCTCGCGTCCTCGGATGATCTCGCTGCCGCGCGCGAGTTCGTCGTGGACGACCCCTCGTTCGAGGAGGAGGTGACCTCGCTCGAGCAGCGCACGGAGACGGCCGCCGAGAAGCTGACCGCCCTGCTGCTGCCACGCGACCCGATGGACGACAAGGACGTCATCGTCGAGGTCAAGGCGGGCGAGGGCGGCGAGGAGTCGGCCCTCTTCGCGGGGGACCTGGCCCGCATGTACATCCGGTACGCGGAGCGACACGGGTGGACCGCGCAGGTCATCGACGCGGTGGAGTCCGATCTCGGCGGGTACAAGGACATCTCGATCGCCATGAAGGCGAAGGGCGTGCCTGAGCCGGGCACCGCTCCTTACGCGCGCCTGAAGTTCGAGGGCGGCGTCCATCGGGTCCAGCGCGTGCCCGTCACCGAGTCTCAGGGCCGCATCCACACGTCCGCCGCGGGCGTGCTCGTCCTGCCGGAGGCGGAGGAGGTCGACGTCGTCGTCGACGCGAACGACCTGCGCATCGACGTCTACCGCTCGTCGGGGCCTGGCGGCCAGAGCGTCAACACCACCGACTCCGCCGTGCGCATCACCCACCTGCCGACCGGCGTCGTGGTCTCGTGCCAGAACGAGAAGAGCCAGCTCCAGAACAAGGAGTCGGCCATGCGCATCCTGCGTGCCCGCCTTCTCGCGATGGCAGAGGAGCAGGCGGCCAAGGAGGCGTCGGACGTCCGGCGCTCGCAGGTGCGCACGGTCGATCGCAGCGAGCGGATCCGCACCTACAACTTCGCCGAGAACCGCATCAGCGACCATCGCGTCGGCTTCAAGGCCTACAACCTCGACCAGGTGCTCGACGGAGACCTCGACGACGTGATCGACGCGTGCGTCACCGCCGACCAGGCGGCCCGCCTCACCGAGCCGACGGGCTGAGGATGTCCTGGACCGAGGACCACACCATCGGCGGTCGCGTCACCGTGCGCGATGTCCTCTTCGACGCCGAGCACCGCCTGAAGGCCGTGGGCGTCCCCTCTCCGAACGTCGACGCTGCCGAGATCCTGGCGTTCGCGCTCGGGACCACGCGGACCCGGCTCTTCCTCCAGGACGCCGTCACGGACGAGCAGAAGGTCCGCGTCGAGCAGCTGCTCACTCGCCGCCTCTCGCGCGTGCCTCTGCAGCACCTGCTGGGCAGCACCGGCTTCCGTCGCATCGAGGTCGAGGTCGGGCCCGGCGTCTTCATCCCGCGGCCCGAGACCGAGCTCGTCACGGAAGCGGGCATCCGGGAGCTCGCGGCCCAGCCGCCCGGCAGCCGACTCGGCGTCGAGCTCTGCGCAGGCAGCGGTGCCGTCGCCATCTCCCTGGGCGTCGAGGTGTCCGGGAGCCGAGTGCACGCGGTCGAGCTGAGCGAGGAGGCCGTCGAGTGGACCCGTCGCAACGTGGCCGCGCATGACGCGCGCCTGACGTCCGTCGGCTCGCGGGTGCAGGTCGTCCACCATGACGCCACGACGGTGGCCGACCCCGGTCAGCCGCTCGCCCATCTCGCGGGCACCGTCGCCGTCGTCGTCACGAACCCGCCCTACATCCCCGACCAGATGATCCCGCGCGATCCCGAGGTACGCGATCACGAGCCGAAGATGGCGCTGTACGGCGGGGAGGACGGCCTCGACGTCGTCAAGGGCGTCCTGCGCACGGCCGCCATCCTGCTGAGGCCGGGCGGGCTCTCGCCGTCGAGCATGCCGATGTCCAGGGCCCCAAGGCCGGGCTGTCGGGCGTCCCGGGCGTCGCTGCTGCGATGACAGCGGACGCGGCACTTGCCGTGCAGCTGGGAATCGCCGTGGGGGATCGGCTGTTCACGGACGTCGCGGATCGCATCGACCTGAACGGGCTTCCGCGGTTCACGCTGGCGCGGCGCGCGGGCGGGACGGGCCCGGCGCCCGTGACCCAGCGCATCGCCTGCGCCGACGGCGCCCACCGAGGCGCGGGCGGTGGCTGCCGCGCTGGCGGCGGTGCGGCGCGGTGACCTCGTCCTGATGCCGACCGAGTCCGTCTACGCGATCGCCACCGACGCCTTCTCTCGGCGCGGCGTCGCCGCCATGCGCGAGGCCAAGGGATACGACGAGTCCGTGCCGCTGCCGGTCATGGTGGGTGCCCGCACCACCGTGGCCGGGATCGCGGCGCGCGTGCCCGACGACGCGCGCGCACTGATGGACGCGTTCTGGCCGGGGCTCGCTGACCCTGCTGCTTCCGCCGCAGCCGACGCTGGCGTGGGACCTCGCCGGCGATGCCCCGCTGGCCATCCGGATGCCACTGCATCCGGTGGCGCTCGCGCTGCTCGGGCAGAGCGGCCCGCTGGTCGTGACCACCGCGAACCAGCCGGGCCTGCCCGCACCGGTGGACGTCGACGATGCCGTCGACCCAGCTCGGCGACGCCGTCGGGCTCGCCCTCGACGCCGGTGACCTCTCGGGCTCGACTCCGCTTCCCAGCACGGTCGTCGACGTCACGGGCCGGCAGCGCGCTGGTCCGGATCGGGGCGATCCCGGTCGAGCAGCTGCGCCGGGTGTGCCCGCATGTGCTCGCGGATGAGGAGTCGGCCACCGCGTAGAGTGACGCGGAGCGCAGCCCCGGGCGCCGGGGTTCCACCGAGGGAGATCAATGACCAGCACGCCGTTCTGGGGACCCGACTTCGATCAGCTCGCGGACGAGGACCCCGAGATCGCGTCCATCATCCTGTCCGAGCTCGACCGGCTCCGCGGCGGCCTGCAGCTGATCGCCAGCGAGAACTTCACCTCGCCGGCCGTGCTGGCGGCCCTGGGCTCGACGCTGAGCAACAAGTACGCGGAGGGCTATCCGGGCAAGCGCTACTACGGCGGCTGCGCCGACGTCGACCATGCCGAGACGATCGGCATCGAGCGGGCCAAGGCCCTCTTCGGAGCCGACCACGCCAACCTGCAGCCGCACAGCGGGGCCAGCGCCAACATCGCGGCCTACGGCGCGTTCGTCATGCCGGGCGACACCGTCCTGGCCATGAGCCTGCCGCACGGCGGTCACCTCACCCACGGCTCGAAGGTCAACTTCTCCGGCAAGTGGTTCGACATCGCCTCCTACGGCGTCCGCCAGGACACCGAGCTCATCGACTACGACGAGGTCCGGGACATCGCCCTCCAGCGCCGCCCGAAGATGATCATCGCGGGCGCCACGGCGTACCCGCGGCTCATCGACTTCGCCGCCTTCCGCGAGATCGCGGACGAGGTCGGCGCCATCCTCATGGTCGACGCGGCCCACTTCATCGGCCTCGTCGCCGGCAAGGCGATCCCTAGCCCGGTGCCCTACGCCGACGTCGTCACCTTCACCACGCACAAGGTCCTGCGCGGCCCGCGCGGCGGCATGATCCTGTGCAAGGCGGAGCACGCCGCGGCCATCGACAAGGCCGTCTTCCCGATGATGCAGGGCGGTCCGCTGATGCACGCCGTCGCGGCCAAGGCCGTGGCGCTGAAGGAGGCGGCGACTCCGGAGTACCAGGCCTACGCGCGCCAGGTCATCGTCAACGCGCAGGCGCTGGCCGCGGGCCTCGACGCGGAGGGCATGCGCCCCGTCAGCGGCGGCACGGACACCCACCTGGCCCTCATCGACCTCCAGGGCGCTGGCGTCACCGGAGACGTCGCCGAGGCCCGCTGCGACGCCGCCCGGATCACGCTGAACAAGAACGCCATCCCGTACGACCCGCAGCCGCCGTCGAAGGGCTCCGGCATCCGCGTCGGCACGCCGGCCGTGACCACTCAGGGCATGACGGAGGCCGACATGGCGGCGGTGGCCTCGCTCATCGCCCGGGCCGTGCGCGACGCCGACGGCATCGACGCCACGGCCATCGCCGAAGAGGTCTCGACCCTGGTCACGCGGCACCCGGCCTACCCACGAGGGTGATCGGCGCATGCGCGAGTACCTGCTGTGCCTGCTGGCCGCTGCGGCGGTCACCTACCTGCTGACCCCTCCGGTCCGCAGGCTGGCACTGAGGTTCGGCTTCATGGCCGAGGTCCGCGACCGCGACGTCCACGACGAGCCGACGCCCCGGCTGGGCGGACTGGCGATGGTCGGCGGGATCCTCGCCGGCCTGCTGCTGGCGTGGAAGCTGCCGATGATGCGCTCGGTGTTCGAGGGCGGCGACACGGCCGTCGCGCTGCTGTCCGGGGTCGCGATCATCATCGCCCTCGGCATCGTCGACGACCGATGGGGACTGGACGCTCCCACCAAGCTGGCCGGTCAGGTCCTCGCGGCCGGGGTGATGGCCTTCCAGGGCATCGCGATCATCTGGCTGCCCATCGGCGGCACCTTCGTCCTCGACCCGATCACCAGCGTCCTCTTCACCGTGATCATCGTCCTGGTCAGCATCAACGCCATCAACTTCGTCGACGGACTCGACGGGCTGGCCGCCGGCATCGTGGCCGTCGCGGCGGGCGCCTTCTTCGCCTACTCCTACCTGCTTTCCGTCGAACTGGGCTTCGAGCGGGCCACGCTCGCCACTCTGGTGTCCGTCCTGCTGGTGGGCGTCTGCGTGGGCTTCCTGCCCAACAACTTCTTTCCGGCCCGGATCTTCATGGGCGATACCGGCTCGATGACCCTCGGCCTGCTCCTGCGGCCGGCACGATCACGCTGTCGGGTCAGGTCGACCCCAGTGCGGTGGCGGGCGGCACCCTGTTCCCGACCCTGCTCCCGGTGCTCCTGCCAGTTGCGGTCATGGCGGTACCGCTGGTGGACCTGCTGCTGGCGGTCATCCGACGAACGCGGGCCGGTCGGAACCCGTTCGCACCGGACAAGCAGCACCTGCACCACCGGCTGCTGGAGATGGGGCACTCGCAGGTCCGAGCCGTCCTGCTCATGTACGCGTGGACGGCCCTGATCGCCGGCTTCGCCGTCGCGATCGCGTTCGTCCCCTCGTATACGCGGTTATCGGATTCGTCGTGGGGCTCGGCCTGCTGCTGTTCGCCGTCCGCCGTCCCGGCAGCGGCCGCCGAGGCCGAGGTGCGGCCGCTGCGCA
>CAVOWW010000001.1:0-12875 GCA_963700255.1 uncultured bacterium | reverse complement strand
TCCACCCGGTCGAAGAGACCGCAGCGAGTGGTCCCAGGTGGCCTGGCCGACCGTCTCCATCACGGCATCGACCTTGCCGGGCAGCCGGGCGCCGGACTCGAAGGCCGCGTTAGCGCCGAGGCCGAGCGCCCACTCCCGCTTGGCCTCGTCCCGCGACGTCACCCAGACCTGCCGGCCGAGCGCCTTGCCGAGCACGATGAGCGCGGTCGACACTCCCCCGGCCGCCCCCTGGACGAGGATCGTGTCCCCCGCCCCTGTGCCGGACTTCGTCGCGATCATGCGGTAGGCAGTGAGGTAGGCGGTCGGCAGGCAGGCCGCCTCCGCGAACGTGAGCTCCGAGGGCTTGTCGACGAGGTTGCGGGACGGCACCCGCACCCGCTCGGCCAAGGCGCCGGGGTAGCGCTCGCTGAGCAGGGTCCGGCGCGGATCGAGGGTCTCGTCGCCCCCGCCCGCCTCAGGATCGCCGAGGACCGCGTGGATCACCACCTCGCGGCCGTCGTCCGTCACCCCCGCGGCATCGGTTCCAAGGATCATCGGCACCTGCTCGACCTTGAGGGCCTGGCCCTTCAGCGCCCACACGTCGTGGTGGTTGAGGCTGGCGGCGCGCACCTGGACCGTGACCCAGTCCTCTGGGGTCTCGGGCTCGGGCAGCTCCCCCACCGAGAGGACGGACAGCGGGTCGTCCCGGTCGATGCCGGAGGCGTAGACGGCGAGCATGCCGTGACCCTACCCGCGGCCTCGGTCCTGGCAGGTCGCCTCTAGACGCAGAACTCGTTGCCCTCGGGGTCGGCCATGGTGACCCAGGTGTACGGACCCTGCCGTCCCTCGTGGAGGACGGTCGCCCCTCGCTGGACGAGGCGCTCCCGGATGACTGCCACGTCATCGTCACCCGTCCGGATGTCGAGGTGCATGCGGTTCTTGCCCGCCTTCGGCTCAGGCACCCACTGGAACAGCACCCGGGGGCTGCCCGTGCCGGCACCCTCCGGCGCGACGATCGCCGCGCCCACCCGCCACACGAGGGCCCCACGATGGACGATCGTGTCCGTCTCGTCGGCGTGACCCTCGGCCACCATCCGGCGGATGAAGGCCTCGTCCTGCGCCTCGACCTCCCAGCCCAGCGTCTCGGCCCACCAGTCCGCGAGCTCGTGCGGTCGGGCGCAGTCGACAACTACTTGGAACGCGTAGGCCACGGCGGGAGCGTACGCCGGGCTCATCGCCGCGGTACGTGAACGGGAACACGTCCGCTGACGGTCCCTCGGCACGCAGCCGCAGGAGCATCTCCTCTGCCTCCTCGAGGGGCGGCAGATGACCCTCGTCCACGTGCCAGCACACCGTCATGGGCTCCGTCGCGCGCTCGAACCACGTGTACCTGTCCTGCAGGACACCGCGGTGCTGGTCATGGCCGATGACGAAGGCACGCAGTGCCGCGAGGTCGCGCCACACCGACAGGTTCACGATCATCTCGTCGTCGCCGAGGATCCGGTAGCTCGTCGACCCCGGTCCGTCCTCGTCCTTGAGCCGCCAGACGAAGCCGTCGGCCGACTCGGCCCCCGCGTTGACGTCGGCCAGCTGGCTGACGAAGGTCGCCATGCCCGGCGAGTCCATCGGGAAGCGCATGCGGGCGAGGTTCAGCTGGGCGAGCGGCATGTCCCTAGTCTGCCGAACGGCGCCGCAGCGGCCGGTAGCGCCACCACAGCCGGCCGACCACGTTGGCGTCGGGGATCACCCCGAACCGCCGGCTGTCGTCGCTGGCCTCCGGGTTGTCACCCAGGACCCACCACCCACCGCCCTCGCGCCGCACCAGCCTCTTGATGATGAGCAGGTCCGGCCGATCGGGGTGCGCAAGCAGTGCGACGTCCCCCGGCTTCACCGCGGACGTGCGACGGACGACCCACCACTCGTCGTTGAGCATCGTCGGCGCCATCGACGGCCCGACGATGCGCACGCGGGTCACGGGGAGCACAGCGCCATCCTGCCTGCTGCCGAGCAGTTGGATCGGCGCTATCGTCTACGTGCGGCCAGTCGCTGCGCCCACACGTCCCAGGAGGAGTCCCATGCTCACGAGTCTCATCGCCAAGATGACGGCCCCCCGCACCACCGCCTACGCCCACTGCGACCTGCCCTGCGGCGTGTACGACCCGGCCCAGGCCCGCCTCGAGGCCGAGTCCGTCAAGGCCTGCATGGTCAAGTACCACGGCTCCGACGATCCGGAGTTCAAGGCCCGTGCGATCTCCATCAAGGAAGAGCGCTCGCACATGGTCAAGGAGCACCTGTGGGTGCTGTGGACCGACTACTTCAAGGCCCCGCACTTCGAGAAGTACCCGCAGCTGAACGACCTGTTCAACCAGGCGACCAAGCTGGCCGGTGCCGGTGGCACCAAGGGCACCACCGATGTGGCGGTCGCCGACGACCTGCTCGCCAAGATCGACGAGATCGCCGCGATCTTCTGGGAGACCAAGCAGGCGTAGCCAGCAGGGAACTGCATCTGAGCAGCAAACATCAGATGGACGCCGCCTCAGTCCGCAGAGAGTCCGCAAGGACCAACGGGCTTAAGGCGGCGTCCGTCATGTCATGGGTGCGATGAGTGCCGTCGGATCGTCTGTGCGACAAGTCGGTAAGAGTGATCGACGCGCCTGAGCGGCCGGCTCCGGGCGGGTCATCACCGCCGGCGGTCTCGCCCGTGGTTTCATTTCCCGCGTGACTGTTCCCGAGAAGACGTCTCCCGCGCTGGCGCGTGCGATCCAGCACGAGCAGGCCTGCCAGCAGGCAGTTGCCTCGTTGGCCCACGAGTCCCTCTACATCACCAGCCTCGGGACGGATGCTCGGCCAGACCACACGTCACTGGCGGAACGCATGGCTGAGGCGCAGCGCGAGTGGGAGGAGGCCCTCGACGTGCGCAGGCGCCTGGAGGAGGAGCAGCTCCTGTTCTGGGAGCTGGACCGACTGCGCTCTCACGTGACCAAGAAGCGTTCAGCGATGAGCCGGTGGGAACGGTGGCGGGAGGCACGTCGCTTCCATCGCGAGTAGCGACGGCTTCTGTCGACGCGTCCGCACCGTACGGCGACCTGGCTGGCGGCAGCCCCTAGATTGGCGTCATGACAGAGGGAACCATCCGCCGTGCCACCCCCGACGACGTGCCCGAGATCCTCCTGATGGTTCGGGAGCTGGCGGAGTACGAGCGCGCCCGCGACGAGGCGGAGGCGACTGAGGAGCAGTTCCGCGCAGCCCTCTTCGGACCGGACCCGAAGGTGTTCGCGCATGTGGTGGAGCACGAGACCGACGACGGCCGGACCCTGGGCGCGTTCGCCATGTGGTTCCTGAACTTCTCGACCTGGCGAGGCGCCCATGGCCTCTACCTCGAGGACCTGTACGTCCGACCCGAGCTCCGCGGCACCGGCTACGGCAAGCGCCTCCTCGCGACCCTCGCGCAGGAGTGCCTCGACAACGGCTACGGACGATTCGAGTGGTGGGTGCTCGACTGGAACGAGCCCGCACTCGGGTTCTACGGCAGCATCGGCGCAGTGCCGATGGACGAGTGGACGGTGCACAGGGTCACGGGCGACGCGCTCGCCCGTCTCGCGTCGGCAGCCGACTCACCCGGGGACGTCGACGCGATCTAGGCGCAACGTGTCGTTGGACAGACCCGCCCGCTTGTCACCCGCCTGCACGGATTCGCCCCTACAGTCGCCTTGACGATTCCGTGCGTGGACGAGGGAGACGATCCGTGACCGACACCGTGACCCTGGCGTTCCCCGCCCAGACGCAGAACGTCTCCCTGGCCCGGACCGTGGCGGCCGCCATGTCGGCCCGTGCGGACCTCCCGCTCGACCAGCTCGAGGACGTGCGGCTCGCGGTCGACGAGGCCGTGAGCCAGCTCATCGCGGATTCACCGCCCGATGGCGAGGTCATGTGCGCGTTCCGCCTGGTGGAGGACGGACTCGACATCCGCGTCACGGCGCCGAGCGGGTCCGGCCTGGTCCCGCCGACGGGGACGTTCAGCTGGACCGTCCTGACCGCGCTGGTCGACAGCGTGACGGCCACCGTCGACGACGGCGTCGTCACCCTCAGGCTGCATGTGACCCGGTCCGTCTCGGTGGACGTGTGACCCCTGGAGCGTCCCCTCCGAGCACCAGCGCGACCGGTGCCGAGCGACGGCGACGCGAACGGGAGCTGCTGGCGGAGCTGACCGACCTCGAGCCGAGCGATCCTCGTCGCGCCGTCGTGCGCGACGAGCTGGTGACCATGCACCTGCCCCTCGTCCGGCACCTCGCCCGCCGCTACCGCGAACGCGGCGAGTCCGTCGATGACCTGGTGCAGGTGGGCACCGTCGGGCTCATCAAGGCCGTGGACCGGTTCGACGTCAGCCGCGACGTCGAGTTCTCGACGTACGCGACGCCGACGATCCTCGGCGAGATCAAGCGCCACTTCCGCGACCGCACCTGGGCAGTGCGGGTTCCGCGGCGGATGCAGGAGCTGCAGGCGCAGGTCACTGCACGGAGCGATGAGCTGACCCGCACCCTGCATCGCGCTCCGACCGTTCGGGAGCTGGCGGCCTCACTGGAGGTGAGCGAGGACGCCGTCCTCGACGCGATCGAGGCACGTCATGCGTACGCGACCGACCCCATCGACGAGCCCGACGAGGTCGGCGCCCCGTCGGTCACGTCGCGGCTCGGGTGTCGACGATCCCGCCTTCGAGGCGATCGACGACCGGGAGACGCTCCGCCCCCTGCTCGAGCAGCTGCCCGAGCGCGAGCGCCGGATCATCCTGCTGCGCTTCTTCCACAACATGAGCCAGACGCAGATCGCCGACGAGATGGGCATGTCGCAGATGCATGTGTCGCGACTGCTGGCCCGGTCGCTCGCGCAGCTGCGCGACGGGATGACGGCCGACTAGTCGATCGGCTCGTCGATCGCCCGTGACACGGCAGGGGCGAAGGAGAGCACCAGCCCCAGGATCGCGACGAGGACGCACGCGTAGCCGACCATCCGCTCGACGGATCCGTCCGACTGGGACAGCTCGTACCCGATCAGGCCGAAGATCAGCTGCGTGAGGATGAACGGAGCCCGAGCCCACCGCTGGGCCAGCCACCAGCCTCGGGCAACGAGCACGAGACCGACGCCGAAAGCCGCCGTGATCACGATCAGCAGGATCAGGGCCGGGGCGCTCGACACCTCCTCCGGCCCGGTGGTCCCCACCCGCACGGCCTCGACGACGTCGAAGAGGGCGTAGCCCAGGAGGGCCGCCCCCTGCAGCAGGGCGATGCTCGCGAGCGCGACGAGCGCACGGTCGGGGGCCTTCACCTGGCCCACGTTATCGGGAGGCCGCTCGCACTAGGCTCGGCGTGTGCGTGGCCTCCTCGTCGTCAATCCGCGGGCCACGACCACCTCCCCACGCGTCATCGACGTCATCGTCCACGCCCTGTCCGACGAGCTCGACCTCGACGTGACCGTCACCACCCACCGCGGCCACGGCATCCTCCTCGGCGAGCTCGCGCGCGAGGAGGAGCTCGACCTCGTCGTGACGCTCGGGGGCGACGGCGTGGTCAACGAGGTCGTCAACGGCATGCTCGTCGACGGGCCGGGCGAGAAGGTGCCGGTTCTGGCCACCGTGCCGGGCGGCAGCGCCAACGTGTTCGCCCGCTCCCTCGGGATACCGAACGACGCGGTCGAGGCGACGGGCGTCATTCTCGACCGGATCAGGGCCGACGCCTTCCGCACCATCGGCCTGGGCACCGCCAACGACCGCTGGTTCCTGGCCAACGCGGGAATCGGGATCGACGCCGAGATCATCGCCGCCATGGAGGGGCACCGGCACGAAGGTCGCACGGCGACGCCGACCCGGTACTTCATGACCACGCTGAACGCCTTCTTCCGCGGCACCAACCGCAAGGAGCCGGCGCTGACCCTCACCCGCGCCGACCCCGACACGCATGCGGTGGAACGGCTCGAGGGGGTCTTCTTCGCCCTCGTCCAGAACACGTCCCCGTACACGTACTTCGGCACCTGGCCGGTGAACCCCTCACCGCAGGCATCCTTCGACGCCGGCCTGGACGTGTTCGCGATGCGGCGCATGCGGGTGCCCACCTCCCTGATCGCCGCCCGGCGGATGCTGACCAGCACCACCGGCGGCAGCGCGCGGGGCGGCATCGTGAACTGGCACGACCAGGCCGGGTTCACGCTCACGGCCCAGCGGCCGGTCGAGTTCCAGATCGACGGGGAGGGGATCGGCACGATCACCGAGGCGGTGTTCGCGAGCCATCCCCAGGCGCTGCGGGTGTATTGCTGACTCTGCAAGCGTTTTCGTTGTGTTCCGGATTCCGGACGGACGAAACGGATTAATCGGTCTTTCGTGACCTTGCTGTGATCTAACTGACAGTCGAATAGGCCCAGAACCGGTGGTTTGCCCTTGTGGGCATCGTGATCCTCTGCGAACCTATACAGGCCCGTTGTTGACATGGGCTGGCTACCTTCCTCCGAACGCGGACCGGGCAATCCCCGGACAGGCCCGGTCGAGCCAGCGTGTGAAAGCAATCACGAGCACCGGAGGACCCCGGTGCCCTGCCCCAACTGGAGTGATACGCATGGACTGGCGCCACGAGGCCGCCTGCCGTGACGAAGACCCTGAGCTCTTCTTCCCCATCGGCAACACCGGACCAGCCTTGGTTCAGATCGAAGAGGCCAAGGCTGTCTGCCGACGTTGCAGCGTGGTGGACGAATGCCTGCGATGGGCACTCGAGACCGGCCAGGACGCCGGCGTCTGGGGCGGACTGAGCGAGGACGAGCGTCGTGCCCTGAAGCGGCGCAACGCCCGGCTCAGGGCACGCAGCAACGCCTGACTCCCACCACCCGCTAGCGCGGGTCCGGGACCCGAATCCGCACCGACGTACCCTCGCCGGGTGGTCCCTGCACGTCGTACGACCCGTGCAGGTCGCCCGTGATGAGGGACCGGACGATGCTCAGGCCCAGGCCCGCGTTCTGCTCGTCGAAGCCTTCCGGCAGCCCGCGCCCGTCGTCGGCGACGACGAGGACGAGCTCCGCGTCGTCGCACTCGAGGTCGACGAGCACCGACGTCGCCTGCGCGTGCTCGACCGCGTTGTGCAGCAGCTCCGACACCGTCATCGCGAGCGGGGTGGCGAGGTCCGACGGGAGCGACCCCCACGAGCCCCGTCGCGAGATGGCCGGCGCGGCGCCGGTCCCGGCGTAGGCGGGTGCGAGGTCGCGCACCAGGCCGACGATGCGATCGACGATCTCGTCGAAGTCGACCCGCTCCCCCGCCTCGGCCGACAGTGACTCGTGCACGACGGCGATGGCCGCCACCCGCAGCTCCGCCTCCGCGAGTGCCTCCTTCGCCTCGACGGTCGAGGCCCGCCGCGCCTGCAGGCGGAGCATCGCGGCGACCGTCTGGAGGTTGTTCTTGACGCGATGGTGGATCTCGCGGATGGTCGCGTCCTTGCCGATCAGGGCACGCTCGCGTCGACGCAGGTCCGTCACGTCCTGCAGGAAGACGATGGCCCCGATGCGAACGCCCTCCCGCACCAGCGGGATCCCCCTCAGCAGCACCACGGCGGTCGCGTTCTCGACGTCGGCGCGTCCGGCAGCGCGACCCGAGGCGACCGACGACAGCGTCTCGTCCATCGGCCCATGGCGGTGGGAGAGGCGGACGGCGAGCTCCGCGAACGAGGAGCCGACCACGTCGGTGGCCAGGCCCAGCCGGCGCAGGGCGCTCACGGCGTTGGGGCTCGCATAGGCCACCGTGCCGTCCGCCTCGAGGCGCACGATGCCATCGCCGACACGCGGGTTCTCGGTGGTGTCCGAGCCCGCCTCCACGACAGGGAAGCGCCCGTCGACCACCATCGTGAAGAGGTCGTCGGCGGACGTCAGGTAGATCTCCTCGAGCTGGCCCGCCACGCGCGGTGCCCCGGACGCATGCCGCGCGATGACGCCGACCACCCGCTCGCGGCGGCGAACCGGGTACGCCTCCACCCCGCTCGGCACCCACGGATGCTGGATGTCCCGCAGGGTCACCGGCCGGCCGAACGCGGCCGCCTGGTCGAGCTGCGGGAACCGGCCCCGGGGGGCGTAGGTCCCGACGAGGTCGTCCGGCACGACGGTCGGCGCCGTCGTGGGGCGCACCTGGGCCACCGCCACGAGCCCGCCCTCGTTCCAGGTCGGCACCCACAGGACGAGGTCACTGAGCGCCAGGTCCGCCAGCAGCGACCACTCCTCCACGATGCGGGCGAGCGCATCGATGTCGTCGACACCGAGGTCCGTGCGCTCCTCGACGACGCGGGTGAAGGTGGCCACGAGCCGAGAGGATACGCGGAGGCACCCCCCAACGCGGGGCGCCCTACCAGTAGTGCAGCCGGGAGATCGGCACGCTCTCGACCGGGTCCATGGCCAGCGGCTCCCCGTTCCACGTGACGCGGCCGCCGTCGTCGTCGACATGCACCGTGCCGACCTGGCCGTGCCGGACGAGAT
The DNA here is from genome assembly GCA_963700255.1 of uncultured bacterium. Lineage (GTDB taxonomy): Bacteria > Actinomycetota > Actinomycetes > S36-B12 > S36-B12 > UBA10649. The sequence continues at coordinate 4,397 of CAVOWW010000001.1, read as the reverse complement.
CAGAGGCGCGGACCGTGCGGCAGCCGCGCACCGCCACCAGCCGACGGGACCCCGGCGCTCGCGACTCCGCCATCGCAGCCGCATTGGAGAACGTGACGGAGATGTCCGACGGGACGACCCCCAACGCGCCGTACTGCGGGCCCAGGACGAGAGGCTCGGCCGAGTCGATGCTCGCGTTCGGGTCGCCCGTGACCCCCCACGCGGGGAAGCCCCCCTTGATGACTAGCTGCGGCTTCGCGGCGAACAGCTCGGGACGCCACAGGACGATGTCCGCGAGGTGACCCACCGCCAGACGCCCCACCTCGTGCGCCAGCCCATGGACCATGGCCGGGTTGATGGTGATCTTCGCGAGGTAGCGAAGGATGCGGTCGTTGTCGTCGTCCGCCGGCTCCGGGTCGATGCCGGCGAGCACTCCGGCGAGCGCGAAGGTCCGCCACCACGTCTCCCCGGCGCGTCCCATGCCCTGGGCGTCCGAGGAGGTGACGCCGATGACCCCCAGGTCGTGGAGTCTGCCCTCGGCCGCCATGGTGACGCCGCGGACACGGGATCGTGCGATCCGGACGTCGCTCTCGTTGCCGGGATTCATGCCGTGGCACAGCAGGATCATGTCGAGGTGCTCGGCCACCGCGTTGACGCCGTAGGGCAGCGTCGGGTTGGTCGACGACGCCAGGACGTTGTCCACTCCGGCGAGCTGCAGGACGTTCGGTGCGTGGCCGCCACCGCAGCCCTCGACGTGGTACGCGTGCAGGACCCGGCCGTCGAGCACGGCCAGCGTGTCCTCGACCGACATCGTCTCGTTGAGACCGTCCGTATGGAGGGCGACCTGGATGTCGAACCGGTCGGCCACGCGCAGCGCCGTGTCGATCGTGCGAAGGGTCGCCCCGGTGTCCTCATGCACCTTGAGCCCGCACACGTGGGCACCGATCGACTCGCGGATCGCATCGTCGCGGGACGACGATCCCCGTCCCAGCAGCCCGACGTTGACGGGGTAGGCCTCCATCGCCCGCAGTCCGCGCTCGAGCACCCATGCGGACCCGAGGCCCACGCCCCACATCGGCCCCGCCTCCTGCCCGATGATCGTCGTGACGCCCGAGGAGATCTCCGCCTCGAACACCCGGGGGCTCAGGGTGTGCACGTGGGTGTCGATGCCCCCCGCCGTGGCGATCAGCCCGTCGCCGTCGATGACCACGGTGCCGGTGCCGACCACGATGTCGATGTCGTCGGAGGTGTCGGGGTTGCCCGCCTTGCCGATGCCGCTGATGCGGCCCTCGCGGATGCCGATGCTCGCGACCCGCACACCGTCGACAGCATCGAGCACCACGACGTTGGTGATGAGCACATCGCACGACTCACGCGCGGAGAGGGCCTTCAGTCCCATCCCATCGCGCCCGGTCTTGGCGAAGCCCACCCGGAGCTCCTCGCCCACGTCCGGAGCACGATCGGTGATGCGCAGACGCAGTCGGGTGTCGCCGAGGATCACGACGTCGCCCTCGAGGGGTCCGTACTCGCGGCTCATGAGCCTGCCTTACCCGTGCCCGTGATGACGCGCATGGCCGCGGCCACCGCTCCGTCGGCATCGGCGGCAGTCCCCACCGGCGCGCCGTCCACGACGTCGAGGTACCCGCATGCCCGCAGCGCCGACAGTGCAGACGCGCGAACCCATGGATCATCGAGGAGCCCATCGACGAGACCGCTGTTGCCGACGACGATCCGGCTGCCGGTGATGGGTCGCGCCGGCAGGTCCACCGACTCACCGGGACGGATCCAGACCGTCTCCCCCGTCGGGATGGCCGGGCGCATGCCGAAGGCCGCAGAGCGATCCAGCCGCAGCCGCGGGTTGACCTCGGCGAGGTGGATGTGCGACGTCAGCCCGACCGCCGTGGTCGCCTCGTTCACGACCGTCAGGACCAGCGTCGCCTCGGGACGCGCTGGCGGCTCGTCGACCTCGGGGTCCCCGGCGCCGAACGGGTCCTTCACCACGACGAGACGCGTGCCGTCGTCGAAGCGGGCCTCGACGCGGATCTCGGCGAGGGATTCCGGCACGCCCGGCAGGACGTCGTCGACCGTGAGCATCGCCCCCGCCCGGTCGCGGGCCTCGATCAGGCTGAGCCCATCCCTTGCCCACTCGCATACGGCATCCGCGATGAGCGCACGCGCCTCGGGGACGTTGAGCAGCAGGCCGCGCTCGCGCCGACGCTGGGCCAGCGACGCCTCGAGATGGAGCAGCAGGCGGTCGCCCTCACCCGGGGTCAGGGGCATATCACCCTCCGTGGACGCGGTGCCCGTCGCACCAGGTGCCGAGGACCTCGATGGCCTCGATCTCCAACGGTGGCACCCTACGCGGGTCGCGCGCCAGCATCACGACATCGGACCTCGCGCCCGGTCGCAGGACGCCCCCGCGCTCGTCCCCGGCCTGGAAGGCGACCCCCGACGTGTAGGCCTCGAGCGCCTGCTCGACACTGAGTCGCTCCTCCGGCATCCACGGCTCGCGGAAGTCGCCCTCGGTCATCTGCCGCGTGACGGCGACCTGGATTCCGGCGAGCGGCGCGAAGGTCGTGACCGGCCAGTCGCTGCCGAACGAGACCGACGCCCCGGTCTCGAGGATCGTGCGCATCATGTACTGGCGGTCGGTCCGCTCCCGCCCCAGGCGCGGCGCCGTGAGCTCCGTCTGCCAGGAGTCGAACTTCGCCCAGTAGGGCTCGAAGTTGGCGATGACGCCCAGCTCCACGAAGCGATGAAGATCGGCCTGATCGACGATCTGCGTGTGCGCCACGGTGGCCCGCCGGTCGCGGGCCCCGTTGACGGCGTTGGCATGCTCGATCGCGTCGAGCGCCATGCGGGCAGCCGCGTCGCCGATGGCGTGGATGTGGGGGCTGAAGCCGAGTGCGTCGACCGCGGCCACCGCCTCCTTCAGCTCCTGGGGGTCCCAGTTGGGCAGTCCCTTCGAGTGCGGGCAGTCGCAGTACGACTCGAGCATCGCCCCAGTGCCGGACTCGATCACCCCGTCGGCGAAGAACTTGATGGTGGTGGCGGTCAGGCGCCCCGGCGCAGCCGCGGCGACACGCTCACGAGTGGCGACGAAGTGGTCGAGCTGAGCGCTCCAGGTGTTGGGGTCGCACCACAGGCCGAGGTCGGCACGGAACGACAGGACGCCCTCCTGCACGGCCGCGAGCCACGAGTCGACGTCGTGCGGCTCCACCCAGGCGTCCTGCACCCACGTCAGCCCGGCTGCCGCGAATCCCGACGAGGCGAAGCTCAGCGCGTAGAGGGCCTGCTCACGGGTCATCAGGGGCATGAGGTCGTAGACCGGCCGCCAGGCGCCCCACTCGCGGAGCGTGCCGACCGGGTTGCCGTCATCGTCGCGGACGATGTCCCCGTCGTGCGGCTGGGGTGTGTCGGCGCTGTAGCCGACGCGTCTCAGCGCCTCGGAGTTCACCCACACGGTGTGATAGTCGGTGGCACGCAGCACCGCCGGGCGGTCCGGCACCTCGGCGTCGAGCCACTCCGCAAGGAAGATCCCCTCCGGCGCGAGGGTGTGGTCGAACCCCTCTCCCCGGACCCACTCGACCTCGGGGTGCTCGGCCGCCCAGCGGCCTACGGCGGCAGCGATCTCCTGCGGGGTGGAATGGTCGCGCACCGGCGCGATCGCCCGCTCGAACCCGCCGGGGATCGCATGCACATGGCCGTCGCGGAAGGCACTGCAGACGAACGCACCGTCGGCATCGATCACGCGGTCCGCCGGGAGTACCCGTGCGGCCTCCCCCAGCGCCAGGATCCCCTGCTCGCTGAAGGCGATCGCGTCCGACTCGACGATGCCGGTGTCCGTGCGCACTCCCGTCCACACGATCGCATTCTCGATCCGGGTCGTGGGTTCGCTCGTGGGCATGTCCCTCCTCATCCACGGCGGACGCTACCGAAGCCCGGGTGCCGGCACGGGCAGTACGTGCGCGATAGTGACCCGATGTCCTCCGACCTCGTGATCCGGCCGGCGGTCGAGGCCGACCTCGACATCGTGGGCGCCATCTGCGTGGCGGCCTACGACGCGGCGGGACAGCTCGAGCCGGGCTCGCCGTACGCGGCCACCCTGTCGGATGCCCGCGCCCGCATGTCAGACGGACTGCTCCTGGTCGCCGAGCGCGACGGCGTCGTCGTCGGGACGACGACGATCACGCCGCCCGGCTCCGCGTTCCGCGAGATCGGCCGGGACGACGAGGTCGAGTTCCGGTTCCTCGCCGTGGCTCCAGAGGCCTGGCGCACGGGCGTCGGGGACGCACTGGTCGCGTTCTGCGAGCAGCACGCACGGGAGAAGGGCGCCAGCGCACTGGCCATCTGCGTGCGCGACACCAACACGTCGGCGGCGGCCATGTACGAGAGCATGGGCTTCAGCCGGATTCCCG